>DATBAS010000159.1:0-76263 GCA_036271395.1 Kofleriaceae bacterium
CGAACCCGGTCATGCTCTGCACGAGCGCATCAATAACACGTAGAGTCGCGGGCGTGACCTGGCGCTCGTTGCTCGTCGTCGCAGGCATGGCCGCCGCGTGCAGCGCGCCGCCGAGCTCGCCCGCGCCGATCCACTTCCTGCACACGTTCGGCCCGAACGAGACCGAGCTGGTCAACAAGGTGATCGCCGACCGCGGGCTCGCGGTCGAGCCATCGCTCGTGCCGTTCGCGCGCGGCCAGCAGGTCATTCGCGAGATCCTGCGCGCGGGCTCGGCGTGCCCGGACCTCATTCGCATCGACGCGACGTGGCTGCCCGGCTTCGTCGAGGATCACTTGCTCGCATCGCCGCCCGCGTCGCTGGTCGGGCTCGACTGGACGGCCGAGGCCGCGCAGCTCGCGAGCTACGCCGGCGCGGTGTGGGGCGCGCCGCAGACCGTCGACGGGCTCGTCGTCGTGCGCGACGTCGGCACGCCGGCACCGGCATCGCCGGCGATCGCGGATCTGGTGCGAGCCGCCGCGCAAACCAAGCAGCTCGCGCACCCGCTCGGCGTGCGCGTCGATGCGTATTGGCTCGTGCCGTGGCTGCGCGCCGAAGGCGCCGAGCTCGCGCCGGATCGCATCGGCGGCGGCGGCGCGGTGCGCGGGCTCGCCGACTTCGCGGCGCTGTTCGGTCAGCTCGCGCCGGCGCCTCCGCCGCAAGGATCCGAGGCGCCCGACGAGCTGCGCCGGTGGAGCGCGCACGAGCTCGCGTACTGGGTGACCGGGCCGTGGCAGCTCGGCAGCCTCGCCGGCCGCGACGCGATCGCCGTGAGCCCGCTCGCGCACGCGCCGCGCGGCGGCCAGTTGCTCGTCGTGCCGAGCTGCGCTGCCGAGCCCGACCGCGGCTGGCGACTCGCGGCCGAGCTGACATCGATCGACGTCGAGCTGATTTTTTCCGACGCGTTCGCGACGGTGCCGACCCGCCGCGCCGCGCTCGAGCATGCAACGCCGCTCGCCCGCGCGATCGCCGGCGCGCTCGCGAACGCCGAAGTGTTGCCGCGCTCGCCGATCACGCCGCTCTTGTTCGACGATCTCAATCCGGCGCTCGCGGCCGTCGTCGCGGGCGACGCGAGCGCCGACGAAGCGATCGACGGCGTGCGACGCGGCTGGGCGCGACTCGCGGAAGGCCGCAAATGACCCGGCCGACGTTGCGCTGGCGCGTGTTGCTCGTGCTCGCACTCGCCGCGCTCGTGCCGACCGTCGTCGTCGGCGTGCTCGCGATCTTGCGCGCGCGTCACGACGTCGAGGACGAGGTCAAGCGTGGCGCGCTCGCGCACATTCGAGCGCTCGGCCAAGCGCTCGACGGCACGCTGCAAGACGCGCGGCGCACCGTCGAGCTCGCCGCCGCGCAATGGGCCGACGCGCCGCCGGGACCGGACGTCGGGCGCAGCACGCAGCTGTTGTTGCGCAGGTTGCGTAGCGACGTGCCGATCGTGCAGTCGCTCTCGATCGTCGATCCGAACGGCAAGCTCGAGTACGGCGATGCGGTGCGCGACGTCGATATCGGCTCGCACAGCTTCGGCGGCTACATCGGCGACGCGCAGCTCGAGGATCACGGCGCCGGACCGCGGCCGACCGTGCACCTCGTCGTCCAGGCGCGCGGCCGCACCGGCGAGCTGATGGGCGTCGTGATCGCGAGCCTCGACCTCGGCTTCGTGCGCGAGATCTTGCTCGGCGCGCGGCTCGGACCGGGCGCACGCGTGCTCGTCGTCGACGGCCGCGGCGTGGAGGTCGCGACCAGCGATCTGGTGCCCGCACCGGCGAAGCCAGATCCGGCGGTCGATCGCGCGCTCGCGTCGACGGTCGAAGGCACGCTGACCGCGAACGGCATCGTCAGCGCGTATCGCAACCTGTCGAGCTATCAATCGCTGCGCGGCGTGCGCTGGGCGATCCTGCACGAGCAGCCCGAGCGCGAAGCCTACGCGCTCGCGTACACCACGACGCGCGATACGCTGGTGATCGGCATCGCCGCGCTCGCGCTCGCGCTCGCATTCGGCGCGTTCTTCGCGACGCGCCTGACCCGGCCGCTCGCCGACCTCGCCCGCCGCGCCGATGCGATCGCCGCCGGCAACGTGGTCGAAGGCGCGGCGATCGACGGTCCCGGCGAGATCGGCACGCTCGCGCACTCGGTCGACGAGATGGCCAAGCGCATCGCCGAGCGCGCCGAGCTCGCATCGGCGCTCGCGCGCGGCGATCGGCTCGCGTCGGTCGGTGTGATGTCGGCGCAGGTCGCGCACGAGATCAACAACCCGCTGACCACCGTGCTCGGTTACGCGAAATTCTTGCTCGAGGACAAGCCGGAAGGCCATGCCGATCGCAACGCGCTCGAGCTGATCGCCGACGAGGCCGAGCGCATGAAAAAGATCATCGGCGGCTTGCTCGAGTACGCGCGCGCGCCGCGGCCGAGCGAGCCGATGCTGGGTAGCGCGGGCGCCGGAACGTCGCTGCCGGAGATGGTCCTCCGCCACGTCGGCGAGCTCGTCGCGCCGCAGCTGCGCCGCGCCAAGACGAAGCTCGTGACGACGGTATCGGCGACCGGCCCGATCGCGATCGAAGCGCACGCGCTGCAACAGGTGCTCGTCAACCTGGTGCAGAACGCCGCACAAGCCGGCGCGACGACGATCGCGATGACCGCTTCGCTCGCACCCGGCGGCGTCGCCACGATCATCACCGTCAGCGACGATGGGCCCGGTATCGCGCCCGCCGATCGCACGAAGATCTTCGATCCGTTCTACACGACGAAGGCGCCCGGCACCGGCACCGGCCTCGGGCTCGCCGTGTGCAAGCACTTGGTCGCGACGGCCGGCGGGTCGATCGAGGTCGGCGACGGTGAAGCCGGTCGTGGCGCCGAGTTCCGCGTCGTGATACCCAACGCCCCATGAGCGCGATCCTGGTCGTCGACGACGAGCGCGGCATTCGCGCGTTGTGCTCGGACGTGCTCGGCCGCGCGGGCCACCAAGTCGAGACCACCGACAGTGCCGGCGGCGCGATCGCCGCGACCGCGCGCCGTCGCTTCGACCTGATCTTGTGCGACATCAACCTGCCCGATCAGGACGGCGTGTCGCTGTTGCCGCGCTTGCTCGTCGGCGAACCGCCGCCCGCGGTGTTGCTGATCACGGCGTACCCGTCGATCGACACCGCGGTGCGCGGCATGAAGCTCGGCGCGCGCGATTACATCGGCAAGCCGTTCTCGCCCGACGAGCTGCGCCTCGTCGTCCAGCGCGCGCTCGACGAAGATCAGCTCAAGCAAGCGCACGGCGCGCTGACCAAGCGGCTCGCGTACGGCTCGATGATCGGCGAGTCGCCCGCGATGCGGCTGCTGCGCGAGACGATCGACAAGGTCGCCCACTCCGACGCGACCGTGCTCGTGACCGGCGAGAGCGGGACCGGCAAAGAGCTCGTCGCGCGCGCGCTGCACTTCGCCGGGCGACGCGCGAGCGGCGCGTTCGTGCCCGTGAACTGCGGCGCGCTCGTCGGCACGCTGCTCGACAGCGAGCTGTTCGGCCACCTGCGCGGCGCGTTCACCGGCGCCGATACATCCAAGCGAGGCCTGTTCGTCGCCGCCGACGGCGGCACGCTGTTCCTCGACGAGATCGGCGAGCTGCCGCTCGAGCTCCAGCCGAAGCTGTTGCGCGCGTTGCAAGACGGCGAGGTCAAGCCCGTCGGCGGCACGTCGGCGATCCGCGTCGACGCGCGCGTCGTCGCGGCGACCAACCGCGGCCTGCAATCGCAGATCGCCGCCGGCGCGTTTCGCGAGGACTTGTACTACCGCCTCGCGGTCATCACGATCGACGTGCCGCCGCTGCGCGAGCGCCCCGGCGACATCGGGTTGCTCGCGCGTCACTTCGCCGAGCAAGCCGCGCTGCGTGCCGAGCGCGGCCGCGTCGTGCTCTCCGACGCCGCGCTCGCGCATCTCGCGACGCAGCGCTGGCCCGGCAACGTGCGCGAGCTCGAGAACACGATCGAGCGCGCCGTCATCCTCGCCGCCGGCGACGTGCTCGATGTCGCCGATGTCGCCGGCCCGCGCGCGCCCGCCGCAGGCGCCGCATTCGCGACGTTTGTAGGCGACCGCGTGCCGACGTTAGACGAGCTCGAGCGCGCGCACATCCTCAAGGTCCTCGAGCTCTGCGACAATCAGAAAACCAAGGCCGCGCAGATGCTCGGCATCAACCGCACGACGCTGTGGAAGAAGCTCCGGCAGTACGGCCTCGACCCCGGGGACGGTGTCCACTAAGACAACTTGTGGCGCGGAACCTCGCGCAATGACTGACCCGCGAGATCCGGACGTCAACTTGTTCGATCCGCAGCCCGCGTCACACGAGCTGCCGACGCGCATGCCGAGCCCGTTCGCAACCGAGCCACATCCGCTGGCGCGGCGCGCGGCGGACGAGCTCGTCGCGCGGCTCCCCGCCGAGCTTCGCCGCGAGGGCAAGATGTTCGGCGCGCTGGTCGTCCGGTTACCGGACACTCGGATCGGCTACCTGCGGGCGTTTTCCGGAATGGTCGGCGGTACGTGGCTCGTCGATGGGTTCGCGCCGCCGGCATTCGACCTCGGCGCGCGCGACGCGTTTTGGAAATCCGGCGAAGGCGAGCTGGGCGTGCTCGCCGCGCGCGAGGCCGAGCTCGCCGGCGATCCCGCGCACGCCGTGCTCGCCGCGATCCGCGCGCGCCATTCCGCCGAGCTCGAAGCGTTGCGCACGCGTCATCGCGAACGCCGCGCGCGACGGCGCGAGCTGCGCACCGGCGACGATCCCGCGCTCGATCGCGAGAGCCGCGGCGACGGTGCCGAGCGCACGCGCCTCGACGCTGCGCACGCCGACGAGCTCGCCGCGATCGGCGCGCGTGCCGGCTCGATCGACCGCGAGCGCGCCGCAGTTGCCGCGCATCGCGCCGCACGGTCGCGCGAGCTGCTCGCGGCGATCCACGCGACGTACGATCTCCGCGACGCGCGCGGCGATCGGCGTGAGTTGACCGCGCTGTTCGACGCGCCGCCCGGCGGCGCCGGCGATTGCGCCGCGCCGAAGTTGCTCGCGCATGGATATCGACGCGGGCTCGCACCGCTCGCGCTCGCCGAAGTTTGGGTCGGACCGTCGCCGGATCGCCGCGACGGCGCGTTCTATCCGGCGTGCCGCGGCAAGTGCGGCCCGATCCTCGCGCACATGCTCGGTGGCCTCGACGTCGAGCCCGCGCCGCGCTTCGGCGCCGAGCCGATCGATGCCGGCGAGCCGCGCATCGCGTACGAAGATGCGTGGCTCGTCGTCGTGAAAAAGCCGATCGGGTTGCTCTCGGTGCCCGGCCGTGGCGTCGACCTCATCGACTCGGTCGCGACGCGCATGCCCGGCCGTGTCGCGCACCGCCTCGACCTCGACACGTCGGGCCTGATGATCGTCGCGAAGGACGGCGCGACGCACGCCGCGCTACAACGCGCGTTCGCCGAGCGCGCGATCGACAAGCGCTACGTCGCCGTGCTCGACGGCGCGCCGGCTGGCGACGCCGGCGCGATCGAGCTACCGCTGCGCGGCGACGTCGACGATCGCCCGCGCCAGGTCGTCGATCGCGTGCACGGCAAAGCCGCGCGCACCGAGTGGCGCGTCGTCGCGCGCGACCCGACGCGCGTCGAGCTCGTGCCGCGCACCGGTCGCACGCATCAACTTCGCGTGCATTGCGCGGTCGGGCTCGGCGCGCCGATTCGCGGCGACCGCTTGTACGGCCGCGCCGGCGAGCGGCTCATGTTGCACGCCGAAGCGCTTGGCTTCGTGCATCCGCACACGCGCGAGCGCATCGAGCTCGTCTGGCCGGCGCCGTTCTAAGTTGACCTCCGGATCTCGCGAGCGCGTGATTTCGCGCGGTTGCGCTCCCTAAGTTGTCGTAGTGGACACCGTCCCTGTGGCGCGGACGAAGTCCTCGGGGATCGGCGCCGTGAAGCTCATCCGCGTGCCGGTGGTGGGATGCGTGAACGCGAGCGTGTGTGCATGCAGCGCCTGACGGCCGAGGATGCGCGCGGCTTCGGCGAGCTGCTCGGTGCGCGGCTTGTGGCCGTAGACGGGATCGCCGAGCAGCGGCCAACCGGCATCGCTCGCGTGCACGCGAATCTGATGCGTGCGGCCGGTCTCGAGCACGAACCGCACGAGCGCGGCGTCGCCGGCGTACAGCGACTCGACGATCTGCCAATGCGTGACCGCGGGCTTGCCGCCGGCGAGCTTCGACGTGAACTTCTTGCGCTGGATCGGGTGACGTCCGTACGCGGTGCGCAGCGTGCCGGTCGGCGTCGGCGGCGGTGGCGACGCGATCGCGAGGTACTCGCGCGAGATCCCGCCGGGCTCGCCGCGCGACTTCGCCGCGAACTGCGCGGTCAACGACGCGTGCGCGCGATCGGTCTTGGTCGCGACCATCGCGCCGGTCGTGTCTTTGTCGAGCCGGTGCACGATACCGGGCCGCAGCACGCCGCCGATGCCGGCGAGATCCGTGCAGTGAAAGAGCAGCGCGTTGACGAGCGTGCCGCTCGGGTGGCCGGGCGCGGGATGCACGACCATCCCCGCCGGCTTGTCGATCACGATCAACTCGGCATCTTCGTAGAGGATCGCGAGCGCGATCGGCTCGGCCGTGACCTCGAGCGGCTCGGGCGGCGGCACCCTGATCACGATCACGTCGCCGGGCAGCACTCGCGCGCCCGACTTCGCCGCGACGACACCACCGCGTGCGACCCGACCGTCGTCGATCAGGCGCTGCGCCTGTGCGCGCGACATTTCCGGAACGGACGCGGCGATCACCGCGTCGAGGCGACCGGACTCGACGACGACGACCTCGATCAGCTCGTCGTCATCATCGCCATCGCTCACCAGATCTTCGACTTGACGTGCCCTTTGGACTTGACCAGCACGTCGACGATCGCGCGTTCGTAGATGTGCTGGCCGAAAATGTCATCGGTGACGCGGCTCTTGAACAGCTCGCGGCCCTCGCTGATCTCGTCGGCCATCACCTCGAACAGGTTGTCGTTGGCGATGCCGTCGAGAATTTTCGGCTCGTGATAGAGGGTCAAATCCGAAGCGATCGCGCGAGCGAGCTGCCGAGCGCGCTTGGGATTATCGATCAGGGTCGCCATGGCACGATCGTAGAGGCGGCGGCCGATGCGATCAAGGCTTGGCGGCCTCGTCGTCGTCGCTCGCGGCGTCTAGGTGCTCGTGGCCGCGCGCCGCGCGATAGCGCTCGAGATACGTCTGCTTGACGCGTTCTGCATCGAGACCGAGCGCGCGCGCGTATTCGGCGAGAAACCCGCGCACGTAGACCGGCGCCGGGAGCTTCGCGAAGAGTTCGGCCTCGAGCGCTTGCAAATACGCCATGCCGATCTTCGACCGCTCGGCGATCTCGCGCAGCTCGACGCCGATCGCCTCGCGAATCTGCCGCAGCAGCGGTCCGGTGAACTCGGTGCGTGCGCCGATGGCAGGCATCGGCGGCCGGGCGGCGAGCGCGACCGCATCGTCGGGCTTGGTCTGCGCGCGCGCGATCGGCGCGGCCTCGCTCGGCGCGTTGACCGGCATCGGCACGCCGTCGGGAAACAGCTCGCCGTCGTATTCTTTGCGCTTCGCCGCGTCCATCAGCGTGGTGTACGCGAGATCGAGCCGGCGATGGACCGCCTCGAGGCTCGCCGGATCGTAGAGGCCCGACACCGCGATCGACTCGGCGCCGTAGATGTCGCGGATGCGGCGATTCGCGCGGCGAATATCCTCGAAGCTCGCGGTCGGCGGCACTTCGAGCAGCTCGTAGTGCGAATCCGATGGCAGCACGTCCTCGTCGTGCAGCCGCAGTCCGCTCGAATCGTTCGCGCCGCGAATCGCGAGCAAGCCACGCGCGACGCGCTCGAAGCACTTCGCGATGCGCGTCTCCGGATGCTCGATGAGCAGCGGCCGGCGCCGCCGCGTCGACGCCCAGACAGCTTCGTCGTATTCGAGATGGCCCAAATAGCGAATGGGAGTCCCGAGCCTGCGACGCGCCGCCGACGCGACCGCACGGCCGAGCTCCATGTCCGATTTGCTGCGCGCCGAGTTGATCACGAGGTGCGGCGAGAATCCCAAGATCGCATCGCGCAGCGCCGCAACCTCGTCGGAGCTCGCGGCGACGGCGGCGAGATAGACGTCGAGCGCGCTCGGCGCACCGCCTTCGCGATCTTGATACGGCTCCAGCCGCGGCAGCTGGCTGAGGTGGCCGAGCCCGCGCCGTTCGAGCGCCTTGTGAAAGGCCGCGCGCACGAACCGGTGCATCAGCTCGATCGACGTCGGATCGGGGACCGCGACCAGCAAGTGGATCTCGGCTTCCAGGAACAGCTCGAGCGTCGCCGACGCGAGGCCAGCCCCGAGATCCACGACGACCCAATCCGCCGGCAGCTCGTGCAGCTGCTCGGCGATCACGCGCACGTCGTTGGGGCCCGGATTGGCGATCCACGGTGGATCGTAGACGCCGCCGATCAGCTTCACACCCGGCACATGGGTCGCGACCGCCAGATCGGCGAGCGCCGGTCCGTTCGCGGCGAGCGCCTCCGACAAGCTGCGCGCCGGCCGCGGCACGCCGGCGAAGATGTGCAGGTTCGCCGCCCCGAACGACGCATCGACGAGGATCACGCGCTTGCCGAGCGTGGCGAGAAAGATCCCGACGTTCGCGGCGACGAGGCTCTTGCCTACGCCGCCCTTGCCGCCGGCGATGGCGACCACCCGAGGTGACACGGCGCAGATGTAACACGAGGGCCGGTCGATCGCGTGCGACCGATTCGGCTTCGCCGGCTCGTCCCAGCAATGCGTCTCGGTCTCGTGTTCTTCATCGGCGTGCTCGCATGCGGGCATTCCAGCGGCAACGGCGACGATTCCGATGGCGGTAGCGGCGTCGGTAGCGGTAGCGGCGTCGGTAGCGGTAGCGGCGTCGGCACCGGCTGGCAGCAAGACTCCGGTCACTGCAGCGGCACGTTCATCGAAGGCAACTTCTCATCGCTATGGTTCGCCGACACATTGCATGGCTTCGCCGTCGGCACCGCGGGCGTATTCGGGACGACCGACGGCGGTGCGAGCTGGCACTGCGCCGATCCAAACGATCGCATGCACGCGATCTGGGGCGTCTCGAGCAGCGAGATCTACGCGGTCGGCGCGTTCGGCAACGGCCCGCAAGCGATGACGTTCGACGGCCAGACCTGGACGACCACGACACTCACCGGCGGCACGGAGCTCACCGGGATCTGGAACGGCTACGTCATCGGCGCGTACGGCGATCTGTACTCGTGGGACGGCGGCTCGAGCTTGAAATCGATCATCCCGAACGGCAACACGTCGCTCGCCGGCATCTGGGGCGCGGATGCATCGCACGTGTGGGCGGTCGGCGGCTCGAGCGACGGGCTCTACAGCTGCAGCATCTACGACGTCGATCTGTGGGAGTGCGGCACGAGCGGCGAAGACGGCCTGCCGGCGCTGTCGGCGATCTCCGGCGTCGACAGCGCGAACGTGTGGTCCGTCGGTCCCGCGGGCGTCGTCGAGAAGCTGACGTCCGGTTCGTGGGAAGCGCAGACGTCGGCGACGACGAGCAACCTGAACGGCGTGTGGGCGAGCGACTTCACGCACGTGTGGGCTGTTGGCGATGGCGGCACGATCGACGACTACAACGGCGCGGTGTGGGCGGCGCAATCGTCGCCGACCGACCGGAACCTGCGCGGCGCCGGCGGCGTCGACGACGCGCACGCGTGGGCCGCCGGCGATGACGGCACGGTCGTCGGTTACGACGGCGCGTCGTGGTCGACCGAGACCTATGGCAACGGCGCCGAGCTAACCGCGATCGCGATGCTCGATCCGGCGCACGCGTGGGCGACGACCAGCTACACGGACCGGATCTTGCGGCTCGATCCGACCGGCTGGCATCGCGACGCGGCGGCATTCGACGGCGAGCCGACCGACGTGTTCGCGCTCGATGCGAGCGATGCGTGGATCACGACGAGCGGCTCGTCGATCTGGCGATGGAACGGCACGGCGTGGACCGCGCAGCCGACGCCCGCGACGCTGCCGGTCGCCGGCGTGTGGGCGAGCGATGCGTCGCACGCGTGGGCGGTCGATTGGAGCGGCAACGTGCTGGCGTGGAGCGGCTCGACGTGGACCGCGACCGCGAGCGGCGTGCACGGGCTCTACGCGATCAGCGGCGTCGACGCGAGTCACATCTGGGCCGTCGGTTATTCGGGCGGCATCGCGATGTGGAACGGCTCGGTGTGGATCGGTCAAACATCGACGACGACGCAGTACTTGGCGTCGCTCTTCGCCGTCGACGCGACGCACGTGTGGGCCGGCGGTGATGCGGGCACGATGCTGTTCTACGACGGCTCGCATTGGGCCGCGCAAACCGTGCCGACGACCTCGTTCATCGCCAAGATCTGGGCGGCCGATGCAAGCCACGTCTGGGCGGTCACGGGCGATCAGCAAATCTTGTTCTTCGACGGTACGAGCTGGGCGAGCCAGTACACGCAGGTCGACCAGGATCTCACCGCGATCGGCGGTGTCGACGCCGCGCACGTGATCGCCGGTGGCACCAACGGCCTCATCCTCGACGGCACGCACTAATACGGCGGCAGCAGGCGGCGCAGCCCGATCGCGAGCACGATCAGCGCGAACCCGGCGTTGCGCAGCGGGACGATCGGCCACGGCAGCGCGATCGGAGCTGCGCGGTCGGCCATCGCACGCGCGAGCTTTCGGATCCACGCGAGTGACCGTGGCGCGTCGTGGATCGCGAGCCACTCTCGCGGAATCGCGCCCTCGCCCGCCGACGCGCCCGCGAGCGCGCCGACGATCGCGCCGGTCGTATCGGCATCGCCGCCGAGCTCGATCACCGCGGCGACCGGCCCGGCGAACTCGCGCGGCGCACGCAACCACGCGTGCAGGCACACGGGCACCGTGTGATGCACGTAGCCGGTGACGCCGCGATGCAGGCCGAGCTCGCGCGCCAGCTCGGCCGACGGCCGGTCGAGCGCGCGCTCGACGCGCTCGAGCGCGCCGAGCAGCTCGCGATCGGGCACGCGTGCGCGCACGTGATCGAGCACGATGCCGGCGCGCAGCTCGCGGTCGCGCACCGCGTGATGCGCGGCGATCGCGATCGCGAGAGCGCCGGCGTGTGCGCGCGGATCGCGATGCGTGATCGCGGTCGACGCGGCGACGAACGACTCGATCCGATCAGCGTCGTCGAGCCACGCGCCGATGATCGGCGCGCGCATCACGGCGCCGTTGCCGGCCGAGTACACGCCGCTGCGATCCGGCGCGAAGCCGAGCCACGATCGCAACAAGGCGCGCAGCGTGCCGAACCCGATCGCCGGCGGCAGCGCCGCGAGCCACCAGCGCAGCTTGCTCGCGAGCTCGCCCGCGAAGCGCGACGGATCATTCGGCTCGGCGAGCAGCGCCTGCGCGGTCATGCACGCGTGCTCGGTGTCGTCGCTGAGCATGCCGAGCCGCTGGCGCAACGGACCTGGATAGAGCCGGCGAGCGCGGCGCGGCGACAAGCCCTCGCGCGGCAGGCCGAGCGAATCGCCGACGGCGGTGCCGAGTAACAATCCTGCGAATCGATCCATACCGGTCACGCCGAGCACGCGGCGTGCCCGCGCAGATCGCGCGAATGCGGCGACCGCGTGCCAGCCCGGCGCGATTCAGGTCGCGAGCGCTGCCGCGATGTCATCGAGCTCGTCGTCGCCGATCGTGCGCACGTCGAGCCACAGCTTGCCGGCTTCGAGCCGACCGATGACAGGCACGCGTGCCGCGCGCAGCGCCGGCTCGAGCTCGGCGGGCAGCGTGACCGCGAACGACGGCAGCTCCGCGGTGGGCATCGCGCCGCCACCGACCGTCGACATGCACGGCTCGGCGAGGCCGCTCACCCGCTCCGCGAGCCGTTCGGCGACCGCACGCAGCTCGTCGAGCGAGCGGCTGATCATGCGGATGGTCGGGATCGAATCGCGCTTGCCCTCGCGATACAGCGCGAGCGTCGCGGCAAGCGCCGCGATCGTGAGCTTGTCGGGGCGGAGCGCGCGCATGAGTGGATGCGCGCGCGCTTTGGCGACGGCCGCGGCGCGACCGACGACGATGCCGGCCTGCGGCCCGCCGAGCAGCTTGTCGCCCGAGAACGTCACGAGGTCGGCGCCGCTCGCGATCGATTCCGCCACGGTCGGCTCGTCGGGCAGGCCCCAGCGCCGCTGCGTGTCGCGATCGATCAACATCCCCGAGCCGAGATCGATCATCGTCGCGATGCCACGCGCGCGGCCGATCGCGACGACGTCGTCGGGCGTGACCTCCGACGTGAACCCGACGATCGCGAAGTTCGAGCGATGGACTTTGAGCAACAGGCCGGTCGCGTCGGTGATCGCGCGCTCGTAGTCGCGCGCGTGCGTCTTGTTCGTCGTGCCGATCTCGACGAGCGTGCCGCGCGACAGCGCCAGGATCTCGGGCAACCGGAACGAGCCGCCGATCTCGACGAGCTCGCCGCGCGACACGACGATCTCCTTGCCCGATGCAAGCGCCGCGAGCCCGAGCACGGTCGCGGCAGCGTTGTTGTTGCACACGATCGCGTCCTCGGCGCCGGTCAGCTCGCAGAGGAGCGTACGGAGATGATCGTGGCGCGAGCCTCGCTCGCCGGCCGCGAGGTCGTATTCGAGGTTCGTGTAGCCGCGGGCGATCTCGTCGAGCGCGGCGCGTGCGGCATCGGCGAGCGGCGCACGGCCGAGGTTGGTGTGGAGCACGACGCCGGTCGCGTTGATCACGCGGCGCAGGCGCGGCTGCGCGAGCGCGGTTGCAAGCCGAGCGACCGCGGCGGGCGCGACCTCGCCATGCTCACCGCCGGCTTTGATCGCCGCGCGCGCTTCTGCGATCAGCCGGCGCGCCGCCTCGACGACGGCCCATCGCGGCGCATCGCTCAGCGGCGCCGTCGCATCGACCAGCGCGTGCACCGCGGGCAGCTTCGAGAAATCGCTCACCGCGCGACGGTAGCAGGCTCGGTCACGCGCAGCGGCGCGATGCGCGCTTTGTCGAATCGCAAGATCGCGTTGCCGCCGACGTCGCCGACGTAGATCGCCTCGGCGTCGCTCGCGATCGGCGCGCCCTCGACATGCTCGGCGAGCACCTGCAGCTCGTGGCCATCGCGCGCGATCCGCACGAACGCGTCGTCGGCGGTGAACGTGTAGACCCAGTCGCCGTCGACGTGCAGGTGGCCGGCTTCGAGCTTGTCGGGCCATAGCGCGGTGACCTTGCCGGTCGCGAGCTCGACGCGGTGGACGAGAAAATCGCGCTGCGACCACGCGTAGCCGCTGCGATCGGCGACCGCGAACGTCGCGAGCATCGGGATACCTCGCGCGATCACGCGCGGCTTGGCGGCGAGCTTCACCACGAGGCCGAGCCCGAAATCGCTCATGTACATCGCGTCGCTGCCCATCGCGAGACCGCCTTCGTACGCGCGGATCGCGGTCGTGCGCGTGCCGTCGTCGGCGAAGCGATCGATCGCACCGCTCATCATCGCGGCGTAGAGCGACGTGCCGTCGCTCGCGAGCTCGTACGCATCGGTGGCGCTGCCGAGCTCCCACACGACCGGCGCGACCGGGCCGTCGGGCAGCGCGACCGTCGCGATCCCGCCGTCGCGCGCGGCGTAGACGGTGCCGCGATGCAGCGCGAGCGCCGAGTACATCGGAAAATCGGACCCTTCGTGCTGGTTCGCGAGCTCGTGCGCCGCGCCCCCGCGCGACGGCATCGTCCAGATCGAGCCGGCGCTGTCGGTCCACACCAGGCGATCGCCGGCGACGATCAACATCGATAGCCGGTCGCTGCCCGGAATCTCGAGCCGCGCGATCGCATCCGGTCTTGCATCGGGCGGCGCACGCGAGCGGCCGCAGCGTCGTGGATCTCCGACCGACCAACTGGTTGGTCGGTCCGCGGATCGGGCGCGACGAGCCGGACCGGCCGCGTCGCCGGCGTACTCGCTCGATGCCACGGCCGATACCGCCACGCGACAAACGCCGCCACGACCATCACCACGACCAGGAACCGGCGCATTCGCATGAATCGTGACCCGCGCGCCGCGATCTGCAACTCGCCCGGCGAGCTCGCCGAACGCCGAGCTCGCGGCACTGCCGAAGCGGTGCGCAGCCTGTAGACTACGTGCGTGGACGCCAATGCCGTCTCGGCGCTGCTCGCCGCGCTGTTGATCCTCGCGATCGGCGCGTCGGTGCTGCTGCGCTCGCGGCGCGATCGCATGTACACGGCGTTCGCCGCGTTCACGTTCACGGTGTCGGCGTGGCAGCTGTGCTCGTTCATCGCGGCCGCGACGCACTCGGACGTCATGCGCTGGCTGTCGCTGTGGGCCGCCGCCACGATCCCGCCGACCGCGATCCGGTTCTTCCGGATCTTCCTGGCGCAGCCGTCGATCGGTGGCCCGAAGCGCGGCCCTCGCGTCACGCTCGCGTGGACCCTGCTCGCATACGCCGCGCTGATCGTCTCGGCGATCTGGCGGCCGTTCCACGACACCAACTATTTCTTGCTGCCGTTCGGCGTCTACGTGTTCGGTGGGCTCTATCGCTGCGTCTGGGACATGTACACGCAATATCGCGCGACGACGAAGCGCGTCGAGCGCACGCGGATCGGCTACCTGGCGCTCGGCGGCTTCGTCGCGACCACGCTGACGCTCCCCGACGTGCTGCCGCGCTACGGCATCGCGTGGCCCGCGGTCGGCAACGTGCTCGGCATCCTCTATCTCTACTTCTTGTCGCAGACGCTATTTCGCAACCGGCTGATCGACGTCAACGAGCTCCTCGGCAAGATGGCGGTGCTCGGCACGCTCGTCGTGATCCTGTCGGCGGTGTACGGGCTCTTGCTGTACTGGATCGGCAGCGGCCAGCAGGGCCTGTATCTGCTCAACGCGCTGGTCGCGGCGTTCGTCATCTTGATCTTGTTCGAGCCGGTGCGCAGCTGGCTCGAGAACGGCATCAACCGCTGGTTGTTGCGCCAGCGCACCGAGCTGCGCGGCCGGATCGAAGCGGTGCGCCGCGAGCTACCCGGCGTCGTCGACGTCGCCGACATGGTGCAGCGAATCATGCGCGCGCTCGAAGAATCGCGCCGCGTCACCGACGCGTCGATGTACTTGCTCGATGCCGACGGCGCCGGCTTCGATCGCGCCGGATTCCTCGGCCACTCGCCGCCCGAGCGGCTCGACGCCAACGCGGAGCGCGCGCTGCTCGATCGCGTCCGCGCCGGCTTTGTCGACGTCGACGCGATGGCGCGCGAGCCAGAGCTCGTCGGCAAGGGCCAGAACACCGACGACGCCGAGGCGAAGCGCGCGGCCTTGGTCGCGTTGCGCACGCGCGTCGACGAGCTGCAGGCCACGCTGATCGTGCCGCTGCTCGGCTCGGCGGAGACCGAGCAAGGGCCGTGGCTGCTCGGCTTGTTTTGCGTGCGCGACGATCGCACCGCGAGTGCGTTCGACGCCGACGACCTGGATGCGTTTCGCCAGCTCGCGATCGGCGCGGCGCGCGTGATCGAATCATCGCAGGCATACGAGCGCGTGAAAGAACGCGACCGCCTAGCCGCGCTCGGCGAGATGGCGGCCGGCTTGGCGCACGAGATCCGCAATCCGCTCGGCGCGATCAAAGGCGCGGCGCAGCTGCTCGTCACCGGCGACAAATCCGGCGCGAGCGCCGAGAATATCGAGTTCCTCGACATCATCATCGAAGAAGCGAACCGGCTGAACAACGTCGTCACGCGGTTCCTCGACTACGCGCGCGCCGAGCGGCCGAACGCCGACGACGCCGACAAGGTCGATCTCAACCAGATCGTGCGCAAGACGGTCTCGCTGCTGCAAGGCGAGCAGCTCAAAGGCATCGAGCTACGCGTGCGCGCCGACGATCAGCTGCCGATGGCCGCCGGCGATCCCGAGTCGTTGCTACAAGTGTTCTTGAACTTGGGCCAGAACGCGCTGCAGGCGATGCCCGACGGCGGCACGCTCGAAATTCTCACGACGCGGCGCCGGCGCTCGCGACTGGGCTACGGCCAGTTCTGCGAGATTCGCTTCCGCGACACCGGCATCGGCATCCCACGCGATCGCCTCAAGAAACTGTTCATCCCGTTTTACACGACGAAGTCAAAGGGCACGGGCCTCGGCCTCGCGATCTCGCATCGCATCATCAACCAGCACGGCGGCACGATCGAGGTGCGCTCGACGCTCGGCCAGGGCTCGACGTTCTCGGTGTTCTTGCCGGCCGCCGAGCCGGTGCCCGCACAGAAGGTCGTCGACATCACCGAGACCGGCCGGCTGATGTCGCTGTCCAAGCTCGACGAGCCCAAGCCGATGCCCGAGGCCGATACGGAGACACCCGTACCGCCGGAGCCGGCGCAAGATCGTGTAGGGTAAGCGGTCGATGCAGCCGGCCAAGATCCTCGTCGCCGACGACGAGCAAAACTTGAGGCGCGTGCTCGTCGCGTTGCTGCGCCGTGAGGGCCACGACGTCGTGCAAGCCGCCAGTGGGCTCGAGGCGATCGATCAGCTCGCCAGCGTCGATGTCGTGATCACCGATCTGCGGATGCCCGGCGCCGATGGCATGGAGGTGCTGCGCTCGGCCGCCCGGCACCATCCGCACGTTCCGGTCATCATGATCACGGCGTACGGATCGGTCGGCCAGGCCGTGGAAGCGATCAAGGCCGGCGCGTTCGACTACATCGAGAAGCCGTTCGAGCAGGACGCGATCCGCGTCATCGTCGAAAAGGCGATCGGTCAGGCCGCCGCGAACAAGTTGCAGCCACAGGCATCGCTCTATCCCGCGAGCGATCTGCCCAGCGGCAAGTTCGGTCTGGTCGGCAGCTCGGCCGAGATGCATTCGGTGTTCGCGGTGATCGACAAGGTCGCCGACACGCCGTCGACGGTGCTGATCACGGGCGAGAGCGGCACCGGAAAAGAGCTCGTTGCAAAAGCGCTGCACGAGCAGTCGAGTCGCAAGAACGGGCCGTTCATCAAGATCAACTGCGCGGCGATCCCGAAGACGCTGATGGAATCGGAGCTGTTCGGCTACGAGAAGGGCGCGTTCACCGGCGCGACCAGCGCGAAGCCGGGGCGCTTCGAGCTCGCCGATGCCGGTACGCTGTTCCTCGACGAGATCGGCGAGATCCCCGTCGAGATGCAGGTCAAGCTGCTCCGCGCGATCCAGGAGAGCGAGTTCGAGCGCGTCGGCGGGCTCAAGACGATCAAGGTCGACGTCCGGCTCGTCACCGCGACGAACCGCGATCTCGAAGCCGAGATCGGGCGCGGCAACTTTCGCGAAGATCTGTATTACCGGCTCAACGTCGTGCCGCTGCATATTCCGCCGCTGCGCAAGCGCGCCGGCGATATCCCGCCGCTCGTTACGCACATCATCAAGAAGTTCAACGAGCGGCTGAAGAAGAGCATCACCGGCATCGCCGACGATGCACTCGCCGCGCTCGAGACTCACGCGTGGCCGGGCAACATCCGCGAGCTCGAGAACGTGCTCGAGCGAACGATCTTGTTCACGCAGGGCGACCGGATCGAGCGCGCCGATCTCCAGCTCGCGCCGAGCAACGCGCCCGAGCCACCGCGCACGATCACATCGAGTCCTGCTCCGCTGGCCACGACCAACGACTCGCAATCGATGCCGATCCTGGTCGATGACGTCGACGACTCCGCCGAGGTCTCCGGCTCGCTCAAGGACGCGGTGCGCGCCGAGACCGCGCGCGTCGAGCGCGAGCTGATCGTCAAGGCGCTCGACGAGACCGGCGGCAACGTCACGCAGGCGGCTCGGCTGCTCAAGATCTCGCGCAAGAGCCTGCAGATGAAGATGAAGGAGTTCGGCCTGCGCGATCGCGAGTCGTAGTATTCTGCGCGCTGGTGCGGACCGCCATTGGCGTTGTGATCGTCGCGTTCGCCGGGATCGCGCATGCGAACCCGGCCGGCGACGTTCCCGCGGGCATCGATTCGGCCGGCGGCCGCATCGACGCGATCGGTACGGTCGACTACGAGTTCGAGAGCAACTCGTCGCAGATCTGGCGCGAGCACGTCGGCGATCCGGGCGAGAGCGGCAACGCGCCGCTACTCACGCAGCGCGATCTCGCGTTCCACCAAGATCGCCACACGATCACGCCGCGGCTCGACATCGGCATCTACCACGACGTGTGGATCAGCGTCGCGCTGCCGGTGATCATCGACGAATCGCGCCAGCTCACGCTCGATCAAGGCGTCACGCGGGGGACGTCGTCGACGGTGCTCGATCAGTTCCTGCCGAGCTCCGGGCTCGACGCGCAAAACCCGAGCTCGCCGACCACGGGCGACCTGATGTTCCGCGACGTCGATCGCCACGGCATCGACCAGCTCGTGCTCGGCGCCGGCGTCGCGTTCTTGAACCAACGCCGCGACTCGACGAAGCCGACCTGGAAGCTCGGCGCCGATCTCAAGCTCGCGATCGGCTCGGTGATGAAGTTCGATCCGACGGCACCCGGCGCCAACACCGCGGTCGGCAACGGCGTGCACGAGCTCAAGCTGTGGACGTCGTTCGATCGCCGCGTCGGCATCTTCGAGCCGTGGACGGAGCTGTGGTGGCAGACGCCGATCGGCACGACGAACGACTCGCTGTTCGGCAGCCCCGGGTTCGGCTCGACGAACACCGGCAAGGGCATGCAGGCGGGCGTGAAGCTCGGCGTCGAGATCGCGGCGTACGACGATCCGATCAATCACGATCACGTCGGCGTCGATCTCGGCGCGAACATCACCGGGCACTTTGAAGGCCGCGACTACAGCGAGATGTGGGAAGTGTTCGCGAACAACCCGCAGCTGGCGCTCGATGCCGATCCGGTCATGCCGGGCGTGCAGACCACGCCCTACCCCGGCATCTCGAACATCGAGCAGTACCTCGAGACGCGGGTGACGGCCTCGGTGCGCGCCGCGATCGGCCCGAAGGTTCACTTCGCGGCGACGTTTTCGCTGATGTGGGAGACCGACCACTCGATCACGTTCGCCGACGCCGGCGTGATCTTGCCGGCGTGCACCGGGGGCATGACGACGAATTGCGTGCCGATGGCGAGCTCGACGATCCAGCCCGGTACCGCCGAGGTCAACCCGGTCTATACCGACAAGATCGACCTCGTCGGTCACCGATACTTGTCCCAGGATAACTTCGGCTACATCCTGGGCGTCGAGGGTGAGGTGCTGTTCTAGATGCTAGCGCGCCGGATCATCGCGTTGTCCGCCGACAAAGCGTTCGGCAAGCACATCGCGACCGCGCTGAAGGCCGCCGGTGGAGCGGTCGATCTGCACCAGAACCTGGACGAGCTCGGCAAGGGCGAGATCCAAGCCGCGCTGCTCGTACTGCACCTCGACGGCGAGCTCGCGACCGCGGCGGCCGAGTTGCTGCCGCGCTTATCCGGCGACGCGCGCGTGATCGCGATCCTGCCGCGCGGCAATCTCCCGGCGGTCGTCGACACGATGCTGGCGTCGGATCGCGTCGCCGCGATGCTCACCGCCGAGAGCTTCGACCCGCGCGATCTCGCGGCGGTCGCGACGCGCACGCTCGTCGGCGACATCTTCGGGCTCGAGAAGATCACGCGCTGGGGCACGCTCGTGCACAGCCAGCTCGTCGGCGACTATCAGGAGAAGTCGCTCGCGATCTCGCAGATCAGCGAGTTCGCCGAGACGATGGGCGTGCGCCGCAAGTATCGCGAGGCGATCGAGCAGTGCCTCGACGAAATGCTGATGAACGCGCTGTACGACGCGCCGGTCGACGATCAGGGCACGCCGATCTTCTCCGAGATCCCGATCAAGACGCGGATCTCGCTGCGCGTCGAGCAAAAGGTCGTCGTGCAGTACGCGTGCGACGGCACGCAGTTCTGCATCTCGGTGCGCGACGCGTTCGGCACACTCGAGCGCTCGACCGTGCTGCGCTACCTCCACAAGTGCCTGCACTCCGACCAGCAGATCGATCGCAAGGCCGGCGGCGCGGGCTTGGGCCTGTACTTGATGGTCAACTCGGCGACGTCGGTGATCTTCAACGTGCTGCCCGGCATCGCGACCGAGGTCGCGTGCGTGTTCGGGCTCGATTCGCCGAAGCTGCAGCTCGATCAGATCGGCTTCTTCACCGAGCGCATCGACGCCGCGGGCCGGCTCGCCGCTGGACCGTCGAAGAAGTTGCCGGCCGGCGCCGCACACGTCATCGAACGCCGCCGCAGCGGCGACGCGGTCGTCGCACCGGCGACGCCGCAGATCCTCGTCCGGCTGCTCGTCGTCGCGATCTTTGCGATGTGCATCATGATCGGTTTCGTCGCGTGGCCGCGGCTGTTCACCTCGCATCACCTCGCGCACGTCGCGATCACGACGATCCCGCCCGGCGCGGCCATCGAGATCGAGGGCCACGACGTCGGGCGCGCCGAAGGCAGTGGGCTCGACGTGCCCGATCTCGAGATCGGGCGCGCGTATCCCGTCGTCGCGCGGCTCGATGGCTACGAGCCGCAGCAAGGCGTGGTGCAGCCGCGCACCGGCGGCACCAACTTCGAGCTGCACCTGCGCGCGCTCGCGGCGACCGTCGAGCTCGACAGCCAGCCGAGTGGCGCGACGATCGAGATCGCCGGCAAGCAGGTCGGCAACACGCCGCTGCGGATCTCGACGCTGGCGCCGTCATCGTCGACGGCGGTCGTGTTCCACAAGTCGGGCTATCAAGATGCGACCGCACAGCTCGACGTGCCGGAGGCGGGCAAGACGATGCGCCTGGTCCAGCCGCTCGTCGTTGCCGCCGAGCTCGCCCGCATCGAGCTCGACTCCGACCCGCCCGGCGCGCAGGTCGTGCAAAACGGCCAGCTGCTCGCCGGCGTGCAGACGCCTGCGCAGGTGCTCGTCGAAGCCGACCGCACCGTGAAGTTCGCGCTGACGATGCAGCACAAAGTTCCGGCGGTGATCGAGCTGACACCCGGCCACGGCGCCGAGATCATCAAGCACGCGAAGCTCGTCGAGGGCTTCACCGTCGCCGTCGACGCCAACCTCGACGGCATGAAGCTCACGCTCAGCCCGTCGTGTCAGCAGATCGCGCTGCCCGCGACCTGCGTCGTGCCCAAGGGCAACTACCAGCTCGAGCTCGAGGGCGCGACCAACGCGCACGTCCAGAAGAATTTGTCGATCAGCGCCGACACGACCGTGCACGTCCAGCTCGGCTACGTCGAAGCGAGCGGCGATCGCCAGATCGTGCTCGGCCCCGGCCGGACCGCCAAGAAGGTCGCGCTCGAGGTCGGTCGCCGCAGCGTCACCGTCACCGACGAGAACGGCCCGCATAACGCGACGGTCACCGTGAAGGCCGGCGCGATCGCCCTCGTCCAGTGACGCAGACGCTGCTCGGCGCGCTCGGCATCTACGGCGGCACGGTCGTCGCGTGCTTCGTCGCCGGCATCGTCCAGGTGATCAACACTGAAGCGATCTTGCTCGGCGTGTCGCTATGGCTCGTCGACGATCCGTGGCAGCTGCCGATCGTCGCGCTGTGCGCCGCGGTCGGCCAGATGATCGCGAACGTGATGTTCTTCTACATGGGCCGCGGCGCCGGCTCGCTGCCGCGCGTGCACGCCAAGCTCGCCCGCGCGCGCGCCAAGCTCGCGACCTGGCGGAAACGGCCGAACCTCGTGCTCGTCGCCGCTTCGATCGTCGGCTTGCCACCGCTCGTGCTCGTCGCGGTCGCCGCCGGCGGGCTCGGCATCGGCGTGAAGCGCTTCGCCACGATCGGTTTCTGCGGACGATGGATTCGCTTCGCGATCGTCGTCGCGATTCCGTGGCTACGCATGCTGTGAGCGCACGACCCGGTCGGGCCGCCTGGGATCATCACGGCGTTCGTACTGGCCCCAGAGCTCGGTGGCTCTCCGCGATCCCACTGATCGGAAATGCAGAAGGTCGACGGAGCCACGTCGGCGACGAACCTGGGTCGATTTAGATCGTCGCGCCCGGAACGTTCAGCTTTGCCACGACGCGAAGTTAGCCGGTTGCTTGGTTCCTGACACGCCGCCGCGGTACAACCATGTAGCGACGTGAGCTCGGTCCACACTCAGTTACTCACCGACGACGCGAGCGGCTTGCTCCTCGAACGCAGCTTCCGGCTGCGCGTTGTCTCCGGCCCGGATCAGGGCAAAGAGCACATGCTCGACGAGGGCACCACGATGGTCGGCACGCACGCCGACAACGATCTCGTGCTCACCGATGCGACCGTGTCGCGCTACCACCTCGAGATCCGCGTGCGCCGCGAAGGCATCGAGGTCCGCGACCTCGACACCACGAACGGCACCAAGCACGGCGGCGCGCGCGTCGGCCAGGTCGTGCTCACCGGCGCGGCGCGACTGCGGCTCGGCAAGCACACCGAGGTCGACGTCGAGCCGATCGATCACAACGTCGAGCTGTCGGATTGGTCGAGCGATCGCTTCGGCGACGTGCTCGGCACGAGCGCGCCGATGAAACGGCTGTTCGCGCTGCTCGCCAAAGCGGCGCCGACCGAGGCGACGATCCTCCTGCAGGGCGAGACCGGGACCGGCAAAGAAGCGATCGCGGAAGCGGTCCACCAGACGAGCCGGCGCGCCAAGGGCCCGTTCATCGTCGTCGATTGCGGTTCGATCCCGCACGAGCTGATCGCATCGGAGCTGTTCGGCCACGCGAAGGGCAGCTTCACCGGCGCCGCCGGCGACAAGCAGGGACTGATCGAAGCTGCGAACAAAGGCACGCTGTTCCTCGACGAGATCGGCGAGCTCGCGCTCGATCTGCAACCGCAATTATTACGCGTGCTCGATCGCCGGCAAGTGCGCCGCGTCGGCGAGACGCAATCGGTCGATGTCGACATCCGCGTGATCGCGGCGACGCACCGCGACCTGCGCGCGATGGTCCGCGCCGGCACGTTCCGCGAAGACTTGTACTACCGGCTCGCCGTCGTCTCGACGCACGTGCCGCCGCTGCGCGAGCGCAAGAGCGACATCGCCTCGCTCGCGACGTGGTTCGCCGAGAAGATGGGGCGCGGCAGCTTCGCGCAATCGCCGGCGCTGCTCGAGCAGCTGCAGCGCCACGACTGGCCGGGCAACGTCCGCGAGCTGCGCAACGTCGTCGAGCGGGCGCTGTCGCTCGGCGATGCCGGGCTCATCGATATCGGCGATGCGCGCATGCCATCGGCGAGCGATTCGGCGCCGGCCTTGCCGATCGCGATCGACGGTGAGGCACGTCGCGGCTCCAACCCCGACGTGCTCGAGTTGCCGTTCAAAGAGGCGAAGGCTCAGCTCGTCGAGGCGTTCGAGCGCGATTACTTGTCGGCGCTGCTCGCGCGCCATCACGGCAACATCTCGCGCGCGGCCGCCGAGGCCGGCATCGATCGCAACTACATCCATCGCCTGGTCAAGAAGTACGGCCTCGAAGTCGACCGGTCGTGAAGCGCCTCGCGATCATGATCGTGCTGCTCGCCGCGTGCGGTGGCAAGAAGCAGCACGAGCCGCCGGCGACCGGATCGGGCTCGGCGGGCTCGGCCGCCGGATCGGCCGTCGAGGCGAGCGACATCGATTGGTCATCGTGTGAAGCGGCGCTCCGCCAAGCCGCGACCGCGCCGCTCGACAATCGGCCCCAGCTGCTGATCGAAGGCTGCAAAGTCTGCGGCGACTGGACGCCGATCCTCAAGTGGCAGACCAGCGAGCAAGGCGGCGGGCCGTCGCGCAAATCGATCGCGGCGGCGATGGAACGCTGCCACGCGTACTGCAACAACCAAGCGAAGCAGCACTTCTTGGGCACGCTCGACGACGCGCGCGGCACCAATGCGCGCACGCCGTGGCGCTACCTCGCCACCGTTTGCAAAGCCGAGGTCAGCGCGCTGCCCGACGATCGCTTCGAGAGCCCGCCGCTGTTCGCGCTCGATCGCATCGCACGCGCCGCGGCAACTCACGGCGGCGAAGCGGCGAGGCTCGCGCTCGCGATCGAGCTGCCGCTGCCGGCCGTTTCGCTGACCGGCTCGGGCATCACGATCCCCGACGTCGAGACCGAGGTGAATCCGACCGCGGGCCCGATCGCGATCACGATCACGGGCGGCGCGATCTATCTCGCGAAGCTG
Organism: Kofleriaceae bacterium; assembly: GCA_036271395.1. Taxonomy (GTDB): domain Bacteria; phylum Myxococcota_A; class Polyangia; order Haliangiales; family Haliangiaceae; genus JABFXX01. The sequence goes on from DATBAS010000159.1 coordinate 24,124, forward strand.
CCGCGCGCGCACATGACCGCGACCGGGCTCGCCGTCGACCTCGGCGGCTATCCGGGCGATGCGGTCAAGCCCGAGAAGCTCGGCGACGCGCTCACCAAGCTCGCAGATCCGAGCGGCGGCATCGTCGCGATCTCGATCCTCGCGCCGACCGCGACGCCCGCCGAACAGATCGTCCCCATCGTCGCCGCGGCCGCGAAGGTGGCGCCGGTGTACTTGGCCGCAAACGCCGCGAACACACCCGAAGGCTGGGACCTGCCCGGCAACATTCCGGTCGCGCTCGAGATCGCCGCCAAAGCTGGACCAGGCCACGAAGACACGTACAAGATCAGCCACGAGCTCACCGTGCAGAATCTCGCGACCGAGCTCGCGCAGCGCTCGAAAGCGGGCGTGAAGAAGCTCGCGCTCGTGGGCCCCAAGTAACGCGCACCGCGTTATCCTCGCGCTTCGTGTACGACCTCGTCGTCATCGGTGGAGGCATCACCGGCGCCGGCATCGCGCGCGACGCCGCGCTGCGCGGCGTCAAGGTCGCGCTGTTCGAGAAGGCCGACTTCGCCGCGGGAACATCGTCGAAGTCGAGCAAGCTCATCCACGGCGGCCTGCGCTACCTCGAGCACGGCGAGATCCGGCTGGTCTTCGAGTCGGTCTCGGAGCGCCGCGTGCAAACGCGTGTCGCGCCGCACCTGGTGCGCCCGCTGCCGTTCTTGGTGCCGATCTACGACGGCGTGCGGCCCGGCTTCGAGATCATGAACGTGGGCCTGTGGCTCTACGATTCGCTCGCGCTGTTTCGCTCGCCGAAGCTGCACAAGGCGTATCGCGGCGTCAAAGCGGCGCTGAAGATCGAGCCGCAGCTGCGCGCCGAAGGTCTGCGCGGCGTGCTCGAGTACTACGATTGCGCGACCGACGACGCGCGGCTCGTGCTCGAGAACGCGATCGATGCGATCGCGCTCGGCGCCGAATGCCATACGTACACCGAGGTACTTCGCTTCGAGCGCGACGGCAATCGCCGGATCACCGGCGTCGCGGTGCGCGATCGCTTGACCGGCAAGAGCTGGAGCGTGCAAGCGCGCGCCGTGATCCTCGCCGCCGGCGCGTGGACCGACGAGATGATCGCGCGGTTCGAGCTGCCGGAGCGCAAGCTGCTCCGGCCCACGAAGGGCGTCCACATCGTGCTGCCGCGCGAACGCTTGCCGCTCGCACGCGCGATCACGTTGATCTCGCCGGTCGACGGCCGCGTGATGTTCGCGATCCCGTGGCGCGAGCGCACCGTGCTCGGCACGACCGACACCGACTACGACGGTCCCGCCGATGACGTCGCCGCCGATGCGAGCGACGTGCGCTACCTCGTCAACAGCGGCAATGGCTACTTTCCCGGCGCGAACCTCACGACCGACGACGTGATCGCGACGTGGGCCGGGTTGCGCCCGCTGATCGCGGCGCCGCCCGATGTAGACGAGAGCTCGGTTTCGCGCGAGCACGAAGTGTTCACGCGCAAAGACGGCCTCGTGATCATCGCCGGCGGCAAGCTGACGACGTACCGCCGGATGGCGCGCGAGACCGTCGGCAAAGCGCTCGAGCTGCTGCACGAGCTCGGCGAAGCTCCGGCGGCAAAACGCGAAACCACGAAGCATCGCCCGTTGCCCGGCGCGGTCGGCGTCGGCACGCCCGATCTCGAGGGCGTCGCGCTGATCGGGCGCACGCTCATGCATGACTTCGGGCTCGACGTCGATACCGCGACGCACCTGTGCGGCGTCTACGGCGCGCGCGCACCCGAGCTCGCCGCGGCGATCGCAAAAGACCGTGCGCTCGGCGCGCGGCTCGATCCCGAGCTGCCGTACGTCTGGGCCGAGGTCGACTTCGCGGCGTCGCACGATCTGGCGCGCACCGTCGACGACGTGCTGTCGCGCCGGGTGCCGCTCCTGCTCGTATCGCGCGACAACGGGCTCGGCGTCACCGATCGCGTCGCGGCAATGCTCGCCGCGCGGCTCGGCTGGGATCCTGCGACGACGCAGACTCTCGCCGACGAATATCGGCGCGAGGTCGCGCTCGCGCGGCGCTGGCAAACCGAGACGGCGTGACCGGGCACCTCGTCGAGACGCTCGGCTTGTACGGGGCCATCGTCGTGATCGGCTACGTCGCCGGCATGTTCCCGCTCGTCAGCATCGAGGCATTCCTCGTCGGCTACTGCGCGCTCGAGACCGTGACGTGGCCCCAGGTTACCGCGATGGTGCTGCTCGCAGCGCTCGGCCACCAGCTCGCGAAGACGACATGCTGGGCGGCGGGCGTCGGTGCGCTCGAGCACGGCCGGGTTAAACCGCTGCTCGAGCGCTGGCGGCCGCGGATCGAGCGCTGGAATCGCCACCCGAACTGGGTGTTCTTCTTCGCGGCGTCGATCGGGCTGCCGCCGATGTGGCTGATCGGCTTCATCGCCAAGCCGATCATGCACATGCGGTTCTGGCCGTTCACGATCGCCGGCTACGGCCTGCGCGCGTGCCGTTACGCGGTGCTCGCGATCATCCCGATCCTCGCGAAGTGACGTACGCTCCGAGCATGCACAAGCTCCTCGCGACGATCGCGATCGCGCTGACTCTCGCGTTTGGCTCGGCGCACGCCCAACCCGCCGCGAAGCCCGCACCGCCGCCGCCGGCGCAAAAGGCCGATCCGATCGACATCAACTCGGCGAGCGCCGATCAGCTCAAGCTGCTGCCCGGCATCGGCGACGCGTACTCGAAGAAGATCATCGCCGGCCGGCCGTACGCGAACAAAACCCAGCTGGTGTCGCGCAACATCGTGCCGCAGGCGACGTACGACAAGATCAAAGATCTCGTGATCGCGAAGCAGAGCAAGTGATGGCGGGAACGTCGCGTGTGCTCGTCATCGACGACGAGAAGAACATCCGCGCGACGTTGACCGTTTGCCTCGAAGCGTGCGGCTGCACCGTGGCAACGGCGAGCTCGACGGAGACCGCGCTCGCGGCGGTCGCGCGCGATTCGTTCGACCTCGCGTTCCTCGATCTGCGACTCGGCACCGAGGACGGCATGGCGCTGATCCCGCGGTTGCTCGCCGCACGACCGGCGCTCGCGATCGTCGTGATCACCGCATACGCGACGATCGACACCGCCGTCGAGGCGATCAAGCTCGGCGCCGTCGAATACCTCGCGAAGCCGTTCACGCCGGCGCAGATCCGTCACCTCACCGAGCAAGTCCTCGGCCGCCGCCGCGCGGAAGCCCGTGCGTCGCAGCTCGAGGCGCAGCTTGCCGACGAGCTACCCGGCACCGACATCGCGACGCGATCGCCGATCATGGCGCGCTCGCTCGAAATCATCACGCGCGCGGCCGAGTCCGACGCGCCGATCTTGCTCCGCGGCCAGAACGGCACCGGCAAGGGCGTGCTCGCTCGGCTCGCGCACGCGTCGAGCAAGCGATCGAGTGCGCCGTTCGTCGTCGTCAATTGCCCGACGCTGTCGGGCGAGCTGCTCGCGAGCGAGCTGTTCGGTCACGCGCACGGCGCGTTCACCGGTGCGATACGCGATCAACCCGGTCGCGTCGAAGCCGCGGAAGGCGGCACGCTATTCCTCGACGAGATCGGCGAGATCGAGCCGCCGCTGCAGGCCAAGCTCCTGCGCTTCTTGCAAGACAAAGAATTCGAGCGCGTGGGCGAGACCAAGACGCGGCGGGCCGACGTGCGCGTGATCGCCGCGACCAATCGCGACCTCGACGCAGACGTCGCGGCCGGGCGATTTCGCGAGGACCTGCTGTTCCGCCTCAACGTCATCGAGGTCGCGGTGCCCGCGCTGCGCGATCGGCCCGAAGACATCGCGACGCTCGCGCGCGGGTTCTTGGCGTTCTTCGCGCGCGCCGCGGGCCGGCCGATTCCCGAGCTCGCACCCGCAACCGAAGCCGCATTGCTCGCGTACACCTGGCCGGGCAACGTGCGCGAGCTCCGCAACGCAATGGAGCGCGCGGTGATCCTCGTGCCCGCGCGCCGGCTCGGCGTCGACGCGTTGCCCGAGCGCATCGCCGCGCACGCCGATGCGCACGCGATGCCCCGTCTCGGCGGCGAGTTCTCCATCGATCAGATCGAGCGCGAGCACATCGAGCGTGTGATCGCGCATGCGCCGACGTTAGAGGACGCGGCGAAGATCTTGGGCATCGACGCCTCGACGCTCTATCGCAAGCGCAAGCGCTACGACAGCTAGCGGGCCGCGACGTCAGGCCAGCGGCACGGTGAACCAGAACGTCGTTTCTCCCGGCGATGACGAGACGCCGATGTCGCCGCCGTGTGCGCGCACGATCTCGCGCGCGATGTAGAGCCCGATGCCGGCTCCGCCCGGCGGCGCGCCCGGGACGCGGACGTACTTGTCGAAGACCGCCTGCTGATACTCGGCCGGTATGCCGGAGCCGTGATCGACGACCTCGACGCGCAGCTTCGAGCCATCTTCGCGAGCGCGCACGACAACCTCGCCACCGCCGCCGTAGCGAATCGCGTTTGCGAGCAGGTTGTCGAGCACGAGCACGAGCCGCTCGCGGTCGGCGCGGATCGCGGGCATGCCCGGCAACAGCTCGCTGCGCACGCGGCCGTCGTGATGCGACTGCGCTTCGCGGAGCAGCGCCTCGGGATCGACAGCAGCGAGGCGCAGCTCGATGCGATCGGCCTGGATGCGCGATAGATCCAACAGCTCGTCGACGATCGATTGCAAGCGGTCGCAGTCTTCGCGCGCGGCGAACGCCAGATCGGCTTGCTTGTCGTTGAGCGGGCCGACCTGTTGCTCGCAGAGCAAATGGATCGCCATTCGCAGCGACGTCAGCGGCGTGCGGAGCTCGTGTGCGACCGTCGCGACCAGGTCGTTGCGCAGCTCCTCGAAGCGGCGCAGCCGCGTGACGTCTTGCAGCACGATCGTCGCGGCGACGACATCGCCTTCTTCCGCGTACAGCGGCGCGGCGCGCGGCAACAACGCGCGAGCTCCGACGACGATCGCCTCCTCGAGGTTCGCGACGTAGGCACCGTGACCGCCGGCGACGTGCTGCCGCAGCTTCTCGACGACCGCGCGCACGGCCGGCTCGAGCACCGCGAGCGCGTTCGGCGCCGCGGGATCGGCCTTCAAGATCGCCTCCGCCGCCTGGTTCGCGTGGCGCAAGCTGCCGTCGAGCCCGATCACGAGCACCGCATCGGGCAAGCTATCGATCGTCGCCTGCGCGGCGAGCTGTGCCTCGAGCAGGTCGCCGAGCGAGCTCTTGCGATAGCGCTCGAGGTGATCGGCCATCGTATTGAGCTCGCGCGCGAGCTCGCCGACCTCGTCACGACTCGTGACCTGCGCGCGCACCAGGACATCGCCTTCGCCGAGCCGGCGCGCGGTCGCCGTGACCACGCCGAGCGGGCGCAGCACGCGCGTCGTCATCACCGACGAGGCGACCACGGCGAGCACGAGGCCGAGCACCGAGATCACGATCAACAGCGTGTTCGATTCGCCGGCGAGCCGCTGCGCGCTGTCGCTCTTGCGGATCATCGCGTCCTGATTCATCGCCAGGATCGCCTCCGCCGCGTCTTTGACCGCCAAGAACTCCGGCAGCAGCGCGGGAAAGTAGCGCGCCGGCAGATTGCCTTCCGCGAGCGCCGGCCGCACGGCGCCGATGTCGCGCGCGTACATTGCCCACCGCCGACCGAGCTCTCGCGTCGCCTCGCGCTCGCCGGGCTCGGTGATGTTGTCCTGTTGCGCCGCGAGCTCGCGCTCGAACAGCGGCACGTTCGCATCGATCTGCGCACCACCCGGAGTGGGCCGGCCGGCGATCGCAAACATCACGCCGCTGTCGATGCGCTCGGCGTATTCCTTCATCCGCTGCGACGCGAGCACGCTGCGATAGTTGTCTTTTAGGATCTCCGCCGAGCCACGACCGAGCGCGCGCGTGACGCCGCTGCCGACGACGATCGCGATCGCGAGCGCGGCCACCAGCGGCAACTGCGCCGCGAACAGCTTCGTGCGGATCTTCACGGTTCACGCTCGTTCGTGATCGCCACGATGTGCACGTCCATGTCCTCGGCTTCTGCGAGCAAGCGCAGCGGCATCGCGCGGCCGAGCCAGCGCCGCCACGCCGGCTGATGCGACCGCCCGATCACGATGTGACCGACGCCGTGCGAGCGCGCGAAGTCGATGAGCGCCGGCACCGGATCGCGCGCCTGCAGGCGAATCACTTCGGCGCCGAGCTCGCGCGCGAGCTCGATGTTCGCGAGCAGGTGGCGCTGCGCTTCGGCGTCGATCCGCGTCGGCGCCTCGCGCGGCGTCTCGACGTAGACGACGAACCAGTCGCCGCTGAGCCGGCCCGCCATGCGCGAGCCCTTGCGCAGCAACTCCTCGGCATGCGGAGGGTACGACGAGATGCAGACCATCACGCGGCTGCGCGGCGCCGGCGCTCGCGGCTCGCCGATGCCGCGCGCACGCGTCTCGCTTTGCAGCTCGAGGTGAGCGGCCACCTCGCGCAACGCGAGCTCGCGCAGCGTCATGAGGTTGCCGTCCTGGAAGAAGTGCTGCAGCGCCCATTCGATCTTGTCGGCCGCGTAGATCTTGCCGGTGCGCAGCCGCTCGAGCAGATCCTCGACCGCGAGATCGAGGTTGACGACCTGCACGGCTTCTTTGAGGAAGCTATCAGGCACGGTCTCGCGGATCGTTACGCCGCTCGCTTTCTCGATCACGTCCTTGAGCGACTCGAGGTGCTGGATGTTGAGCGCACCGATCACGTTGATGCCCGCGTTCAAAATATCCACGACGTCTTGGTAGCGTTTCTTGTTCTTGCCGCCCGGCACGTCGCTGTGAGGAATCTCGTCGACCACGCAGACCTGCGGCTTGCGCGCGAGGATCGCATCCGTGTCCATTTCCTCGACGGTCATGCCGCGATACGTCGCCTCGCGCCGCGCGATCACCTCGAGCCCGTCGATCAACCTCGCGGTGTCGCCGCGGCCGTGCGTCTCGACGAACCCGATCACGACGTCGACGCCGCGCTGCTTGAGGGCGTGTGCTTCTTCGAGCATGCGATACGTCTTGCCGACTCCCGCCGCGAAGCCGATGTACAGCTTGAGCCCGCCCCGACGCGCGCGCTGGACGACTTCGAGGAAGTCCTCGGCGCGCGTGCGGACGGTCGTCATGGCGGTATCGTAAGCGCACTCGGCGGTGCGCCGAAGCTTCGATCGAGCGCAAGGTTCACGTCGAGCACATCGACGTGGGGCTCGCCGAGCACACCGAGGTCCCGGCCGGCTGCAGCGCCGTCGATGATCGCTTGCACGCGCTCCGGCGTCACGCCACGCGCTTTCGCGATCCGCGCGACCTGCAACGCGGCGTTCTCGGGCGAGATGTCGGGATCGAGCCCGCTCGCCGAGCGCGTGATCGCGTCGGCGGGAATCACCACGGCGGCGGCCAGCCCGTTGTCCGCGCGATACGTGGCATCGAGCTTTGCGGCGTCGTCGTGCAGCTTCTTCGACGTGACCGCGAGGTTCGTGCCGCCGGAGTTCGCCGCGTCGTAGTCGTTCGCCGATGCGCGGCCGTGCAGGTATGCGGGGTTCGTGAACGCTTGACCGATCAGCTCCGAGCCGACGATCCGGCCCTTGTCATCGGCGATCAGCGAGCCGTTCGCGCGGTGCGCGAACATCAGCTGCGCGAGCGCGGTGACCGCGAGCGGATACACGATGCCGGTCACGATCAGCGTGAACAGCGCCGCGCGGATCGCGATCGCGAGCGTCTTCATACCGCCCCCATCGTCGCGAGCGCGAGATCGATGAGCTTGATGCCGATGAACGGCGCGACCATGCCGCCGACGCCGTAGACCAGCAGCGAACGCCGCAACAGCACCGCGGCACCCAACGGCCGATACTTCACGCCGCGCAGCGCGAGCGGGATCAGCGCGATGATGATCAGCGCGTTGAAGATCACCGCGGCAAGGATCGCCGACAGCGGCGACGCGAGATGCATGACGTTGAGCGGCGCGATCTGCGGGTACACGCCCATGAACATCGCCGGCAGGATCGCGAAGTACTTCGCGACGTCGTTGGCGATCGAGAATGTGGTCAGCGTGCCGCGCGTCATCAGCAGTTGCTTGCCGACCTCGACGACCTCGAGCAGCTTCGTCGGGTCCGAATCGAGATCGACCATGTTGCCGGCTTCTTTGGCCGCCTGCGTGCCGGTGTTCATCGCGACGCCGACGTCGGCTTGCGCGAGCGCCGGCGCGTCGTTGGTGCCGTCGCCGGTCATCGCGACGAGCTTGCCCTTCTGTTGCTCCTCTTTGATGAGGCGCATCTTGGTCTCGGGCGTCGCTTCGGCGAGAAAGTCGTCGACGCCCGCCTCCGCCGCGATCGCCTTCGCGGTGCGCGGGTTGTCGCCGGTGACCATCACGGTGCGAATGCCCATCGCGCGGAACCGTGCGAAGCGCTCGCGGATGCCCTGCTTGACGACGTCTTTGAGATGCACGAGGCCGAGCACGCGATCGCCGTCGCTGACCGCGAGCGGCGTGCCACCCGAGTCGCCGATCTTGCCGGCGGCTTCGCGCACGTCATCGGGCATGGTGCCTACGTACGCCGCCACGGCGTCGACCGCACCCTTGCGAACTTCGCGCGACGGCAGATCCAAGCCGCTCATCCGCGTCTGCGCGGTGAACTTCACGAACGCGCCGTTCGCGACCTCGCGCGGCGGCATCGCGTACGTGTCTTTGCACAGCGCGATGATCGAGCGGCCCTCCGGCGTCTCGTCGGCGAGGCTCGACAGCATCGCCGCTTCGGCGAGATCTTCGATCCGCACGCCCCCCGCCGGGATCAGCTCGGTCGCCATGCGATTGCCGTGCGTGATCGTGCCGGTCTTGTCGAGCAGCAGCACGTCGACATCGCCGGCGGCTTCGACCGCACGGCCGCTCATCGCGATCACGTTCTTGCGCATCAAGCGGTCCATCCCGGCGATGCCGATCGCGGAGAGCAACCCGCCGATCGTCGTCGGGATCAAGCAGACGAGCAGCGCGACGATGATCGTCGTCGAGAGGTGTACGCCCGAGTAGATGCCGAGCGGCACCAGCGTCACGCACGCGAACAAGAACACGATGGTGAGCCCGACGAGCAAGATGTGCAGCGCGAGCTCGTTCGGCGTCTTCTGGCGCGCCGCGCCTTCGACCAGCGCGATCATCTTGTCGAGGAATGATTCGCCCGGGTCGGCGGCGATTCGCACGACGATGCGATCCGACAACACCTTCGTTCCACCGGTCACGCTCGACCGATCGCCGCCGGATTCGCGGATCACGGGTGCCGATTCTCCGGTGATCGCCGACTCGTCGACCGACGCGATACCTTCGACGATCTCGCCGTCGCCGGGGATCAGCTGCCCGGCCTCGATCACCACGTGGTCACCCTTGCGGAGCTGCGCCGCCGAGACTTCGATCTCGCGCTCGCCGACGAGCTTGCGCGCCATCGTGTCCTTGCGCATCCGGCGTAGCGATTCGGCTTGCGCCTTGCCGCGGCCTTCCGCGACTGCTTCGGCGAAGTTCGCGAACAGCACGGTGAACCACAGCCACAGCGTGATCGCGATCGAGAACCACAGCGGCGCCGTCGCTTCGCCGGCGAGATCGCGGACGACCAAGATCGTGGTCAACAGCGAGCCGACCGCGACGACGAACATCACCGGGTTCTTGGCGAGCGCGCGCGGATCGAGCTTGGCGAAGCTCGCGCTCATCGCGCCGCGGATGATCGCCGCGTCGAACGTCGTGGTCTTCATCACATCACCTCGAAGTGCAGCGCCTGGAAGTGCTCGACGATCGGGCCGAGCGACAGCGCGGGAAAAAACGTCAGCGCTCCGACGATGACGATCACGCCGACGAGCAGCAGCGCGAACGTCCAGCCGTTGGTTGGAAAGGTTCCGGGCCCCGGCGCGACCGTCTTCTTGCCGACCATCGAGCCGGCGATGGCGAGCACCGGCAGGATCATCAGGAACCGACCCGCGAGCATCGCGACGCCGAGCGCGATGTTCCACCAATCGTGGTTGGCATCGAGCCCGGCGAACGCCGAGCCGTTGTTGCCCGCCGCGCTGGTGAACGCGTAGAGCAACTCGGACAAGCCGTGCGGCCCGGCGTTGCTCACATGCGACGCGCCATAGCTCGCGATCGACGCCCACGCCGAGAAGCCGAGGATGATCAGCGGAAACACGAGCACGTAGAGCATCGCGAGCTTCATCTCGCGCGCCTCGATCTTCTTGCCGAGGTACTCCGGCGTGCGGCCGACCATCAAGCCGGCGATGAACACGGTCAACACGACCATGATCAACATGCCGTAGAGCCCCGCGCCGACGCCGCCGAAGATCACCTCGCCGAGCGAGATGTTCACCAGCGGCACCATGCCGCCGAGCGGCGTGAAGCTATCGTGCATCGAGTTGACCGCACCGCACGACGCGTCGGTGGTCACGGTCGCGAACAGCGCCGAGCCGGGCACGCCGAACCGCGTCTCCTTGCCCTCCATGTTGCCGCCGGCGATCGACAGGCCGTGCAGCGCCGCGTTCGGATGCGCCTCCGCCCAGTAGCACGCGGTCACGCCCGCGAAGAACAAGATGCTCATCGCGGCGAACAGCATCCAGCCCTGCTTTTGATCGCGGGCCATGCGGCCGAACGTGTAAGTCAGGCCGGCCGAGATCGCGAAGATCAGCACGAGCTGGATAAAATTCGCGAGCGCGGTCGGGTTCTCGAACGGGTGCGCGCTGTTCGCGTTGAAGAACCCGCCGCCGTTGGTGCCGAGCTGCTTGATCGCCTCTTGCGATGCCACCGGGCCCATCGCGATCAGCTGCTTGCCGCCCTCGAGCGTCACGACCTCGCGATACGCCGACAGGTTCTGGATCACACCTTGCGACACCAACACCAGCGCGATGACCACGCACGCGGGCACGAGCACGAACATCACGCCGCGGATGAGGTCGACCCAGAAGTTACCGACGCCGGCCGCGCCGACGCGCATCCGCGTCAGCCCGCGCGCGACTGCCAGCGCGACGCCGATGCCGACCGCGGCCGACGTGAAGTTGTGCCACGCCAGGCCGAGCATCTGCGTCGCGTAGCTCATCGTCGCCTCGGGCACGTACGACTGCCAGTTCGTATTTGTCGTGAAGCTCGCCGCGGTGTTGAACGCGAGCGCGCGGCCGACGTCGGGTAAGTGCTGCGGATTCAGCGGCAGGTGCGACTGCGTGCGCTGGATCAGGTACGTGACCACGAGGCCGATCGCGGTGAACACCAGCATCGACACCGCGTATTCGCGCCAGCTGTGCTGCTTCGTCGCGTCGACGCCGCACGCGCGAAACATCAGCTTCTCCAACCGACCAACTGGTCGGTCGGTCTCGAAGACCCAGTGCAAATACAGCCCGATCGGCTTCGTGATCGCCAAGATCACGACGAAGAACGCGACGATCTGCGCCCATCCGACGACCGACATCAGAATCGCTCCGGCCGCAACAGCGCGTACACGAGGTACGCGAGCACGAAGATCGAGGCGGCGACGCCGAGCACGTAGTCGGCGCTCACATCTTCACCAAGAGCGACAGGCTGGTGCGCGGCTCGCTCCTCACGAGGTCGGGCGACCACCCCGCGACCGTCGAGCCCGCGTCGCCTTGGTTGCCCATCGGCGGCGTGATGCCGCCGGCGCCGCTGAAGTACGGCACGTTCGCGTAGCGGTAGACGAATTCCGCGCGCAGCGTGATGTACTGGCTCGGCATGTAGTCGAACGTCAGCTGCGTGTCCCACGCCTTGAACTCGTCGCCCGGATTTTCGGTGAAGTACGGCGTGCCCGATGCCGCCGTCGCGCCGTTGATCGGCGGCAGCAGCACGAGGTAGCGGCCCGGGTTGTCGATCGCGCCACCGCCGAACGTCATCGCGAAGTGCTCGCCGTGCCACGCGCGCACGTAGGCCATGAAGCCCGCGAACAGCACGCCGGTGCCGGTGTGCGTCGCGGTCGTCGTGTCGGTGTTGCACGTCGCGCCGCCGCCGTACTCGCAGCCGGCGTCGATCGTCAGCGTCGTCGCGACGCGCGAGATGAACGTGTTCGGATTTTCGTACCACTTCACCTGGACCGAATCGTCGGTGTGAACGCGGTGGCGATCCGGATCGCCCAAGATATCGGCGCCGAGGAAGTATTGGTTGAAGATCAGGATCACGCTGCCGGTCGGCGCGTAGCGGACCTGGCCGCCGAAGCCCGGCAGGCCGTTGAACTTGCCGTACGACTGCCAGCCGTTGATCAGCCACGGCTCGATCTTCAGGCGATCGGTCGGGAACCACTGCACGCGCGCGCCGTTGAAGAACCACGGCGTGTTCGACGACACATAGGACGGCTGATACGTCCAGTTGTCGAAGTTGTAGTAGCTCCACAACCCGATGTAGCTCATGAACAAGCCGGCTTCGAGATTCACACCGCGATGCGGATCGCCGAAGTGATAGCCGCCGTAGGCCTCGGAGATGTAGCGGTAGGCATCGGCGAGGTCCCATTGGCCGCGCGCCGGGCTGGCGTCGTTGCGCGGCGTCGTCGTTGCCAGCAGACCGAACTGCGTCATGAACCGCGCCATCACGTTGTCCATGTGGACGTCGCCGCCGAACCCGAGCTGCGTCAGCTGGTTCTCGCCGCTGCGCCAGGCTTCCGTCGAGCCACCGATCGTGTCGTCGGCGGGATGGTTGAAGCTGTAGTTGAACGAGTCGTCGATCCGGATCTCGCCGGTGAAGTACTTGGTGGCAAGCAGCGAGTCCTTCGTGCGCGCGTTGCCGCTCTGCCACGTGAAGTCGGCGAACGTGAATGGATCGAGCTCGTCGTCGTGCACGGGCGCGGGCGCCGGCGGTGATGCGGGTGCGGGCGCCTGCACGATCGGCGGGGCCACAGCTGGCGCCGGAGCCGGTGCCGGAGCCGGCGGCTCGGCCGCAGATCCTGAATCGGTAGCCGGCTCGGCGAACGCCGGTGCGCTCGACAGCGCGAGGACAACGAGACAACGCTTCATGCGACGGCGCGAGTGCATCGCCTATGCCGCGCGTAACTACGCGGCGGCGTTCGCATCGGTCGTGCAGTTCGCACGGGCTAGTCGTGCAAGTGGAACGGCGTATGAATCACGACGACGCGGTTGGTGCATTGCGCGCGCAGCACGAGGCGCAAGAACGTGCCGCGGTTGTTATGCAACAGGCCCTCGTACCAGTGACTGACGATCAGATCCGGGCGATGTCGCGATCGGGATGACGCTGCTCGAGCTCGCGGAGGAATTGCACGAACGGGTTCAAGAACTCGCGATACTGCGACTGCAGGATCACGAGCTTGGGCTGCGCGATGCGGTTCTTGCGCGCAGGATTCGCGATCAGCAGCTCCCAGTTGTCGGAGCGATCGCCGCGTCATCGGGCCGCGTGCCCGCGCCTTCGCTGGCATCGCGAAGGTCCGTGCTCGGCGCCGCCGGATAGACATCGTCGGCGATGCGGCCGACGAGATCCGGGTTCTGGATCGAGACCGCGATGCGATGGCTGTAGAACACCAAGAACCCGAAGCTGCCGACGACGAGCACCCAGCTCGTGAGCAGCGAGATCTGCGGGACGAGCTGCGTCACCAGGAACACCAGGCACAGGTACACGAACGTGCCCACGAACAAGCCGAGCATCACGTGCGTGACCCAATCTTGCAAAAAGCGCGATAGCAGCCGCGGTCCGAACAGCGTCGCGACCATCGACAACACCAGCAGCGCGACCGAAAAGATCAGCGCGAGCACCGTCGCGACCGCGCCGATCGTCGCCGACAAGATCGCGCGCGCGTCGTCGATGCTGCCCATCGTCAGCCACGACGGAATGTGGATGTAGCCCTACTTGTCGAGGACATCAAACGTCATCGTCAGGCCGAACAAGCCGACGGCGAGGCCCGACATCAACAACGGAATCCGCCACGAGTTGATATCGCGTTGCGAGCGGAGCTTCGTCATGCGCGCGGCGAGCATCGAGGCGGCGATCGATGCAGCATCGAGGCCACCGGGCGCGTCATCGCAACGATCGTCGCGATGACGATCGCGGCTTCTAGAAGCGAATCAAGACCGTATCCATTCCGCCCCGCATCTTTACGGTTTCTTGATGCGGCTGGCGCTACTCGTGGGACGTGCGCAACCTCGCCCAGCGGCTGTTCGGGCGCGCGCGCGACCTGCGCGATCCACACGTGTTCCATCAGATGAGCCTGGTGGCGTTTCTCGCGTGGGTCGGGCTCGGCGCCGATGGGTTGTCATCGTCGTCGTACGGCCCTGAAGAAGCGTTCAAAGCGATCGGCCATTGGGATCCGATCGGCTGCGACGCCGCCACGCAAGGCGCGTGCAGATTCATTCCCGACCACGCGTATCTGGCCGTGTTCCTCGCGGGCGCGATCGCCGCGACCGTCGGCATCATCTCGTGGAGCTACCGCCGCATCATCGAAGAGTTTCCGCACGGCGGCGGTGGCTACATCGTCGCGACGAAGTACTTCGGCCCGTATGTCGGCGCGGTCTCGGGCTCGGCGCTGCTCGTCGATTACGTGCTGACGATCGCCGTGTCGCTGTCGTCGGGTGTCGACGCGATGCTCAACTTTTTTCCGTCGCTCCTGCCGCACAAGCTCGCGATCGTGCTCGTCGTGCTCGTGATCCTGACGTGGATGAACCTACGCGGCGTCAAGGAATCGGTCACGATCCTCACGCCGATCTTCTTGGTGTTCCTCGTCACGCACGCGGTGCTGATCTTCGGCGCCGTCGGCACGCACCTCGGTCAGGCCGGCGAGATCGCCCACGAGGTCTCGACCGGCTCGCGCTCGCACCTGTCGACGGCCGGGCTCGTCGGCGTCGCGCTCGTGTTCATGCGCGCGTTCTCGCTCGGCGGCGGAACGTTTACCGGCATCGAAGCGGTGTCGAACGGCATCGCGATCATGCGCGAGCCGCGCGTCCGCACCGCCAAGCGCACGATGGTGCTGATGGCGACGTCGCTCGCGATCACCGCGAGCGGCATCTTGCTCGCGTATCTGTTGCTCCACGTGTCGCCCGAGCGCGGCAAGACGATGAACGGCATCCTCGCCGAGAAGTTTTTCGGCGACAGCCCGGTCGCGTACGTGATCGTGATCATCACGCTGATCTCCGAAGGTGCGCTGTTGTTCGTCGCGGCGCAGGCCGGCTTTGTCGACGGTCCGCGCGTGATGTCGAACATGGCGCTCGACGGTTGGCTGCCGCGCCAGATGGCCGCGCTGTCGGAGCAGCTGACGATGCGCAACGGCGTGTACTTGATGGGCGGCGCCGCGGCGGCCGTGCTGATCTACTCCGGCGCCTCGGTCGACGCGCTCGTCGTCATGTACAGCATCAACGTGTTCATCACGTTCACGCTCTCGAACGTATCGATGATCCGGCACGCCGCGCACACCAAAGCAGGCAACTGGCGCCGCGCGATCTTCGTGCACGCGCTCGCCGCAGGCGTGTGCGGCATGATCCTCGTCGTCACGCTGGTCGAGAAGTTTGCCGAAGGCGGCTGGTTGACCGCGGTGATCACGGTGTCGCTCGTCGCCGTCTGCGTTCGGATCCGCGGCCACTATCGCCGGGTCGGCGCGAAGGTCGCGGAGCTCTCGAAGCAGCTGGAGATCGATTCGCCGCCGCCGGCCGGCGTGCACGCGCCCGCCGAGCTCGATCCGAGCGCACCGACCGCGGTCGTGCTCGCCGGCGGCTACGGCGGCTTGGGCCTGCACACGCTGATGCAGATCCCGCGGATCTTTCCCGGCCAGTTCCATCAGGTCGTGTTCGTGTCGGCGAGCGTGATCGACGCCGGCGTGTTCAAGGGCAAGGACGAGATCGACGCCATGCGCACCCAGTGCGACGCCGACCTCGGCAAGTACGTCGAATTCGCGCGCGCGCACATGGGTTGGGCCGCCGATTGCGACTCGGCGATCGGCACCGAGGCGGTCGCCGAGCTCGATCATCTGTGTCGCGAGGTCGCGCTGCGCTTTCCGCGGTCGGTGTTCTTCGCTGGCAAGCTGATCTTCGCGCAAGACAGCTGGTATCAGCGCATCCTTCACAACGAAACCGCGGCGGCCGTCGAGCGCAGACTGCAATTTGCAGGATTGCCGATGATCGTGATGCCGATCCGTATGTTCGGTTCTTGATCGAAACTTGACGGCGCGCGCTCCGAAACGGCGTTACGCATGACGTGTGAACCGCGACGTCTACTTCGCGCTGATCATCATCGGCCTGGTTCCGGTGATCGGCGCGGCACTGGCGGGCGGGCCGTTCGGCTCGGGGGCGACGCTGTGCCTGCTCGTGGTCGGCATCGGGCTCGTCGGGCTCGTAACCGATCGGCCACGGGTACCGCGCGCGCGCGTGCGGCGCTAACCTTCGCTTGGGTGAACGGATCCAGCCGACTCCGCTCGTACGCGATCGCCGCGCTCGGCGTCGCGCTCGCGACGCTCGCCGGTGAGCTCGCCGACGGGCGCGTCACGCTCGCCGATCAGGCGATGTTGTACCTGCCGGCGATCCTCGTCGCCGCGCTCGGCGGCCGCGGCCCGAGCTTGGTCGCCGCCGCGCTCTCGGTCGCCGCGTTCGACTTCTTCTTCGTGCCGCCGCGGCTGACGTTCGCGGTCAACGACGCGCGCTCGCTGATCACGTTCGCCGTGATGTTCGGCGTCGGCACGGCGATCGGCAGCTTGGTCGCGCGGTTGCGCACCGCCGAAGCGGCGAGTCGCGAGCGCGAGCGCCGCACGGCTGCGCTACTCGCGTTCACGCGCGACGCGGCTGCCGCGAGCGAAGTCGGCGAAGTGCTCGACGCCGCGCGCCGTCACGTCACCGAGCTCCGCGACGATCAGGCGTTCGTCGACGCGGTCGGTCACCAAGCCGCGGTCGCCGTCGGGCGGCTCGAGCTCGCATCGGCGGCACGTGAAGCGGCGCTCCGCGCAAAAGCCGAGGAGCTGCGCAGCACGTTGCTGTCGTCGGTATCGCATGACCTGCGCACGCCGCTCGCCGCGATCACCGGCATGGCGACGTCGCTGCGCGACCTCGCCGGCGATCGCTCGGCCGAAGAGCGCGAGGCGCTCGACACGATCGTCGAAGAAGCTCAACGGCTATCGCGGATCCTGACGAACCTCTTGTCGATCACGAAGGTCGAGAGCGGCGCGGAGCCGCGGCGCGAGTGGGTGCCGCTCGAAGAGATCATCGGCTCGGCGCTGACGCGGCTCGAGCGAGAGCTCGGCGGCCGCGAGATCGGCGTCGACGTGCCCGACGGCGCACTCGCGCACGTCGATCCGATCCTCGTCGAGCAGCTGCTGCTCAATTTGCTCGAGAACGCGGCGAAGCACACGCCTCCCGGCACGTCGATCGACGTGCGGGTCTCGCGGCAGCCGGATCGCGCGGTGCTCGAGATCGCCGATCGCGGTCCCGGCGTCACCGCGGGCGCGCGCGTGTTCGACAAGTTCGTGCGCGGCAAGACCAGCGCACCCGGCGCCGGGCTCGGGCTTGCCGTCTGTCGCGGGATCGCGGTCGCGCATCACGGCGGCATCGACGTCGCCGCGCGCGACGGCGGCGGCGCCACGTTCGCGGTGTGGTTCCCCGACGAGGAACCGCTGCCGGAGCCGATCGAGAGCGACGCGCCATGACGGGCGAGCTGATCTTGGTCGTCGAAGACGAAGCGCCGATGCGCCGGTTCTTGTGCACCGCGCTCGCGAGCCATGGCTTTCGCGTGGCCGAAGCGGGCACGCTCGCGCAAGCCGAGCGCGCCGCGACCGAGCATCGCCCCGCGGCCGTGTTACTCGACCTCGGCATGCCCGACGGCGACGGGCTCGACCTGCTGCGCCGCTTGCGCGAATGGTCGACCGCGCCGGTGATCGTGCTCTCGGCGCGCGATCGCGAAGATGACAAGGTCGTCGCGCTCGACGCCGGCGCCGACGACTACCTGACCAAGCCGTTCGGCACGAGCGAGCTGCTCGCGCGCATTCGCGTCGCGCTGCGCCACGCGCGCGAGCACGGCCGCCCGAGCGAAGCCGACGATCCGATCCTCGCGGTCGGCCCGATGCGCATCGATCAGGCCCGCCACGAGGTCATCGTCGACGGCGAGCTCGTGCACCTGACGCCGATCGAGTTTCGCCTGCTCGCGCTGCTCGCGCGGCACGCCGGCAAAGTGCTCACGCATCGCCAGCTGTTGCACGACGTGTGGGGGCCGCGCGATACGCACCAGACGCACTATCTGCGCGTGCACATGGCCGCGCTGCGCCGCAAGGTCGAAGCCGATCCGGCACGGCCGCGCTGGCTCATGACCGAAGCCGGCGTCGGCTATCGCCTCAAGGACGAATGATCGACGTCGCGGCGCCGGCGCCGTCCCAACACGCGACGCCGCCGCCGTCGACGATGGCACAGCCGCGCGTGAAGTTGCCGGCGAGCGAGGTCGCGCGGGCGATGCCGTCGACGACCGGTGCCGCCGCGTTGCCTTTCACGCCGCAGCGCACCGTGCCGTTCGCGAGCCGCACGCACGTGCTCATTGCCTCGACGACGTTGACCATCGCCGGCCACGGCCGCGCGAGCTTGCACGCGTCGTCGAGACAGACCAGCTGCTTGCCGGCGCTCACCGCGCACGTGCCGAGGTCGAAGTCGAGGTGCGCGAGCTTGGTGCCGAACGGCAGCACGTCGCTCGGCTTCGCCGGCGGCGGCGCCGGTGGCGGTGCGTAACGGCCGACGCGGTGCGGTCCGTGGCCGCGATTGTGCGGTCCGGACTTGATCAGCGGCTTCGTCGGAGCCGGCGGCGGCGCCGGCGCCTGGCACGGCGCGGCCGGGCCGACGCAGTGAGCGTCACCGGTGCCGTCGAGCGCGCACGCCGCGTTCGGGATCGTCGCGAGCTCGGTCGCGCCGGCGATTTCGGTCTTCACCGGCGCGCCATCGTCGAGCCAGGTCACCACGCTGCCATCGTCGAGCAATGCGGCGCGATCGCGCAGCGCGGCGACGTGAGCGACGCCCGGTACCGGCGTCGGCGCATGATGCGCGCCGGTCTGCAGCCGATGTCCGCGCGCGTCGACATCGCCCCAGCACACGAGCGGGCCGTCCTTCGCCGTCGCGCAGCTCGCGCCGCCGACCGCGAACACGCGCGCCATGTCGTGCACGCCGACCACACCCGTCGGCACGAGTGTCGGTCCGGGTTTCGGACCGAAGCCGATGTTGCCCCAGCACGCGACCGAGGCATCGTCGAGCAACACGCACGCATGATCGTCGCCGAGCGCGAGGTGTTGCACGCCGCGCAGGTTTGGCTGCACCGGCGTCGCCGAGTCCTGCTGCGTGCCGTTGCCGAGCTGGCCGCGATCGTTGGCGCCCCAGCACCGCACCGTGTGATCCGACATCACGGCGCATGCGGCGTGCAAACCGATCGCGAGCTCGATCGCGGTCGGCGCGATGGCCGCGACCGGCGCCGCGTCGCGGGCCACGGCGATCGCCGCGTCGCTGCCCACGACGATCGTCGCATCCTGCAACAGCGACACCGGCGGCGCACCGTCGCGCTTGCATGCGGCGATCATCACGACCAACCACGCCCGCTTCACGAGCGCCGGGCCTCGACAAAGCGCAGATCGACCCGCGCGAGCAACGTCCGCACGCGCTCGGCCATATCTTCGAGCTCCGGCAGCTGCGACGCCTCGTGCAGCTTCCGCGCGAAGCTCATCACGCGAACGAGGTAGCTGAACACGTTACCTTCCTCGTGTTCCAAGTTGTGCTTCTCGACGAACTCCAGGAACGACGCGCCGCTATCTTCGAGCTGCGCCCACACGTTCTTCGCCTTCTTGCCGCCGTGCAGCTCGGGATGCGGGAGCTTGCTCGAGAGCTCCTGGTGAAGCAGCTCGATCTTCGTCAGCACGCGCGGATGCTCTTTTTCCCACGCCGTCTCGACATCGTCCCACGTGACGTGCGGATTCTCCATCCGCAGCTCGCGCAGCTTCGTCCGCATCCACTCGCGCTTCTCGTCTTCGCCTTTGCGATCGAGCACGCGCTGGACGATGTCGTTGTCGATCAGGTACTCGACGAGCTCGCGCAGTTCGACGTATTCCAGTTGATGATTGAACAGTACGTAGTAGATGAGCAGGCCGTCCATGCCCTGCAGCTCGCGGATCATCTGACCGCCGACCTGCTTGCCGTGCTCGTCGAGCACGCCGATCGCGCGCATGTTCGCGACGAGCTGCGCGAGGATCTTTTGCAGCTCTTTGCGATCGCGATCGCCGAGCAGGAGATTGTCGATCACTGTCACGATATCGAGCCGCATCGACGGCGGCAGCGATGCCTCGGCGGCGGCGATCCGCGCATCGAGCTCGGTCGCCGGCGTCGCAGAAAGATCCGGCAGGCCGATCGCGAGCACCTGCTCGGCGGTGATCTTGGTCTTGCTGCGCAGCTCGGCGGGCTCGCCGCGGACGAGCTCGCCGTGGAGCTCCGGCGTCCAGATCAAGTCGCCCTTCTTTTGCGCGTCCATGCGCGCGCGGCCGTAGACCGAACGCTTCACCTTCTGATCGTCGAACGCGGGCCGCTTCGCCGCGTCCTTGAGCTCCTTCTTGAGGTCGCTCGTGATCTGCTCGGGCGCGAGCGTGATCGCGAGCCCTTTGTCGTCGAACTGCGGCCGGCCGGCGCGCCCGGCCATCTGGTGATACTCGGCCGAGGTCAACAGCCGCGCCTCGTGCTTGATGAACTTGCGCAGTGACGGAAACACGACGGTGCGCGCCGGCAAGTTGATGCCCGCCGCGATCGTCTCGGTCGAGACCACGAACTTGATCAGCCGCTCGAGCGCGAGCTGCTCGACGAGCTGCTTGTACCTGGCGAGGATGCCGGCGTGGTGAATGCCGATGCCGTGGCCGAGCAGCGGGCGCAATTCTTTGGCGGCACCGGCCGGCAGCAGCGCCTCGTCGCACAGCTTCTCGATCTTCGCTTTGTCCTCGTCGGTCGTGAACCGGCGACACGACTTGAGCAGGCGTGCGACCTCGAAGCACTGCTCGCGGCCGAACACGAACACGATCGCCGGCACATCGCCGTCATGCGCGAGCTGCTTGACCGTGTCGATCAGCATCTCCTCGCGGAACTCGTGCACGAGCGGGACCTTGCGCTCGCGCGACTCGACGAGCGCGAGCGGCACGCGGCGTGTGACCTCGGCCCACTGGCAAAACTTTTCAGGATGGCCGACCGTCGCGGACAGCACGACGAGCTGGACGCGCGGATCGAGCCCGATGATCGATTGCTCCCACACGTAGCCGCGCTCGGGATCGTTGAAGTAGTGGCCTTCGTCCATCACGACGAGCTCGGCGGGCGCGACGGCCTTGTCGGCGACGATCCGGTTCCACAAGATCTCGGCGACCTCGACCTGGATCGGCGCCTCGCGGTTGACCTTGTAGTCGCCGGTCGCGAAGCCCACGTTGCCTTCGCCGAAGTCGTCGCAGAGCTCGCGATACTTTTCTTCGGTGAGCGCGCGCAGCGGCGTGGTGTAGACGGCGCGCTCGTTGCGGTGAAACGCGCGATACAGCGCCGCCTTTGCCATCAGCGTCTTGCCGGTGCCGGTCGGTACGGTGACGAGCAGGCTCTTGCCCGCGAAGATCGCGGTGATCGCCTGTTCCTGCACCGCATACGGCTGCAGGTTCTTCGACCACAAGAATTGGTCGTAGAACGCGAGCTCGAGATCGCCGTCCGAGGGCACGCTACACGTGTATCACCTCGCGGCTATCGATGTTCGAGCTCGCGCGCTTGCGCGACGACGCTCGACCACGCGTCGTGCCACGTCCGGCCCGCGATCTCGCGCAGCAGCTCGTCGGCGTCCTTCGTGCGGCCGAGCGCGAGCAGCGCCTGAGCCTTGCGTAGCCGCGGCGTCGGGTTCGTCTGATCGATCACGATCGCTTGCTGCCAGAACGGCAGCGCGTCGTCGAGCTTGCCCTGCTTCTCGAAGGACTCGGCGACGATCGAGTAGCCCGTGCCCGACCACGGATCGCGCTCGATCGCCGACGACAGCTGGCGCCACGCGCCGTCGCGATCGCCGACCGCGAGCAGCAGCTCGCCGAGCATGCGATCGGTCTGCACGTTCCCGGGATCGATCGCGCGCCAGCGCTCGCCCCAATGCATCGCCTCGGCGATGCGGCGGTCGCGCTCGGACCCCGTCGCTGCGAGTGCGAGCTGCTGTGCGAGCTCGATGATCGTCGCGAGCTCGCCGCGCACTTCCTCGAGCGCGGCCGGCTCGTCACCGGCGAGATCCTGCGCGCGCTCGAGGTGAGCGAGCGCGTCGGCGGGCCGCGCCGCGAGCATCGCGGTTTGCGCGGCGACCTGCTCGAGCGCACGCGTCGGATGCGCCGCGAGCACCGGCTCGATCGCGCGCTCGGCCCACTCGTGGCGGCCGTACTGGTTCGCGAGCCGCGCCACGGTGGCGACGCGCGACGGATCGCCGGCGGCAAGCGCGGTGGCCTTGCCGAGGGCCGCATCGAGATCGCCGCCGTTGCGGCCGTTGGCGGCGGGCAACAACGCGATCACGTGGTCGTAGCTGTCGCCCGCGAGCACCTTGTCGCGCCAGCGCGCGTACACCAGCTGCCACCCGGCGTCGCCGCGGCCGCTCTGCTGGAACAGCCACTGGTATTGCGCGAGCGACGCCGGCGCGGGCGCCGTCAGATCGAGCGCGTCGACGAGCTTGCCGACCTCGTCGGCGGCTGCCGCATAGTGGCCCCAGCTCACGAGCTGCGCCACCGCGCTCTCGCGCGCCGTGTTCGCGAGCCGACCGGTCGCAGCGGCTTCCCACAGCGCCGCCACGACCTCGGGTTTCGCGCCGAAGTACATCGAGGCCCGCGCGATCGCGACGCGCAACGCCGGCGCGCGGCCCGCGAACGATGTCGCCGCGGCGATCGCGAGCTCGGGATGGTTCGCATACAACGCATCGATCGCGGCGCGCGCTTGGACGAGCGCGGCGAGCGCGCCCGGTGCGACGATGCTGGTCGGCGCCATCGACCTACGCTGCGCGATCGCCGTGCCGATCGGCTGGGTCGCGAACGGCCCGAGCTCGGTCGCGAGATCGCTCGACGACGCGAGCGCGCCGCTCGCGAGCGCGACGTCGCCGAGCTCGATGCCGCCGTGCGTGCGTAGAGCTTCGAACGCCACACGGCCTTCGCCGACATCGTGCGTGGCCGCGGCCGCGACGAGCAGCTGGCGCTCGTCGTCGCGCCATGCCGCGGCGCCTGCGAGCTCGCTCGCGAGCCGGTGCTGCCAGAACGCGATCGGATGCGCCGGCAACATCGCGACGACGCCCGCTTGCGTGCCCGCGAACGCCCACGCCGCCGCATCGCCGATCGGCTGCGGCGAGAACCCGACGTCGATCGCTTCACCGCGCACGCGCGCCGCCGTCGGGCCCATTCCGCCGGCCGCCCACGCGATCGAGACCAGCTCGCTGCCGTTAGCGTCGCGGATCCCGAGCAGATGCGCCTGCGCGTCGAACGACAACACGAACATCGCGCGCTTGTTCGCGCTCAGCGTCACGTCGCGACCGTTTGCGGTGACGTCGAAGTACTTCGCGAAGTGCGAGCTATCCGGAATCCACAGCGGCGCCGCGGCGAGCGCGACTGCGACGTCGGCGTCGCCGAGGGCGCGCGTCGCCGAGACACCGAGCTCGGGATAGCGCCGCGTCCAGCCACCGACATCGAACGCCGCGAGCTCGACGAGATCGCTGTCGGTCGTGCGCCGCCATGCCAGCGCGTGCTTGTCGTCGATCGCGAGCTCGCGGTCACCCCAGCGATACACGCCGGACGCGGTCGCCGCGCGCGCCCGATCGAGTAGCGCCGCGGCGGCTGCATCGATCGATCCGCTGCCGGCCGGAAGCCGGGCGCGCAACGCATCGACGTCGTCGTCGAACAGTGCCGGCACGAGCCCGGTGAGATCGCCGGCGATGCCCGGCGCGACGTGGCGGTCGTACCAGCGGCCGGCGCGCGTCGTTCCGCGGCCGCCACCGCCGCCGGCGCCGTGGCCGAAGGCGCCGGTGCCGATCACGCCGTAGCCGCCGCTCTCGCCGCCGAACAGATCCTCGTCGCGGTCGACCGGCGTGTCGCCGAGCTGCAGGCGCAACCCCGGCTCGACCGCCTCGCGCTTGCCCATCTTGCCTTCGTCGAGCTGCATCGGCGTCCCGAGCGGATTGTTCAGCGACTGGTCGTGGGCGCGGTTTTGAAGCGCGGCGGTGAGATCGAATCCACCGCGGACGTCGAGCTCGCCGATGCGCTCGCGGCGCACGTCTTCATCGGGAATTGGCCCGCGTGACAGATCGGCGGCGGCCGCATCGATGTTGGTTTGGCCATTGCTGAGGGCGATGGTGTTGCCCGTCGTCTGCGCCGCGTTCGCGCCCGTGCCGATCGCGATCGCGCCGACGTGCGCCGGCAACGCATACGGCGCCCACGTATCGCCGGCGCCTTTGGTCACGCCGTACTGCGCGTACATCGCATCGTTCTCGAGCACGAGCAGCGACGTGTGGCGCGACAGCAAGAAGTAGCGCTTGCCGAGCGCGACGACCTCGCGGCGGATCTGCTCGTCGCGCGCCTCGCGTGCATCGGCCTCCGATGGGCAGGGCCCGCGATCGCACGGCGCGAGCGCGACCGGCTCGTGTTTCGCGAGTAGCCGCGCCGCGATGTGGCGCTGCGCCCAGAGTCGCGGCAGATAGCCGGCATCTTCACGCGGCGGCGCGAGCTCGATGCGCTGATGCCACGCCGCGCCGGCTTGCAGGCCATCGAGCTCGACGAATGCCGGCGTCGCGCCATGGTCGAGCTTGGCGACGAGCTCGAGCTCCTCGCCGTCGGCGAGCTGCGGCGCGCCCAAGTATGCGGTCGCCGCGATCGCGTTGCCCGACGCGTCGAGGAGCCGCGCGGTCAAGCCGGTCACGCGCGCGGTGTGCAGCGCCGCGACGAGATCGAGCGCGCGCCAGCTCAGGTCGTCCGCCAGATCGATCGTCGTCGCATAGCCGCCGGTTGCCGCCGCGAGCGCGCCGAGTGTTTGGGTATCGGGCCCGTCACCGACTCCGACGCCGACGAACTGCGCCCGGTTCGCGAGCCTCTCGCGCAACGCGTCGAGGTTGCGCGGACCCGCGGTGATCATCCCATCGCCGAGGTAGATGATCGAAGCGTCGTCGGCGGTCGCCGCGCCGAGCTGCGCGAGCGCGGCGGCGAGCCCGACGTCGAAATCGGTCGCGCCGACGCCGCCCTCGCGGTCGAGCGCGGTTCGCAACGCGCGGCGATCGATGTCGGTGACACGGGTCGGCGGCACGATCGTGCGCGCCGCGACGTCGAACGCGACGACCGCGACGCGATCGTTCTCGTCGAGCTCGCGGACGAGCGACTCGATCAGGTCGCGCTGCGCGTGCAGCGCCTGCGCATCGCGCGACGCCGAGACGTCATCGAGGATCACCCACGTGTGCGGGCGATACGCGATCTGCGTCCGAGCGAGCGCGGGCCGTGCACGCACCATCACGTAGCGATCGGCGCCGTCGGTCTTCGCGGTCAGCACCGGCGCGCGGCGCGGATCGCGGACGTGGAGCACGAACGAGTCGCCGAGCTTGTCGTTGTCGCGGTGGTAGTGGACGATCGCGTCGTCGCCGCGACGCTCGACGTCGATCGCGTGGCTCGGCGAAGCGAGCTCGCAGTTCGCGCAGCCCTTGACTCGCACGCTGGCATCCAACCGACCGACTGGTTGGTCGGTTTCCGGAAGGGGAATCGTCAACGTGTAGTCGTCGTAGAGCTTCGGCAGGCTCTGCGTATAGGCGAGCACGAGCCGCTTGTCGCTGGACGCGGCGATCGGGTAGATGCGCAACGCCAGCCGGCCGGTGCCCGCCCACTCGAGCAGCGCCGGATCGACGCGGCGGTAGACCAGCTCTTCGTAGATCCGGCGCGCCTGCATGCGCTCGACGACCGCGGCTTCTTCGAGCTGACCATCGACGTACATCGCGAGGCGCTGCAGCGCCGCATCGGCCGGGATCGCGAAGCGATACACGCCCTCGAGATCTTGCGGCTGATCGTTATGGAACGTTTGATCGAGCGCGACGCGCGCGACCTGATCCTCGACCACGACATCGAGCGTCAGCTGCGCCAGCGGCAACGGATACTCTTCGCCCCACGGCGGATGCGAGCGGATGCCCGGATCGCGCGCGAACAACGTGCCGTGATGAACCGGTGCGTCGCCGGCGTGACGAGCTTCGCGCGCCCACGACACCAGGTGCGAGAGCCGAGGCGCCGGCGCGCGCACCGGCACCTTACCGGCGCTCGCGACGCCCTGCTCGCCCGCGTGCAGCATGACGTCGCCCGCCGAGCTGGCGAGCCGCACCTCGCCGCGCAACACGGCGGCCTGGGTCTCGTCGGATTCACCGTCGACCACGAACTTGGTGCCGAGCACCTCGATCGTGCCGCGCGCCGTCTCGACGACGAACTGGCCCTTGCCGGGCACCACGTCGAACAGCACGGCGCCGGTCACGCGCACGCGGCGCGGGCCGAGGACTTCGACGCGACCGCCGCGGTCGGCGACGTAGGTCGTGCCGTCGGCGAGCGCCGTCAACGCGAGCTCGGGCGACTTCGCGGTGGAGCTCGGCGACGAGCCGCGAACGAACAAGAGCGCCGCGGCGGCGAGCGCGGCGATGCCGACACCGACCGCGATCAGCGGTCGCGATGCCGACCGACCAACTGGTTGGTCGGTCGCCGGTCTCGCCGCGAACTTCTCGACCAGCTCGCGTTTGATCCGCACGCGCGACTCCGCCGACAGTGCCGGCGGCTCACCGCCGCCGTGCTCGAGCAGCGTCGAGACGTTGCGTTCGAGGATGTCGATCTCGGTTTTCTTCACGACGCGACCTCCGAAAAGTGTCCCGACAGCGCCGCGAACGTCTGGTGAAACGCGCGGCGTGCGCGGGCGAGTAGTGATTTGGCGGCGTCGATCGAGATCCCGAGCTCGCGTGCGAGCGTCTCGAGGCTCTCGCCATCGACGTACTTGCGGGTCAGCGCGACGCGATGCGAATCGGCGAGGTTCGCGATCGCCATGTGGACGAGCTCGCGCGTCTCTTCGCGCTCGAGCACCTCGCCCGGCAGCGGACGCTCGGCCATCGCCGAGAAATTTTGCGCGAGCGTCGCGTCGATGCGCTCCCACGTGGCGCGCAGCTCGTCGGCGCGGTGATGCGCGCGCAGGTGATCGCGGATCACGTTGCGAGAGAGCACCGCGAGCCAGCTGCCGACGCTGCCGCGCGCGACGTCATACGCGGTCTGCTTGGCCAGCGCGAGCGCGAACGTCTCTTGCACGACGTCTTCCGCGAGCGCGGCGTCGCGGCCGACGCGATGAAATACGAACGCGTACAGGCCGTCGACGTTCGCGTCGTAGAACCGCTCGATCGCAGCGCGATCACCGGCGCGCGCCGCGCGCAGGTCACCACCTGGGTTGGCGCGAAACAGCCTGGCGAACAGGGTCATGGTGCTGGATGTGTCAACGAACGTGAACCAGGTGTCGTGCTGGCAACATCTTGGGCTTCTCGCGCGTCTAACAACGTATGCGCATCTTGCCGGTCGCGCTGGCGCTATCGGCGGTCGCCCATGGCGGCTTGGCGCTGGCCCTGGCGGTGCGCAACCACGCGCCGTCACTGCGGTTCGTGCCGACGGCGCAGGCCGCGACGCCTGGCGCCGCCGCGAGCGAGCCGATCAGCGTCGCGTTCATCGACGACGTGCGTCAGGTGCAACCGCGCGATGTAGGGGCCGCCCTCACGCAGCACATCGCGGCCGCAAACCCGGCACATCGCGGCACCGAGATCGCCGGCGCCGCCGCGACGGCGCCGAGCACCGGCGCCGAGTCGACGCACGGGTCGCCGCTGATGGCGATGCGGCAGAAGCCGCCGCCCAGCCTCGAAGGCCCGTCGGAAGACTTCATCTCGCGGTTTCTCGCGAAGCCGTCGCACGCCGAGCCCAATCCGATCGAAGGCGAGCGCATCGATGAGGAGATCGCGGCGATCGAGCACGATCCGAATCAGCGCGAGCGGCTCGTCGAGCTCTACAACGCACGCGACGCGCACGAGCTCAGGCGCGACGGCAGCGGCTACAAGGCCACGCACCAGACGTGGACCGCGCACGTCGACTCGAGCGGCCACGCGACGTTCGAGGACAAGCCGAACTGGCAGGGCCACGGCCTCGGCGGCTCGTTCGACATCACCGATGCGCTGATGCGCCGCCACGGCGCCGATCCGTACGCGGCGCAGAAGCGCAAGTTCCTCGACGACACCCTCGAGGAGCGTTACCAGATCGGCAAGCGCACCCGGCACGAGCTGCTGCAACACTCGGGCGGCCTCGCGTACGAAGCGCTCGAGAATGTCTGGACGAAGACGACCGACATCCGCCAGCGCAAGCAAGCGGTGTTCGAGCTGTGGGACGACTGCGCCGAATCGGGCAACGCCGATCTCGTCGAGGGCGGCCGCGCCGCGCGCGAGATGATCGTCGGCTTCATCCAGATGCGTTTCGTCGGTACCGATGCGTACACGCCCGACGAGCTCGCCGCGCTCAACGCTCACAAGACGTCGACCGCGACGTTCGCGCCGTACGCGCAGTAGGCGTGCTACGCATCGGCCATGGCCGCCGAGTTTCCAGGCCCGCTGATCGGCGGGCGCTATCGACTCGGTGCCAAGCTCGGCAAAGGCTCGCAGGGCGAGCTGTTTCTGGCGCTCGACGAGAAAGCGAAAGGCGCCGAGGATCGCGAGGTCGTCGTCAAGCGGCTCACGCCGCGCGGCACGTGGAAATCGTTCGAGCTGTTCGAGCGCGAAGCCAAGGTGCTCTCGCAGCTGCGCCACGCCGGCGTGCCGCGCTACTTCGCGACGATCGAGGAGCCGCCCGGCACGTTCAACTTGGTGATGCAGCGCGTGCCCGGTGAAAACTTGCGCGAGCTCGCGAAGACGAAGCGGATGTCGGAGACCGAGCTGCGCGACGTGCTCGTGCGTTGTCTCGAGATCCTCGACTACCTGCACACGCGGACGCCGCCGGTGATCCACCGCGACATCAAGCCGTCGAACATCATGCGCTCGCCCGGCGGCGCCTGCTCGCTCGTCGATTTCGGCGGCGTGCTCGATGCCGCGCGCGACAAAGGCGGCTCGACGATCGTCGGCACGTTCGGCTACATGGCGCCCGAGCAACTGCACGGCCAGGTCATGCCGGCGACCGATCTCTACGCGCTCGGCGCGACGATCGTCGCGCTGGGCGGCGGCATCGAGCCCGAAGATGTCCCGCGTAAGGGCCTGCGTATGGATCTCGACAAGCACTTGCGCTCGCTCGACCCCGGCTTGCGCGCGGCGTTGAGCGCGATGACCGATCCGGATCCCGACGGGCGGCCGCAGCGCGCGCGCGATGTGGTCGCGCTGCTCGCGAAAGCGAAGCCGCCGAAATCGGCGCGTGGGTCGGCGTTGGTCGCGCCGCAGAAGCGCGAGCTCGCGCGCCGGCATTTGTTCGGCGACATCCAAGAGCCGATCGGCACGATGCTGCGCATCGCCGTGCTCGGCATCGGCGCGAGCGGCTGGGTCGGCATGGCCGGCATCCGGCTCTCGCTCGCGGTGCTCGTCGGGATCGCGGCGGTGTTCGGGTTTCCGGCGCGCAAGCGCGTGACCCACGTCGGCCGCGAGCTCGACTCGATGCTCGCCGAAGGCCAGAGCGGCTTCACGGATATGATGAAGGGCGCGATGGCGCGGCGATGATCGTTCGCGAGGCCAGCGAAGCCGATCTTCCCGCCGTGCTCGCGATCTACGCGCAGCCCGAGCTCGACGCCGGCGACGTGTTGCCGCTCGACGAAGCGCGCGAACGGCTCGCGCGATTTCGCCGCTATCCCGACTACAAGCTGTACGTCGCGCTGGACGACGTTGCCGGCGCGATCGTCGGCACGTTCGCGCTGCTCGTGATGGACAACCTGCTCCATCGCGGCGCGCCGTCTGGCATCGTCGAGGATGTCGGCGTGGCGCCCGAGCTGCACGGCCGCGGCATCGGCAAGGCGATGATGCAGCACGCGATGCAGCTGTGCCGCGAGCGGGGCTGCTACAAGCTCGTGCTCAGCAGCAACGCGAAGCGCACGTCGGCGCACGCGTTCTACGAGTCACTCGGCTTCGAGCAACACGGCGTGAGCTTCCACGTGACGCTCTGACTCGTTACGCCGGAGCCCACTGCGCCGGGATCAGCTGCCACCGCCCGTCGGGCATTTGCTCCCAGTGCGACGGCACGAAGCGCATCGCCGGCCGCGCGGGCACCCAGCCGCCGTCCGTCCACACCCAGTCACCTTCGGTTTGCGTCCAGTATCCCGGTTGCCACACGTAGCCCTCGCGCGGTTCGGGCACGAACACCACCCGCGGCGGCGGCGGTTGCACCGCGCTGATGATCACGGCGGTGACTAGAGCCGCTTCGAACAAGCCGATTCCGGGGCCTCGCACGAAACATCCGGCCGCGCCCAAGCTCACCGTCAACGTGAACGCGATCGCACGCTTCATCATAATGCGGCCGAGAGTAGCAAGACTCACGCCGCGCGAAGTGTGAGCACGGCGACTTCCGCGGCGGTGCCTTCACCGACCCGGCGTTGGACGCCGGAGAATCCCACGCCGGGTGTTACGTAAAGTTTCGCGCGCTCGTCGAGCCCGTACATCCCGCGGCGGTAGTTGAGCCCGACCTTCTTCATCACGCGATCGGTGATCCCTTTGATGTAGATCTGGCCGCCGTGCGTGTGGCCCGACAGGATCAGATCGGCGCCGCGTTTTGCGATGTCGGGGCCGCGATCGGGTGCGTGACACAAGACGACGCGCGTGCCCTTCGCGGGCACGCCGGCAAACGAGGCGTCGAGATCGTCGTGGCGCGTGACCGGATCATCGACGCCGATCACCGCGAGCGGCGCACCGCGGACGTCGGCGACGGTCGCGCGGTTGCGCAGCACCTCGTAGCCGTTGTGCTCGAGCGCGCGGGTCACGCCGGCGCCCCACGTGAAGTAGTCGTGGTTGCCGAGCACCGCGAGCACGCGCGGCGCGCGCAGCCCCGCGAGCTGCGTGGTCGCGAGCTCCGCCTCGTGACGGCGCCAGCCGACGTAGTCGCCGGTCAGGACGATCACATCGGGACGCGCGGCGTTCGCGGCATCGATCGCCGCGCGAATGTGCGACTCCGGCGTGAGGTGGCCGACGTGGATGTCGGAGAGCTGCGCGATCCGCACGCCGTCGTGGCGCGGATCGAGGTTCGCGATCGGCACGTCGTGGTGCACGACGCGAGGCGGAACTGGCATGGACCCACTCTGGTCACCGTTCGTCGCGATGTCGAGTTGGCGTTGCGCGCTCGACGCAGGGATGCCAGCATTGGTGGTCGCATGGCCGCGTTAGACGTTCGCGTTGCCTGCCCGTTCTGCGGGGGCCCGATTCACCCGGTCGCCGGCCGCTGCAAGCACTGCAAACAGGACTTGAACGCCACGCGCGCGACTCGGCCGGCGGCGCAGGCGCCGCTGCCATCGCTCAACCACGACGAGGGCCCGCGCTACGCGAACGGCCATGGCAACGCCAGCGCGACCATCGCGGCGACGTACATCAACCCGATGGCCGCCGCGATGCCTGCACTCGAAGCGGGCGGCGCGCCGATCTTGCCGCCCCGACCAACTGGTCGGTCGGTCGCCACCGCCGCATCGTCCTCGCCGCTGCGCAGCTGGCCGGTCGTCGTGATCGGCGTCGCCGCGGTCGCGATCATCGCCGCGGTCGCGATCATGGTGTGGCCGCCGGCGAAGCCGGATCGCACGATCCGCGACCAGCACGAGCTCCAGCCGCCGCCGGCGCCGGAGCGGATGGATTCCGATCCGCTGCCACCTTCACAGCCAGATCCGAGCGCGCAACACAGCCAAGCCGAGCCACCGTCGCCGCGCCACACGCCCGATCCGCTGCCGCCGCAGCCGACGCCGCGCAACGTCGATCCGCAGGATCCGTTCGCGAACACGCCGGGCGGGCTCAGCGGGTTGTCATTGAGCGGGATCGCCGGCGCCGATATGATGATGGCCGTGATGGGCCACGCGTGCGCGCGGCTCAAGGCCTGCCCAGACGCCGACGAATCGGTGCGCGACATGTGCGACATGTTCTCGTCGTACTCGCGGACCGCGAAGGCGCCCGATTGCGACGCCGCGAAGCAATGTCTCGAGATGATCGACAAGCTCGATTGCTCGGCGGCGGCCACGCCGGCGGCGCTGATGACGACCATCCCGTCGTGCCTCAAAGCCGAGACTAGCTGCTAGATTTCGCGCGTGAGCCTCGTGCCGTTCGAGATCATTCGCGACCCCGCCGCGATGCGCGCGCTCGCCTCCGATCTGCGCCGCGACGGCCGCAAGATCGCGGTCGTGCCGACGATGGGCGCGCTCCACGAAGGCCACCTCGCGCTGCTGCGCGCCGCGCGGGCGAGAGCCGACGTGCTGATCCTGACGATCTTCGTCAACCCGACGCAGTTCGGGCCGAACGAGGATCTCGCGAAGTATCCGCGCGACGAAGCCGGCGATGTCGCGAAGGCGCGCGCGTGCGGCATCGACCTCGCGTTCTGTCCCGAAGCGAGCGCGATGTATCCGGCCGGCGCGCAGACGTTCGTCGAGGTTCGCGAGCTCGAGCAGCCGCTGTGCGGCGCGCGTCGGCCTGGCCACTTCGCCGGCGTCGCGACGATCGTGACGAAGCTCTTCCACATCACCAAGCCGCACGTCGCCATGTTCGGCGAGAAGGACTACCAGCAGCTCGCGATCATTCGCCGCATGGTGCGCGACCTCGATTTCGACATCGAGATCGCCTCGGTGCCGATCGTCCGCGAACCGGACGGTCTCGCGATGTCGTCGCGCAACGCCTATCTGTCGGCGGAGCAGCGCCGGAGCGCGCTCGCGCTGTCGCGAGGCCTCGCCGCGGCCGAGGCCGCCGTGAAATCGGGCGAGCGCGATGCTACGGCGCTCGTCGCGATCGCGCGTGCTCCGCTGGAAGCCGCGCAGCTGCGCATCGATTACGTCGAGCTGCGCGACGCCGTCGAGCTCACCGACGTGGCCACGCTCGCGAAGCCATGCGTGCTCGCGATCGCGGCGTTCGTCGGCGCGACGCGACTGATCGACAATCGCGTGCTCGCAGCCTAGGCGATGTCGACCGCGAGCTTCGCCGGCGTGCCGATCGCGGCCAAAAGCGCGCGCAGCTCGGCGTGAAACGCGGCGTTGGTGAACGCCTCGTGCGGCGCGTTCGTGCTCTTGAACTTCGATTCGAACACGAGCTTGCCGGGCAGCTCGTCGGTCTCGGCCAACAGCGTCGCGCCGTCCCACTCGAGGTGCCAACCGTCGAGCGCGCGTGCGATGCGATCGGTCGACGACGGCGCGGTCGCGAACGTCGCGTTGACGACGAGCCGGCCGGCATCGCGCGGCTCGGCGAGCAGCTCGCAATAGCGGTCGACATCGAGCGTGCCGAGCGCGCGCAGCACGGCGAGCTCGCGATCCGCAAAGCGGCGTTGCAGCGCCGCCGGCAGCGCGATCGCGATGACGAGCGCGAGGATCGCGAACGGGACCGCAACCGCGAGCTCGGAGAAGCCGTTGCCCGGCCCGAACGCCACGACCAGCGCGCCCGGAATCGCGACGCAGATCGCAATCCCGCTCCACACGAGCACGTTGCCGCGCCGCGCATCGCCGAGCGACTCGACGAGCAAGTCGCGGCGCTCGCGTTTGCCGAGCTCGCGGCGCGCCGCCGCGCGGATGATGTCGTTCACCACGCCGCGTGTATATCGCGCATCTCAGGCCGCGCGGGCGATTGTCGCGAGCTTCGCCGCGAGGCCGTCGCGATAGAACCGCCGCAGCTCGCCGAGCATCTCGGGAATCCGCCGCGGCGCGACGAACGTCTGCTCGAGCCACGTGGCGTAGCGATGCGCGTTATCGTTCGCGGCGCGATAGCGGGCGCGCTCGTCGCCATCGAGATCGCGCTCGTAGCACGGCTCGCCGAACAGCCGCTCGCGCAGCTCGGCACTCGCGCGTGGCTCGGGCTCGGTGACCAGCAAGCACGTGACGTACTTGTCGACCTCGGCTTGCAGCTCGAGCTCGATCTGCGTGATCGGTCGTTCCGCGCGCGCGCACCACACGGCATAGATGAAATGGCTCACGCCCTCGATCGCGAGCAAGAAGTCGCCGAGGTTGTGCTCGCCGAGCCGCCGCCCCGGATCGTGACGCGCCAGATTCGCGATCGCCGCCGGATCGACGAACAGCGCGATCGACATCTCGCCGGCGGTCTCGCACACGAGCAACTGTTCGCGCGGGCGCCGCTCGGGCGCGAACGCGTCGCGTGCGGCCTCGTCGATCACGAAGTCGTCGACGTTGGCGCCGGTGTCGACGCGATACAGGGCTTCGAGGCCGCGCTGGACGCGCGCTAGCACGGAGCCTTCGAGCCGTTGCCGTCGACGAGCACGCCGACCGCGCGTAGCTTCTTCTCGATCCACGTGTCGCGCGTGCGCAGCCAGATCTCGTAGAGCCGCGTGACATCGCTCGTCGCGAACTCGCTGCGCTTGCGGATCTCGGCGATGACATCGACGAACCGCGGAAAGTTCTCGGCGAGCTCCTCGTAGATCTCGGTCAACGAGTGGTGGCCGCCGAGCGAGCGCGCGAGCTGCGCGTATGCGCTCTGGCCGATGCCGACGTAGTAGTCGACATCGACCAGCGACCGCGTCAGCGACTCCGCGAAGAACCCGGCGACATAGAGCGACGTGTCGCCGACTTGCTTGAGCGTACGCACACGCTCACCGGGATCGGTGGGAGGCGCGGCGAGCTTCATGCCGAGCGGTTCGTCGGTCAGACGCGCTCGGGTCATCTCGCCCAACAGGCTGACCAGGTACCAGCTCGCCGGCTCCGAGGCGTCGACATCGACCGCGACCAGCGCGTCGGCCACGACCTCGTGGAAGTACTCGTCCACCGAAGCTGCCAGCGTTACGTCCATGATCTGAGTGTCGACCGCTCTGGGCGCGAGACAAGTTCCACGGCGATTCCTGTGCGTTGCGCGCGCTCCGGACGACGCGGGAGTGGCTCTAGGAGGTGTTCTTACAACACTCTTAAAATGGAGCCGACATTCGAAGCGAAATCGACTCGATAGGGCTTGCGCCCGGGTGCGGCAAGCCTTACGACCGAGGCCGTTAGCAGTCGCAGCTCGTGAGTGCTAACAAAATTTCCGGTTCATCGAGGAGAAACAGCACATGAACGTCCGTCCACTGGCCGATCGCATCTTGGTTCGCCGCGTCGAGGAGGTCGAGAAGACCCGCGGCGGCATCATCATTCCCGACTCCGCGAAAGAACGCCCGCTCGAGGGCAAGGTCATCGCGGTGGGCACCGGCAAGCGGCTCGAAGACGGCACGCTCGTGAAGCTCGACGTCAAAGCGGGCGACCGGATCCTGTTCGGCAAATACGCCGGAACCGAAATCAAAGTCGACGGCATCGACCACATGATCGTGCGCGAGGACGAAGTCCTCGGCGTCATCGAGAGCTAAGGAGTTTTCAAATGGCAGCCAAGGACATTATTTTTGACGAGAAGGCGCGCGCGCGCGTCCTCACGGGCGTCGACACGCTGGCGAATGCGGTCAAGGTCACGCTCGGCCCACGCGGTCGCAACGTCGTGATCGAGAAGTCGTGGGGCGCTCCCACGGTCACCAAGGACGGCGTCACCGTCGCCAAGGAGATCGAGCTCGAGAACAAGTTCGAGAACATGGGCGCGCAGATGGTCAAAGAAGTCGCGTCGAAGACCTCCGACAACGCCGGCGACGGCACGACCACCGCGACCGTGCTCGCACAATCGATCTACCGCGAGGGCTCGAAGCTCGTCGCGGCCGGTCACAACCCGATGGAGCTCAAGCGCGGCATCGACCTCGCCGTGTCGGCGCTGATCGAGGAGCTCAAGAAGCACTCGACGCCGACCAAGGGCAAGGAAGACATCGCGCAGGTCGGCACGATCAGCGCGAACGGCGATGCCGAGATCGGCGAGATGATCGCCGAGGCGATGAAGAAGGTCGGCAAGGAAGGCGTCATCACGGTCGAAGAGGCCAAGACGATGACCAGCGAGCTCGACGTCGTCGAGGGCATGCAGTTCGATCGCGGCTACCTGTCGGCGTACTTCGTCACCGACACCGAGCGCATGGAATGCGTGCTCAACGACGCGTACATCCTGATCCACGAGAAGCGGATCTCGTCGATGAAGGAGTTGCTGCCCGTCCTCGAGGTCGTGGCGAAGCAGGGCAAGCCGTTGCTGATCATCGCCGAAGACGTCGATGGTGAAGCGCTCGCGACGCTCGTCGTCAACAAGCTGCGCGGCACGCTGCACGTGTGCGCGGTCAAGGCGCCGGGCTTCGGCGATCGCCGCAAGGAGATGCTGAAGGACCTCGCGGTGCTCACCGGCGGTCAGGCCGTCACCGAAGATCTCGGCCTCAAGCTCGAGAACCTCACGCTCGACGATCTCGGCCGCGCGAAGCGCCTGACGATCGACAAGGACAACACGACGATCGTCGACGGCTCCGGCAAGAAGGCGGAGATCGACGCGCGCGTCAAGACGATCCGCAAGACGATCGAGGAGACGACGAGCGACTACGATCGCGAGAAGCTGCAGGAGCGCCTCGCCAAGCTCGTCGGCGGCGTCGCCGTGATCAAGGTCGGCGCTGCGACC
This sequence comes from Kofleriaceae bacterium, assembly GCA_036271395.1. Classification (GTDB taxonomy): domain Bacteria; phylum Myxococcota_A; class Polyangia; order Haliangiales; family Haliangiaceae; genus JABFXX01. The sequence goes on from DATBAS010000159.1 coordinate 60,736, forward strand.
GAGGTCGAGATGAAGGAGAAGAAGGCTCGCGTCGAGGACGCGCTGCACGCCACGCGCGCGGCCGTCGAAGAAGGCGTCGTGCCGGGCGGCGGCGTCGCGCTGCTGCGCGCGCAGTCCGTGCTCGAGAAGCTCAAGACGTCGGCGGAGCAGAACTTCGGCGTCCAGATCGTGCGCCGCGCGATCGAAGAGCCGCTGCGTCAGATCGCCGCGAACGCAGGCGTCGACGGCTCGATCGTCGTGTCGAAGGTCAAAGAGGGCTCGGGAGGCTTCGGCTTCAACGCGCAGACGCTCGAGTACACCGACCTCGTCAAGGCCGGCGTGATCGATCCGACCAAGGTCGTGCGCACCGCGCTGCAGAACGCCGCGTCGGTGGCAGCGATGCTGCTGACGACCGAGGCGATGATCGCCGAGCGTCCGAAGAAGGATGGCCCTGCGCCGTCGCCGGGTGGTGGCGGTGGTATGGGCGGGATGGGCGGCATGGGCGGCATGGACTTCTAAGTCCACACCCGATCGCTTCGCCCTGCGGCCCGGTTACGGGCCGTTTTGCGTTTCGGCGCGGCGCCGCAGCAACCGCGCGCGCGGCAAGCCGCGTTCGCCGACGAGTCGATCGTGCTCCGCTTCCCACACCGCGAGCACGCCTGCGAGCCCGATCTCGACTCCGATGCCGAGGAACAAGCTCGCGCCGGCCGACATGAACCGCACGAAGAACGCCGGCCAATCGGGCCCGAGGATCGCCGGCAAGATCAGCCAGCCGAACATGCCGAACGCGAGCCCGACACCGACTGCGAGCTCGTGGCGATGCGCGTCGAACCAACGCACGCGCCGAGCTAGCTGAGCGACGCGCGGCGGAACCTCAAGATCCACACGACGAGCATGCCACGCAGCGACTACTTCTCACAGCCCTTCGCTTGATCGGCGGTCTTCGCCGCGGCCATGCAATTGATCGTGTCGGTGTTGTGCGCAGCTTGGCACTGACTGACCATCGTCGGCAGACCGCGTTCGAGCTGCGTGTTGTACTCGACGAGCTTTTGTTTGCGCATCGCCTCTTGCTTGTCGGGCGCCGCGCTGCCGATCTCGCGATCGGCCGACGCCCAGAACACCAGCGACGTGTAGTTGCGCACAGCCTGCTCGCACTTCTGCGGATCACCCTGGCAACCGAACGAGGTGCCGCCGATCACGAGGGCGAGCACGAGAGCGAGCGAGGCGCGCATGCCCTGCCCTACCACGGCCGCCCGTCATATACGATGCGGCCATGCGTCGCGTTGCGGTGGCCGCGGCCGTCGTCGGCTGGAGCTACGCCGCCGTCGCGAGCCCGTGGACCGTCACCGGCGAAGCGGGCGCGGAGTACGACACCAACGTGCAACGCGTCGAGACCGGGCCAGGCCTCGACACGCCTCCGATCACGGCGCCGGTGATCCGCGTCGGCGCGCGCACCGACAAGCGCGGCGAGCTGCTCGGCGGCAACTACGCGCTCGAGCTCTCCGATCTCACGCGCATCGCGGTCAGCTCGGCGGTGCCGTCGGAAGACGTCACGCTCGTCGGCGGCGATCTACGCTGGGTCCACCCGATCGGCGACAGGCCCGTCGGACTCGGCTTCGGCCTGTTCGCGCTCGATGATTTTCCGCTCGACGATCCGTACGGCGCGCGCACGTTTCGCAACCTCGGCGCCGACGTGCTGTTCACCGCACACGACGGCGACGACAAGCGATTCACGCTCGCGTTCGGCGAACGCTCGTTTGTCTACAAGCCGCCGACCGAGCCCGCGCACCTCTACGACTACACCGGGCCCGCCATCAACACGCGCATGGACTTCACGCTGTGGCAGCCACAGGATCGCACGCAGAGCCTCGAGCTCGTCGCGACGGCCGGCTTCGAATCGCGCACGTACGTCGTCCCGGCATACGCGAACGCGTGCCCGCCCGGCGAAGACAGCGACGATCCGATGTGCTCGGCGGCCACCGCGATCGCGCGCCACGATCGCGCATCTCGCGCCGGCGTCGAGCTGACGTACAGCGGCCGCGAGATCCTCCAGCTCGGCTATCAGTTCGAGCTCATCGATTCGAACAGCTTCGGCAACTCGTTCGCGCGCCATCGCATCTTGGCATCGGGCACGATCGGCATCGGCAAAGTTTATTTGTCACTGCTCGCGATCCTGCAACTCGATCAGTATCTCGACGGCTTGCTCGTCGAGAACAACTTGGTCAACCAGTCGTTCGCCAGCATCGAGGATGAAGATCGCAGCTCGGCGCAGCTGCATGTCACGCGCAAGATCTCGAGCGCGTGGAGCGTCGAGGGCCGCATCGCGTACTGGCGCAATATCGGCAACACCATGGATTTGGCGTTTTCACGGGCGGTTGTTTATGGCGGGGTGACGTGCACGTATTGACGCCGCTTCCGCTGACCGCTTCCGCGCGATGCCATCGGCTCTCGTATCGAGTGCGCTTAACGTAGCAGCTCGAGCTCGTCGTCTGCCGCGGCTCGAAGCGAGGGAAACGTGCTCACCTGGTCGCCGAGTACGCGATCCCACGCCGCGCGCATCTGTCGCGCGCACCGGCCGACGGGCATCTGACCGATCGCGGTCGCAAGACCCGGGCACAACACGCTGCGAATCGCGGGACGATCGCGCGCGTTGTGCTCGAGCACTGCGCGAAGCGCCGCACGAAACGCGAGGAATGCGTTGACGGTGTCGGACACGTCGCGCGGGATCCGCATCGTCGGCGCGCTGATACACCACGGAATTTCCGGTCGCATCGTCGGCACGATCGCCGCCGCGCCGACGGGAAGCTCGCCGCCGTATCGCTCGGCGATCAGCGCCTGCACGCGCGCTTGCAGGTCCGGTCCGAATTGATACGTGTACACGGCGTCGATGCCGCCGTCCATGAACCCAAAGCTGTTCGCCGGACTGATGATCGCGTCTGCTTTGACGTCGATCGGATCTTCAGCGCCGATCGCGCCGGGTTTCGTCGAGAAGATGTCGCCGCGGCTGATCGCCACCGACGTGATGCCCGCGAACTCGCGGCGCCACGCATCGATCAACGGCGCGCCGAGGTCGCGCAAATGGAGGTGAATCACGTCGCGATTCTACGTCAGCGCTTGAGCTGTCGTTCGCGCTGCTCGATCAACGCGTGCTTCTTCTTGAGCTGCTCGAGCCGAGCCGCGACCGCGTCCCGCGTCGCGCGTGCCGCCGCCGCGCGCTTCGCCGGATCGCCGGACTTCGATGCGCGCGCGAGCGTGTCGAGCGTCGACGGATCGATCACCTCGCCGAGCACGAACGACGCTTCTGATTCGAAGCTCGTGCCCTTGTCGCCGCCGTTGAAATCGTTGCCGCCGGTCTGGGTCGTACCCGTGCCCGTGCCGCCGCCGGCGCCGTTGCTCGCGGGCGCCGCTGCGATGCCGCCCGTGCTGGTGCTCGTGCCATGCTGGACGTCGCGGTGCGGCTGATCGTCCTCGCGGATCATCATGTCGTTCGCGCGGTCGTGGCTCTTGCGCAGCTCGGCGAGGCGCGCGAGCTCGGTCGCCTGCTGGTCGAGCCCGGCGACCTGGTTCGCCAGCTGTTTCTCGGTGTCGGCGATCGCCTGTGCCTGTTGCTCGAGATCTTCGGGATCGAGCGTGTCGATGTCGACGTCATCGGGCATGACGATCTTCTTCGGCTTTGCGCCGAGCACCGCGTCGAGCTCGGCGCGCGTGCGAGCGAGCTGGCCGCCGCGCGTGCCGGTGGTGCCGGCCGCGAGCTCGAGGTCGATCGCTGCGGCGAGCGCCTTGCGAGCCGTCGCGAGGGCTGTGGTCGCCGTGACGAGATCTTTGTTCATCGCCTCGAGCCGCTTCGCGGTGTCGTTGGCGTCGGCCATGCTCGCGCGTAGGTCGCGATCGCGACGCCACGACTGGCGCTCGTTCTTGAGCCGATCGCTCGCCGCGAGCTGGTCTTTGTACTGCTGGTCGAGCTTGTTGCGCGCGGTCGCGATCTGGCTGACGTTGCGCAGCTCTTGGCCGACCGCCGCCAGCGCCCGGTCCGTCGCGGCCATTTGTGCCGCGGGCGCGCCGGTCGCGGTCGCCGTTTGCGCCGCGGTCGCGCTGCTCGGGCCAGGCTGCGCCCACGCGGTAGCCGAAGCCACCGCCAGCGCGCATACGACCCAGAGTTTCACCACGTGTCCGTCGGTAGTAGCACCCAATGTGCCACGCCGAAGTGCCCGATCTATGCCTGGGGTCCCTCAGATTTCTGAGGGTCGAGACGGAGCGCGATGAACCGCAGCATCATCGCGACCGACGTGGCGATCGCCGCGAGCGGCTCCTCACCGACGCGCTCCCACACCAGGTAGTCGCGCCCGGTCGCGTCGACGGCGGCGTGAAACCGCAGCCGCCGTAACCGAAATCCGTTCGCGAGCTCGAGGCACTCGCCGGTGAGCTCGACCGACGAATCGAGCGGCCGGCCGATCCGGCCGATGACGCGATCGAGCCCGGCGATCGAGATCGTCGCGGCGAGATCGCCTTCGTCGTCGCGAATAATCACGTGCTCGCCGTCGCGTTCGGCCCACGTCCGCGCGTGGCTACCGTCCGCGAGAATGCGTTCGTCGAGGAGCAAGCGCACGCGTGCATCGTTGCATCTCTTCGGCTTGCGCGCGCGGCGTTCAATGGGGAAAGTCTAGCTATGCGCTTGCTCGCCGTGCTCTGGGTTGCCGTCGCGTGCGGCGGCTCGCAAGCGCAGGGGCCGGATCCGACGAGCACGACCGCGGGCGGCAAAGCAGCCGCGGTGGCGACCGGCTTGCCGGCGACGCTCGAATCGGATCACCCGAAGACCGGCGATCCGCGGCCGATCCACGTGCGCGTGTGGGCCGACACCGGCGTGCGCGCGCTGCCGAATTGGAAAGAGCAGCTCGCCGACCAGCTCGACTACGCGGGGCAACTGCTGCAGCCGATGCTCGGCGTGCGGCTGACCGTCGACAAGACGTCGGAGTGGGATCACGCCGGCACCGATCCGCATGCGGCGTTGAACGATCTGCCGAAGGTCGATTCGGGCAGCGATGCGACGTGGGTGATCGGCTACATCACGCCGGGCGATGCTGCTACGAAGGCACTCGAAGAGCTCGGCGCCGGCGAGCCGCTCGGCCACTACGTGATCGTGCGCGCGTGGGCCGAGAAGCCAGAGACCGAGGCGCTCGCGGCCACGTTGCCGGATCAAGATCCGGCGCAGCGCGCGGAGGTCACCGCCGCGCACCGCCGTCACAAGCAGACGGTGATCTTGCTCCACGAGCTCGCCGCGACGCTCGGCGCGATCGACGAAGCCGATCCGGCGTGGATCCAGCACCCGTTGTACTCGCCGAAGATGGCGACGTTCTCGGATCGCAACCGCGAGCTCATGCAGCTCGGCATCGACCAGCGGCTCGGCGGCGGCACCGATCTCACGCTCGCGCACGACCTGCTCGAGGCGATCGAGAAGGCCGACTGGGGCGGCTGGATCCCGACGAGCCACGACGCGATCGTCGCGAAGCTGCGCGCCGTCGTCGATGCGGCGAAGTCGGGCAAGACCGCGGTCGACGTGCCGCCCGCGGCGTTCGATCAATTCGATCACGCGCGCGAGCTCGGCAAGCAAGGCCAGGTGCAAGACGCGATCGCACTACTCGACAACCTGGATCTCGCATATCCCGGCAATCCGGCGATGGCCGAGCTGCGTTGCGAGCTGCTGATCGGCAAGCCCGGCATCGCCGACAAGCGCACGAAGACCGCGTGCAAGAAGGCCGCGGACGCCGCGCCGGGTGATCCGACGCCGCATTTCACCGTCGGCGATGCACTCGTCGCCGCGAACGACCTCGCCGGCGCGCGCGCCGAATTCGCGCTCGCCGCGGCCAAGATCGCGAACCTGCCGATCGGCCAAGCCGCGGCGTGGGGCCGGCTCGCGGCCGCGTACCTCGGCATGTTCGCGCTGACGCTCGCCGAAGATGCGCTCGCGCACGGCAAGCTCGACGGCGATCCGGCGGCTGGCGAGATCGCGCGCGATCGGGCGCGCTACGGCGCGCCCAAGGGCAGGTTCAAGCCCGACGTCGAGCCCGGCGTGGTCGCCGCGACCAAGCGCGCGCTCGAGCTCGTCGGCAGCGGCAAGCTCGGCGATGCATCGCGTGTGATCGCGACGGCCGAGCGCAGCTGGCCGCGCGCGCCCGGGTTGGCGACGGCGCGGTGCAACCTCGAGATGACGCAGGGCGCGGTCGAAGCCGCGCGCGCGTCGTGCGCGCAGGCGATCGCGAGCGATCCCGACGAGTCGTTCGCGCTGTATCTCGCCGCGATCCTCGCGTTCAAGGATTCCGACGCGGCGAGCACGCAGGCCGGCATCGACAAGCTCAAACACGCGATCGCCGTCGACCCCGACTTGGGCCAAGCGTGGCGCGCGCTCGCCAAGGCGTACGACCGCGCGCACGATCAGGCCGCGCACGACGAGCTCGCGAAGCGCTACCAAGACAAGTTCAAGCAACCGCTGTGAGCTTCTTCAAACGAATGACGTCGTCGGATTATCGCGCCGCCGTCGCGGCCGAGGCCGCCGGCAACGTCGACGTCGCGGCCGAGCGCTACGGCCTCGCCGGCGATCCGGACGGCGCCGTGCGCATGCACCTCGCACGTGCGGCACGCGCCGGGACGCGCCAAGCCGAGCTCGCGGCGTTGCGCGATGCGATGCGGTGGGCCGGCGAAGATCGCGAGCTGCAACGCCAAGCCGCGAAGGCGCTCGGCCGCGCACTGTGGGAGAGCACGAAGGCCGAAGGCATCGCGACGGAGCGCGATCGCGCGAAGATCCGTGAAGCCGCCGCGCTGCTCGTGCTCGGTGACGATCAGCTCAGCGCCGGCGAGGCGCTCGAGACGATCGGCGACCTGCAGGGCGCTGCAGCGGCGTACTCCGCGGGCGGCTTCGTCGAGCGCATGGAGGCGACGCTCGCCAAGGACGACGCCGCGCACGACCGCGCACACGACGAGGCCGACGCCGCCGCGAACTACGACATGTTCATGCGCGTCGGCCGCCGCGACGACGCGCGCGGCGAGCTCGCCCGCGCGATCGCGAGCGCGGCGCAGGCCGGCGATTATCGCCGCTTGCTCGATCACCTCGACACGTCGCTGCTCACCGGCGGGCGCGTCGAGCTCAAGCGCCGCGGCAAGCCGCTCGTCGTCGCGTGCGCCGCGACAAAAATCGTGATCGGCCGCGACGCGCTGTGTGATCTGCCGCTGCGAGCCGGCGGCGTGTCGCGCCAGCACGCCCAGATCGAGCGTCACGATCACGCCTTCTTGTTGCGCGACCTCGACTCGCGCAACGGCACCACGCTCGCCGGCTTGCCGCTCGTCGGCACCGTGCCGCTTGTCGGCAGCGGCAAGTTCGGGCTCGGCGACGAGTGCGCGATCGAGTTCGACCAGGCCGACGGCCGGCTCGTGCTGCGCGTCGCGAACGGGCTCGACCGCGGCGTCGCGTTGCTCGCCGGCGACGACGGTGCCAAGCTCGCGCTCGCGCCGGTCGGCTTGCCGCTCGATGTCGTGTTCCAGCACGGCCGGCCGCTGCTCGGCCGCGGCACGTCCAAAGACGTCGCGTTCAACGCCGAGCCGCTCGGCGAGTTGCGCGTCCAGCTGATCCGCGGCGATCGCGTCGTCGCCGACGGCGACGAGATCGACGTCGGTTAAGCCACTGGTTTCGGGCCCGAGCGCGGTCGAGGTACTCGCTGGGGGCTACAAGATGAAGTGGCGAAATCTCGGCTCTGGCCAGGTGCAGTTGCGCCTTCCAGTCGCTGCTGGATCGCGAGGTTCAAGACGCACATGAACTTGATCGCGTCGAATCGATACCAGTACCGAGGTCCTTATGACGATGCCTTTCAAAACCACGAACGAGCAGATCATCAAGCTGGCTGAAATCGTCGTCGACATGAAGAACACAGGCCTCGATCACGACTTCATCGCGAAGGTGTCGGAACTAGGCCGCAACGACCAGGGCATTTACGACCTCGCCGCGATGTGGCTCGATCCGAAATTCAGATGATCTCCGGTTTGGATCAAAGCCTCGGTCGTCTCGTGTGCGCAGCGAAGTGCCGCTCGGCTCGCGCTACCGCGCTACAGTGACTCGGAGCATGGCGCGGTCGTTCTGGAGTCGCTTGTTCGGCCGGCGCACCGAGCCGCCGGTGCTGCCGCCGCCGGTGCCCGCGTCGGTGGATCTCGGTCCCGAGCAGCTCCACAGCGAGGACGAGACGTACTTGGCGCAGCTCGTCGTCGATCTCGGTGACGGCAAGCGGCGCGGCGAAGCGGGCGGTGAAGCGGTGCTCGGCAAGCTCGACGGCCTGTGGAAGTCGGGCCACGAGCGGCTCGCGATCGAGTGGGCCGAGAAGCTGCTGGGCGTGCCGGAGCTCGAGCGCGACGCGATCGCGCCGGTCCGCGCGTGGCTCGTCGAGCGCTACGAGCAACGCGGCGAGCTCGAGACCGCGCTCGCGCACCTCGAGCAGCTGCTCGGCATCGAGCGCTACACGTTGCGCGCGCACTACTTGCTCGCCGAGCACGCCCGCCGCCGCGAAGATCACGAGCTCGCGCTGCGCCACTACGAGGCCGTGCTCGGCCGCGACGTCGATTATCCGAACGTCCGCGTGCGCGTCGAGCGGCTGCGCCAGCTCACCGGCCGCGCCGCGCCGGTCGCCGGCGAGACGATCGCGGCGGGCGACGTGGTCGGCGTGCAAGCCGGCGCGCGCTATCGCCTGATGCGCGAGCTCGGCCGCGGCGCGACCGGCGTGGTCTATCTCGCGCGGGACGCCGAGCTCGATCGCGACGTCGCGATCAAGCTGCTGCATCCGCACCTCGCCGGCACCGAGCGGCAAGGCGCGCTCGATCGGTTCTTTCACGAGGCGCGCGTGATGGCGTCGCTGCGCCACCCCAACGTGGTCGCGGTCCTCGACCTGGACGAGGCCTCGCGGCGCATCGTGATGGAGCTCGCCGCGGGCGGTACGTTGCGCGAGTTGCTTCGCGAGCGCGGGCCGCGGACGTTGCGCCGCGCGTTCGAGCGCCACAACCAGATCCTGTCGGCGCTCGCCGCCGCACATCGCCGCGGCATCGTGCACTGCGATCTCAAACCCGGAAACCTGATGTTCCGCCGCGACGGCGATGCGCCGGGCGTCGAGATCATGCTCGGCGACTTCGGCGTCGCGCACCTCCCGGATGCGAATGGTGCAAGCGGTGCCGTGGCCGCATTGGCGCGCCGTGCCGAGGCGATCGGCACGCTCGCATACATGGCGCCCGAGCAGCGTCGTGGCGAGGTCACGCCGGCCGCCGACGTCTACGCGAGCGGCGTCGTGCTCTACGAGATGTTCACCGGCCGCGCGCCGTGGTCGCGCGAGGCGGTGATGGTCGGCACGCGCCGCACCAGCGACTTCCAGCTGCCGCGCCACATCTTCGCCGATGCGCCGTCGCTGACCGACGAGGTGCAGTCGCACCTCGATCGACTCGCTGATCCAGATCCGGCGAAGCGCCCGACGACGATGCAAGCACTGAACGAATCGCAGCGGCTGCGCGAGCGGATCATCGCCGCCGGCGCGGCGTGATCGCGCTGCACAGCTCGATTTGGTCGAGACGACGAGCTCGTCGTCGATCACGCGAGCTACTGGGCTTCGTCTTTGACCGGCGTCGCCTTCAGCGCCGCCTTGCCGTCCTTCACGTACACGGTAAAGCGCACCTCGCGACACCCGGTCTTCGCCATCAGATCATCGCGGTTCTTGACCAGCTTCTCGGAGAACTTGCCGTACGTCAGGCCCGCGGTCGGCTCGCCGCAGCTCTTCTTGACGGCCAAGAACTGATCGTAGACCTGCTTGAAATAGGGGTCGATGCTCGGCTCGTTCGATGCCGCCAAGATGTCGTCGTCGAGGTGCAGCGGTTGCGTCTGTTGCGCGATCGGCATCGGCGTCGGCGGTCGAGGCGCGGGCATTTGGCTGCCGCGCGGCGGCGTCGCGGCGCGGGGCGGCGGCACCGATGGACGTGATGCCATCGCAGACATCGGGCCCGGCGTCGGCGCGGCGGACCGCGTGACCGGCGGCGGCGCCGGATCGTGGAACTTGAAGTCCGACGGCGGAGGCGCGGAGATCGGCGCGGCACCACCCGGCCGCGCGACCGGCAGCGCGCCGGCGAGCAGATCGATCGTGCCGAGGCTGCCTTCCGGCGCGGGCCCGAGCAGCTGGTCGAGGTTCGTGCGCGCGCTCTTCGCGTCGCGGCCGAGCTTGTCGATGTGGATGTTGACCGAGCGCGCGATCGAGCCGTAGCGACCGCCGTGCGCGTCCTCGGCGAGCCGCTCGCTCTCGGCTTTCGCGAGCCTGAGCGCGTCGCCTTGCAAGCGCTTGAGCGGCCGATCCGATTCGAGCCACATCAGCGCGATGCCCGCGCCGAGCGCGATCACGAAAACGCCGATGACCAAGATCCACGGGAACTTTCCAAACGTGACGTCGGTCTTCTGCACCGCGCCGAGCGAGCCCATGAAGCCGCGCTCGGCGCGCTTCTTCATGAACACGGTGAAGAACGCCTCGTGCGCCTCGGCCTCGCCGGGCAGCCGGCCGACGACCGCGGTGAAGTCTTCGTTGCCGGCGCGCATCGCGAACTGATTGTCGGCGCGGCAGTCGTGCGTGAGGTCGCCGCCCGACAGCTTGCCGAGCGCGGCCATCATCGGCGCGTGATCCAACGCGACCGTGCGGCTGCTCGCGACGTCGTCGTTGCCGAGGTAAAAGCCGACGTCGACGTCGAGGCCGCCGACGACCGTCTTCGCGAGCTCGTTCGTGACCTTGTTGCCGAGCACGATCGCGCCGACGTAGGTCACCGGCGGATCGCGGCGGATCACCGGTGCGGCGGACACCAAGTACATCGTGCCGTTCTGCGCCCAGATGTCGTCGCGCAGATAGCCGGCGAGCGCGTCGTCGACGAGCGGGCGGCCCGCGACCACGTCGCCGAAGTCGCCTTCGTCGAGCGCGACGCGCGCCACCACGCGGCCCTTGCTGTCGACCAACATCGCGAAATCGGGCGCGTGGCCCGACACGCCCTTCATCGTCTCGGCGGCGACATCGCGCACGGTCTTCATGCGCGACTCGTCGAGGTTGGCTGCGCCCGACGCGCCCTCGAGCGCGCTGACGATTTTCGGCGCGCGCGCGAACGAGCCCGCGAGCGCGACGCGGCTGCGCGCGTTGTCGGCGAGCACGATGTCGATCACGCTGCACGCGATGCCGAGGCGATTCTTCTCTTCGCCGTCGATCTGGCGTTGCGCCGGCCGCGGCATGACGAGCGCGACCGTCAGCGCCGCGGCAGCGGCGAGCGCGACGAGGAAGAACCAGATCTTCGAGAGAAACACGCCAGCCTCACTTCGCCGGCGCCGCGGGCGCGAACGCCGACGCGGCGACCTTGGGGTTGAGCTCGGTCTTGCCCTTCGCGGTCACGACGACGTCGTCGTCTGGCCGCTGGAGCCAGTTGTCGCGGTACCAGATCTTCACCTTGTAGTTACCCGCCGGAACGCCATCGATCTGGAAGTGACCCGACTCGTCGGGGTACGCGACGAGCTGCGTGTTGACGACGACGATGCGGCCGACCAGATGCGGCGCATCCTTGTCGGTCACGATGTAGCTCTTGCCCGCATCGGTCGCGCGAAAGCTCTTCGTCGCGGTCGGATTCAACGGGCCCGGATCGAGCAGCTTCGGGTTGTCTTTAACCACGAGCGAGCGCGGAACCTTCGAATCGTTCCTGATGATCACCTCGGCGCCGGCGGGCACCGCGACGATCGGCCGCGCGAACGACTCGCCGACGAGGCTCCACGTCACCTGCCCCGGCGACACCGGCTTCTCGTCGCCCTCGACGACGATCACGACCTGATGTGCGAGGTCGATCGAGCGCACCGGCGCGAACGGATTCTCGGTTCGATCGAGAAAGCCCTTCGTCGCCTGCGGCGCCGACGGCGTCTGCGGCAGATCGAGCTTGCCGACGAGCGTGCCTGCGCTCGCGCTCGCAGCGATCATCAGCGTCAGCGCGCCGAACGACAACGAGATGCGCATGCTCGGGTGATCGTAGTCATGTGGCACGCCCGACGGCAAGCTACGTGGCCGGAATCGTTCGCGCAACCGCCGCACACACCGGCCGATATCGCAGGCCATGAAGCTGCCGAGCCCGCTGGCCTGTGCGATCGCGTTCGTTTCCGTCGCGGCCGCGGTGCAGCTCGTCCACCCCGGCGCCGCGCCGGAGCCGCCCGCCGGTGCGATCCCCGACGACCGCATCGACGATCGTGTCGTCGGCGTGGTGACCGGCCCGGTCATCCGCGCCGCGCACGGGTTCGGCGCCGAGCTCGATAACCGCGTGTGGGTCTGGAGCCCGGTCGCGATCGAATCCGGCGACGCGATCGCGGCGACCGGCCGATTACGGACGCCGCGCGGCATGCTCGATCCCGGCGCGCAACCGCGGCCCGATCGCGGCGATTGGGAGCTGTCGGCGAACCGCGTCGAGCAGCTCGGCGACGGTGGCTCGCGCGGCGCGATCTGGCGATGGGCCAACCGCACGCAGGCTCGCTGGGCAGCGCAGATCGACGACGCCGTCGGCGACCGCACCGATCCCGGTGGTGCCGCGCTGCGCGGCATCGTCACCGGCGATCGCGGCGACGTGCCGCCGACCCTCGACGCGCGCTGGCGTGCGACCGGCATCTTTCACGCGCTCAGCGTCTCGGGCTTGCACCTCGCCGTGGTCGCCGGGCTCGCATTCGCGCTGTTGCGCCGCATCGCCGCGGCGTCGCCGTGGGGTGGCCGCATTCGGCCGGCGCGCTGGGCGGCTCCGCCGGCGCTCGTGCTCGCGATCGCATACACGCTGATCACCGGCGCGCAGGTCGCGACCGTGCGCGCGCTCGTCGTGGTGGCCGTCGCGCTCGTCGCGCAGATGCTCGATCGGCCGGTCCGGCTCGTCGACGCGATCGGCGTCGCCGCGATCGGCCTCGTCGCCGTGCACCCGAGCGACGTGCTCGATCCGTCGTTTCAACTTTCGTTCACGGCGGCGCTCGCGCTCGCACTGCGGCCGCGCATCGCGCCGGCCTCGACGAGGGGGCGCCGCGCGCTGCAATGGCTCGTGCGCGGCAGCACGACCTCGGCGTGGGTCGCGATCGCGACGGCGCCGATCACCGCGTATCACTTTCACCAGGTCGCCGCGGGCGGCGTGATCGGCAACCTCGTGCTCACGCCGATCCTCGAGCTCGTCGCCCTGCCCGCCGGGCTCGTCGGCATCGCGATCGGCGGCAAGCTCGGCGCCGCGATCCTCGTCGGTGCCGCGTGGTGCGTCGGCCGCGTCGATGCGCTCGCCGGCGTGCTCGGCCACGCGATGCCGCTCGGCCACATCGCGGTCGCATCGCCGATCGCGATGGCGGTGCTCGCCGCGATCGGCTTGTGGCTCGCATCGCGCACGACTCGCGGTCGACTCGATGTCATCGGCTGGCTCGCGCTGTGCGTGGTGTGGGGCATCGCGCGGCAACCGCCGGCGCTCGGCGCGCTGCGCGTGACGTTCCTCGACGTCGGCCAGGGCGATGCCGCCATGATCGAGCTGCCGGACGGCAACGCGTGGCTCGTCGATGCGGGCGGGTTGCCGAGCCGCGGTGATCTCGCGACGGCGGCGGCGCCGGGCGTTGCCGTCACGCGCGCGCTCGAGGCGACCGGCCACGGTGCCGTCGAGCTCGCGATCGTCTCGCATCCGCACCCGGATCACTATTTAGGCTTCGCCGCGCTCGGCGTGCCGATCGGCGAGCTGTGGACCGCCGACGAATCAGCGCTCGATCCCGAGATCAAAGCCGCGCGTCCCAGCGCGTTGCCGAGCTTCGCCGCGATCGCGAGCGCGACCGGAGCCGTCGTCGCGCACCCGCTGCTCGGCCCGGTCAAAGCCGAAGCGGGCGCCGAGCTGATCGTGTGGGCGCCGCGCTATCGCGAGCGCGACGGCGGGCTCGAGCGCGAAGCCGCCGATCCGGTGCGCTCGGTCAACGACAACTCGCTCGTCGTCGAGCTGCGCTACGCGGGCAGGCGCATCTTGTTCACGGGCGACATCGAAGCCGAAGGTGAAGCCGCGTTGGTCGCGGCGGGGCTCGGCCACGTCGACGTCGTCAAGGTCGCGCACCACGGCTCGCCGACCTCGAGCTCGCCGAGCTTCACCGCCGCGACGCGCCCCGCGCTCGCCGTGATCTCGTGCGGCGTCGCGAACTCGTTCGGCTTCCCGTCGCCGGCCGTCGTGCAACGCTGGCAAGCCGTCGGTGCGGACGTGCGCCGCACCGATCGCGATGGGGCCGTCGCGATCACGATCGCGCCGACGGGTGAGATGTCGATCGCGACCTACGCGCCATAGCGCGCCGCCTGGGGCCGTGAGATCATTATCTTGGTGGCAGCCCCAGCCGATCGAGATGCGGTCGATCAAGCAGTCGCACGCGGCAGCGACTTGCTGAAACAGGGCAAGCTCGACGACGCGCAAGCCGCGTTTCGCGCCGCGCTGACGCTCGATGCCGACAATCCGCGCGTGCTCGCGCTGCTCGGGCTCGCACACTTTCGCGGCAACCAGTACGAGCGAGCGCGCGCGATCTACGAGGAGCTCGTCGAGCGCTTGCCGACCGATGCGTCGTATCGGCTCAACCTCGGCTTGGTCTACTTGAAGCTCGGCGACGCCGCGAAGGCGATCCATTCGCTCGAAGCGAGCCGCGCGCTCGATCCGAGCCAGGGTCGCGCGGTGAGCTATCTCGGGCTCGCGTACGCGCGCGCCGGCCGTTACGTCGAGGCGTATCGCGCGTTCTTGCTCGCAGGCCAGACCGAGCTCGCGAGCGAGATCGAGCTCAACCTGACGCCGGCCGAGCGCGATGGCATCCACACGACGCTCGCGCGCACCGGGTTCGATCCGCGCAGGTCGTCGCCGGCGATCGTGCTCACCGGCGTGACGCCACCGGCAGGCGTCCCGCTGCAATCGTCGCCGGCGATCGTGATCTCGCCGCCGATGCGTGCCGACGATGCCAGCGCGCCTCGACTCTCCGAATCGCAGATGTTCGTGCTGCCGAATCGCGATCCGAACGCGGCGCGGCTGACCGATTCGCAGCAGTTCGTGTCGCCGTTCAAGGCTGTCGCGCCGGCCGTGCCATCGCCGGGCCAATCGGCGATCTCGCAGGCGGTCGAGATCGCCGCGCCTGTGGTCGCGCGCCTGCATGGCAACGGCCCGATTCCGCTGTCGCAGCTCGCGACCGAAGATCTCGCGCGGCCCGACGATGGTACCGAGCCATTCGAGCTCGCCCCCGGCGGCGCGCTCGTGATCCGCGTGGTCGAGCGCGTGATGACTCGGCTCGACGGCGTGCACGTCACGGGCGGCGACCTCTCGTTCGAGCGCGCGACCCGGCACTCGCGCGGCCGCCAGACCGACGAGAAGTTCGACTACGGAGGCTCGCAGCTGCACGTCGTGACCGGCGAGGGCTACCTGATCGCGGTCCCCGACAAGCGCGCGTTCACCGCGGTCTCGCTCGACGACGACATCTTCTATCTCCGCGAGGATCTCGTGTTCGCGTTC
>DATBAS010000160.1:0-6361 GCA_036271395.1 Kofleriaceae bacterium
GTCGACTGGTAGTTCAGCATGATGTCGTCGCCGACCGGCAGCGACATCAAGTAGGTGCAGCCGGCCGCGCCGAGCAAGACCTTGAGGCTCTCGAGCTCGTCTTGCGACATCCGCGCGTGATACGTGAAGCACGCATCGCAGCCCATCGGCAGACCGAGCAGCTTGCCCATGCAGTGATCTTCGAGCGCGGCTCGCGAGATCTGCGGGCCGTCCTCGAGATACTCCGGGCCGATGAAACCGACGACGGTGTTAACCAGGAACGGCTTGTAGCGGCGCGCGAGCCCGTATGCGCGCGCTTCGATCGTGACCTGGTCGGCGCCGTGGTGAGTGCCCGAGCTAAGCGCCGAGCCTTGGCCGGTCTCGAAGTACATCCGGTTCGGCCCACGTGTGCTGCCGCGCTCCTTCATCATCTCCGACGCCTCGTCGAGCAGCTTCACGCTGATCCCGAACGCGCGGTTGCCGCCCTCGGTGCCGGCGAGCGATTGGAACATCAGGTCCATCGGGCAACGATGCTGCTCGAGCGCCTTCATCTGCACGGTGACGTGCGAGAGCACGCAGTGCTGGGTCGGGATCTTGTTGCGCTTCAACACGTCGTCGATCGCCGTGAGGATCTCGGCGGTCGATTCGGGCGAATCGGTCGCGGGGTTCACGCCGATCACGGCATCGCCGCAGCCGTACGCGAGGCCCTCGCGCATCGACGCCATGATCCCGAGCACGTCGTCGGTCGGATGGTTGGGCTGGCACCGCGACGACAGCCGGCCGGGCAAGCCGAGCGTCGAGTTGGCGCGCACGACGACCTGGCACTTCGAGCCGACCGTCATCAGATCGAAGTTGGACATCAGCTTCACCACTGCGGCGACCATCTCCGGAGTCAGCCCCGGCGCGATCGCGCGCAGTGTCGGGCCGGTCGTTCCGACGTCGAGCAACCACTCGCGAAACTGCCCGACGCTGAGGTGCGAAACCGCGCGGTACGCTTGCTCGTCGAGATCGTGCTCGACGGTGCGGGTCAGCTCGTCTTCGTCGTAGGGCACCGCGGGGTTGATGCGCAGGTCGGCCAGCGTCAGCTCGGCGAGCACCGCGCGCGCGGCGACGCGCTCGACGGCATCCCGCGCGGACACGCCGGCGAGGTCATCGCCGCTCTTGGGCGGGTTCGCTTTCGCCAGCACCTCTTTGACGGAGCCGAAGCGATACATCACGCCTCGAATCGAGCTGGCGAGCTGCACGGGACGCGCATCGTAACATCGCGGCGAACACACAGTAGCCGCATCAGAAACGCGCGAATTGCTCCGAATCGTACTAACGTCCGCGCACCTATGAAGCACTTAGCCATCGTCGCGCTGATGGTCGCGACCGCCGCCTGCAACAACAAAGCGAAAGACAAAGAGCCCGCGCCCGGCTCGGCCGCGGGGGCCGCGATGGCCGGCTCTGGATCGGCGATGGCCGGCTCCGACGGCTGGGGCTCGAACGGATCCGGCTCGGGAATGGCGATGGCCGGCTCGGCCGGATCCGGCATGGCCGGCTCGGGCGGCTCGGGCATGGCGATGGGCTCGGATGGTTCCGGCGCCGGCTCCGACAGCTTCAATTGGGAAGCCATGACGCACGAGCAGCGCATGGACTACATGAAGAAGACGGTCGTCCCGACGATGAAGCCGCTGTTCCAGCAGTTCGACGCGAAGCACTACGCGAATTTCGGCTGCAAGACCTGCCACGGCAAAGATCCGAAGGCGTCGAAGTTCAAGATGCCGAACGCTGAGCTGCCGAAGCTCGACTTCGCCGCGCTCAAGGCCGGCAAGCAGAAGCCGGCGATCGCGAAGTGGATGGGCGAGGTGGTCAAGCCGCAGATGGCGAAGCTGATGCACGAAGCCGAGTACTCGGAGTCGAACCCGAAGGGCTTCGGCTGCCTCGAGTGCCACACGGAAAAGAAGAAGTAGCGAGCGCGCGGCTAGCTGTGCGTGCGGCGCGGCGATGGCAGCCGCAGCACCAGCTCGTGGCCGACGGCATCGCGCAGCGTTGATAGGCGCGCGCCGAGCGAGGTCACCATCGTCCAGCCGATCCACGTGGCGGCGATCGCCGCGGCGAGCCCGCCGACCGCGAGCACGAGCGGCGCGAAGTCGGCGAGCTGATGAAGTCGTGCGTAGTTGCTGTAGATCGTCGCGCCGGCCGCCGAGAACGCGACGAGCGCGGCCACGTTGCACGCGGCGTGGCGTAAGCCGAGCCGGCGCCAACGCGACGTCGATGACAACCCGATCAAGTCGACGATCGCCGGCACCACCGCCACGATCGCGATCACGATGCTCGCGCAACTGGCGTACATCGCGGCGCGATACCAAAACGCGTCGCCCGTGACTGTGTGACCGAGCAAGGCGACGACGGTCGCGGTGTACAGCACGATCGGAAACTCGACGAGCATCGGGTGAATCGGATCGGTCGCGATGCGCGCGTGGGTCGCCATGCTGACGATTAGTGCAGCGATCGTGCCCACGAAACCCGACGGTGATGCCGAGATCACGCTGCCCCGCGCGCGCGCCGTCACGAGCGCGTCGCGTCGCGTCGACATCGCGCGTATGCGAGTTTCTCCGCACGCCGCGGCCCATCGCGACCAGCTCGAGCCGTTGTATCGCGAAGGATATCGCTCCGCCGCCGAGCACGAGCGCCGGAGCCCACGTGCGCGGCGCAAAGGATCGAGCGGCGCGCCGAGCGGGCGATAGCGCGAGCCGAATCGCCGGGGTCTTCGTGACGAGCGGGCAGGCGAGCGGGCCCGTCTCGGCGCGCGGCGCGCCGTGGCCGCGAAGTCGCCCGCGAGCCGGCGCAGCGATGCTCGATCTCGGCGAGCTCGCGACAAGCGAGCTCCGTCTCGGCGGGAATCTGAGCGCGACCGCAGCGATGTCTTCGGCACCCGCCGCTGCCCATCCGCGGGCATCAGCGTCAATCGCAGCACGGCGGCACGCGTGTTGCTGTTTGTCATCACCATGTCGGCGGCGCTCGTGACAAAGCTTGCGGTCGGAGCTTCGCTCGCGCTCGCCGCGTTCGCGAACCGAGCCGCCGCCGATGACGCGCCGCCGCCGCCGATCGTCGGCGGATCGCCGGCCGCGCCCGGACAATGGCCCGATGTCGTCGCGGTGATCGGCGCGAACGGCAGTTGCACCGGCACGGTCATCGCGCCCGACGCGGTGCTCACCGCCGGACACTGCGCCGAGATCGGCCCGCAGCGCATCATCGCGGGCACGACCGATGATTCGCGCGGCGGCACGGCCGTCGCGGT
The DNA here is from genome assembly GCA_036271395.1 of Kofleriaceae bacterium. Lineage (GTDB taxonomy): Bacteria > Myxococcota_A > Polyangia > Haliangiales > Haliangiaceae > JABFXX01. The sequence continues at coordinate 3,263 of DATBAS010000160.1, forward strand.
CGCCGCGACGATCGCGTACCCGAGCTTCGGCGACACGTATGACGTCGCGGTGCTCCAGCTCGCGACGCCGGTGCCGGGCGTCACGCCGCGTACGCTGGCGAGCGCGTGCACGTTCGGCGCGTTCGGCGCCGGCACGAGCGTCGAGCTCGTCGGCTTCGGGCTCACCGATGATGCCGCGACGGGCGCGAACACGTTGCAGCGCGACGCGACCGTCGCGGTGACCGATCCGACGTGCACGAGTAGCAGCGGCTGTCGGCCTGCGATCGCGCCGGGTGGTGAGTTCGTCGCCGGCGGAGATGGCGTCGACTCGTGCGACGGCGATTCGGGCGGCCCGGTATACCTCGCGACTCCACGCGGCGAGATCGCGATCGGCGTCGTGTCGCGTGGCGTCGGTGGCGCGGCCACGCCGTGTGGCGGCGGCGGCATCTACGTTCGAACCGACAAGCTCGCCGGGTGGATCGCCGACGTCGCGGGCGACGTGAAGCTCGACGAATGCAAGACCGGGCTCGATGCCGGCGATTCCGGCGACGGCACCGGCACGATCGGCGGCAGCGATGACGGGACCGGCGACGACGGCGTGACGCGCGACGGTTGCACCGCGGCGCGCGGCGGCGGTGGGTTCGGCGACGCGGTGGTGATCGTCGTGCTCGTCGGCTTGTCCGGCGTTGTCCGGCGACGCCGTCCGAGCGTCGGACGCGCGCGTCCGAGCTTCGGACAACACGTGCGCTAGCTGCGCGAGATCACACGACCGCGATCCTGGCCTCGTGCTTGCTCTATGCGCCGCCATGCTCGCACTCGTTGCCTGGCTCGCGCTGCTCGCGCCGGTCGTCGGTGGCTCGCCGGTTTCGGCGAACCAGTTTCCAGATGTCGTGCTCGTCGCCGGCTGGACGGGCACGTGCTCGGGCGTGCTCGTCGCGCCGGACGTGGTGCTCACCGCCGGTCATTGCAGCGAGATCGATCCGCAGGCGGTGCTCGTCGGCAGCGTCGACTACGGCGTGCCGAGCGGCCGCTTGATCGCGATCGCGAAGTTGATCCCCTATCCCGATTGGCAGCACGCGTTCGACGTCGCGGTGATCGTGCTCGCCGAGCCGGTCGCACAGATCGCGCCGCGGGCGATCGGCGATGACTGCGTCGTCGTCGATGGCGGCGAGCTGCGCGTCGTCGGCTTCGGGCTGACCGATCCGCGTGGCAGCGCTGCGAGCACCGCGCTGGAATCGGCGATCGTCGGCGTCGACGATGCGGCGTGCGCGGTCGATCCGGCGTGCCGGAGCACGATCGCGCCGGATGCCGAGCTGGTCGCCGGCGGCAGCGCTGCGACCGCGTGCTTCGGCGATTCCGGCGGCCCGTTGCTCGCGCCGGCTGCCGCGAGCGGAGCGCCCGCGCTGCTCGTCGGCGTGGTCTCGCGCTCGACCGGCGAAGCCGCGACGCCGTGCGAGAGCCCGTCGGTCTATGTTCGCGCCGACGCGGTCGTGCCGTGGATCGAGGCGGCGACCGGCCGGACGATCGCGCGTGCGCCGTGCGCACCGATCCGCGCGACCGGCTTGGATGCCGCCGCACCTACCGACGGTTGCACGGCAACGCCGCCGTCATCACCGAGCCTGAGCGCCCTCGCCGTGGCGTTCGTCGCCGCGCGCCGCCGACGCTCGGCTACGAGGCGCGCGTGATACAACACGCGGCACACATGGCGAAGATCAAGGTCAAGAACCCCGTCGTCGAGATGGACGGCGACGAGATGACCCGCATCATCTGGAAGTTCATCAAGGACAGGCTGATCCTTCCGTACCTCGACGTCGACATCAAATACTTCGACCTCGGCATCGAGCACCGCGACCAGACCGGCGATCAGGTGACGGTCGACTCGGCGATGGCGACCAAGCAGCACGGGGTCGCGGTGAAGTGCGCGACGATCACGCCCGACGAGGCGCGCGTCAAGGAGTTCCACCTCAAGGAGATGTGGCGATCGCCCAACGGCACGATCCGCAACATCATCGGCGGCACGATCTTCCGCGAGCCGATCATCTGCAAGAACGTGCCGCGCCTGGTCCCGGGCTGGACCAAGCCGATCGTGATCGGCCGCCACGCGTTCGGCGATCAGTACCGCGCGACCGACTTCGTGGTCCCCGGCGCCGGCACGCTGACGATGACGTTCACGCCCAAGGACGGCGGTGCGCCGGTCGAGCGCAAGATCTTCGACTTCCCGGGCGGCGGCGTTGCGCTCGGCATGTACAACCTCGACGATCAGATCATCGGGTTCGCGCGCTCGAGCTTCAACTACGGCCTGAACCGCGGCTGGCCGGTCTACCTGTCGACCAAGAACACGATCCTCAAGAAGTACGACGGCCGGTTCAAGGATCTGTTCCAGCAGGTGTTCGACGACGAGTTCGCCGCTCAGTTCAAGGCCAAGGGCATCGTCTACGAGCACCGGCTGATCGACGACATGGTCGCGTCCGCGATGAAGTGGGACGGCGGGTTCGTGTGGGCCTGCAAGAACTACGACGGCGACGTCCAGTCCGACTCGGTCGCCCAGGGCTTCGGCTCGCTGGGCCTCATGACCTCGGTGTTGCTGACGCCAGATGGCAACACCGTCGAGGCCGAGGCCGCCCACGGCACGGTGACCCGGCACTATCGCGAGCACCAGAAGGGCCGGCCGACGTCGACCAACCCGATCGCGTCGATCTACGCCTGGACCCAGGGCCTCAAGTACCGCGGCAAGTTCGACCACACGCCCGACGTCGTCGGGTTTGCCGACGCGCTCGAGCAGGTCTGCGTCGAGACCGTCGAATCGGGCAAGATGACCAAAGATCTGGCAATCCTGATCGATGCCAAGCACCCGTGGCTGACCACCGAGCAATTCCTGGACGCGCTCGACGCCGGGCTCCGGGCCAAGATCGCGTCGTAGGCCCCCGCCGGGGGGCGCCGCGTCTTGCTGGAAGGTAATCTTCCTTCAGGAGTGCTGATCTCTCGACACAAGCGCTGCGCGATCACGCTGTGGCCCTGTCTCAGGGCCGGTCTCAAGGCGTCGCAGGTCAGGGCGCCCGAACAACCCTGACAGCCTTGCCGCACAGGTCGCTCGAGTTCCGACATGTGTCAGTGATGCAA
>DATBAS010000161.1:0-34538 GCA_036271395.1 Kofleriaceae bacterium
ACCGGCGGCGAACTTGCTCGGCGTGCTCGGCGCCGGCTTCATGATGATGATGCAGAAGCTGCAGCAAGAGCGGCTCACCGTCGCGATCGGCGCGGTCGCGGGCGCCGAGCAAGTGCTCGTCGATACGATCGCGTACACGAAGGAGCGCAAGGCGTTCGGCAAGCCGATCTCGAAGTTCCAGAACACGCAGTTCAAGCTCGTCGAGCAGCTCGCGAAAGTTTCGGTCGGCCGCGCGTACGTCGATCAGGTCGTCGCCGGCCACGTCGCCGGCAAGAACCTCGTCAGCGAGTGCTCGATGGCGAAGTTCTGGACGACCGACATGGCGCAAGAAGTGATCGACGAGTGCCTGCAGCTGTTCGGCGGCTACGGCTACATGCTCGAGTATCCGGTCACGCGCGCGTTCATGGATGCGCGCGTGCAGCGCATCTACGCCGGCACGAACGAGATCATGAAGGTGATCGTCGCGAAGCAGCTCGGGCTGTGAAGCTCGTCGCGGCCGCGCTGCTCGTCGCGTGCGGCCACGCGATGCCGCCGGCCACGAGCGGCGGCGACAACGTCGCGCTCGGATCCGCGACCACCGGCACGATCGTCGTGACGCTCGCGCCGAACATGCCGACGGCGATCGTCGACGGTCCGTTCGCGATCTCGTCGATCAATCCCGGCCGCGAGCTGATGGTGAAGATCGGCGCGTGTAGCAGCGCGGCGGCGTGGTTCTCTTACAGCGGCGGCGGCATCGTGATCGGCGCCGGTCAGTCGCTGTGCGTGCGCAGCGTCGATTCGGCGCCGGCGACGCACGGCTTCTCCGGTCGCCGCGAATGACGCGGGTCGCGATCGGGATCGCGATCGTCATCGCCAACCTCGTCGCGTTCGCCGCGATCGAGCGTCGCAGCGGTGGTGTCGAGCTCGCCGTCGAGCTTCACGGCGGGCGCGTTGGAAGCGCGAATATCGATCGCGTCGCCATCGCCGCCGAGCCCGATGCGCCTGGGCTGCGCCGCACGCGCTGGCGCGTCACGTATCGCGGCGACCACGTGCGTGAGGTCGGCGCGACGGCGCTCGACGGTCCCGCGCAAACCGCGGGCGCGTGCAGCGCGCGGCTCGTCGTCGGCCAGGCGTTGCTCGATCGGCTCGCGCCGCTGGTCGGCGAGCTCGTCGCCGATCAGCTCGCCGATGCGTCGATCATCGGGCTCGGCCACTTCGTGCGCGTCGAGCATCCGACGCTGCGCTGGGCGCGCTTCGAGACCCACCTCTACGACGCGCAGTTGCTCGGCGTCGAAGGCGCGCGCACCGGCTACGTGCGCGCGACCGCGACCGTGCGGTTCGAGCATGCAGCGGCGCCGATCACGATCGCGTTGATTCCGGACCGGGCTGCGCACTTTCGCATCGCCGTGCATGCAGAGCTCGAGCTGCGGAATCGCGTGCTCGAGTGGCTCAGTGAAAAGCTACCCACCGCCGAGGTCGCCAGCAAGCTCGCCGCGCGCGAGCTCGATGGAGCGATCGCGACGACGCTCGAGCCACCGCCGCCGATCGATCTCGGCGACGGTCAGACGCTGCGCTTCGTCTACTGTGACGCGCCGATCGAGGTCCACGACGGCCAATGGGCCGCATTGCCATTCGGTGTCGCGTTCGATGTTAACGATGTTCACATCGCGCCGCCACATTTCGCGGCTGGCGCGCGCGTCGCGCCGACGCCGAGCACGATGATCGCGCTCGATCTCGACGTCGACGCGCTCGACGCGATGCTGTTCGAGCTGTGGCGAAGCGGCTGGCTCGACCGCCGGATCGCCGAGGCCGGGCTCGATCGCGCGTTCGCCCGTGACGCGACGGTCGCGCAGTATTTGTCGGTGCGCGTCGGCTCGCCCGCGCTCGCGTTGCCGCCCGTGCTCGAGCCCGCCGGCGATCATCTCGAGCTCGCCGCCGATGCGCGCATCGCGATCCGCGACGGTGACACGGCGACGATCGGCCGCGTGTTCGGCACGCTCGCGCTGGCGTTTCCGGCTGCGGTAAAGCTCGCGCCGCTCGAGCTCGCGTGCGAGCGCACGCCGACCACGCTCGTGCCGTGTTATGCCGATCTCGTCGCCGGGCTCGCCGCTCGCAGCGGCGACTTCGACGGAGTGCTCGCGGCGCGCTTCACCGAGCTCGTGCGCCAGATCTTCGGAGAGCGCCGGCTTGCCGTCGGCGATGTCCCGGTCGCACTGCACGTGCGCGGCGCCACGCTCGCGCTGGCGCCAGGCGCGCGCGGCGTACACGTCGAGCTCGATGCCGACCTGCTAAAGTGAAGCGTGGACCGCGACGCTTTCCGCGAAGCTTTGCTCGGCGTGATGGAGCGCAAGGTGCACTCGGCGTGGCCGCACTTCACAGACGGCACGGTGCCGCTCGAGCGACTGCACGTGCATTTCGAGCAGGAGTACGCGACGTACGTGCGCGACTTCCCCGTGCTGGTCGGGTGGGCGTACGTGCAGTGCCCGATCGCATCGGTCCGCCGTGACCTCGCGGAAAATCTCTACGAAGAGGAGACCGGCGGCGTGATCGCGGGCAAGCCTCATCCCGAGCTGTTCCTCGAATACCCGCGCGGGCTCGGCATGGACATGTCGCGCTTCGAGCACATCGAGCTGCTGCCCGGCGCGCGCGCGTATCGCGCGGTGCTCGACGAGCACACGCAGCGCCATGGCTGGGAGCAAGCGGCCGCGGTCACGACGATCTTCGTCGAGGGCACGCCGCACGAGCGCGGCGAGCTCGATGCAAGCGCGCCGCGCCGGCCCGCGCCGCCGCTCGAGCAACATCCGCTCGTCGTGCACTACGGCTTGCCGGTCGAAGCGCTCGCGCTCACGAAAGCGCATCGCTCGGTCGAGGGCAGTCATCGAGCCGCGGCGTGGCGCATCTTGCTCGACCACGTGCCCGCCGCAGCGCGAGCCGGCTGCGTCACCGCGCTCGATCGGTGCCTCGCGGCGTGGCTCGCGTATCGAGACGATGTCGCCGCCGCCTGCAGGGACGGTGTCCACTAAGACAACTTGTGGACGCCAAGTCACCGCAATTACTGACTCGCGAGATCCGGACGTCAACTTGCGGTGTGATTTGACGATCGCGTCGCGTGTCCAACATGGCGATTCGACGCTAGTCGCACGCTAGTTGACGTCCGGATCCGCGCCCCGTGTGATTTCGCGCAAGTGCGCGCCACAAGTTGTCTTAGTGGACACCGTCCCTGGTCAGTTGGCGAAGCCGCCGACGGCGAGGCCTTGAGACGTACGGATCGCCGATTGCGAGAACACGTGGAACGCCCGGCGCACCTCCGTGGCGCGATTACCGGGCGTGAGGATCCAACGATCGGGGATGCCCATCTGCGCGAACACGTCGCGAAAATGCGCGGCGTTGCCGATCCCCATCGCGGCGACGACGTGATTCTCCTGCGCGAGCATGTCGCCGACGATCGCCTTGATGTCGCGCGCCGAGCAGTGCTGCGACTTGCAGTCTTCGCCGTCGGTGATGATCAGCGTCAGCGTGCGCACCGCGATGCCGGCCTGCGCGAGCTCCTGCGCTTTCGCGATCACCGTGCCGAGTACGACGGCGGCCTGGTCGTACAGCGGCGTCCCGAGGTTGGGATCGTAGTTCGCGGCCGTCATCGCGACGGCGTGATCGAGCGGCGCGTACGGGCACAGCACGTGACCGTTGAGGTAACGCGTGTGCGCCAGCACCTCGCCCGACTGCTTCGATGCCTTGAGTGCGTCGAGCACCAAGTTGTGGCCGTCGCGCACGGCTTGCGTGTTGCCCGCCGAAGCGATCGAGCTGGAATCGTCGGGCATCATCGTCAGCAGCACCACCTCGCTCGCGGCGACGTCGTCGATCGTCACGCCGAGTCCCGCTTGAATCTGCGCGCCGACGTCGATCACGTCGAGCGCGGCCTTCGATTGCAGCGACAGCGCGCCGCGCGCGTGTGCGTCGGCGAGCAACTTCTTCACTTTGTCATCGGTATCGTCACTCATGGATTCTCCTTAGAGCCAGCTGCGAATGGGATCGGTGGATTTGACGAGGTGCATGCCGGCGTCGGCGAACTTCTGCAGCGCGGCATCGGCTTGCGGCGTGAAGTCGGCCGCAAAGCCGCCTTTGCCGTCGGGAACAGTCACCGCCGACATGCAATCGGTCACGAGATAGACCTTCTTGGCGAGCGCAGGATCTTGCGCGGCGATCTCGCTCAACAGGTCGTCGATCGTCGACTTCACGCAGTGGCTCGCTGCTTGGCCGGCGATCACGACGGCATCGGCGGCGAGCAGCGTCGACAGGAACTGCGTGTTGCGCTGGCCGAGCGCCACGCCGTCGAATCGCGACGTCACTTCGGGTCGTAGCACCGAGTAGTTCTCGGTGAGCGGATTGCCGCCTTTGACCTCGAGGTTCGTCTGCGACGTCCGCGCGAACGCATGGAACAGCCGCGCCTCGTGAACGACGCCGGCGAGCGCGTGACCATCGGAGCCGAGCAAGCAGTGCGGGGGCCACAAGTACAACTGGTACTTGGCCGCGCGCTCGAGCTCGCGGCAGTAGAACTCGACCTGCTTGCACAGCCACGTGTAGTTGCCGCCGCACAACCACTTCGCCATCGCCGGGTTCGGGCGTACGGCTCCGCTCGCGACTTCGTCGGCACTGATCGTCCGGTGCGCGGACAACGGCCGCTCGGCGCTGTCGAGCCAGAAGCTCGGAAAGAAGATCTGATACGCGAGGTGCGTGTCGAGCGTCGTCGTGATGTCGGTGATCGCGTCGAGGTTGCGATAGACAAGCTCTGCGATCCGCCGCGAGTCGTCGACGGCGCCGATGCCGGATCGCCCGGCGACGTAGAGCGTGCCTTCCGGAAAGCAGAAATCTTTCTGCACGTCGATGAGCAAGAGGTGCACGCGTTTGTCGTCGGCGGCCGATGGCTTGATCGCGTGTTGCTTGCGCCATGACGTCGCGACGTCGGCGAGCGCCGCCGCGTCGGGGCGATAGCCCCATTCGGCGGCATGCTTGGGAACAAAGAACTGCGGAATCGGTAGCTGCTTCATTGGCGATCTCCTAGGTGAGTTGCAAGAACAACGAATCACGGCTGCGCGCGACGGCGATGCCGCCATCGGCGAGGACGAGCCGGTCACCGGACGACACGATGTCGGCGGTCTCGGCAAACACGCGCGTCTGCACGAGCGCGCCCGCGATCACTTCGATGCGCGCGATGCCGACATCGGTCGGCACGAACAAGTGCGGTCCCGCTGCACACGCACCCGCGGCGCCGCCGAGCCAAGCAGTTTCGGCGTCGCCGAGCTCGTGCGCGGCGACGAGCTTCGCGTCGGCGCCGACGACGATGGCCGTCGTCGTGAGCCGCCCGCGCGCGGCGAGCGTGAGCCACAGCCACGCACGATCGTCGCCGATCGTCGCGCGCGCATCGACGAGCTGGCCGCGCAGCGCTGGCAGTGCGACGCGGTCGTCGAGCGCGCCGCGATCGGGGCGAAACACGAATCCCGCCGCAAACCCGCCGACGCGATAGAAGCCGACGCCGAGCTTGGCGCCGACCCAGGCGCGCGTCTGGCCGGCGAGCACGCTGCCGATACGTTCGGCGTCGCTCGATCGCATCCGCCAGATCGCGCCGTCTGCGAGCCAGCACGGCCGCGTCGCCGGCCCGACCGCGATCGTCTGCGGCGGCGGCGGGGCCGGGAGCATCGACCACCGCAGTCGGCCGTGCACGACGACGGGCGATACATTGTGTGCAATTGAATTGTGTACGACCGATTTGCACGCGGGGCAGGTCGACCGCGCGTGCGATTCGCCGCACGTCGCGCACGCGCGCAGGCGCAAGCGCTCGAGTAGGGCGCGCGCGAACGTGCCGCGAACGTCGCGCTCGAAGACCGCGCGCAGCACGTCGACGAGCTCGTCGGGCAGCGTCGCGATCGGGCGAGCCGAGCGCGGATACGTGATGCCCGAGCCGAGCACGCTCAGTCGCCGCGACGCACGTTGCGTCGCCAAGCAACTCGCGTGAACGCCGCCCCACGGCCCGACGCCGAGCAACGTGCGGAGCACCATCGCCGCGAACGCGAACCAGTCGCTGTCGGCATCGTGCGGGCGCTGCGGAACCACGCCGCCGTTGCACAGCCGTGGATCGACGAAACGCTCGCTGAACATCGAGCATGGAAATCCCGGCAGCTGATAGCTGTCGACATCGATGAGATGTACGCGGCGCGCTTCGACCAGCACGTTGAGATCGTTGCAGTCGCCGATCACGACGCCGGCGCGATGGAGCCCGGCGATCGCATCGTGGAGCGCGAGCAGCATCGCGACGACGTCATCGCCGGCGATCGCGTGCTCGCGGCGCCATCGCGGCTCGCCGAACGAGCACAGTGCCTGGCCGGCGACCTTCGGCATGACGTAACCGACGACGTCGCGCGAAGACTTTCCGGCGAACGCAAATCCAGACGGCACGACGACCGCGGCCGGCAACTTGCCGGGGATCGCGCGTAGCTTCGCCGGCGCTTCCGCGATGCGTCGCGCGGCCGCGGCTTGCGCTTCGGGCAGCCCGTCGAAGTCCGGATGCGCCGGCGGCTTCCACCACTTCACGACGCGGCCGTCGCCGAGGTCGTAGATCTCGGCCTCGCCACCCTGGCCGACGAGCTGCGCCGGCATCAGCGTGCGCTTCGCGCCATCGATCCAAGCCACGCGATTCACGACGCGCTCCTGCGTAGCCGGATCGCGCCGATCGCGCAGTCATCTTGCAGACGCGCCGGCGTGCGGGTCACGCGCCGCGCGTTCCAGTCGATCTGCTCGTCGGCGCGCGCGAGCAGCGCGAGCTCGCGGCGAAGCGCATCGGGGTGACCGATGCATCGCGTGAACCGATTCAAATCGTCGGGCGCCAGGTCGAGTAGGCCGTCGGTCGCGACCGCGAGCGACGCGATCGAGCTCGCCGGCACGACCTCGAACGCCGGCTCGGCCCGATCGCCCAGCAAGTCGTACGCGACGTACGGCGGGCGATTGTCGGCAAACGGGCCGAGCACGCGCGTCGTGTCGCCGAGCGTGTACGCGCCGTCGCCGAGCGCCCATACCGCAGCGTGCTCGCGGTCGACCGCGCCGATCACGAGCGTGAACAAGCAGCAGTCTTCGAGCACGCGCGGGTCGTCGCCGGCGAGCGCGGCGATCGCGCCGACGAGCTGCTCGCGGATGCCGCGCCACAGCGCCGGATCGGCGACGTGCGCGCCGGCGGCGAGCCGAGCCGCGACCGCACGCGCGGCGAACCGCGCGCCCAGCTTCGCGCCGACTTCCGACGACACACCGCCCGAACAGCCATCGCACACCACGACGACCGCGCCGGCGGCGCAGCGCTCGCTCGCCGCGGCATCCTGGCCGTTGCGAGCCGATCGCAGATGGCGCGCGCCGGTGACGGCCGCGGTCGCGAGCTCGATTTTGTTCGTGTCCATCGAACACTAATTTGGTGTCCGAGCGACACTATGTCAAGCCGGCACTTGATTTCTGAATCGTTTGGCGCCATTGCAGGCGTGGTCCCGCAACACTGATGCAAGCGCGACGGTTCGCGAGTATCTATGATGAGTGCGCGCGCTCGTCTTGCTCGTCGCCGTCGCGAGCGCTGCCGACGCCGGCACGCTCGTGCGCTGGGCTGCGCCGGAGCAGTGCCCGAGCAGCGATGACGTCGACGCGCGCGTCGAGCACCGCGTCGGCTCGGATCGTGAGGTCGCGCCGATCATCGTGACCGTGCACGCCGACGCCGCGGGGTTCACCGCCGAGCTCGCCGACGCACGCACGCTATCGAGCACGAGCTGCAACGACCTCGCCGACGCGGTCGCGCTGATCGTCGCGCGCATGGTGCTCGAGGAGCCGACGGTGCCGGTTGCCGCCGAGCCGCCGCGCGTCGTCGCGCGAACGACCGCGCTTCCGGTCGCGCGCACACCGGAGTGGCGTGTCGGCGCGCGCATCTCGGCTGCGAGCGGGCTCGGTGCGCAGCCAGGCGTCGGCGTCGGCGGCGAGCTCGCGGTGCCGATCGCATGGCGCGATTGGTTCATCGAGCCCGCGGGCTCGCTGTGGAAACGCAGCAGCGCGAGCGGGTTCGGCGGCGCGGTCGACGTTCAACTGCGTACGGCAACCGTGCGATTCGGCACGCGGTTGCCGCAACTACCGATTCGCGCGTGGCTCGCGGCCGACCTCGGCGAGCTCCGCGGCGAAGGCGAGCAATTCATGGCCGCGCAGTCGGGTGCCGGCGGTTGGTTCGGCCTCGGCGCGGGCGCGTCATTCGCGTGGCACTTCGACGATCACTACGCGCTCGTCGTCGGTGGTGAGGCGCTCGCGGCGGTCGTGCGGCCGTCGTTCGAGCTCGCGAGCGGCGAGGTCGTCTATCGCCCGAGCGCCGTGGCGGGCCGCCTCGCGATCGGCGTGGAAGCGAGCTGGCCGTGAGCGCGAAATCGCATGACGGATCGGTCGCATTGCCGGCACTAACGCTCGAGATGGCCGCTTCTGCCCGCGTGCTCGCGATGTCGCAGCTCGACTTCGACGAGATCTACGCCGAGCACGTCGCATTCGTGTGGCGCGTCGTGCGGATGCTCGGCGTCGCGGATGCGCACGTCGAAGATGCGGTGCAGGACGTGTTCGTGGTCGTGCATCGCAGGCTCGGCGAGTTCGAAGGTCGCGCGGCGGTCGCGACGTGGCTGTTCGCGATCGCGCGGCGCGTCGCGGCCGGGTATCGCCGGCGCAACGATCCGGATCGGCGCGCGCCGCTCGATGACAGGCTCGCCGCCACCGCCGATACATTTGCCGAGCTGTCGCGCGCCGAAACGGCCGCGCGCGTGCTCGCGATCTTGCATCGCATCGACGAAAACCTGCGCGTCGTGTTCGCGCTCGTCGAGCTCGAGCAACTCCCGGTGACCGAAGTCGCGCGCATGCTCGACCTCAAGGTCAACACCGCGTATTCGCGGCTGCGGCTCGCACGCAAAGCGTTCGAGAAGCTCCGCGCGAAGGAGCAACCGTGATCGAACGACTCGGCCCGGAATCGCGCGCACTCGTCGACACCGCGCGCGATGGGCTCGGCCCCGACGACGTCGCCGTGCGCCGCATGCGCGGTCACATCGCCACCGCGGTTGCGAGCGGCGCGGCCGTCGCTGGCCTCGCCGCAGGCGCGCATTCCGCTACCGCCGCGACGGCCAGCGCGACATCGTCGATCGCCGCGGGCTCGGTCGCGGCGAAGATCGCGGTCATTGCCGTCGTCGCGGCCGGCGCCACCGTCGGTACGCGTGCGGTGATCACGCATCGGGCGTCGCCGCGGCCGGCGGTCATGCACGTCGCGCCCGCCCCCATCGTCGTCGCTGCGCCGCCGGTGCACGTCGTCGTGCCGCCGCCGCCTACCGAAGCCGTCGAGCCGAGCGTCGTCGTCGATTCGCCGCCTGCTGCTCCGCCGCCTCGCGCACGCGTGCGCGCGCAAGTCGCCGCGGTCGCGCCCGTGCCGCCGGTCGCGCCGCCGTCGCTCGCACGCGAGACCGAGCTGCTCGACGCCGCGCTCGACGCGGTCGCCCAGCGTCGCTTCGCCGATGCGATCGCCGCGATCGGCCGCTATCGCGACGCGACCGCCGGGCACGGCCAGCTCGCCGAGGACGCCGACGCGATCGAGATCGAGGCGCTCTGCCGGCTCGACGACGCGCGGTCCGGCGCCGCGTTCGCCGCGTTCTCATCGCGCTGGCCGCACGCGCACGACATCGCGCGGCTCCGCGCGGTGTGCCGGCGATGAATCGCGTGACGGATCGCGGGCACGCTCGCACCAACGGTTCGATGCGTTGGATCACAGCCGCTCTCGTTCTCGCCGCGTGCACGCACGATCACAACATCATCGTCGGATCGGGCTCGAGCTCGAACGACATGGTGATCAAACAGTTTCCGACCAGCCCCGATCTCGACGTGCTGTTCATGGTCGACAACTCGTCGTCGACCGCGGACAAGCAGGAGATCTTTGCGGCTGCGTTTCCAACGTTCGTCGCGGCGATCGACAACTTCCCCGGTGGCAGGCCGAACCTGCACATCGGCGTCATCTCCAGCACCGCCGACCTGGGCCCGGATGCCGCGGCGCTCTCGCCTATATGCGGATCGACCGACTCCAACGACGGGCGGCTGCAGAACACGGCCGGTAGCGGGTGCCCGAGCGGCGCGTTCATCGAGGACATTGCCGACGGCAGCGGCCGAGACGTCAACTACACCGGCACGCTCGAAGATGCGTTGTCGTGCATCGCGCCGGTCGGTGATACCGGCTGCGGCTTCGAAGCGCAGATGCTCGCGACGCAGCGCGCGCTCGACGGCACTCATCCCGAGAACGCCGGGTTCTTGCGCGCCGATGCCGATCTGATGATCGTGATGCTGACCGACGAAGACGACTGCTCGGTCATCGACTCGTCTCTGTTCACGGTGCCCAGCGCCACCGTGGGTGGAGTAAGCGATTTTCGCTGCCAGCCGTTGACCGCATACGACTGCGATACTGCGATCACCGCCGTCAGCGGCAGCGCCACGTACACCAACTGCAGCGTCCATCACGGCGGCCCGCTGCTCGATCCCGACATCGTCGCGCAATTGCTCGCGACGATCAAAGATCCGTCGCAGACCGCGGTCGCGCTGATCGCCGGCGATCCGCAGACCACGATCATGACCGGCGAGGTCACCTTCGCCAGCGAGACACAGGACCCGGCGCTGCTGCCGTCGTGCTCGACGACGCTCGATGATGGCCCGGCCATCGGCCGGCCAGCGATCCGGCTGAACGACTTCATGTCGCACTACGGCCCGCGCGGCTCGTTCCACAGCGTCTGCCAGCCCGACTACGGGCAAGCGCTCACCGATATCGCCGGCTCGATGAGCACGATGCTGACGTCGACGTGCCTGGCGAGCAACGTCGATCCCACCGATACCGATTCTGCGATGCCCGGCGTGCAGCTCGCGTGCACCGCCACCGACAACCTCGATTATCCGAACGGCCAGACGATCTCGATCCCGCAATGCGCGATGACCGATGTCACGCTGCCGGATCCGAACGGCGCGCGGCCATGCTTCTGGGCGCAAACCGACGAGAGCTGCACGTCGCAAGGCGGCAGCACGCTGTCGTATCACGTCGAGCGCGCCACGCCGGCGCCGGCGGGAACGCTCGTCAGCATCGCGTGTCAGCCGGCGCACTAGGGCGCGAGACGAACGCGCGTCCACTCGGCGGCGTTGCGCGAGTACTGCACGCGATCATGCAGCCGCGATGCTTGGCCTTGCCAGAGCTCGATCATGTCGGGCACGACGCGGTAGCCGCCCCAATACGGCGGGCGCGACACCGCGCCCGCGCCGGCGGTGCGCGTGAGCTCGGCGACGCGCGCTTCGAGCTCCGCGCGACTCGCGAGCGGCTGCGATTGCGGCGATGCGACCGCGCCGAGCTGGCTGCCGCGCGGCCGAGTCGCGAAATACGCATCGGATTCCTCGGGAGAGACCCGCTCGATCGCGCCTTCGATCCGGATCTGGCGATGCTGCGGCTCCCAAAACAGCACGAGCGCGCCGTATGCGTGCACGGCGAGAGCGCGGCCCTTGCGGCTATCGTAGTTGGTGAAGAACGTGAAGCCGCGCGGGTCGATATCCTTGAGCAACACGATGCGTGCGGTCGGCCGCCCGCGGTCGTCGACGGTCGCGAGCGTCATCGCGTTCGGCGATGGCAGCTTCGCTTCGACGGCGGTGAGCATCCAGCGCTGCACCATCGCGATCGGGTCGGGATCGCAGCTCGCCGGATCGAGCGGCGCGCCGACGTAATCGTCGCGGATCCCCCACAGCTCGTGCGTCATGATCTTCGTCTACCACGGCGTCGCAGCAATGCGCGGCTGTCCCTACTGCGCTCTGCCCGCTGTCGTATGCTCGGTGCGTGCAAGTCCTCGTCGTGCGCCACGCGATCGCCGAAGCTCACCACCCGAACGAGGATGACGCCGCGCGCATGCTCACCCCGACCGGCGAACGCAAGTTCCGCGAGGTCGTCAAAGGCCTGCGCAAGCTCGGCTGGAAGCTCGATCACGTGTTGACGAGCCCGTGGATGCGAGCCGCGCGCACGGCCGAGCTGCTTCGTCCGATCAGCGGACGACAAGCGATCGCGACGGACCTGCTCGCGCAATCACCGCGCGCCGAGTTGCTCGCGCTGCTCGCCGAGACGACCGGGCCGCAGAAACCGCGGCACGCGACCGCGGTGGTCGGTCACGAGCCGTGGCTCGGCGAGCTCGTCGGCTGGCTCGCATTCGGCGATGGCCGTCGCGGTGAGGGCATCGAGCTCAAGAAAGGCGCCGTCGTGCACCTCGAAGGCACGGCCGTGCCGGGTGGGATGACGATCCGCGCGCTGCTGCCGCCGAAAGTATTGCGCACGATATAATCGTGCACGACCTAATTGTTACGGCGTAAGTCCCGTGCCGAACGAATCGTTGTGCGTACCGTTCGGGTCCAAGAGCTGGACGCACGTCGCGAATCCGGTGCTCGGATCGGAGCCCGTGCGCGGGCAGAAGAACACCCCGCCCTGCTTGTCGCCGCCGTCGTGGACCGCGCCGACCGCGAGCCACGTCGACCCCGTCCCGATGTCGCCGCCGCCGAGCGGCGCGCCGAACGCATCATCTTCGGGGTTCGTGTTCGTGTCGTCGATATTCGACACGGTCGCATCGAGGTTCCCGTCGATGATCGTCACGCCTCTGCCGGTGTCGCCGACCGCGAGCTCGGTCGCGCTTCCGGCGCGGATGGGAAGCAGCGCATCACCGAACGATGCGTCCATGTCACTCGACGCGAGGTGCTTCACGTCCATCAGCCCGGTCGGGGACATGCGAAACGCGATCACGAAATTGGTGGGATCCGCGTCATCGGTTTGCGCGGTCGCGAACAGCTCCGCCAGCCCGTCGCCGTCGACATCTGCGATCGCGATCACGTCGCCGAACGAGGCTGTCCCGGGCTCGGTCAGGATCGTCGTGGCACTGAACACGCGCGACGAGCTGCCGGGCACGATCGCGATGCCCGTCGGTCCCGCGCCGCTGCCGGTCGCGAACGCCACATCGAGGTAACCGTCGCCATCGATGTCGCCCATGCCTGCGACGAGCGCGCCGATGGGGACCGCGGACATCAGCTGGATCGCGACCGGGTTCATCGCATCGAGCCCGTTCTGACCGCCGAAATAGACGTCGAGCTCGCGCCCCGTCGGGGTGATTTCCAACGCGACGAGGTCGTCGAAGCCATCGCCGTCGAGGTCGCCGACGCCCGCGATCTGGTTGGCGAACGCGGTCGCGTCGCTCCCCAAGTGGAGTAGACGTTCGTCTGACGGGCAGTTGAGGCTCGCGCCGCCCGGGATCACGGTCACGTCGCTGACGCTCCCGACGATGCCGGCGGCGGCAACATCGGAGTAGCCATCGCCGTTGAAATCGCCGACCACGAGCGTGAAGCCGAAGCTCACCTCGCCGTTGCTCGGAGCGCAGTTGGTCCACAGCGTCGGCGAGCCGGAGCCGTCGACGTCAAAGAACGCGAGATTGGCGGTCATGACGGCGCCGATCGCGATCTCCGACGCACCGTCGCCGTCGAAGTCGTCGCGCAAGCGCCCGACGTTGAGGTAGCGCGCCGCGGTCCAAGCCGAGCATCCCGTGCTGTTGCACGCGCGCACGCGCCAGCCGTAGCGCTGGCCGACGGGCGGCGTGGTCGAGACCGCGAGCATCGACGGCGTGTACGACGTCGTCGTGATCGAAGAGGCGTGGATCGTCGAGCCATCGGGAAACGTGCAGCTCTGCGGCGTGACGCACGTCGGATCGAGATCGAGCTCGTAATAGTCGGTGCCGCTGACCGCGGACCATCGAAACGTCGGCGTCAACGAGCCCGCGAACCGATAGCTGCCGGTGTATACGCCGTTCGCAGGCGCCAGGCCGATCGGTACGTCGGGGATGCCCGAGCCGCCCGAGCCGCCCGAGCCCGCGCAGACCTCACCGAGCGAGACGCAGAATCCGTTCGTGCACGTTTGGCCGTCGGGGCACGAGTCACTCGGGCCACACGTGTACTGGCAGTTGGTGACCGACGGCTGGTAGCAGGCCGTCAGCGCCGACAGGACGATCAGAACGCGCATGACCACCCTGCTGCGGCGACGCCCCTGCCTACGCTGACGGCGATCGGCGGCGGTTGTTCTCCGGGCGAGCGCAGGCCGAGCCAGATCGCGATCGCGCCGCCGATCAGCGCCGCGCCGCCGCCGACCGCGAAGATCACCGCGTCGCGGTCGTCGCGCTGACCTTGCGCTTGCAGGCCGGGCTGCCACATGCCGTTACCCGCCGACACGTCTCGCGATACGTCACGCGCCTCGAGCGATTCGTGAATCGAAATGCCGCCGCTTACTGCACCGACCGCCACCGCGGCGAGCCCGACGTAGAGCGCGACGTGGTTGCGATGCTGCACGACCGGCGCCGGCGGTGACGCGACTGGAACCTGCGTCGCGGGAGCCGCGGGCGCCGGCGGCACGACGACCCGTGCCGGTTCGGGTGCAGGCTCTTTGGGCTGCGCGGCCGCGCGAACGCACGGCTCGAGCTGACCGAGGAACCGCGCGACCAACGTGCGGTTCTCGGCGTGCGCAAAGTTGCGGAGGTACGTCCGATAAAAGCTCGCCGCTTCGACGCAATCGCCCTTGAGCCGGTACGACTGCGCGATGTCGAAGAGCGAGGCTGCATCGGCGCGCAGCTCGTACGCCTCCTTGAACTTCGCGATCGCGCCGTCCCAGTCGCGAAGATCGTAGAGCCGGCGGCCTTCGCGATACGCGGTCGCGGCGCGGTCCGGACGCGCGAGCGCCGATGCGCCGAGCAACGCCACGAAGCAGAGCGCGAGGCGAGCCGTCATAGCGGCGCGTCCGGGTCGCCGGGGTTCGGACCGGTCTCCGCCGGTGGATGGTGGACGACGTGCGACGGCGTGGACCGAACGTCGTGAGGTCGAGGCTCCGCCGGCGACGCGCTGCCGCGCGAGCTCGCGGCGCTGCCGGTCGCGGCAGCCGCGGTCGCGGTCGTCGCGCTGCCGGCTGGTTGCGTGATCGCCGCGGTCGGCGTCGCCGGCGCGATCGCGGTCGGCACGAGTGTCGTCGGCGGCGTCGCCGCGATCGGCGCCGGGATCAGCGGCACCGGCGACGACGACGGCCACGCTGCGACGACGATCGCGACGCCGACCGCGGTTGCCGCGACCGCGCTCGCCGCCACGGTCGCAAAGCGCCGCGACCGGCGAGCGTGCGCCGGCAACTGCGCCTCGGCGCGGACGCGTGCGAGCGTGGCTCGAACTTCGGCGAGCGATGGCCGGGCGGTCATTTCCTTCGCGAGCAGCGCCGTGATCAGCGCATCGAGCGCACCCGGCACGACGGGGCGCAGCTCGCGCACGTGACGCGCCGGCTCGAACAGATGGCGAGCCACGATCTCCGCCGCGCTGTTCGCTTGGAACACCATCTCGCCGGTCAGCACCTCGAACGCGAGCGTGCCGAGCGCGTAGAGATCGCTGCGCGTGTCGACGAGCTCGCCGCGCGCTTGCTCCGGTGACATGTACGCCGGCGTGCCGATCAACGCGCCGGTCGCCGTCTGATCGATCCCCGCATCGGTGCCGAGCAGCTTCGCGATCCCGAAATCGAGCAACTTGACGATCGGAGCCGCGCCCACGAGGAACACGTTGTCGGGTTTGAGGTCGCGGTGAACGATGCCCGCGGCGTGTGCCGCGGCAAGCGCCGACGCGATCGCATCGAGCACGTCGACCGCGAGCGCGAGCGGCAACGGTCCGCGCGCGAGGCGCGTCGCGAGGCTCTCGCCCTGCAGCCACTCCATGACGAAGTAGTGGCGGGCGTCGGGCAGCGTGCCGAACGCGAAGATGTCGACGATGTTCGGGTGTCCGATCTGATTGACCGAGCGCGCCTCGCGAACGAACCGCTCCACGGTCGCCGGATCGTGCGACAGCTCGGGGCGCAGGACCTTGATCGCCGCCCGCTTTGCGATGAGCGGGTGGATCGCCGCGTACACGCGGCCCATGCCGCCCTCGCCGAGCAGGCGCTCGACCTGGTACTCGCCGACCATCTGGCCCGGCGCCAGCTCGGCCCCGGCGGATATGTTCGAGCTCGGTGTCAGGGTCACGGCGGTCGCGCCATTCGCGCGGCCTTCGCTCGAGGGTCCCATCGTGGCGATCTTACGCGGAACCGACCGCGCGATCGAGCCTCACCGGAGCGGCCGCATGCCGGCGGCGCGGCGCAGATCGTTGATTCGCCGAGCGACGTGCTCGTCGTGCAGCAGCAGCTTCGAGAGTGCGCCGGTCGTGATGCCGAGGCGCTGCGCGGTCGAGCCGATCTCGAGCTTGCCGGCGACGATCAGATCCAAGAGCTCGCCGAACGCAGCCCAGTACCCGCCGGTCAGCCGCGTCTTGGCGCCGAGCGGTGCGGTGCCGCCGGCGACGAACGCGGCGAGCCGCGGCGACGGTGCGAAGCCATCGAGCTGCACGGGCTCGCGAACCTCGAGCGCGATCCCCGCACGCAAGCGGCGCACGGCGTGGAGCTTGTTCTCCGACTGCGACCGGCTGTCTTCGCCGATCGCGCTCACGCCCGAGAGCTTGTGGCGCAACCGCACGGCGCTCTCGGTCTTGTTGCGGTGCTGGCCGCCCGGTCCCGACGCGCGATAGCGATCGACCTCGCACTGCGCGATCAGCGCGTCGTCGCTCGCGAGCACGTAATCGGCCCGCGGCACGACTCAGTTCGCTTCGCTGGGCGGCGTCTCGGAGGCCGGCGAACGTTGCTTCGCAGGATCGCCCGGCTCGCCGGGCTCGACGTGAATGTCGACGCCGGCGCGCTCGCCCGCGCGGCCGTACTCGACACGCGCGATCCCACCGCCGAGCGCGCCGAGCAGCTTCGTCAGCTTGGGATCGGTAGTGACTTCCGCGTCGGCACACAGGCCGAGCGCTGCCTCCTCGGTGAGGCCGGGCGCCAAACCGCCGATGCGCACGATATGGCCGCCGCGGATTCGCACCGCGAGCCCGAACCGCGGCACGTTCGCCGCGCGCAGCCGATCGGTGATCGCCGCGGACAGCGGCGCGCCGGTCAGCTGGTCGAACGCGGCCGACAGCGTGACGACTTGCGCGTCGACCGAGTCGCCGGGAATCGCGAACTCGATCTCCGAAAACGGCGAGTCGCCGATCGACTGCGAAAACCGCTCGACGCGCGTGATGTGGTGATCGTCGACCCACTTCTTCACGGCGTACTTCGCCTCGTGCGTCCCGAACATCTGCTCGACCTTCGGCCACTCGTGCGGGTCCATGAAGTGCCAGCCGGTCGTGACCTTGCCGCCCCACACGCCGATCCACGAGCCGACTTGCTTGGGCTCGAGCTGCTCGCCGATCTGGTCGAGCACCTGCGAGTCGCTCTTGGCGATGTTGCACAGCTTGAAGTAGTCGGCCATGCGCGGCACGAACCCGCGCGGATCGCCCCACGCGCCCCACCACACGCGGCGCAGATCGCTGCCGAGCATCGCCAAGAACTCGACGCCCTCGCCGTTCGGCATGTCGGGCGGCGTCGGGTTGTGCTCGAGCCACCGATCGAGATGGATATCCATCCACTCCTCGATGATCGGCAACTGCGACAGGCTGATCTGTAAATTTAGCCGGACCGACAGCGCCTTCTGAAGCGCGGACTCGAGCGAGGCCATCGCCTCGACGTTATCATTACGCCCGACCGGTCGGCTCGTTCTTGATCCGCGGGAGCAGCATCACGAAGTTGCAAGGCCCGGTGCGGTGGTCGAGCTGCGGTACCAAGATCTGGTCGACGCCGAGCTTCACGCCGTTCGTCGAGCCGGGCAGCAGAAACACGTACGTCTGGCCGCACAGCGCCGCTTCGGCGCGGCTCTGGATCGTCGACGCGCCGATCTCGGCGAACGATAAGTGCCGAAACAGCTCGCCGAACCCCGGGATGTGCTTGGTCACGAGCGGCGCCAACGCTTCGGGCGTGACGTCGCGGGGAGTCACGCCGGTACCCCCGGTCGCGACGATCACGTCGATCCCGGGGTCGGCGATCCACGCGGCGAGCTTGGCGCGGATCTGGAGCTCGCTATCTTTGATGATCTCGTGCGCGGCGATCGCATGGCCGGATTCGCGCAGACGATCGGCGATGTAGCGGCCGGAGGTGTCGGTTTCGGCAGTGCGCGTATCGGAAACGGTCAGCACCGCGACGTGGATCGGAATGAACTGGCGCTGCACGGTCGCAATGATTGCATATTCGACTAATTCCGTAGTGGTGAATGCAGTTTGCCGCATCGCGTCAGGAGTTGTTATTTGGCAGATAACGCACTGCGTCTTAAGCTATCCGCATGAAGGAGACCACGACCATGACCCCGCAAAAGTCCATCACAGCTTCGGGCATCGTTCCCGGCGTCGCTCACCTCGCGCTCGACGTCGTCGATCGCGGCCAGAGCCTCGTGATCGCGCTCCTGCACGATGCGCGCGGCGAGATCCGCGCGGTTGCCGACGGCGCGATCGAGCTCGCTGAAAAGACCGCCGCCGCCTCGTTCCGCTTCACCAAGAAGCTGGTCCAGCGCGTCGACGACGGCGTCTCGGAGACGCTGACGTCGGCCGAGAAGCTCCTCGGCGGCGCCGTGAAGTCGGCGCGCGAAACGGCGAAGGCCGCGACCGAGCTCGCGCACACGGCACAAGCCGGCCTCGCCGGCGAGCGCGCACACGCGAGCGCTTAGCTATTACGCGACGTCGTAAACGGTCACGTCGATGCCGGCCAGCTCGCTCGCGAGGATCGGTTCGATCTCGTCCCAGCGGCCACCCGCGAGCCCACAACCGATGCGCGGCATGTGCACGCTAGCGTCCAAGCGCATCGCATGCTCGCGGACGTTCGCGAGCCCGATGCGGATCGCGTCGTAGCGGATCGGCGGTTCGCTGCGTTTCTTCGACGCGACGCCGTGCTGACCGACGAGGTTCGCGACCCACAGGCTTGGCTCGACTTGAACCAGCTGTACCTCGCCTAGCGCAAATCGCTGCGACGTCTTCCCGCGAAACCACGCCTGGAAGCTCTGCTCTGGATCTTTCCAGCGACGAGAGATCGCGACGACGAACCCTTTCCCCCATTTGCCGGCGTCGTTGCAAACGTGGACGAGCAGCTTGGACGCGCCGCCGCGAAGTGCGGTCGCATCGCCGACTAGATATCGAATCGTCACTACTTGTGCTTCGCTGGCTTCTTTTTGGCCGGCGCTTTCACGCTCGCCGTTTTCTTCTTCGCCGGCTTTTTCTCCGTCAAGCACGCGATGAACGCGGCGGCGGCTTTGCCGAGCGAGCCCGCGTCGGGCGCGTCGACTTCGTTGACCACGAGCACGAACAGCTCGCCGGCGCGGCGCGCGGCGTCGAGCGCGTCGATCACGTCGCCGTCGACATCCCAGCTATCGCCGGCCTCTTCGGTGACGTACTCGTAGCCGACGCGCTTGCCGGCGTCGTAGCCGTCGATCTCGAAATTCACGCCGTGCTCGTCCAGCGTGATGTTCTCGGTGATCGCGTAGCCGGCCTGTTCGAAGCGCGCTTTGAGCAGCGCGCACGCATCGCGTTCGGTCATTTCACACCACCAGGTTGACGAGCCGTCCCTTGACGTAGATCTCGCGTTTGATCGGCTTGCCGGCGAGGAATGCCTGCACTTTGTCGTCGGCTTTCGCCGTCGCGAGGATCGTCGCTTCGCTCGCATCGATGGGCACGCGGATCTCGCCGCGCAGCTTGCCGCTGACCTGCACGCCGAGCACGAGCACATCGCTCGCGAGCTTGGCCTCGTCGAACGCCGGCCACGGCGCGAACGTGATCGACGAGCGATGGCCGAGCCGCTGCCAGATCTCTTCGCCGACGTGCGGCGCGAACGCAGCCAAGATCTTGACGAACATCTCGAACCACGGCCGCGGAATCGCGCTCGCCTTGGTCGCCTCGTTGACGAAGCTGATCATCTCGGCGATCGCGGTGTTGAAGCGCAGATCGGTGACCGCTTGCGTGACCTTCTTGATCGCCACGTGCAGCGCGCGCTCGAGCTCCTTGTTGTCGGTCGGCGCGTCGTCGCGAACTTTCGTCGCCAACGTGTCGGTCGAGCCGGCCGACTCGGGATCGGCGGGAACGACGAGCAGGCGCCACACGCGGTCGAGGAAGCGCCGCATGCCGACGACGCCGGTGGTCTCCCACTCGACGCCGTCCTCGAGCGGCCCCATGTACAGCTCGTAGAGCCGCATCGCGTCGGCGCCGTACTCCGCGCACATCACGTCGGGGTTGACGACGTTGAGGCGAGACTTCGACATCTTGTCGAGCTTGGTCTCGACGCGAATGTCGGTGCCCTTGACGAACCATGCACCGTCGCGCTGCTCGACTTCGTCGTCGTGGTGGTACTTGCCGCCCGCCTCGCGAAACGACGTCTTGTGGATCATGCCCTGGTGAAACAGCCGCTGGAACGGCTCCTTCGTCGAGACGAAGCCGGCGTCGTAGAGCACCTTGTGCCAGAACCGCGCGTAGAGCAGATGCAGCACCGCGTGCTCGTTGCCGCCGACGTAAAGATCGACGGGCATCCAATACTTCTCTTCGGCGGGATCCCACGCGACGTCGTCGCGATCGGGCGACAGGAAGCGCAGGAAGTACCAGCACGAGCCCGCCCACTGCGGCATCGTGTTGGTCTCGCGCATCGCGGGCTCGCCGGTCATCGGGTCGCGCGTCCGCACCCAATCTTTCGCGCGCGCGAGTGGCGGCTGGCCGTCGGGCGCGGGCTTGTACTCGTCGATCTGCGGCAATTCGACCGGCAGCTGCGACTTCGGCACTTCCTTGATCGTGCCGTCGGCGAGCTCGATCAACGGAAACGGCTCGCCCCAATAGCGTTGGCGCGAGAACAGCCAATCGCGCAGCTTGTAGCGGATCGTTCGCTCGCCTTTGCCGCGCTGCTCGAGCCAGGTCGCGATCGCGTCGATCGCGGCGTTGTTGTCGAGGCCGTTTAGAAACTCGCTCGCGACGTGCTTGCCATCGCCGGTGTAAGGCAGCTCGCCGCCTTCGACGACGCGCACGATCGGCAGCTCGAACTTCGTCGCGAACGCGAAGTCGCGCTCGTCGTGCGCGGGGCACGCGAACACCGCGCCGGTGCCGTAGCTCGCGAGCACGTAGTCCGCGATCCAGATCGGGATGTGCTTGCCGGTGACGGGGTTGATCGCGTGTGCGCCCGTCCACGCGCCGGTCTTCGGGGCATCGGCGGCTTCGACGGTGCGGTCGCGCTCGCTGCGCTTGTCGACGATCGCGCGGTAGGCCGCGACCGCGCCGCGTTGTTCGGCCGTCGTGATCGCATCGACGAGCTCGTGCTCGGGCGCGAGCACGACATACGTTCCGCCGAACAGCGTATCCGGCCGCGTGGTGAACACCGTGATCGATCCGCCGCCGACCACATCGAACCCCACGTTCGCGCCGATCGACTTGCCGATCCAATCGCGCTGCGCTTTGAGCGTGCCGTTCGGCCAGTCGAGCCCGGCGAGATCCTCGGTCAGCCGATCCGCGTACTCGGTGATCTTGAGCATCCACTGGCGGAGCATGCGCTTCTCGACGTCATCGTCGGTCTCGACGTACTTGCCGTCTTTGACCTCTTCGTTCGACAGCACGGTGCCGAGCGCCGGGCAGAAATTCACGGCGACTTCGGCGCGGTAGGCGAGGTTGCGCTCGAACAACACCTCGAAGATCCACTGCGTCCATTTGTAGTAGCGCGGATCGCTCGTCGCGAGCTCGCGCGACCAGTCGTAGGACAGGCCGAGCTTCTTGAGCTGCGACTTGAACGTCGCGATGTTGCGCGCGGTGATCACGCTCGGGTGCTCGCCGGTGCGCTCGGCGCGGCGCTCGGCGGGCAAGCCGAAGCTGTCCCAGCCCATCACGCGCAACACGTTGAAGCCCATCATGCGCTTCGCGCGCGCGACGACATCGGTCGCCGTGTAGCCCTTGGGGTGCCCCACGTGCAACCCGTCGCCCGACGGGTACGGGAACATGTCGAGCACGTAGTACTTGGGCTTGGTGCGATCGGTCGGCGTCTTGAACGTCTCGTCGCGATCCCAGATCGCCTGCCACTTCGCGTCGATCGCGGTGTGATCGAATCCGGCCATGCGCGCCTCAGGCTTCCAGCACGGCGGTGATCCGCTCGGTAATGCGATCGGGATCGCCGACGCCGTCGACGCGCTTGAGAATTCCCTTGTCGAGATAGAACGGGATGATCGGCGCGGTCTCGGAGTGGTACTTCGCGGTGCGCATCGTCACGGCCTCGACGGTGTCGTCCTTGCGATGCACGAGCCGCGACACGATTTCGGCCGGCGGCGGGTTGTACTTGAGGTGATAGATCGTGTTCGTCACCGGATCGGTGCGGCGGCCGACCGCGCGCTCTTCGAGCAAGCCGTCGGGGACTTCGATCAGCACGACCGCGTCGAGATCGACGCCGGCCTTCGTCATCGCGGCGTCGAGTGCCTCGGCCTGCGGGCGCGTGCGCGGAAACCCGTCGAGCATGAAGCCGTTGGCGCAATCGGCCGACGTCAGCCGCTTGAGCACGATCGGGATGGTCACCTCGTCGGGCACGAGGCCGCCGAGCTTCATGTAGTGATCGAGCTGCCTGCCGAGCTCGGTGCCGTCTTTGACCTCAGCGCGAAACATATCGCCGCTCGAGATGTGCGGAATCCGGAACGTGTCGACGAGCCGTGCTGCTTGCGTGCCCTTACCGGCGCCCGGAGGACCGACGAGAATCATGCGCATGGCGGCATCCAACCATGCGCGAAGCGTGCGTGCAATTGGCGCCGCGATCGCGTTATCGTGGAAGGTGTGAAGGGCGTCCCAGGGTGGTTCCAAGTCATGGCGTACGTGTTGGCGGTCGGGTTTTGCGTGTGGATCGGGTTGCATCTCCGCACGTCGAGTCCGATGCCGTGGGTCGCGATCTACGCCGTCGCCGCGATCGTGTCGGCGCTGTTGCCGAGTCATCGCGCGGTCGGGTTTGTCGGGCTCGTGCTCGGCATCGCGATCGGCGGCTGGGGCGCGTACTTGCTGCGCGACGTGTTCCCGGTGCTGCAGCCCGACGAGCTGCTCGCGACCACGACCGGGCGCGAAGTGCTCGCAGTGGCGCTCGCCGGCGTGTGGCTCGTGCTCGGCTCGGCGTTCAGGACCCAGCGCGTCTGATCATGTCGACGTGCGGGATGCCGTCTTCGTCGTAGACGCCGGAGATCGTCGCGAAGCCGAGCTGCGCGTAGAAGCGCTGCAAGTGCGCTTGCGCGCCGATCCGGATCGGCCCGTTCGCGACCGCGATCCCGCGCCGCATCAGCTCGCGTCCGAGCCCGGTGCCGCGCGTGCTCGCCGCAACGATCACGCGGCCGATGCTGGCCTCGGGCCACTTCGCGCCCGGCGGCAAGATGCGCAAATACGCGGCGAGCTCGCCCGCGTGCTCGGCCCAGACATGCGTCGCGATCGGATCGAGGCCGTCGGCATCGAGATAGACGCAGCGCTGCTCGACCACGAACACGCGCTCGCGCAGCGCGATGATCGCGTAAAGCTCGCGCGCGGTCAGTTGCTCGAACGATCGCTCGTGCCACTGCATGCGCGCAGTGTACTGTCGCGCGATGCCGTCGGTGTGCGTGTATTTGTCGTCGTCCGATGGCGTGCCGGCCTACGCCGACTCGATCCGTGCGCTCGCGGCCGAGCTCGTCGCGCGCGACTGGACGCTCGTCTACGGCGGCGCGCATCGCGGCCTGATGGGCGTGCTCGCCGACGCCGTGCTCGCCGGCGGCGGCCGCGCGATCGGCGTGATCCCGCGCGCGCTCGTCGACCTCGAGGTCGCCCACCGCGGGCTGACCGAGCTGCACGTGGTCGACACGATGCACGAGCGCAAGCAGGGCATGTTCGATCGCGCCGATGCGTTCGTCGTCGGGCCCGGCGGCTTCGGCACGCTCGAAGAGGCGTTCGAGCAGCTGACCGGAATCCAGCTCGGCTATCACGCCAAGCCGATCGTGTTCTTGGATCCGGGAGACTTCTGGCAGCCGCTGGTCGGCTTTCTCGACCACGCCACGCGGACCGGAGTGTTGCGCGCCGAGGTCCGTGGATTGTTTCGAACTGCGACGACCCCGCGCGAGGCGCTCGACGCGCTCGCGTTGCGCGCGTGATACGATTTTCGTATGGCTGCTCGCGCCTTCGGCGCGTTGCTCGCGCTATTGGCAGCGTTGCTGTTCGCGGCGGCGCTCGCGGGTGCGCTGTTGCCCCGCGTCGTGCCCGCCTGGTGGGACGGCCACCCGCGCGTCGGCGAAAAGACGTTCGAGCACAAGGAAATTCACGTCGGTTTGGTGGGGGCGTACGGCTGCAACTTGGGCGCGAACGTCGAGTGCGAGCCGCTCGAGACCGGGATGTTGGTCCGCCCGCTCGGCTTGGCCGAGCTCGCCGCGCTCGGGCTCGTCACGCTGACGACGCTGGCGCTGTTGATCTCGATCTGGACGTTCGGCGAGCGCCGGCGCGGGCTCGCGCGGATCGCGATCATCGAAGCGGCGATCGCCGGCGCGATCGGCGCCGCGTGGTTCTTGCTCGGGCCCGACATCAAGAGCGGAGCCACCGCGGTGAGCGTGCCGATCGGGCTCGGCATGTACGCGTTCGGCGGCGGGCTTGTCGCCGTGGTGATCGCCGGACTGTTCGCACCACACGCGCAACGCGAGCCGCTGCGGCTCAAGACGTCGCGGCGGATGCCGGCGCCCGCCGTGTCGATTCCACCGACGCCCGATCCGCTTGCCGCGTTCGATATCCGCGACCAAGTGCCGTTGCGGCCGAGCCAATCCGCGATCCCGCCGACCCCGGCGTTTCAAGCGCAATTCGCATCGTCGAATCCGCTCACGGTGCCGACGGGAACCGGGCCGCATCAGCCGCTGACGCGGCACACGCCGTTGCCACCGCAACTGCAGCCGATGATCGAGCCGACGACCGGCCCACCGAGGCCGGCGATGCCGCTGTTCGAGAACGCGCCGCAGCTGCGCCCGCTCTACGACATGGCGAACGTCGGCGTGGTGCCCGCACCGCCGCCGCCGAGATTGCCCGAGCGGCCGCCGACGCCGATCCCGCGCGCATCGATCGCCGAGACGACCGAGGTTCCGAGAGCGGTTCCGGCGCCGGTGCCGCCGCTGCCGACGACGACCGCGATCACGCCGAGCGCGACGCCACGCACCAAAGCCGCGAGCTTGCCGCCGATCGCGCCGCGCCAGCCGCCGTCGCCGTCGCGCAATCCGCCGTCGACGAGCGCGGCCGTGCCCGAGCGCGTCTCGAAGCAGCCGACGATCGCGATCGCGGTGCCCCCGATGCCGGCGATGCCGCCGGCGCGCGCCGAGACCGATCCCGAGCCGCAGACCGCCGTCGAGGTCGACGCCGAAGCGAAGGCGAAATGGAAGGCAGAGCAAGCACGCAAGCCGCCCGCGCCGACCAAGCCGCCCGCGCCGACCAAGCAGATGGTGTCGCCGAAGTCGGTCCCACCACCGCCGCCCCCGGCGCCGCCGGCCGCCGCCGACACCGACGAGAATCCGGTCGCACCGACGCCCGATCCGACGGATCAGGTCGAGCTGCGCGCGACGCCGCCGGTGCTCGAAGGCCCGACGGCGGTCGATCCTGCGTTCGCCGACACGATGTTGCCGCCGAACCTTTCGCCGGCGGTCACCGTCGACAAAGCCGACTTCGATCGATCGCTCGAGCGCAATCCGCCGCCGCATCGCCCGTCGGCGCCGGCGCTCAAGCCGCCGCAGATCGCGGTGCCCAAGACGATCGCGCCCAAGCCGATGCCGAGCGCGCATGCGCCGGCGCCGATCGTCGTCGTGCCGAAGCCAGAGCCGGCGAAGATTCCGCTGTCGACCGCTCCCGCGTCGCTGCCGCCGCCGAAGCAGGCGCAACCCGCGACGTCGGGCCCGACGCCGGCGTGCCCGCAATGCGAAGCACCGATGGCGTGGGTCGAGGAGCACCTGCGGTTCTACTGCAAGCAGTGCCGCATGTATTTCTGAGCTACGCTGCGCCGCGATGGCGAAGCTGCTGCTCGTGCGTCACGGCCAAGCCTCGTACGGCCAGCTCGATTACGACAAGCTGTCGCCCCGAGGCGATCAGCAAGCGCGCCAGCTCGGGCCCTTTCTCGCGGCGCTGAAGCCGAGCGCGATCTTCGTCGGGCCGCTCGTGCGCCAGCAGCAGACCGCGGCCATCGCGCGGCAGGCGGCGCCGTCGCTACCCGAGCCGATCACGCTCGATGGGCTCGCCGAGTATCCCGGGTTCGATCTGGTCAAAGCGTTCCTGCCCAAGCTCGTCGAAGATGATCCCGAGCTCGCGATGATGGCGACCGCACCGACGCGCGAGCTCGCCGACCGCGCGTTCAAGACGATCTTGACCAAGTGGTCGCGCGACGAGTGGAAGATCGACGGCATCGAGCGCGTGCACGAGTTCACGGCGCGCGTCGAAGCTGCGCTATCGAAGGCGGCCGCGAGCTGCGGCTCCGGCGGCACGATCTGCGCGGTGACCTCGGCCGGGCCGATCGGCGTCGCGATCGGCCTCGTGTTCGGCGCGACCGCGCATCACATGGTTCGCGCGAGCTCGACGATTCGCAACGCCAGCGTGAGCGAGCTCAAGCTGCGCACGCACGAGTTCGCGTGGCATCCCGATAAAGTGTCGTTGGTGACGTTCAATTCGACTGCGCATCTCTCTACCGATCTCGTGACGGAGTATTGATCATGAACTTCGATCCACCCGAGTCTGTCAAACCGCTACTCGCGAAGATCGCGAGCTTCATCAACGATCACGTGGTGCCCGCCGAGCACGACGTGCTGGACCACGGCTTCACCGCATCGGCGGCGAAGCTCGACGAGCTGCGCGCGCGGGTCAAACGCGAAGGCATGTGGGGACCGCAGATCCCGAAAGACCACGGCGGCCTCGGGCTCGGCTTGGTCGAGCACGGCTTGGTCTCCGAGCAGCTCGGCAAGTCGCCGCTCGGTCACTACGTGTTCGGCGCCCAAGCGCCGGATGCCGGCAATCTCGAGATCCTGCACAAGTACGGCACGCCCGAGCAGAAATCGAAGTGGCTCGAGCCGCTCGCGAAGGGCGAGATTCGCTCGTGCTTCTCGATGACCGAGCCCGAAAACCCCGGCTCGAATCCGACCATGTTGTCGTGCAGCGCGCGCAAAGACGGCAACGACTACATCGTCGATGGCCACAAGTGGTTCACGTCGTCGGCCGATGGCGCGGCCTTCGCGATCGTGATGGCGGTGACCGATCCGAACGCGGCGCCGCACAGCCGCGCGTCGATGATCATCGTGCCGACCGATTCGCCCGGCTTCGAGCGCGTGCGCAACATCAAGATCATGGGCGATGCCGGCGACGGCTGGGCGAGCCACGCCGAGCTTCGCTATCACGACGTGCGCGTGCCGCAGACCAATCGGCTCGGCCCCGAAGGCGCGGGCTTCTTGATCGCACAAGAGCGGCTCGGCCCGGGCCGTATCCATCACTGCATGCGCTGGATCGGCACGTGCGAGCGCGTGTTCGACACGATGTGCAAGCACATCACACATCGCAAGATCGGCGACGACAAGACGCTCGCGATGACGCAGACCGCGCAGACGTGGGTCGCGGAATCGCGCGCCGAGATCGACGCGTCGCGCTTGATGGTGTTGCATGCGGCGTGGACGCTCGAGCAAAAAGGCTTCCACGCCGCGCGCGATCAGGTGTCGCTGATCAAGTTCTACGTCGCGAACGTGATGCTGCGGCTCGTCGATCGCGCGATCCAGCTGCACGGCGCACTCGGGATCACGAGCGACACCGTGCTGTCGTACTACTACGTGCACGAGCGCGGCTCGCGGATCTACGACGGCCCGGACGAGGTCCACAAGATGGTCGTCGCGAAACGGATCTTGGCGAGGTACGAGTGAACGAGCTGCGCGACGACGCGGCCAGGCCGGTTCGCGACGGCGAGCAGCTCGACGCGGCGAAGCTCGCCCAATTTCTCGGTGGCCCGGTCACGATCGAGCAGTTTCCCGGCGGGCATTCGAACCTGACGTATCTCGTGCATCAAGGCGATCGCGAGCTCGTGCTGCGCCGGCCGCCGTTCGGCAGCAAGGTGAAATCGGCGCACGACATGGGCCGCGAAGTCGCGGTGCTATCGAAGCTCGCGCCGGTTTACGACCGTGCGCCGCACGTGATCGCGTACGAGCCGACCGGCGACGTGCTCGGCGCGCCGTTCTATTTGATGGAGCGCCGCCGCGGCGTGATCCTGCGCAAGGACGTGCCCGACGATCCGGCGCTGATCGCGCGCGTGTGCGATCTGCTCGTCGACGCGCTCGTCGATCTGCACGCGGTCGACTACGCGGCCGCCGGGCTCGGCGATTTCGGCAAGCCCGCGGGCTACGTCGGCCGTCAGGTCAGCGGCTGGGTCGAGCGCTACGCCGGCTCGATGACCGATGACATCGCCGCGATGGCAACTGCCGGTACGTGGCTGACCGCGCATCAGCCCGCCGACGGACCACCGGCGCTGATCCACAATGACTTCAAGTTCGACAACGTGATCTTCGACAGCAAGCTCGAGCGCATCACCGGCGTGCTCGACTGGGAGATGGCGACGATCGGCGATCCGCTGATGGATCTCGGCACCGCGCTCGCGTACTGGATGCAGTCGAACGACGGGCCGGTTTTCCAGAATGTGCTGTTCGGCGTGACGACGAAGCCGCACATGCCGGCGCGCGCGCAGATCGCACAGCGCTACTTCGAGCGCTCGGGCCGGCGCACCGAGCACTTGGTCTTCTATTACGTGTTCGGGCTCTACAAGACCGCGGTGATCTTGCAGCAGATTTACTACCGCTACGCCAAAGGGCTGACGACCGACGCGCGGTTCGCGCCGTTCATCATGGTCGTGCGTGCGATTGCCGATCTCGCGCAGCGCTCGATCGACAACGACGCGATCTAGTCGTTATCGATCTCGGCCAGAATGCCGTAGAGCTTGCGGCGCGCCTCGGCGAGCACGCGCTTCGCCTCGTCGATCTGCTTGTCGGTGCCGGCCTGCGCGACTTGCATCGCGGTTTGCGCCAGCTGCCTGAACATGCCGAGCAGCTCGACGCGCGGATTGTCGGCCCACGGGTTGTCGTCGTCGTCGAGATCCCAGTGGGTCTGGAGCTCGTCGGCGTGCTCCTTGACGTACGCGCGGCCTTTGGCGCTCAGCGTGTACGTGCGGCTCTGGCCGCTCGAGTCGTCGACCGACACCAAGCCTTCGTCCTCGAGCTGCTGCAGCGTCGGGTAGATCGAGCCGGAGCTCGGCTTCCACGTGCCGTGACTGCGCTGCTCGATCGCCTGCATGATCTGATAGCCGTTGTGCGGGCCTTCGTTCAGCAACGTGAGGATCGCGAAGCGAACGTTGCCGCGGCGCTGGCGCGGGCCACGGCCGAAAATCTGGCCGAGCCATCCGGCCCACGGTGGTCCACCGCCGGGTCCGCCGGGTCCGCCGAATCCAGGACCGCCCCACGGTCCGCCGCCAAACGGTGGCCCACGGCGGCCTCCGCGGCGCGGGCCGGCAAATTCTTCGTCGTGATCGAACCAGCGATTGCGATGCATGTCATGTCTCCATCTGTCTGTGACATGTTAACGATATGTCGTTAACTGCGAGACGTCAAGACGGCGGATCACGGACAGCTGCGTCGTGGCGATCACCGACGCCAAGCGTTGGATACCCGTGAGGAATCCCAAGACTTCGATCGAGCGATCGATAGTGGCGTTGGGAGGCGTGGCCGTGCTCATCAACTACAACGAAAGCGTGATCGTGATGCATGCCGATCAGCTGTATCGGCGTGCGCGAACGATCGCGGTCGTGCTCATGTCGTTCGGCGCGCTGTCGAGCGTGCTGGCGACGTGGCTCTTGTTGCGCACCGGCTATCTGTGGGCGCGGCATCCCGACAGCGCGCTGCCGGTGTTGCTGCTCGCGACGATAATCGGAGGCTTGTGCGGCTGGGCACTCGGCGATGCGCGCGCGGCGACGCTACGGTTGTCGGCGCAGCTCGCGCTGTGCCAGCTGCAGATCGAGCGCAATACGCGCGCCGCGTTGCCGCGCGCCGCGACCGCGCGCTAACGCATGTTGATCTGCCACGCACCGTGCTCGGTGTCGTCGCGGATCTCGACGCGCGGATCGTCTTCGTGAAATAGCCACACCGACGGCCGGCCGTCGTCGGCGAGGTCCTTCGGTTCCCCCCACTTGCGCTTGAACATCTCGAGATAGCTCTCGCGCGCTTCGGGGTGCGGCTTGTACGGCAGATCGAATTCGAGCTTCGCGACCTTGCCGTTCACGACGAACAGCGCGATGCGCGTCGCGAACCGATCCCATTCAGTCGGCGGCAACACGAGCGCGACGTCTTTGCCCTGCGCGACGAACACGCCTCGATACGACTGCTTCACCTCGTCGACGGTGCGGCCGAGGATCGGCTGGGGCAGGCCTTCCAGCTGATCGGGCTGATCGCCGAACAGGTGCGACGCCGGCATGTAGTTGTCGTACGCGAGATCTTTGCTGTAGCCGAGCGCATCGCGCAGCGTCGCGCGCCAGCCGGTCGTCGGATCGGGCCACACGAGCACGCTCTTGCCGACGGGCTCGGTCGCCTTCCAGCCTTCGCTCCACGCCGACGCGATGAGCTCCTCGGCGTGCTGCGGCAGGTTCAAGTAGATCGACTGTACGGTGCCGAGCTTGTCGTCGATCGCGACGAACTCGCGCACGCCGTCGACGCTCGTCGGGATACCGGCGCGCACGGAGACCGGCGCCGGCGCGATCGTGCGCGCTTCGGCGAGCTTCATGCCGATCCGCAGCTTCGCGAGATCGCCCGGCGGCATCACGTGCGTGCCGAAAAAGTCCGCGGTGAGCACGTGATACGGCTCGTACTCGACCAGGCAATTGCGCTCGAGGCAGTCGAGCTTCACTTTCCAGCCGGTGACCTCGCTCGCCCACGTGATCTCGGGTTGGCCGAGCGAGTCCTTCGTGATCTCGGGCGGCCCCCACGCGCGTGTGAGCAAGTCGCGCGCGGTGTGGCCCTGCACGACCGCGACGATGCCCGATACCGTGCCGGCATCGAGCCGGACCGTGAGCTGGACGTCGCCGACGCCGGACTCCAAGATCAGCTCGTCGCGCACGCCCTTGCGATCGGGCTCGTGCAAACCGGGCACGAGCCGCACCGCCTCGCTGCTCGTCATGCCCGGGTGGATCCACAACAGGCCACGCGGCGGCTCGATCGTCGGCCCGAAAAAATCCGCGGTTGCAGGTGGGGCCGAGCTACACGCGGCGAGCGCGAGTAGAACGACCGGGCGACGCATGGCTACGGTTGTAGCATCGACGCCAGAATTTCGAGCGCCTCGCGCATCGTCGGCGACGCGAGATACGCGTACGCGAGGCGAAAGCCGTGCAAATGCTCGGGCCCGGTGAACGCTGCGGCGGAGTTGGACACGTGCACGCCGCGCTTGGCCAAGCCGGCTTCGAGCGTCGCGAAGTCGACGCGCTTCGGTAGCTCGAGCCACAGCGTCGGGCCGCCGCCCGGGCGAGTCCAGCGCACGTCGTCGGGCATCAACTCGTCGAGCGCGGCCAGACACGCGGCGTAGCGCGCGTCGAGTGCTTCTTGCAGCTGCGCCAGGTGGGTGTCGTAGTAGCCGCGATCGAGAAACTCGGCGACGATCGCCTCGGTCAGCCACGGGTTGCCGAGCGTCGACAATCGCTTCATCGCGACCAACGTCGGCACGAGCGAGGGATGCGCGGCGACGAAGCCGACGCGCAGCGACGGCAGCAGCTTCTTCGTGAACGAGTTGACGTACAGCACGTGCTTGCCGCCGAGCGCGCGCAGCATCGGCCGATACTCGCCGCCCGACAGCATGTCGGATCCCCAATCATCTTCGACGATCGCGACACCGTGCTTGCTGCACAGATCCAGCACGGCGCGCAGCTCCGCGCTCGTGTACGAGTAGCCGGTCGGGTTGTGAAAGCTCGAGATCAGATACGCGAGCGACGGCTTGGTCGCGAGCGCGCGATCCCACTGCGCGAGATCGAGGCCCTTGAAGGGATCCAAGTGCAGCCCGACGAGCTCGTTGCCGAGCGACTGGAACAGGAGCTTCGCGTACGCGTACACCGGCGTCTCGACCGCGATGCGGCCGACCGCGAGCGAGCGCGCGACGATGTCGAGCGATTGCTGCGAGCCCGTCGTGATCACGATCTCGTCGGGCGCGACGTCGAGCCCGCGCGCATCGAGCCGCTTGGCGATCGCTTCGCGCAGCGGCCGATAACCTTGGACGTCGTAGTGCGCCGGCATGCGCTCGCGCAACACCGATCGTGCGCAGTCGGCGATGCGCTCGGTCGGCAACAGCGCCGGATCGATGAACACCGTCGAGAGCGCGATCATGCCTTTCGGCGCAGCCTCGTTGCGCGACAGCGGCGGCGCCACGAGCACGGGCAGCGGCACGCTCGCGATCGGCGCGATCGCCGCGACGTTCGCCGCTGCGAGCACGAACACGCCTTCGCGCTCGCGAGCCTCGATGAGGCCGCGCGCGACGAGCTCGTCGTACGCGGCTTGCGCGGTGTTCTTCGATAGCCCGAGCTGCGCTTCGAGCGCGCGCACCGGCGGCAACCGGCTGCCCGCCGGCAAGGCGCCACTCGCGATCTCGCGCTGCACGCTCGCGACGATGTCGGCGGCGGTGGCGCGCCGGCCGATCGGCGCGACGTGAAGGGCGACGGAGGGAGCGCGAGCCATCGCGGCGTCATACCGTCGACACGGCGCGGTGCGAAGGGACAAGCGCAGGCGGACGCCAGGGACAAGCTTCTGGTGGTACGGTTCGCTCGATGTCGAGCTTCGCGCTGACGCCGGGCAAACGCGTCCTGTACTTGACCAAGGACCCCGAGCGGATTCGCGCGCAGCTCGCCGGCACGTTGACGCTGCACATGAAAGATCTGCAGCCGGACGAGCTGCTCGACAACGTCAACACCGACGCGATGACGCCGGCGTGGGTGTGCTTCGACTACGACCCGCGCGAGATCGCGAAGAACGCGTACGCCGGCTTGATCGTCGGCGGCGAGCGCGTGTTTCCGCCGGGCGCGTTGCACGACTTCGAGGTGATCGTCGCCGGCGCGCAAAAAGGCGTCGGCTCGAGCCGCGAGCAAGCGGCGCAGTGCGAGGTGTTCTCGGGCAGCCGGCTCGCGATCGCGAGCTCGTTCGCGCCGATCCACGCGCGCAACAACATCAACATCGGCCAGCTGATGGCCGATCACGCGCTGATCGCGCGGCTCGAGGCCGGCGAAACGATCGAGCTCGCCGAGCTCACGCGCGGCCACGACGCGATCACGACGCTCATCATCGAGAGCGGCGGCCTGCTGCCGTTCTGCGCGAAGCTGGCGCAGAAATCGATCAGCGTGCCCGCGCCGGCCACGCCAAAGCGCGCGATGAACCTCGCCGAGAAGATCATCGCGACCAAGCTGTTGCCGGGCCAAGGCGCGTACGTCAAGCCCAACGATGCGGTGCTCGTCCGCGTCGATGCCGGCTACTCGCACGAGTTCACGACGGCGCAAGTCGACAAGTTCCTCACCGACGAGTACGGCGACTACAAGGTTGCGAATCCATCGAAGTTCGCCGTGTTCGAAGATCACTTGATCTACGCGACCGGCGTGCCGTCGATGGCGAAGTTCGCGCCGAAGATCGAAGAGCTGCGCCGGCTGCAAAAGCTGTTCACCGCGAAGACGGGCGTGCGCGACTTCTCCGCGCAAGACGGCGTGTCGCCCGGCATCTGCCATCAGGTCGCGCGCGAGCAGCTGATCGATCCGGGCGACTTCGTGCAGGCGACCGATTCGCACACCTGCATGGGCGGCGCTTCCGGCGCGCTCGCGTGGGGCGTCGGCGCGACCGAGTACGCGGCCCTGCTCTACTGGGGGTTCACGCCGCTCGTCGTGCCCGAGTCGATCCGCTTCGAGCTGCGCGGCGCGCTGCCGCCGGGCACGTCGGCGAAAGACGTGATGCTGCACATCCTCGCGACGTTCGCCAAGCGCGAGGACACGCTCGACCGCATGATGGAGTTCGGCGGCGACGGTCTGTTCGGGTTGACGCCCGACGAGCGCGCGACGCTCGCGAACATGGCGACCGAGTGCACGGCCCGCGGCGCGGTGATGGAAGTCGACGACAAGATGCTCGAGTGGATCGCGGCGCGCCGGCCCGACAC
The DNA here is from genome assembly GCA_036271395.1 of Kofleriaceae bacterium. Classification (GTDB taxonomy): domain Bacteria; phylum Myxococcota_A; class Polyangia; order Haliangiales; family Haliangiaceae; genus JABFXX01. The sequence goes on from DATBAS010000161.1 coordinate 34,189, forward strand.
GAGTCTCGACGCGTTGCGCGCGAAGGTCGTCGCGCCCGATGCCGGCGCCGAATATGCCGGCGGCGTGCACGTGATCGATCTCGCGAAGATCCGGCCGATGGTCGCGACGCCCGGCGACCCCGACCGCGGCATCGCGAGCGATCCGAAGAACGGAGCCGCGATCCGCGGGCTGCCCAAGGTGAAGCTGCAGATCGCGTACGGCGGGTCGTGCACCGCGGGCAAGCGCGACGACGTCGACATGTACGCGCGCGTGATGGCCGACGCCGAGGCGAGCGGGCGCCGCGTCGCCGACGGCACGCGCTTCTACATCCAGTACGGCTCCGCCGACGTCGAGCGCTACGCGAAGGAGC
>DATBAS010000162.1:0-3419 GCA_036271395.1 Kofleriaceae bacterium
CGATCGACGCGAAGTCCCAGGCCAGCAAGCGCCCGTTCGAGCACCGTCTGATCGCGCGCGCGACCACGTTCCGCGCGACCAGTCCCGACGTCAAGATCCAGGAGCTGTATGCACTCCTCGCGCGCGACGAGGCGCGGAACCGGATGATCGTCAACGACGTCATCGCCGCTCTCGAGGAAGGCCGCTCGCCGATCCTACTCACCGAGCGCACCGAACACCTCGACTACTTCGCCGCCGAGCTCTCGCGTGTCGCGCGGCACGTCATCGTGCTCAAGGGCGGGATGGGTGCCAAGGCCACGCGCGACGTGTTCGCGCGGTTGGCCGCGATCCCGGCGGATGCAGAACGGATCGTGCTCGCGACCGGGCGCTACATCGGCGAGGGTTTTGATGATCCACGCCTCGACACGCTGTTCCTGACACTCCCGGTGTCGTGGCAAGGAACCCTCATCCAGTACGCTGGCCGCCTTCACCGCCTGCGTCCCGGCAAGAGCGACGTGCGGATCTTCGATTACGTCGACCACGCCGTTCCGATGCTCGCTCGCATGTTCGCGAAGCGCCTCCGCGGCTACCGCTCGATCGGCTACGCGCGCGGCGAGGCGCCGCTCGGCTACGCCGAGCCGAAGGAGGTTACGACCGAGTACGACGCCGACATCGATTCCGACGCGGATGTATGACGGTCATCGATGGTCATTCGTCGCGATCCTCTCGAGGACGCGGCGGATGGAACGGTCCCTTGCCCGGCCACGCGAAGTGGCGCCCGTAGATCCGTTCGAGCGCAGCATCGCCGGTCTTGGTGAAACGCAGCGGAGTTCGTCTTCCCTTGCCCCACTTCACGTACGCCGTCTGCGACGCGGTCAGGTTCAACTCATGGCGATGGAAATGCGAGGATGCGGAGGAATCGGCTGAGCCGCGTTAGGTTGCAGCGGATCATCTGCTCCAGATATACGCTGCTGTTCTTGCTCGCGCCCGCTAGTAACCATGCCGGCCAGTCCCCGCACCAGGGTCGCGAGGGAGTCGCGAGACGGCATGGCGAGGGACAGGCGTCGCTTGCCCGCTGCGTCCGCCACGATCTTCGGGTCGAACATCGCGCGTACATCGCGCTCGATCGCTGCGTAACTGGTGCTGTGCCCTCCGGCGATCGTACTCAGGATGTCGAATGCCGCGCGCACTAGCGTGCTACCCGCGGTGGCCAGACGCTCGTTGGCCGCAGCGATCGACGCCGTCTCCTTGGCCGTCTCGTCCACGGGCGCCCCGTTTTTTGCGCCGAGCAGGATCTCGAGCTTCTCTTTGATGTCGTCCGCCTGCGTTCGAATATCCACGTCGGCGACCCGCGACTCGGGATCGAGGGCCGCCATCGCCAGCTCGCGCTTGGACGATAGCGTGGTCAGGAGGTTCTCTTCGAGCGTCTGCTCCGTGACCAGGACAAACACGCAAACCGGCTGTGTTTGCCCCATGCGGTGTGCGCGCGCGATGCGTTGCTCAAGGACGGCGGGGTTCCAGGGCAAGTCAACGTTGATGACCGTGTTCGCCGCCTGGAGATTCAGGCCCGTGCTTCCGGCGTTGGTCGTCAAGAACAGCCGGATCTTGTCGTCCGACTGGAACTGCGACACGAGCGCCTGCCGCTTCTTCTGTGGAACGGAGCCGTCGAGGCGCACGAAGCCGAGCTTTCGCTTCTCGAGCAGAGGCTCGATCAGATCGAGCATGGTCGTCCACTCCGAGAACACGAGGACCTTGCGATCCGGCTCGGCCGCAATCCCGTCGAACAGCTCGCCGAGCCTCTCCAGCTTCGTCGACCAGCCGGGCTTCTGCTTGTCGACCAGGAAGGTGCTGTCGGCGGCCATTCGACACATCAGGAGCGCCATGCGGAGGCGAAGCAGGTCCATCTCGGTCAGGTACGGCTTCCGTACGATCTGGGCGACCGTCTGCATGTGCGCGTCGTGCAGCTCCTTCTGCTCGCCAGTCGGCGGGATCCGCACGATCTCGACCGTGCGAGGCGGTAGCTCGAGCCGGACGGATTCGCGCGTCCGGCGTAGCAAGATCGGCCGTAGCCGCTCGCGGAGATCGTCGAGCTTCTTGAAGCCGAGGAGCTTGCCGTCCTCGTCCCGGCGCTGATGACGGTGCAAGAAGCGAAAGCTCGGGCCGAGCTGATGCGGATCGATGAACGCGACGACCGAGTGGAGATCGTCGAGCCGATTCTCGAGCGGGGTGCCGGAGAGCAAAAGAGCGAACCGCGAGACGAGCCCCTTCACGACGCGGCTCGTCTTTGCCTCCCAGTTCTTGATCCGCTGGCCCTCGTCGAGAATGATCAGATCCCAGCGCGTCGTCTCGATATGCAGGATGTCTTTGAGCACCTGTTCGTAGTTGCAGATCGTGAAGAAGGCGTCGCCCGCATACGCGGACGCTCGGCCACGCGCCGGTCCGGCGACGATCTCGGTGCTGCGCCCCGAGAACCGCTGGATCTCGCTCCGCCATTGCGACTTGAGCGACGCCGGACAGACGACGAGCACCTTGCGAACCCCGGCTTCGCGCGCGAGGAGCTCGGCGACGCCGACGCCCTGGATGGTCTTGCCGAGGCCCATCTCGTCCGCCAGGATCGCGCGTCCGGCACCGGCAGCGAACGCGATCCCATCGAGCTGGAACGGCAGGAGCGGCTGTTTCAGCAGTGTCGTCCGAAGGCGATGCTTAGCCGGGGCCCGCCGGATCTCCGCGACGAGCTTGCCAAGCCTCGCCGCCAGCAGCTGACGCTGGATCAGCTCCTCCGCGTCGGGCGTCACGAAGAACGCGCACCCTCCGGCTTCGAGCTGTTGCAACCGGCGCACGAGGTCCAACGGCTCGATCGGGTTATTCAGAAGCGGAGCCACGACCGCGTGCGATTCGGCCGATAGCCGCTGTGGCACGGCAACAGCGAGCGAGACCCGATCTTCGTAGCGAAGGTGCACCGTGATCCGCGTACGCTGATACGGCTTCTTGCGGACGCGGTCCGGGAACGCCTTGGTCGTTCGCGCCAGAACCTTCATGATGTGCTTGCACGTCCCGAGCGTGTTCGTCCGGAAGTCGGGGCACGCGCAGTACGACACGCCCCGCGTCTCGCCGCGCAGTGCAACGCGGTAGGTCTTGCCGCTGATCGCGCTCGTGACCATGTAGTCGGTCCACGGCCTCGACGGATCCGCAGACTGAATCTTCATGCGCTCTGTCGTGGCGCGCTTCGCCCGACCTTCGAGCGCCTGCTCGACGAGCTCCTCTTCCTCGCGTGGCCTCGCAGTCTCGGGCGGAGGAGTCGCGAGACCGAGGTCGGTCTTCTGCTCCAGCAGGATCGAGAGCAAACCAGCGACGTGCACGCACGCGCTGGTGCAGGCGCTGCACTCCGCCTTCAATCGTCCCCGGGTACCAGGGTCGAAGAAGATCCGCGACGAGACTCC
>DATBAS010000163.1:0-21453 GCA_036271395.1 Kofleriaceae bacterium
ACGGCGCGCGCCGACGCGATCGGCCGCTTCTTCACCGAAGCGCGCGCGGTCAGCGCGATCCGTCATCCCGGCATCGTCGAAGTGTTCGACTTCGGCTACACCGACGATGGCAGCGCAGTTCTCGCGATGGAGCTGCTCGACGGCGAAACGCTCAAGTCGCGGATCTCGCGCGGTCCGTTGCGCGAGCACGACGCGCGCGCGATCGGGTTCGGCATCGCGACCGCGCTCGCCGCCGCGCACGCTTCGTCGTCGAGCCTGGCGATTCCCGCACTCGCCATCACGTTCGCCCTCGCCGCAGCGGGCGTCGCCGTGCTCGTGCTCGCGCGGCCGAAGCCGGCGCCATCACCATCGCCGGTTCCGATGCTGCCGATCATCGACGTGCGACCTCCACCGAACGCGGCGCCCGTCACATCGCCGCCCGCCGCGCAGCCACCGCCCGACGCCAAGCCGCATCCCAAGCCGCGACCGGTTTCGAAGAAGCCGGCGGCGTGCGATGGTGTGAGTGGCGAGCACGACAGCCACTGCGCGCCGATCGAGTCCACACCGTGATTCGCAAGCTCGTCGTTTTCTCGATCGCTGCCGCGAGCATCGTGCGCGCGCAGCCTGCCGACGTGCCGCTCACCGAGATCCACGACGACGCCAAGCTCGCCGAGATCTTGACGGCGATCACGCAAGATCCGGCGGTCAAGGTCGACGACCCGAAAGCGCGCTCGGCGGCCACGGCCCTGATGACCGAAGGCGTGAAGCGCTTGCAGGTCGAGGCCTACGACGAAGCGCTCGCCGATTTTCTCGCGGCGTACAATCGGTTGCCGAGCCCAAAAATCTTGCTCGATATCGCGTCGACGCTGCGCGAAATGGGCCGGCTCGCCGACGCCGCGAACACGTACCAGCGCTACCTCACCGATCCGGCGACCGGCGCCGAACGTGTCGCCGAGGTCAAGAAGCTGCTGCTCGCGCTCGACGAGCAGCTGACGATCTTGACCGTGCGCGTGCAGCCGCACGGCTCGGAGCTCTCGATCGACGCCGGACCGTTTGTCCCGGTCGGCAGCTGGCTGCAAACGCGCGTGCGCCCCGGCCCGCACGCGATCCGCATTCGCAAAGCCGCGGCGGTGAGCGAGCAGGATCTCAACTCGTTCGAAGGCGAGACCAAGGACATCACGATCGCGCTGCAAGACGAGGCGCCGATCGCCGCGCCATCGCCCGCGCCAACTCCGGCGACGAAGCCGCCCGAGCAAGTGAACGGCTGGCTGATCCAAGGCCGCACGTATGGCGCCGCCGACGGCAACAGCCGCGAGCGCCACGTCAAAGCGGACTACAGCCACGAGGTCGCCGCCTACGTGCCCGACGAGACCGCGCAGCTCGTCGCCGCGACCTACATCGCGCCCGAGCATGTCACGCCGGGCGCGGTGGGCCAGATCCGCATCGACGGCAACCACTGGCGCGGCTTCGCGCTCGGCTTGGGCATCGTCTATCCGGTCACCGACTCGTTTCACATCGAGATCGAGGGCATGAAGTCGAACGTCTGGGGCGCCTACTTGGGCGCGCGCTATTTGTTCCTCACCGGCTTCTTGCGACCGTATGCCGCCGTGGGGTTGCCGCTGTTCTTCTTCACCGACGACATGAACGATAACCAGGTCGCCGTCGGCGGCCGGCTTGCCGGCGGGCTCGAGCTCGTGATCAACGGACACTTCAGCATCGAGGGCGAGCTCGGCATCGAGCATTACTTCAATGTGGCGAACGTGCTCTACAAGGGACAAACGTTCGAGCAGACCGCGTTCGCACCCACGGTCGGGGTGATCGGACGGCTGTGATGCGCCGGCCATTGGCCGTCGCGATCGTGCTCGGCACCGTAGCGGCGTCGGCGTACGCGGTCGGTAACGGCGACGTGATCGCGACGCCTGCGGTCACGATCACGCAAGTCAGCGGCGGCGGCGGTTCGGGTACGGCGACGATCTCGAACACGACGAGCTCGAGCATCGACGTCATGCTCTCGCCCGACGTGTCGTGCGATCCGGACGTCGGGCTCGACGTCGCGGGCAGCGACCGGTTCACGCTCGGCGCTGCGGGCATGAAGCAAATCGGGTTGACGTGCAGCGCGAGTCAGCCGCCGGGGATCGAGCGCTGCCTCGTGCACGCGACCGATGCGACCTCGGGAGAAGCGCTCGCCGATCTGCTCGGCGTGTGCGAGGACGCGACCGGCACCGAGCTCGTGCCAGCGCCGACGAGCCTGTCGTTCGGGACGGTCGCGGTCGGCGATACCGCGACGCTGCCGCTCGCGCTCACGAACGCGAGCGCGTCGGCGATCACGAAGCTGTTCCTGCAGACCGACGATCTCGACGGCGACTTCGTGTTGTCGGCGCCGTGCAATCCCGACGCGCCGTATTGCGACGGCGCGATTCCCGCCGCGCCGCCGAACGGCAGTGCGACCGTGCTCGTGTCGTGCTCGCCGCGCAGCGCGGGCTTGCATACGGCGAACCTCGAGATCGCGACCGACGTTTCGCAGCGGCTATCCCAGAGCGTTGCGCTCGACTGCACCGGCGTGCCGGCGACCGGGCCGGTGCTCGGCATCACGCCGGCGACCGTCGACGTCGCGCAGCCGGTCGAAGTCACGAGCGCGCAGGCGCAGACGATCGTGCGGCTGTCGAACCTCGGCACCGGCACGTTGCAGATTTCGGATGTGCGCGTCGTCGACGTCGTGATCGGCGCCGCCGAAGATTGGACGTTCTCGGTGTCGGGCACGTCGTGCACCGTGCTGCCGTGTAGCCTCGCGGCTGGCGCGGAAGTCGATCTGACGGTGACGTTCGATCCGAGTGCGATCGCGCGGCGCGACGCGTCGCTGCTCGTGTCGTTCCACGATTCGATCGACCGCACACACTCGATCCCGCTCTCCGGCATCGGCCAAGGCGCGACGCTCGCCGGCGTCGGCGCGACGGCGCTCGATTTCGGCGACGTCCCGGTCGGCAAGTCATCGAGCCTGACGTTCCAGCTCGCGAACCGCGGCAATCGCGACACGATGCCGATGCTGACGACGTCGCCGACCGGCGCGATCTCGACGAGCGCGAGCTCGATCACCGTCTCGCCGACGATGCTCGCGACCGCGACGGCGATCTGCGCGCCGACCGCGACCGGCGTCGGCTCGGCGACGATCACGGCGCAGTCGACCGACACGATCACGACCGAAGGGGTCGCCATCGCCGCGACCTGCAACGGCACGACCACGCCGCTGTTCGCGCAGCCGACGGCGGTCGCGCTCGGCGAGGTGCGGCTGGGCACCGGGCCGCAGACGCTGACGTTCGCGATCGCGAGCACCGGCGCACCGCTGACATTCTCCGGCCAACCGGCGCTCGACATTCCGAGCGCGAATCTCAGCGTCGGCACGCTGACCTCGACGACCACCCCGGCGACGATCGACGTCACGCTCGATCCGATGACGGTCGGCGGCGTCGCATCGCGGCTCGTCATCACCGACACCACCGGCGACGTGATTCACATTCCGATCGCTGCCACGGTCGTGACGCCGCAGTCCACCGCGCCGGCGATGCTCGATATCGGCACGTTCTGCATCGGTCAGCCGACCGCGAGCGCGACGGCGACGCTGCAAAACTCCGGCACCGCGACGCTCGAGCTCAGCGCGCCGACGCTGCCCGATACATCGCCGTTCCAGCTCGCGTTCGACGCGCCGACGCTCTACCCCGCTTCGCTCGCCGCCGCCGACACCGCGACCGTCGCGGTCACGCCGGAGCGACAATCGCAGGTCACGACGATCAACGACATGCTGACGTGGACGACCGATGATCTGTCGCAGCCGACCGCGACGACGCTGCTGACCGCGCGCTTCGTCGGCAGCGGCGGTGCGATCGCGCCGCCGACCCTCGACTTCGGCAAAGTGCCGGTGCACGTGTTCATCGAAGATGGTCAGCGCGTGATCTTGCAGAACTGCAACAGCACCACGCTCCAGCTCGACCCGCCGACGGTCAAGGCGCCGTTCTCGATCGACAGCCCGAACTTTCCGATCACGCTCGCGCCGAACGAGACCGCGACGTTCTCGATCGGCTTTCACCCGACGAGCCTCGGCGTATTCACGCAGACGTTCGAGGTCACGTCGCCGCAGCTGACCGGCGCGCCGCTGCAGGTCGCGCTGCTCGGCGACAGCGTCAGCACCACGCCGCCTCCCGATGCCGGCGTCGGCCCGAGCGCGCCGAGCTCGACCACGTTTTACGCGTGCAACGCGGGCGGCAGCGCGAGCTGGCCGGTCGCGTTCGTGGTGCTGATCATTTTCCGGCGCCGCCGCGGACCTTCTTGATCTCCGCGAACAACAGCTCGATCTCTTCAGCTTTCGTATAGAAGTGCGGCGCGATGCGAATGCCGACGCCGGGCCGGTGATCGCAGAAGAACTTGCGGCGGTTGAGCTCGCGGCACACGTCGGCCGAGCCGACGAAGTCGAACACGACGGAGCCGCCGCGGTGATCGGCCGCGCGCGGCGAGTTGAGCTTCATGCCGAGCTCGTCGATCCAGTCGATGCACTTCTGCGTCATCACCAAGCTCTTGTCGCGGATCTTGCGCGCGCCGATCTCGCCGACGATCGCCTGGCCCGCGCGCGACTGATACAGCGCCGCGACCGCCGGCGTGCCGCCCATGTAACGCCACACGCCTTCGGCATAGCTCTGGCCCGGCATCGTGAACGCGAACGGCGATTCGTTGCCGAACCAGCCGGTCACGCGCGGCGCGAACTGCTCGATCAGATCCGGCCGCACGTACAGCCACGCCGCGCCGGCGCCGCCGCACAAATACTTCACCGAGCCGCCGCACGCGAACGAGACGCCCAGGTCGCCGACGTCGACCGGGATCACGCCGATCGATTGATAGCAATCGAGGATCACGTGCGCGCCGACCTGCTTCGCGCGCGCGCAGATCTTCTTCGCGTCTTGGATGTACGCCGACGAGAAGATCACGTGCGACATCGGCACGGCGAGCGTGTGCTCGTCGATCGCCGCGCACATCGCGTCGGCGTCGATCGTGATCCCGTCTTTCGACTCGACCAGCACGCACTGCGCGCCGCGGCGCTGCTCGGCTTGCCACACGTACGAGACGGTTGGGAATTGCAGCGCTTCGTAGACGATCTTGTTGCGGCCACCCGCCGTTGCGTAGTCGAAGCAGGAAGCGATGACGGCCATGATCGTCGAGACGTTCTGGTTCATCACGATCGACTTCGGCGGCGCCGAAATGATCTTCGCGATGCGCTCGGCGGCGCGATCGACCTCCGGCAGCCAGTCGCTCCACGCGGTGATCGACTTGGTCCGCCACAGCTCGAAGAACTCGCCGAGATCGTCCTTCGCCTTCGCCGGCACGCAGCCGAGCGAGTGCGAGATGAAGTGCACGCATTCCTCGAGCGCCGGAAACTGTTTGCGGTACTCGAGCAAGCTGTCGGCGAGCGCGTCGGCCATGCCGCTGCTTATCACGAAGGCTTAATGTAAGCCTTCGTTAACCACCGCCGAGCCGGCCTCGAGTGCGCGTTTACTAGCACCATGCGCGCCGCCGTGATCTCGATCGTGCTCGCCGGATGTTATGCGGGCGACTATTCCACCATCACGACGCCGTTTGTCGGCACGCGCGCGAACGTCGGATGTATCGACGTCGCCGTCGCGATGACCGAGGATCAGACGGCGCCGGGACCGATCATTTCGTACCAGTTCGGCAACCACTGCTTCCATCAAGCAATGATCGACTTCACGTCGGTTCGTGTCGTCGCCACGACACGCGATGGTGCGCAGCAGATCGAGCTGCACGCCAACGATCCGCGCGGCGAGCTCAAACCGATGCAGATCGACGCGTGGACCGCCGGCGACGAACGCATCGCGTACGACACACCGCACCCGCTCGAGAAGATCTGCGTCGACCTCGGCCGATTCGACGGCAATCGCGATGCCGGTCCCGCTTGGAAGTGCATGGGAGGGAAACAATGAAGGCCGCGATCGTGCTCGCGCTCGCAGTCGCGACGCTGCTCCCGGCGCGCGCGCACGCGAAGGGTTGTCACGAGATCAGCCACGTCGTCGGCTACGAGAAGTGCACGCGCTTCGGCATGTGGTCGCGCGACCTGGACTGGTTTCCGCTTCGCCTCGAGGTCGGCTGGCTCCACGAGTCGTTTCCGACCAAGCCGTTCACGCTCTCCGGCACAGACGCGCGCACGACCGCGATGCCGAGCGAAGGCGAGCCCACGACCGTCGCCGACGGCGCCTCGGTGCGCTGGCTCGGCGGCACTCGCCTGCTTTACGGCGGGCTCGAGATGGACTCGGCCGGCCTCGTGCGCCAGCCCGAATTCACCGGCCTGCCCGCGGGTGACGGCACGATGTTCGCCGGGCTCGCCGTGATCGGCGTGCACGCGTCGTTGTGGCGGTTCGCAGCGGGGCTCGAGCTCGCCGCCGGCGGACGCGTGACCTCGTACGACTATTGCGGCGGCGATGAGAAGTCGTGCAATCAGAGCGAGACACAAGGCGCCGGCGTCGTCGAGGCGCGCGTGCGTGTCGAGTGGTTTCCGACCCAGCGCTGGTCATTCGGCGCCGCGTACGGCAGAAGCCTGATCGACGACGAGCGCTCGTTCTACGTGTTCACCGGCATCCACCTGCGCGCGCTCGACGGGATGTATTGATACCCTCGCGACATGCCCACCTCGCACGTCTCGGCGGCCATCACCGCCGCCGAGAAGACCGTCTCGCAAGCTCCCGCGTCTGGTTTGTCCACGCTCGCGATCGACATCGGCGGCACCGGGCTCAAGGCGCTGATCTTGGGACCCGATGGCGCGGCGAAGACCGAGCGCGTGCGCGTGGAGACGCCGCATCCGGCAACGCCGGAGGCCGTGCTCGCCGCGCTCGTCGAGCTGGTCAAACCGATCCTGGGCTACGATCGGATCAGCGTCGGCTTTCCCGGCGTCGTCGTCGACGGCGTCACGCGCACCGCGCCGAACCTCGACAAGAACTGGCGCGACTTCGATCTCGCCGCCGAGCTCGGTCGCCGCCTGCACCGGACGGTGCGCGTGCTCAACGATGCCGGCGTGCAGGGCTACGGCGTGATCGAAGGTCACGGCGTCGAGATGGTCCTGACGTTCGGCACCGGGATGGGCACCGCGCTCTACAACGACGGCGTGTACGTGCCGAACCTCGAGCTCGCGCACCATCCGTTCCGCAAGGGCAAGACGTACGAGGAGTACGTGTGCAACGCCGAGATGAAGCGCATCGGCAAGAAGAAGTGGAACAAGCGCGTCGCGCGCGTGATCGCGCAGGTGCTGCCGATCTGGAACCCGCGCCGGCTCTACCTCGGCGGCGGCAACGCGAAGCACCTCAAGCTCGAGTTACCGCCCGAAGTCCAGATCACGTCGAACGTCGCCGGCCTGATGGGCGGGATCGCGCTGTGGAAAGATCACGGCGCCGACGCCGCGTCTTCGACCGACACTTGAACGCCGGCGTCGGCGATCTCGGCAACTCCTGCGTCGGGTGACAGCGGCACCGGCGGTGGTGGCGTGAACGTGTGCAGCTGCACGACGCCGTTCGAGCCGAGCGACTCGTCCATCTTGAGCTCGTGCGCGTTCGAGTCGGTGTAGTGATAGATGATGGCCGCGACCGCGCCGAGCACGACGCCGGTGATCGCGCCGATCAGCGCGCAATCACCGATCTTGACGTCGTCGATCGCGCACGCACCGAAGCTGATCGCGCCGGTCGAGATGCCGACGGTGTATGCCGGATGTTCCGCGCACGCGCCGAGGAGCAACGCGAGCGCAACGGCGCGCGTCACCCGTGATACCCGGGGTCGTGGCCCTTCGCGGCTTGGTCGGCCGTCCAGTCGGCGTAGACATCGTCGCGCACGTCCCAGAGCGCCGGGAAGAACCGCGTCTTCATGCCGTGCGCGAGCAAGTCGGAGTGCTTGCCCTTGAGCGACGGCGTGCCGGTGCCGATGATGCGATAGACCAGCACGAGGTGGCGCTGCCGCCACATCTGCAATAGCTGGTCGTAGTCGACGAGGCCTTCGGCGACCTGGAAGATGTCGTGATGATCGTGCGGGTGCTCGTAGAGCTCGCGCAGCGTCACGCCGGCGCGCTCGAGGAATGCCGCGAATGCCGGCCACACCACCTCTTGCGGCAGCTTCAGCATCGTGCGGAAGCCGGGCGATTCTTGACCCGACCCACGGCCGAGCCCGGTGCGAATCGTCATGTAGTCGGTCGGCGCCATCGTATCGAGCAGCTCGATCGATTGCAGCAGCACGCGCTGGATGCGCGCCACGCGGCCGAGCGTCGTGACCGCGCGTGCGGTCTCGTCGGCGGAGAGCAGCGTCGCGACGAAGCGCAGCTCGTGCTCGACGAGCTTCATGTAGAGCTCGTGCGCCTGATGCACGATCTGGAACTGCATCTCGTCGTGGCACGTCAGCGCCTCCGGCGTCTTCTGCAGGTGCAGCAGCTCCTCGGTGCGGATGTACTTCTCGTAGTCCGTCAGCGCCATCCTGGTGCGCGGGTTTACCATGACCGATCGGCGCGTAGTTAACTATTCGATATCAGTGAATTATCATCAGAGTTGTTAGCACTCGCTCGTAGGGGTTGCCAACGACCGTATCCGTTGTTACTGGATCGGCACCATGAAGATCCGTCCTCTCCACGATCGCATTTTGCTCAAGCGTCTCGACGAAGAGACCAAGACCACCGGTGGCCTGTTCATTCCCGACTCGGCGAAAGAGAAGCCGATCCAGGCCAAGGTCGTCGCCGTCGGCGCGGGCAAGCGCGACAAGGACGGCAAGATCATCCCGCTCGACGTCAAGGCCGGCGACCGCGTGCTGTTCAGCAAGTACAGCGGCACCGAGGTCAAGATCGACGGCGACGAGCACATCATCATGCGCGAGGACGATCTTCTCGCGGTCCTCGATTAATCCGTCCGAACTTCAAAGAAGCGAGAAATCACAATGGCAGCTAAAGAAATCATCTTCTCCTCGAGCGCGCGCAACGAGATCGCAAAGGGTCTCAACCTGCTCGCGAACGCGGTGAAGGTCACCCTCGGCCCACGCGGTCGCAACGTCGTTATCGAGAAGTCGTGGGGCTCGCCCACGGTGACCAAGGACGGCGTCACCGTCGCCAAAGAGGTCGAGATCGAAAACAAGTTCCAGAACATGGGCGCGCAGATGGTGAAGGAGGTCGCTTCGAAGACCTCCGACGTCGCCGGTGACGGCACCACCACCGCGACCGTGCTCGCGCAGGCGATCTACAACGAGGGCGCGAAGCTCGTCGCTGCGGGCCTCAACCCGATGGATCTCAAGCGCGGCATCGACCAAGCGGTCACCGCCGTGATCGAAGAGATCAAGAAGATGTCGACGCCCACCAAGGGCAAGGCCGACATCGCGCAGGTCGGCACGATCAGCGCGAACGGCGACACCGAGATCGGCGAGATGATCGCCGAGGCGATGAACAAGGTCGGCAAGGAAGGCGTCATCACGGTCGAAGAGGCCAAGACGATGACCAGCGAGCTCGACGTCGTCGAGGGCATGCAGTTCGATCGCGGTTACCTGTCGGCGTACTTCGTCACCGACAGCGAGCGCATGGAAGTGATCCTGAACGACGCGCTCATCCTCATCCACGAGAAGAAGATCTCGTCGATGAAGGAGCTCCTGCCGGTCCTCGAGCAGGTCGCGAAGTCGGGCAAGCCGCTCCTCATCATCGCGGAAGACGTCGATGGCGAAGCGCTCGCCACGCTCGTCGTCAACAAGCTGCGCGGCACGCTCAACGTCGCCGCCGTCAAAGCTCCCGGCTTTGGCGATCGCCGCAAGGCGATGCTGCAGGACATCGCGGCGCTCACGGGCGGCCAAGCGGTGACCGAGGATCTCGGCCTCAAGCTCGAGAACCTCACGATCAACGACCTCGGTAAGGCTCGCAAGATCCAGATCGACAAGGACAACACGACGATCGTCGAGGGCGCCGGTCAGAAGGACACGATCGAAGCGCGCGTCAAGACGATCCGCCGCGAGATCGATGAGACCACGAGCGACTACGATCGCGAGAAGCTCCAGGAGCGCCTCGCGAAGCTCGTCGGCGGCGTCGCGGTCATCCGCGTCGGCGCGGCGACCGAAGTCGAGATGAAAGAGAAGAAGGCGCGCGTGGAAGACGCGATGTACGCGACCCGCGCGGCCGTCGAAGAGGGCATCGTCCCCGGCGGCGGCGTCGCGCTCATCCGCGGCATCAAGGCGCTCGACAAGCTGACGTTCGATGACGACCGCCGCTACGGCGTCAACATCGTCCGCCGCGCGCTCGAGGAGCCGCTGCGTCAGATCGCCGGCAACGCCGGCGTCGACGGCTCGATCGTCGCGTCGAAGGTCAAGGACGGCTCGGGCGGCTACGGCTTCAACGCCGCGAAGCTCGAGTACGAGGACCTCGTCAAGGCCGGCGTGATCGACCCGACGAAGGTCGTGCGCACGGCGCTGCAGAACGCGGCTTCGGTGTCGGGCTTGATGCTCACCACCGAGACGCTGATCGCCGAGAAGCCGAAGAAAGACGACAAGTCGGGCGGCGGCCACGAAGGCCACGGCCACGACTACGAGTAGCTTCAACGCTCGAAGCTAGACGGGTCGGCCCTCGCGGGTCGGCCCGTTTTCGTTTTCGGCTCGGTCGCGAGTCAGTTGGCAGCCTGCGCGGTCGCGTTCGTCAACGTCCACAGCCATCCGCCGGCAAGCACGGTGAGCTGTTGATTGTCGCTTTCCCAGAGCTCGGTCTCGTCGCTGGTGACCGCGCCCTGGTTGTAGCAACCCGGCGGAATATGCGCGACGGTCGCTTTGCCATCGATCTGAATCGGCGCCGCGATCTGGTTGTTGCCAACCGCCGACGTACCGCACGGCCAGATGAAGACGTAGCCGACTACCCACGACGAATTGTTCTGGATCGAGAGCGATGTGTCGCAATCGGCCGGGCAGCTCGCCATCGTTTCAGTGCTCTCGCAGATGCCGTCGCCGCACGGTCCTGAAGGCGTGCAATCTTGTGGGCACGACGCTTCCGTTTCGTCCGGCTCGCACGTCCCGTCGCCGCACGTGCAGTCCTGCGGACACGAAGCGTGCGTTTCACCAGAACCGCAAACGCCGTCGCCGCAGGTGTTGGACCCGGGGCAGTCCTCAGGGCACGTGGCGTGCGTTTCGCCGTCATCGCAGACGCCATCGCCACAAGGGTTGTTGTTCATTTGTTGATCGGTGTCGGTACAAGCAACGATCGAGAACGCAAAACAAGACGACAGAAATAAGAATCGGGACACTGAAATCTCCTTGGTTGAAGTCGGTTAGAAATCGCCGAGTCAGCTCGGCGTTCGTGCATTCGAAGTCGTCAGCGTCCACGTCCAGCCGCGTTGGAGCGCGGCGAGCTGTTGCTCGTCGCTCTCCCACGACTCGGTCGCGTCGCTGTTGATCGCGCGGAAGCTGTAGCAGCCGGACGTGATGTCCTCGACGGTGATCTCCGCGCCGGCCGCGATCGGCGCGGAGAGCTGATTCGACCCGGTGTCGCTGCCGCACGGCCAGACGTAGACGGTCGAAACCGGCCACGTGGAATCGTTTTCGATCGTCAGCGACGCATCGCAGTCGTCGGGACACGTCGAAGCGTTCTCGTCGCTGTTGCACGCGCCGTCGCCGCAGAAGTGCGGCGCGCCCCCGCAGCCATCGGTCGGGTCGACGCACGCGGCAAGCTCGAATGCGAACGCGAGTGCGAGCGCGAGCGATCGAAACCGCGTCATGGCGACGCATCGCAGTCGGCCGGGCACGTCGCCGGTGTCTCGTCGAATTCGCAGATCCCGTCGCCGCACGTCCACTGCGGGAGGTGCGCGCTGCCGAAGTGTTCGGGCGCCGCTGCATCCGGCGACAGCGCGTCGTCGCTGCCATGCGTGCATGCAGCGAGACCGACGACAGCGATCAATCGAACTAGAAATCGGGTCATGGAATGCTCCTTGGTGCGATCACGGTGGTGGTCCGCCGCAGCCGGGCTCGTGTGACTGGGCGGCGGTGGTGGTCAAGCGCCAGACGACCGAGGCCGGGCCGGCGGTGATGGTTTTCACCTCGGTCCACTGCTCGGCGTCGTCGCTGCTCGAGGCGATCAGGCTGTAGCAACCGGCGTCGAGGTAAACGGTCGTGGTCGCGCCGGCGTCGAGCGGACGGACGAGCAAGCTCGCTTGGCCCGAGCCGTTGCACGGCAGCGCGAGCGCCGCGGCGATCGACCACGAGGTTGCGTTCTCGATCGTCAGCGACGCTTCGTCGATGGGTGTCGGGTCGAACGCGCACGCCGCGACGGCGCATAGAGCTGCAAGGCGGATCACGATGTCTCCTCGTTGAAGTCAGGGTGGGACGGTGGATTCGGCGTTGTAGACGTGGCTCGAGCCGAGCTCGGGAATCATCTCGACCGCGGCGTCGCGCGACGGTCGCGGTCTCGCGATGACGGTCGGCGGCGACAACCGCGCTGCATCGATCGCGATCGTCGGCAGTGTCGCGGCATCGGCCGGCGCCGACCGCGCATCGACGATCTCGGCGGTCGCGATCGGCACCGGTGCCGGTCGCGACTCGCGTGCATCCGGCGCGATCACGTTCGTGCCTTGTGCGAGCACCGGCGCGCGGCGCCAGCGATACCAGGCACCGATCGCCGCGAGCGAGAGCGCCAATCCCGCGGCTGCGGTGATCGCGGCACGCAAGCTCGGCTTCGCAGGCGCGGCGATGGCCAGCTGGGTGCCCTGACTCGCGCTCGCGACGTAGCGATCGATCTCGAACGCGACGTCGTGCGCGGTGCGCGGGCGATCGCCCGGTGCCTTCGCGAGCAAGCGCGCGACGAGCCGGCGCAACTCCGGCGGCACGCGACCGTGTGGCAACTCCGGCGCGACGACCGCGAGGTGCGACTCCATGAGATCGGTCATCGAGCCCTCGCGGCCGAACGGCGGCTCGCCGATGAACAGCTCGAACAGCACGCAGCCGAGCGCGTAGAGATCGGCGCGATGATCGCAATCGGTCACGCCGCGGCATTGCTCCGGCGACATGTACGCCGGCGTGCCGAGGATGAGGCCGGCGGTCGTCCGCGTTCCGGACGCTTCGAGCTTCGCGATGCCGAAGTCGAGCAACTTGATCCGATCGACACGATCGCCGACGAGGAACACGTTCTCGGGCTTGAGATCGCGGTGCACGATCCCGGCTTCGTGCGCGACCGCGAGCGGCGCGACGATGCCGCGCGCGACTGCGATCGTATCGGCGAGCGACAGCGGCCCGCGCTTGGCCAGCCGGGCACCGAGCGTGCCGCCTTCGAGCAGCTCCATCGCGATGTACGCGGCGCCCGCATCGGTGTGACCGTAGTCGTAGATCTCGACGATGCCGGGATGGCGGATCGCGGTGGTCGCGCGCGCTTCATTCAAGAAGCGATCGAGCGCCGTCGAGTGGCTGCCGAACTCGGGGCGCAGCACTTTGATCGCGGCTGGCCGGCGCAGGTGGACGTGCATCGCGCGATACACGACGCCCATGCCGCCGTTGCCGAGCTCGCCGGTGATCTCGTACGCGCCGATGCGCTCGCCCGTCCTCACGGCGCGTACCGCACGCCGAGCACGACATCGAGCTCGGTGATCGGCGCCTCGAGCGAACCGACGCGTGGCGCGCCGGCGACGACCGCACCCGCCCGCAACGCCAAAAAGTGAGAGACGTCGTGCTCGATCCCGAGCTCGGCCCGGACTAAGGGAGCCCATGCGCCGCCCATACCCGTACCGGGCACGACGTCTCTCGAAGCACCTACTGCCGACACGTACTCGACGCCGAGCGCGCCGGCCGCGGTCAGCCTTCCCCAATCGAAGTCGGCGCGATATTCGATCGCACCGGCGAGCTGCGCGACCACCGCGTCGCTCGTGTACCTCCACAAGCCCGCGACGCTCGCGACGCCGCCGAGCTCCGCGTACGGAAACCACTCCGGTCGCATCATCGCGGTCACGCTCGCGCCGGTGATGGGCGCGGCGCCGTGCGAGAACAGCTCGCCTGCGAGCGCGGTCGCGCCGAGATGGCTCGTCGGTTGCGCGACCGGCGCGGCAGCCGATTTCGAGTCGGCGTCGTCGTGCTCGGATGCGTCCGGTGGTTGCGCGCTGGCGGTCTGCTGGCGCTGTGGCAACGCCGCTGTCGAATCCGGTCTCGCGTCCCGCGTGCGACACGCGGCCTCGAGGTCGGGGAGCAGCTTCGCGACCTGCTCGGCGAGCTCCGGCGCCGGCTCGCCGGCCAAGAACTGGTGGTAATAGTCGAGCGCGCGATCGCAGTGCTCGAGCTTGCGATGAGCTTGTGCGAGGTTGAACAGCAGCGCGTCGCTCTGGAAGTCCTTGTAGGCCTCCTCGAACTCCGCGATCGCATCCTCGTACTTGCCCAAGTTGTAGAACGCGACGCCCTTTCGGGCGTGCGCATCCGCATCCGCGCGCGTGTCTGCGTGCGCGGTTTGGACCAGCGCGCCGATCGATATCGACGCGAGGGTCCGAAGCAATCCCCGCATGTTGGCTCCCTTGCCCGATCGACGGTCGCGAGCTCACGAATTCCCGAAAATGTTTTTCGGGAATGTCCGGCGAGGGCGGCGTCTACATAAATGAAGGCACCTTGACGATGCGATCGACGACATGTCAGCCTGGGGTTTGGATGGAGGTGGAGGCGGAGGTGGCGATGCCGGCCGGTGCGCACGCGCGAGCCAGCGCGCCCGCAGTGCACGCGGCGATCACGGATGCCGAGCCGCAGCTGCTCGCGATCGCCGAACGGCTATGCGGCTCGCCGGCCGACGCGCGCGATCTCGTGCAAGACACGCTCGAGCGCGCGATGCGCCAAGGCATTCCCGACGACGTGCGCAACCCGCGCGCGTACCTCGCCACCATCATGCACAACCTCTTCATCGATCGCTGTCGCGCTGCGAAGCGCCATCCCTCGCCCGAGCCACTCGACGACGCCGCATGCGCCAGCGAGATCGTGTCGATCGAGACCGCCGACGAGCCCGCGTGGACCCGGGTGACGCTCGACGATGTTCGCGCGGCGCTCGCTCAGATCGAGCCGACATTCGCGCGCGTCTACGCGATGCACGCGTTCGACCATCGCTCCTACGAAGAGATCGCCGGCGAGCTCGCGATCGAGCGCACGACGGTCGGCACCCGGCTCAACCGCGCACGCGTCAAGTTGCGCCGCATCCTGGTCGAACGGCTGGGCCTCGAGGAGGCGCCATGACATCGACGTGCGTGCAACTCGACGCGTTCTTCGACGGCGAAATGCCGGCCGATGCCGCGAGCGCGTTTCGCGATCACCTCGCGTCGTGCCCGCACTGCGAAGCCGCGCTGCGCGGACGCGTGCTCGAAGCGATGGTCGTGACCGGCGGACCGCGGCAGCCGGCGTTCGCGCGCGGAAGCATGCCGCCGCTGCCACCGTCACCGTCGCCGCAGCGCCGCCGCGTCGCGATCGGAGCGGCCGGCGTCGTCGCGCTCGCAGCCGCCGCCTCGATCGCGCTGTTCGCACGGCCCTCGCCGTCGCCGCACCATGGCGATCCGGCCGACCAGCTCGCGGTCGCGTACGACATCGAGCGCGGACCGCACGCGATGCGCGGCCAGACCGCACACGTCGGCGACACGCTGCACCTGCGCTCGCCCGCGACCGTGTGGATCTACCGCGGCGATCACGAGCTCGCGCTCGCGTGCGCGCCGAACACATCGTGCGATCTCCACGTCGCCGCGATCGGTTCGTACTCGATCGTCACGCTCGCCGGAGCCGCGATTCCAGCGCCGCACGGCAGCCTCGACGAAGATGTCGCCGCAGCGGTCGATGCCGGCGCGAAGTACCGCACCGAACAGCTCGACGTTCAGTAGCGCGGGAATGTTTGCCGCGCGTGGCGTCTCCTGGACATGACGCGCCGATTCGGTCTCGCTTGCATGTTCGTCGTTGGCTTCGCAGCATTGGGGCAAGGCGCCGCCCACGCCGACGAGTCGCGCGCGCACTTCTCCGGCAAGCGCCTCGTGGTCGAGATCCTCGGCGGCGAGCTGGTCGGCGGGCTCGCGACCGCGCTGACCTTTCGCGGCTTGTGCGACGGCACCGATTGCTTCGGCTCTGCGATGCTCGCGTTCGGCGCCGACGCCGCGATCACGCCGATCGCGGTATGGGGCCTCGGCAAGGCGATGGGCGGCGCAGGCAGCCTCGGTTACGCCTACGTCGGCTCTTCGATCGCGTTCGCTCCGTTCGGCGTGACCGGGTCGCCCGACGAGACGCCCGGCGACACGCTGACGCGGGTCGAGATCGAGGTCGCGATCTCGTCGATCCTGCTCGCGCCGTGTAGCGCGCTCGCGTACGAAGCGACATCGCAGTTGCGATGGTCGCGCGAGCACGCGATGACGGTCGGCGTACAGCCGCTGCGCGATCAGCGCAACGTCGATGGTGCGATCGGAATGGTATCGGCGCGCTGGTGAGTGATAACGTCGCCCTCGTGAGTCGCGGCGCGGTGGCGGTTGTGGTGGCGGCGTGCGCGCTGTCGACGAGCTGTGCCCGCGATCACAGCGATGCGAACGCGGAGTGCAAACGCCAGCTCGCCGCGAAGCTCGACGCCGTTGCCGCGTGCGAAGCGGCGTTCGCGGGCGCCGCCAACGTCGATACCGCGCGCTCGCTCGTGCTCGCGTACACCGCGCGCGGCGACGACGCGCTCGCGGCGCTCGCCGCGCGCAACCCCGGCGGCCCGATCGCGGCCGAGATCTGGCACCGGCGAGGTTACAAGCTTAGCGGTGCCGCCGGTCTCGCTGCGTTCGAGCGGGCGCTCGCATTGCGCGGCACCGATCCACTCGGCCAGGTGCGCGAGCTGCTCGCGATTTCGGCGCGCCACGAGGTAAACGACGATGTTTTGGCGGCGCTCGCGATCGACGCTCGAGCGTTTGACATCGCGATGAGTACCGGCGATGCGATCGCGATCGCTCACGCACGCGTCGCATTCGCCACCGAGCTCTCTATACTCGGCGACAACGTCGGAGCTGCGCGTATGCTTGCCGATGCGGTCGAGCATCTACCCGCCGATGACGCGGCGTTCCTGCCTGCAGGGCTGACGTTACTAGGTGCGATCGAATACAATCGTGGCCACCCGCGACTAGCGCGCGATGCGTGGCGACGCGCGGAAGCGACGAACGAGCCGCGGACGGTGAGCGCGGCGCACCGCAACCAGGTCGACAACGCACTACGCGCCGGCGACCTCGCCGAGGCGGCCGCGCTCGTCGCGACCGATCCGGTCAAGGCCACGGCTACGCACGCGCTCTACGAAGCTCGTGTCGCACTGGGCCGAGGTGATGCCGCGATGGCGACGACTTGGTGCGAACGCGGGCTAGCCAAGACCGACGACGTCGAGACGCGTGCGATGCTCGAATCGGCGAACGGCGAAGCGCTTGCTCGACAAGGCAGCGACGCCGGCGCGATCGCGGCGCTCGAACGCTCGATCCGTGCGTGGGATTCCGAGCTTGAGAAGCTCGAGCTCGACGAGCTCAAGCAATGGGCGCAGTCCGACGAAGATCGCCGAGCACCCTACGAACACTTGTTCGGGATCTACGCTCGCGGCGGTCGCGCGCTCGACGCACTCGCGGTCGCACAGCAGTACACCGCGCGCGCGTTCGTCGATGGGCTCGCATCGCGCAGCGTTAGCGACACGGGCGCAAGCGCGATGCAGGTCGCGCACGCGGAAGGCGAACGTGCCGTCGCGCTGCAACATGTCGCGCGTTCCTTGCGCGCGTCGAAGAGCTCGAAGCTCCCGTCTGCTGCCGAGCTCGGCGCGGCGTTGCTTCGCTCGGTCGTATGGACATATTTCGTCGCCGATGGCGAACTCTGGCTCGTCGCACTCGATCGCGGCGACGCGACGATCGACGACCTCGGGCCGCTAGCTGCGATCCGCGCCGATCTCGATGCCGCGCTCGCATTCGACGACGCCGCGCTCGACCGGCTCGGCGAACGCCTCGCACCCGCGCCGCGCTGGCACGATCTCGATTCCAATACTATCGTTCACATCGCGGCGGTCGCGCCGCTCGATCGCCTTCCGTTCGTCGCGCTGCGACGCGCGCGTCGGCGGTGGATCGAGCACGCCGCGTTCGCGTACGTGCCGAATGCGGCGGTGCTCGTCGCGCTCGCTGCCGAACGACCGCACCACGAAGCCGCGGTCGTCATCGGGGATCCACGCGCCGACTTGCCGGGCGCGCGCGCCGAAGCCGAACGCATTGCGGCGCATCTCTCAGTTGCCGCACGGCTCGGACCGGCAGCGACAATTCAGACCGTGCTTTCGGCCGGCAATACCGAGTTGCTCGCGATCGCGTCGCACGCGGACGTCACGCCAGGCGGCGCGAGCCTACGTTTGGCCGACGGCAATGTCACGACCGGCGACATCATCGATCGCGGCCTCGCGCCGAGCGAAGCCGTGCTCACGAGCTGCGCGAGTGCCGCTACCGACGCCGACGCATGGGGCGCGCTCGCCGGTGCATTCTTGGCAGCTGGCACTCCGAACGTGATCGCGAGCCGCTGGGCACTCGACGACACGATCAGCGCTCAGCTTGTCGCCGACTTCTTCGCCGCCGACGGTGCACATCATCCGGCGATCGCGCTCGCAGCGGCTCAGCGCGCAGCGATCGCACATCAGGTTCCCGTCTCTGCGTGGGCAGGGCTCGTCGCACTCGGGACGGGAGACAACGCAAAGGAACTGCAATGACTCACCAAAAACTGAACGCACTAGAGGTCCAAACACACGAGAACGGCTGGCTGCTCGGTACGAGCATCTTCGTCAGCAAAGAACCCGTCAACGCGTTGCCGCAGCAGCTCGCAGCCGTGACGAACGTCGTCGCCTATCGAGGAACGGTCTCGAAGTACGTCGTCAACTCGACGAACAACATCGTGACATGCGTCGGGTGTAAGCCTGGCCAGCTCCCGGTAGGCAGAGGAGGCGTGACTGAGATCTGCGAAAACACCCCGCCGTATGGCGCAGACGCCAGGCTCCCCGATTCGACGACGACGATCTTCGTCGACACGACGACGCTCGCCGACACGACACACTACGGGAACGCTGGCGCGGCGACGGCGGCAGCGGGTAGCAGCGTGTCTGCAGACCATGGCCTCTGGCTGTTCGAAGTCGACGAGATCGCAGCGGCGTCGTCCGACAAGACGGTCGCGTTCGGGCGCCACCCCGAGGGGAAGCGCTACTTCTTCTTTCCCGTCGTCGGTAAACGATAACTGTCGATCCTCCGGCACCCTGTCGAATCGCTTTGCAGTTCATACTGCGAGCCGCGCGTCACCTGGCCCATTGGGCAGGCACGCGGCTTGCTGAATGCCGGCTGCCTTGCGCGCACGTCTTGTCGTTGTTGTCATCATCGCGAGCCGCGCTGCGTTCGCGCAGGTCGGCAGCGACGCCGACGTCGGGAGCGATGCGGGTTCCGCAGTCACTCCGTCTCCCGACGAGCCGATCATCGCCACGACCGGTCGCGTGATCGACAAGCTCGGCAAGCCGATCCGTGGCGCGACCGTCACCGCCGAGACAACCGGCGTCACCACGACCACCGATCGCTACGGTCGATTCAGCATCAAAGCGCCGAAGAACGGCGAGCTGACGATCGAGAAGACCGGATTCGAGGAGCAGCTCGCGATCGTGACGAGCGGCTCGCTCGACGACGTGCTGCTACTCGGCTCGGAAGATCTTCAGGAGACGATCGAGGTCAAAGGCGAACCGCCGCCGCCGGCTGCCGGCGCCGCGCAGCTCGACCGGCAGGATCTGGAGCGCGTGCCCGGCACCGGCGGTGACGTCGTGCGCACGCTCACCGTGATGCCCGGCGTCGTGAACTTGCAGCTGCCGATCGGCTATTCGGGCATCGTGATCCGCGGCAGCTCGCCGCAGGACTCGCAGATCCTCGTCGACGATTTCGAGATCCCGGTGCTGTTTCACAACATCGCGTTCCGCGCGATCATGCCGGCCGAGTCGATCCAGACGCTCGACTACGTCCCCGGCGGGTTCGACGTCGCGTACGGGCGAGCGTCGTCGGGCATCGTCGGGCTGACCACGCGGCAAGGCGACGACAAACGCAGCGAGCAAGCCGAAGTCTCGGTGATCGACGGCGGCCTGCTCGCACAGGGCAAGATCGACGACGACACGCACTACATGATCGGCTTTCGCCGCTCGACGATCGATCTGATCTTGCCCTACATCATCCCGTCGTCGGTCGATCTGTCGCTGACGACCGTGCCGAGCTACTACGACGGCCAGTTCCGCATCGATCACGTGCTGAACCCGCACTGGAAGCTGACTCTCAGCGACGTCGGCACGATCGACATCTTCGAGCTCTATACGAGCAAGGACACGATGTCGAACACGACGCGGTTCTACAACAAGACCGCGTTCGATCGGCTGACCGGCGCGGCGCATTACCACGATGGAGCGTGGACCGCGCAGCTCGCGCTGTCGGCGATCTTGCCGCAGTTCGACTTCGACCTCGGCGCGGTCCAGCACATCGACGTGGTGCAACCCTCGGTCACCGCGCGCGGCGAGGTCACACGCACGGTCGACAACTACGGCGGCCTCACAAACATCGAGCTGCGTGCCGGCGGCGAGGCCGTCGTGCAGAAGTCGTACGTCAACATCGCGTTCCCGAACATGATGATCGAAGGCGAAGCGCCGCAGGGCTTCAGCAGCTCCAACACGGCGACGACGTTCGACGGCAACTTCTGGCAGCCGGACTTCGCCGAGTGGGCGTCGTTCACCGCGAACATCGATCCGCGCATTCGCTTTCAAGCGGCGCTGCGGCTCGATCAGTTCACGCGCAATAGCGACAACGCGATCCAGCCGCGCGGCAAGCTCGAGATCAAGCTGACGCCGACGGTCACCGCGCGATTCATCGCCGGCGCGTATCGCCGCCCGCCCGAGTATCAAGAAGAGTCGCTGTACGCGAGCCTCAAGGCCGAGCGCTCGACACAGACGATCGCGGGCCTCGAGTACGAGCCGCGCGAAGGCACGCGCGTGCAAGCATCGACGTACTACACCGATCGCTCGGACCTCATCACCTACGATGCGATGGGCGTGCTCGGCAACTGGGGCCGCGGCGCGACCGAAGGCGCCGAGCTGCTCGCGACGTATCACGGCGGGCCGTGGTTCGCGTGGCTGTCGTATTCGTACTCGCACTCGACGCGGGTCGACTATCCCGGCGCGCCCGAGCGGCTGTTCTCGTACGACCAACCGCACAGCTTGAACGCCGCGGCGAGCTGGAAGCACGGCCGGTGGACGCTCGGCGGCCGCTTCCAGCTGTATTCGGGGCTGCCATACACGCCGATCTTGGGCGGTATCTTGAACAGCGACACCAACTCGTACGTCCCGATCGACGGGCCGGTGAACTCGGCGCGCGCGCCGATGCACAACGAGCTCGATCTACGGGTCGACTACACGACGCATCCAGGACCGATCCAGCTGACGTACTTCATCGACGT
>DATBAS010000164.1:0-20477 GCA_036271395.1 Kofleriaceae bacterium
GCCTTCTGGTTGGTCTGGATCGCCTTCTGGTTCGCGAGGATCTTTTCTTGGTTCTCGACGATCACCGCGCCGAGATCCTCGCCGTCGTCGTGATCATGGTCGTGATCATGATCGTGACCGGTGTCCTCGCCGTCCGCGTGCTCGTCGTGTTGATCTTCGTGTCGCATAGGCCCGTATCCTAAGCCCAATGCGGATCAGATAAGCGCAAACGCCTGTGATTGATCTCCTTCTTTTGGCCCCGATCAATCGATGCGCGGGATGCGGATCGTCGCCATGTCGCGAAGCGTCACTCGCTCCGAGTACGGCACGTGCAACACGAAGCTGCGTCGAACCTCGGAGTCCGAACGCGCGCGGACCGCGCGGGCAAGCGACATCAGGTCGCGAGGATCTAGGCCATTCACACTTGGTCAGGTCGGCCGAGCCGGCCCTCGACCGAGGTAAGGGTCGGATAACGCAACTTGGGCTACCACTCGGGTTCTTGTCGAGATGAGACTGGTCCTCGTCGCCCTCGCGCTCGCCGCCTGCGCGCATCCCCGCGTGATTCCGAGCCCCGCCGCGCCGACGCCGGCTCCGGTCGCGACCCGTTCGCCACCGCGCTGGCCGGTGGCGGTCCGCGTGATGACGTGGAGCGGGATCGGCCCGGTCGAGCTCGGCGAGCTGCCGGACCGACCACCGGCGACGTACCCCGCGCTGTGGTACGTCGAGCCGGTCCATCCGATCGCCGATCCGGCGACGCTGCGCGGGCTGGTTGTGGCGCTGCGCCGCGATCACGTGCCGGGCCTATCGCTGCGCGGCCAGCCGGTCGCCGCGATGCTGGGCGAGCTGCGCGACCTGCCCGAGCTCGCCGCGCTCATCGTCGACGACACCGACATCGACGGTCCGTCGCTCGCGGCGCTCGATCTCCACCTCACGCGGCTGTACGCCGCCCGGACCGGGCTCGACGATGCTGCGATCGCCGCGATCGCCGCGCGCCAGCCTCAGCTCGAGGTCGTCGGCTTCGAGGACTGCCCGATCGGCGATGCCGGTGCGCGTTGGCTCGCGCAGCTCGCGCAGCTCCGTGCGGTCGATCTCGACGGCACCGCGATCAGCGACGACGGTGGTGCAGCGCTCGGCGCGCTCGCCAGCCTGCGCATCGTCGATCTCGGCCACACGAACGTCGGCACGCGCACCGCGGCCGCGCTCGCGAAGCTGCCGCTCGAGGAGCTGTTCGTCGACGGCACCCGGATGGGCCGCGCGCTCGGCGAGCTCGCGCCGCTCGCGCCGACGCTGGTCCGGTTCGATGCGTCGTCGGGCGTCGATCACGCGCCGACCGATCGCGACGTGAGCTGGCTCGCCAGCACGCCGAACCTCGTCGAGGTCGGGCTCGACGGCGCGATCGTCCACGACGCGCTCGTCCGCGCGATCGTCACCAAGCCCGCGCTGCGCCAGATCCGACTCGCCGGCGCGCCGATCACGCTGCCGACCATCCAGCTGCTCGCCGCGCACCCCGACCTCGACGAGGTGGACCTCGCGCGCACCGTGATCGACGACGCGACCGCCGCGACCCTAGTCGCGAGCTCGACGCTGCGCGTGCTGCGCCTCGATACGACCAACATCGGCGACGCCGCACTCGCCGCGCCCGCGTTGCCGGCGCTGCGCGAGCTGTATCTGTCGCGTACGCGCGTCGGCGATGTCGGGCTCGTGCTGCTCGACGCGATGCCCGAGCTCACCGCGCTCGGCCTCGCCGAGGATCCAGCCGTCGGCGCGCCGACGATCGCGCGGATCGCGAAGCTGTCGCACCTGCGCACGCTCGTGCTCGATCACGTCGGCGGCGACTTGCACTCGCTCGCGGCGCTGCACGAGCTCGAGCGCCTCTACATCGAGCAGACCGCCGCCGACGACGCGCTCGTCGCGGCGTTGCCGGCCGAGCTCCGCGTGCTTCATCTCGCCAGCACCCGCGTGACCGACGCGGCGCTGCCCGCGCTGCGCGCCATGCACAGACTCGAGGAGATCACGCTCGGCTCGACCGCGATCGACGGCGGCCTCGCCGATCTGGCGCCGTGGCCGCGCATGCACGTGCTGTCGCTGTACGGGTTGCCGCTCGGCGACAGCGACGTCGCGGCGCTCGCCCGCGCGCCGAAGCTCGCCGTGTTGGATCTTTCCGGCACCGACGTGCGCGAGCTCGCGCCGCTCGAGGCGATGCCGCACCTCGCGCTCCTCGGCTTGGCCGAGACCCGGCTGGCCCCGAGCGGCGAGGCGATCGTCAAGCGTCTGACGGCGCGTGGCGTCGACGTCGAACGATGACGTGACCCTTCTTGCTCGCGACGCGCTGCTGCACGAACTCCGGCAGCTCGCGCTCCCAGCGCGCGAGGATGCCCGGCTCTTCGGTGCCGATCACATCGAGCACGAACGTCGCATTGGCTGCGAGCTTGGGCGCAAACTGATGCAGCGACGCGTAGCGCAGCATCGGCCCGACGCGGCGCGGAGGCCCATCATCGACGACGAGATCGATCGCGGCCAGCTCGTCGAGCGCGCGGGTCGAATACCAGCGATGTGGCTCACCGTTCACGACGATCGGCTCGAGCGGCGCATCGATCACGCTCGCACACGCGTCGAGCCCGTGGTCGCGGATCAGCGCGCGCGTCGCTTCGGCGTACGCGCGGTCATGCTCGAGCGCGATCACGCGTCCGCCCGCGCCGAGCTGCTCGAGCGCATAGCCGATCACGAGCGTCGACACGCCCGAGCCGGTCTCGACCACGAGGTTCGGCTGCTCGCGCGCGATCAGCTCGGCGAGCACCACGGCGAAGTCGGGCGCGATCGCGAACCCCCGCAGCGCCGGCAACGGCTTGCGCGTCGGCAACATTCGCGCGAGCTCGCGCCGCGGCTGTGCCTGGGTGCGGTTCGCGACGAAGTCGTCGATGCGGTCCGCGATCGCATCGCGCGCGCGCAGCATCACGCGCAAGGCGTGCGACGGCAGCTTCATCGCGCGACCATACTCGCTACGCATGCAATGATTCGCGTTCGCCGTCGCTCGACGTTCGATCGCCGCGGCCGCTCATCACTGACGCTTTCTCGAGGGTTCGGATCGCCACCCGACGGCAACGCGGTGGTCTCGTCCGGTGCCATGATCTCGACGCAGGAGCTCGCAACCGTCGGCGGCGGGCTCGGTGGCTGGTTCGCCAACCGCAGCTGCAGCGCTGAGCGCCGCTTGTTTCTGGTGACCCCATCGGCGCGATGATTCGCGGAGATCCGGCACACGGCATAGGGCTCGGCGCTCAGCCCAATTCCTAGGAAGTCGTCGGCCGCGCAGCTAGCCGCTCGCAGCTGAGAGACGAAACGCGACATTGCGATAGTTGTTGGCCGAGTCGTCGAAAAGGATCTTCTTCGTGTGCTGCGTGCTGTCGTTCCAGTGCTTCTTGTAGTTAGCTTTGGTGAGGTCGTACGCGGTGAGATCGACATCCAGGAAGTGCACGACCTCGTCGATCTTATCGCCGCGAAACGTGTTCGCGTAACCACCTGTCCAGGCCGCGATGCACACCAACGGGCTGCGTCGCGAAGTCGGCATTCCTGCTCGCCAGCCAGTGGCGAACGAGTTCTTGCGCGGGATCCTTCACGACTCCGGAAGCGGTTCGCTCGGTATGCAAAGCAAGAAGCGCTCATCACCGGCCGAATCAACGACGCGCACGCCACCCGGACGCGCCGCGAGCCGGGCGACCTTTTCGGAGGCCGTTCGAAGTTCGTCGACGCTCACCGTCTGCGTTCGCTTGGCAGTGGGTTTCGTCATGAGTGGCTCCCCGCGACGACTCTACCTTGCCGGTAGCTTCGGACGGTCGCTGGTTTTTGCACGAGATCGCACCGCAGGTCGTCCGATTCAGTATCGGCTCGTGGTCGCGACTCACGATGCGGCCGCGTGCGGCCTCGGCAGGAGCAGCGCAGACGCGGCCGAACGCAAAACGGGGGGTCGCGCTACTTAGAACGACGCCAACGTCGGCGAATCGCTCGTTCTGCTTGGTGACCCCATCGAGATTCGAACTCGAGTTTTCGGCGTGAGAGGCCGACGTCCTAACCGCTGGACTATGGGGCCGGTTATCTTTCGGGAGTTCGGGGACTAGGATTCGAACCTAGATAGTCAGAGTCAGAGTCTGACGTCCTGCCATTAGACGATCCCCGATCGGGTGCAGCTTTCTACGTTCACTCGCGATTTTCGTCAAGGCCCACGAGGTAGTGGTGACCGCGAGACGAAGAAGATCAACGTCTTCCCGGCCGAGCGCATCACGTGGATCGCGCGCCAGCTCGTCGCCGCGGTCTGACTGATAAAGCGCGTCACCTCGACGCCTCGAACGCGGTACGGGCCGATCTGATCGGCGGCGATCCCCCGATGCGCGAGCTCCTTGGCCACAAAGTCGCTGGTGTCGCGCAAGCCGCGGCTCGAGACGAGCTGCCCAGCTTCTTTGCGCGTGCCGGGCGGCATCACGAGATCGTCGGCGAGCGCCGCGGTTTGTAACGCGATCACGAAGCACACCGGCGCGAATCGACGTAGCATGGCGCGGAGGCTAAATCATGCGCGCGGTCAAGAGCTTTGTGGTGGTCACGATGCTGGTGTTACTCGGCTGTAAGAAAGACGAGCCGGCACCTGCTCCGAATCCGCCAGCGAACGGCTCTGGCTCGGGCTCGTCGGCCATGGTCGCGATCGGATCCGGATCGGCGGATGTCGGATCGGGATCCGGGTCGGCGGCCGTCGCGGTCGAGACCGCCGGATCGGGCGAGCTCCAAGACGTCGGCTCCGCGGTCGATCCGACGGCGATGTCGCATCACGCGCAGCACTGTCCGAGCATGGTGCGTGGCGCTGTCACGACCGCGAAGCTCGACGGCAAATCGGTGGTCGTCACGATCACCAGCGACGATCAAAAGGCAGCGTCGAAGATCCAGACACGCGCCGACAAGCTGCTCGCCGACAAGGCGACCGCGAAGCTCGCCGGCGATCTGCCGACGCCGGCCCACGCGCAAAACGGCACCCACGGCGGCGGCATCGGCATCTGCCCGGTCCACGTGCCGGAAGGTGCGACCGCGAAGCGTACGACGATCGCGAACGGCGTCTCGGTGAAGATCACGCCGAAGTCGGGCGTCGAGGCGCTCGAGAAAGACGTCGAGGCGCGGATCGCGCGCGCGGCCGACTGGCTCAAGGCCAACCCGATGGGCGACGGCGATGGCGATGGCGACGGTGGCGGCAACGGCGGCGGCAACGGCAGCGGCAACGCCCACCACGGCCATCGCCACTCGTGAGCTAGGCCGTGATGATCGATCCGACGTCCTGACCTTCGAGCGCGGCGAGCACCTGACCGGGCTTGAGCCCGTTGAT
Source organism: Kofleriaceae bacterium (assembly GCA_036271395.1). Classification (GTDB taxonomy): domain Bacteria; phylum Myxococcota_A; class Polyangia; order Haliangiales; family Haliangiaceae; genus JABFXX01. The sequence continues at coordinate 5,339 of DATBAS010000164.1, forward strand.
GATCTGGAGCTCCTTGCACCACCGCGCGCGCGGCAGGTACTCGACGACCTTGCGCTCGACGACGACATCGTTGAGGTTGCGCGCGATCAGCTCCTTCGCGGTGATACGTGGGATGTGCACCGCGTCGGGATTCTTTTTCGGATCGTCGGTGTAGAGCCCGTCTTCATCCTTGATGAAGATCGCGCGCGGCGTGCCGAGGAACTCGCACGACAAGAACAAGCCGGCGTCGGTGCGATGCGGCGGGATGCGGCTGCCGCCCTCGTGTTTTTCCCAGTAGCCGAACGGCGGCATGCCGCTCATGACCGGGATGCAGCCGAGCTGCAGGTACAGCGGCAGCTTCTCGAAGTCGTCCGGCATGATGTAGATGCCGCCGTGCTTGGCGAGCAGCATCTGCAACATGCGCGCGTTCTGCATCGGGATGTATTTGCCGAGTGTCGCGACGATGCCGGTCGGCATCTCGAGCTCGCTCGCGATCGTGTAGATATGGCGCGCGCGCGTGCCGCCGCCGGTCAAGATCACGACCTGGATGCCGCGCTTTCGCGCCTCGATGATCTCGTCGAGGATCGGAAACAGCGCGACGCGGCCACGATCCATGATCGATTGCCCGCCGACCTTGACGACGCGCACGTCGGGCATCACCGCGACCGGCCGGTAGTCGATCGACGACACCTCGGTGCCGGTCAGCGTCGAGCTCGCGAGCGTCGACTGGAGCGTCCTGCGCTCGGCGACGGTCATACGCCCTCGCGCGTGATCACGGTGCCGACGTCCTCGCCGGCGAGCGCTTTGGTGAGCTGACCGGGGACCAGCCCGTTGACGATCACGACGCGCTTCAAGTTCTTCGCGACCGACCACGTGCGGAACAGCTCTTCGTCGAGAATATTCTCGGTCGGCAGCTTCGTCATCAGCTCTTCGAGCGTGATCTTCGGGATCAGCACGGCGTCTTTGTGGCGTTTCGGATCCTTCGTGTAGAGGCCGTCTTCATCTTTGACGTAGATCGCCTGCTTCATGCCGAGGACCTCGGCGAGCTGGAACAAGCCGAAATCGGCGCCGTGCATCGGCACCGCGCCTTCGAGCGGCGGTGGCTCCCAGAAGTGGAACGGCGGCACCGAGATCGCGATCGGCGTGATGCCGGCGTCGAAGTACAGCGGCAGATCCCAGAAGTGATCGCGCTGCATCGGCATCGAGCCGTGTGGAGCGAGCAGGGCGTTGAGCAAGATCGCGTTGAGCTCTTCCATCGCGCCGACGAGCTGCGCGATGCCGCCGGTCGGCAGGCCCAGGTCCATCGCGATCGACATCGTGTGGCGCACGCGCGTACCGCCGCCGACGCCGATCACGATCTTGTGCAGCTTCTTGACGATCGCGAGCTCGTCGACCATCGGCAAGATCGCGCTCTTGCCGCGATCGAAGATGCTCTGGCCGCCGATCGAGACCAGCGAGACGTCGGGGAAGATGTGGAGGTCGCGCTCGCTCTCGGTCGTCGACAGCACCGCGCGGTTCTGCAGCGACTCGCGCATGAGCTGCGATTTGATATGCGTGCGACCGTCGCCGATCACGAGCTTGCTGGGTGTCGTCATGCGCATCCACACGATAGCCCGAAACCGCCAAGAGCGACGGGGCCAATCAGGCCGCCTACCGCATCGCGGCGCGCAACAGCTCGATCGCCCAGTCGAGGTCGTCGAGCTCGACGAATTCGTCGGGCGCATGGGCGCGTGCGATGTCGCCGGGCCCGACGACGATCGCGTCGATACCGCGCTGGCCGAGCAGCGCCGCTTCGGTCCAGAAGTCGAGCCCGCCGATCGAGCGCGTGAACGGCCGGACGAGCTCGACGAGGGCATCGGGATGGTCGCAACGGAACGGCGGGTGATCGATCGTGGTTTCGATCGCCAGGTCGTGGGCGAGCGCGCCGATGTCGCGATCCCAGCCGGCGCGATCGAAGCCGGGATACGGCCGCAGCGACCACTCGAGCTTTGCGCGTTGCGGCACGACGTTGAACGCGACCCCGCCGTGAAACGCGGCGAGGTTCAAACACAAGCCGGCCATGTTCGGCGGGCCGTCGTGCAGTCGCGCGCGGCCGAGGTCATCGAGCCCGACTGCGAGTCGCGCGAGCTCGGCGATCGGGCGCGGCATGTAGTCGGCTTTCGACGAGTGGCCGCCGGCGCCCTCGTAGCCGACCGCTTGTGCGAGCACGCCGCGATGGGCGATCCCGGCGGTGCGCGCGGTCGGCTCGCACACGATCGCGTCGCGGATGCCGCGCGCGTGCGGCGATTCCAAGAACGCGTGCATGACGGCGCTGCCGGCTTCTTCGTCGCCGGAGAACAGCACGCCGAGCTCGCGCGGGCGTTCGTTGTCGAGCGCGACGAGCGTCGCCGCGATCGCGCTCTTGGTGTCGCACGCGCCGAGGCCGTAGAGCTTGCCGCCCTCGATGTGGACCTGCCACGGCGAGCGCGACCAGCCGACATTCGCGGGCACGGTGTCGACGTGCGCGTTGATCAGCCGTTTCGGCGTGCCCCAGCGCGCGAACACGTACGCGCCGGGCGTGCCGTCGGAGCGCGGCACCCGCTCGACGACGACCTCGTCGGCACCTCGCGCGCGCAACAGCGGCGCGAGGTGCTCGCACAGCACGAGCTCGTCGCCGGCGCCGCCTTCGCCGCCGGCTTGTTGCGTCGGGATCGCGACGAGCTCGGCGAGCAGCTCGGCAACGCGCGTCACGATGCGCGAGCCTCGACCCGTGCTTCGCAGATCGATCGCCACGCATCGTGCTGGGCGATCTTCGACAGCGCGCGGACGAGCAGCGCCTTGCCCGGCTCGGTGCGATGCCACGTCGACGCGCCGGACGGATGCGGCATCGCGATGACGTCGAACGTGTGGCCGGCGAGCGTCGCTTCGCGGGTCGTGCCGATGATCTCGGTGAGCTTTTCGATCTCGGGGAACAGCTGCGCGATCGCGAGCTTGCCGACGGGAATCACGAGTCGCGGCGCTAGCAGCTTCACCTCGGCGCGCAAGTGTCGGCTGCAGCTCGCGACCTCTTCCGCCGATGGAACGCGATCGCCGCCGCCGGCCGCTTTGCCGGGAAAACACCGGCAGACCGCCGCCATGTAGACGCGCGATCGGAAGCTCGCTTCGTCGAGGCCGATTTCCGAGAACCACTGGAACATCGTCTTGCCGGCGGTCCACGCGAACGGTTTGCCCGCCGGGCCTTCTTTGATGCCGGGCGCTTGCCCGACCAGCATGACCGGCGACAGGACCGGCTCGCCCGTCACGACCGGGCCGATCATGTCGGCGCAGTCGGAGCAGCCGCGTAAACGCGTCACGTGGCGTCGCAGCTGAACTAGTGTGGCCGACACGGGGCGACACTATGCCGCATCGGTCTGACAACGCTCGTCCGGAGTTTGCAAACGTAAGAGATCGCGCGGTGTGACCGGATCACGGTGCACGCACGTCCGCACAAGGTAAAATCACGGCGTGAGCGAGCACGAAGCGCTGATCCGCCGTGTCCTGGACGGGAACTATCTGCCGTTGGTCGTCGTGCATTTGACGATCGACGAAGAGCCCGGGGCGACTGCCACCGTGAAAGTGAAGGTGAAGGAGGGCGATGCGACCGTCGACGTCGAAGGCACCGGCGTCGGCGTGGTCGATGCGATCTACAACGGCCTGCTCGCGCGCTACGGCCGCGAGTACCAGTCGCTCAAGACGATCCAGATCGTCGGCTTTCATCTGACCGCCGACATGGGCAGCAAGAAGCGCCACGACGGCGTCGACGCGGTCGGCAAGGTCACGCTCGACGTCACCAACTCGGAGGGCCGGCACTTCGGCTTCACCGATGCGTCGCGCTCGGTGACGACGTCATCGGCGCGAGCCGTGCTCGCGTGCGTCGAATACTTCGTCAATGCGGAGCGCGCGTTCTTGACGCTCCACAACGCACGGCGCGACGCCGCATCGCGCGGGCGCGAGGATCTCGTCGCGCGCTACACCGCCGAGCTCGCGGAAGTCGTCGAAGCCACCAGCTACGCCGAGGTCATCGCCAATCTCCGCAAAGAGCTCTAGGGACGCTCTAACGAGACGTACGCCGCGCAACCGTCGAGGATTGTCCTCTACGTGTGGCTGCGTACGCACCGAAGAATCTCGCGAAGTTGCGGCGCTTACGTTTCGTTCGTGCAGACCGTCCCTGCGACGCGCAGTAACAGGTCCTCCCGGCCGTACGCAGCGGCGAGCTGCACGCCGATCGGTAGACCGGCGGCGTTCTTGTACAGCGGCAGCGAGCACGCGGGCTGACCGGTCGCATTGAAGACCGCCGTGAACGGCGCGAACGCGGCCGCGCGAAAGATGCCAGCGAGCGGATCGTCGGGCGGCGATTTGAAGTAGCCCAGCGGCACCGGCGGTTGGGTGACGGTCGGCGTCAGCCACAGATCGTAGCGGTCCCAGAACCGCGCGATTCGGCGCGATGCGCGGTGGATCCATCGCCACGCCGCCGCGTACGTCGGCCCGCTGATCATGCGGCCGAGCTCACCGAGCGCCCACGTGAGTGCTTCGACGTCGTCGGGCGCGACCGGCCGGCCGAGCTTGTGCGATGTCTCGTCGAGCTCCATCGCGACGCCGACGACCCACAGCGACAAGAACCGCGGGATCCAATCGGGGTCGTGCAGCTCGGTGATCTCGGCGGGCTCGACGACGTGACCGCGCGCTTCGAGCAGCTTCGCGGCGTGTTGTACGGCTGCGATGCAATCGGGATGCGACTCGGCGAGATGGCCATCGACGTGCGGGTACCGCGTCGCGAAGCCGATACGCAGCTTGCCGGGCGGCACCGAAAGCTCGGCGGCGTACGAGCCGACGTGCGGCGGCGCGCTGTACGGATCGCCGCTGACCACACCGGCGAGCACGTCGAGGACCGCGGCCGAATCACGCACGCTGCGCGTGACGACGTGCTCGTTGACGAGGCCGCCGTTGACGTCGCCCAGGTTCGGCGCGAACGAAATGCGGCCGCGGCTCGGCTTGAGCCCGAACAGGCCGCAGCAGCTCGCCGGGATGCGAATCGATCCGCCGCCGTCATTCGCGTGCGCGATCGGCACGAGCCCGGCCGCGACCGCGCATGCCGAGCCGCCGCTCGAACCGCCCGGGCTGCGCGTGAGGTCGTACGGATTCTTGGTCGGCGGCCACGCCGGCGGCGCCGCATCGGGGACGATGCCGAGCTCGCTCGCGTTGCTCTTGCCGACGATGATGAACCCGGCGCGCCGCAGCCGCGCGACGAGCACGCTGTCCTCTTTCGGCGCCCACTTCGCGTCTTTGAGCGCCTTGATCCCGCCGGCCTGCGGCACGCCGGCGACTTCGGCGCCGAGATCTTTGATCAGGATCGGCACGCCGCGAAACGGCCCGTACGGCGCGTGGTCGGCGGCTTCGAGCGCGCTGTCGAACATCGGCGTGACGACGGCGCCGAGCTCGCCGTTGCGCGCTTCTATGCGCTTGATCGCCGCGAGGACGAGCTCGCGCGGCGTCGCGGCACCGGTGCGGACGAGCTCGGCCTGCGCCGTGGCATCGAGGTCTGCGAGGTTCATCGCCTGCGAGGGTAAACGTGATATGCCCCGGCCGTGCAACCGAGCCTGGTCGGCAAGCGCGCGCTGGTCACGGGTGGTGGCCGCGGCATCGGCGCGGCCGTGGCGCGCGAGCTCGCCGCCGCCGGAGCCCGCGTCGTCGTGTGCGGGCGCAAGCTCGCCGATCTCGAAGCGCTCGCACGCGAGCTCTCCGGCGAGGCGATCGCGTGCGATCTGCTCGACCGCGTATCGACCGACGCGATGCTCGGCCGCGTCGGCGCGGTCGACATCCTCGTCAATAACGCCGGCGCCGCCGAAAGTGCCCCGCTCGCCGACACGACCGACGCGCTGTGGGATCGCATCGTCGAGCTCGACGCGACGAGCCCGTTTCGCGTCACCCGCGCGCTCGTGCCGGCGATGATCGAGGCGAAGTGGGGACGCGTCATCAACATCGCGTCGAACGCCGGCGTCTCCGGCTACGCGTACACCGCCGCGTATTGCGCGGCGAAGCACGCGATGGTCGGCTGGACGCGCGCGCTCGCGATCGATCTCGCGCGCACCGGCATCACGATCAATGCGCTGTGCCCGGGCTGGGTCGAGACTGCGATGTCGGCCGAAGCCGTCGCGCGGATCAGCGAGAAGACCGGCCGCAGCCTGGCCGACTCGAAGAAGGCGCTCGAGACGATGTCGCCGCAGCGCCGCATGATCCAGCCGGCCGAGGTCGCGCACGCGGCGCTGATGCTGTGCGCCGACAATGCGCGCGGCATCCACGGTCAAACGATCATCATCGATGGAGGCGCGATTCTAAAATGAGCACCGAGCTGATCATCTTGCCCGGCCCGCGACCGACCGGCTACGCCGAAGCGCGCATCGGCCGCGGTCGCGCGCTCCACGTCGCAGGGCAGGTCGGCTGGAAAGCCGGCGTGTTCGAAGCGGCAGACCTCGTCGGCCAGTTCGCGCAGGCGCTCGACAACGTGTTGGCGATCCTCGCGGTGGCGCACGCCCATCCGAGCGACATCGCGGAGATGACGATCTACGTGACCGACGTCGTCGCGTATCGCGCCGCGCGGCGCGACATCGGCAAGGTCTGGCGCGATCGGCTCGGCGCGCACTTTCCGGCGATGGCGCTGCTCGGGATCAGCGCGCTCGTCGAGCCCGATGCGCTCGTCGAGATCCAGTGCGTCGCGTACCCGGAGCACGACGAGTGATCGCGCCGAAGACCTTTGCCTACGAGCTAAATGGCGGCGTCGCGACCGTCACGCTCGATCGGCCGAATCGGCTCAACGCGCTGACGTTCGAGAGCTATCGAGAGCTCGCGGAGACGTTCGAGGCGATCGATCGCGAGCCAGATGTCCGCGCGATCGTGATCACCGGCCGCGGTCGCGGGTTTTGCTCCGGCGGCGACCAGGACGACATCATCAAAGAGCTGCTCGGGCGCGATACGCCGGCGCTCGTCGCGTTCACCCGCGCGACCGGGCGGCTGATCCAGGCGATGCGCGAGTGCCGGCGGCCGATCGTCGGCGCGATCAACGGCATCGCGGTCGGCGCGGGCGCGGTCATGGCATGCGCGTGCGATTTTCGGATCGCCGCGGCGACCGCGAAGTTCGGCTTCATCTTCCCGAAGGTCGGCTTGTGCGGCGCCGACATGGGCATCACGTACTTGCTGCCGCGCATCGTCGGCCTCGGCCACGCGAGCGAGCTGCTGTTCTTCGGCGACGTGATCGACGCCGAGCACGCCGCGCGCATCGGCCTGGTCAATCGCGTCGTCCCCGACGGTGAGGCCGCGGTGAGGCTGGCGACCGAATGGGCGAATCGGCTTGCAGCGGGGCCCGCGTTCGCGCACTCCATGACGAAGCAGATGATCGAGAGCGAGCACACGATGGCACTCGGCGCGGCGATCGAAGCCGAGGCGCAAGCCCAGGCGCTGTGCATGCAGCACCCCGATTTTGCCGAGGCGCACGCCGCGTTCAAGCAATCGCGCCCGGCGAAGTTTTCATGAAGCTGTCGAGCGACGACCTGCCGTTCTTCTTCGAGCCGGCGCATGTCGAGCTGGCGTCGCGACTGACCGCGGCGCGCGCCGCGCTCGAAGCCGCCGAAGCGCACGGCAGCGAAGGTGCGCGCGATCTCGCCGCCGTCGACGCGCTCGCGAAGGCGCAGCTGTTCGGGTTGGTCGCGCCGACCAGTGGCAAGATCGATTCGCGCGCGCTGTGCCTCGCACGCGAGATGCTCGGCTACGCGTCGCCGCGCGCCGATTCGATCTTCGCGGTGCAGGGCTTGGGCGTGCACGCGATCATGCTCGCCGGCACGGCCGACCAGCGCGCGACGATCTCCGCGTACGCGACCGGCGCAGGCATCGCGGCGTTCGCGCTCACCGAGCCCGAAGCCGGCAGCGACGTCGCGTCGATCCAGACGCGCGCGGCGCCGGCTCCCGGCAACACCAACTATCGCCTCGACGGCGACAAGCTGTTCATCTCGAACCTCGGCATCGCCGATCACGCGACCGTGATCGCGTCGACCGAGCCGGCGCTCGGCGTCGCCGGGCTCACCGCGTTCTGGGTCCCGCTCGATGCGCCGGGCGTCACCGTCAAGAAGCTCGATCCGATCGCGCCGCACCCGCTCGGCGCGCTCGAGCTGCGCGGCGTCGTCGTCCCGGCGAGCGCGCGGATCGGCGAGGTCGGCCAGGGCATGAAGCTCGCGATGCAAACGCTCGACGCGTTTCGCGTGTCGGTCGGTGCCGCGGCGGTCGGCATGGCACGGCGCGCGCTCGACGAGGCCGGCAAGTTCGTCACGCATCGCATGCAATTCGGCAAGCCGCTGGCCGAGCAACAGCTCGTGCAAGCGCACCTCGCGGACATGGCGGTCGATCTCGATGCCGCGCGGCTGCTCGTGCTCAGAGCCGCGCATCGCAAGGATACGAGCGGCGAGCGCGTCACGACCGAAGTCTCGATCGCGAAGCTCGGCGCCACCGAGGCGGCCTCGCGCGTGATCGATCGCGCGGTCCAGCTGTTCGGCGGGCGCGGCGTGATGGCAGGTCACATCGTCGAGCACTTGTATCGCGCGATCCGGCCACTGCGCATTTACGAGGGCACGAGCGAGATCCAGCGGATGATCATCGGCAAAGCCATCGCGGCGCAGTACGCTCCGGCGCGCGTGCGACGCGAGACGCTGCGATGAATTTTCCAGACGACTTCAACCTCGCCGACTACTTCTTGTTCGACCGCCTGCGCGAAGGCGGCGGGCAACGCACGGCGATCCGATTCGGCGATCGCGCGTGGACCTACGATCAGGTCGCCGATCGCGCGCGCGCTCTCGCGCGGTTCTTGGTCGCGTCGGGGCTCGCGCCAGAGCAGCGCGTGTACGTCGTGCTGCCGGATGTTCCGCCGTTCGCGTGGAGCATTTTCGGAATTCTCGCGGCCGGCGGCGTGCTCGCGATGGGCAACCCGCAGGCGCCGGAGGGCGACCTCGCGTACGTCACCGACTACGTCCGCGCGACCGTGCTGATCACGACACCGGCGGTCGCCGAGCAGCTCGCCGGCAAGCTGCCGCCGAGCGTCGCGACGATCTTGCTCGCACCCGACGCCGCGACCGGCGCCGATCCCGAGGCCGCCGTCGACGTGCCGAGCGCGGTCGTGCGCATGGGCCGCACCGCGATGTCGCTCGATGCGGCGATCCAGCGCGGCCGCGAGCTGACGACCGAGCTGCCGGCGCTGCACCGCGATCATCCCGCGATCTGGCTGTTCACGAGCGGCTCGACCGGGCGGTCGAAAGCGGCGATGCACAGCCACCGCGACTTCGCGTTCAACACCGAGGTCTTCGCCAAGGCCACCGTCGGCTATCGCGCCGACGACGTCTGCGTCAGCGTGCCGCGCCTGTTCTTCGGCTACGCGACCGGCACGAACCTGTGGTTCCCATTCGCGGTCGGTGCGAGCGTCGGCTTGTTCAGCGAGCGGCCGACCGCCGAGAGCGTGACGGCCGCGATCGAGCGCTACCGCGCGACCGTCGTGACGAACGTGCCGACGATGCTCGGCAAGCTGCTCGAGCTCGACACCGAGCGCACATCGCGCGGCGAGCGCGGCATCGATCTGTCGAGCGTGCGGTTTCACCTCTCGGCCGGCGAGGCGCTGCCCGAGCCGCTGTTGGTTCGCTTCATCGAGCGGTTCGGTGGCCAGGTCTACGACGGCATCGGCTCGGCCGAGATGTTCCACATCTATTGCTCGAATCGGCCCGGCGACGTGAAGCCCGGCTCGCTCGGCCGCGTCGTCGAAGGCTACGAGCTACGAATCCTGCCCGAAGACGCGGTCGGTCCCGGCGCCGAGCCGCTGCCGCCCGGCGAGATCGGCGTGCTGTGGGTCAAGGGCGACAGCGTGGCGCATGGCTACTTCGCCGATCGCGACAAGAGCTGGAAGACGTTCCACGGCCACTGGTGCCGCACGGGAGATCTGTTCTCGATCGACGCCGACGGCTACTTGTACTTTCAGGGCCGCGCCGACGATCTGTTCAAGGTCGGCGGCATCTTCGTCGCGCCGCGCGAGGTCGAAGATTGCCTGCTCGCCCACGCGGCGGTTTCGGTCGTCGCGGTGATCCCCGCCGACGACGCGGGCTTGGTCAAGCCGAAGGCGCTGGTCGAAGTTCGCGCGAGCGCACGCGAGCGCATCGCGACGCCGGGCGCCGCGGCGCAGCTCGCCGCCGAGCTGCAGGAGCACGTGCGGACGCGGCTGTCGAAGCACAAGTATCCGCGCTGGGTCGAGTTCGTCGCAGATCTGCCGAAAAACGATCGCGGCAAGGTCGACAAGAAACGGCTGATCGAGCTCGAGAAAGCGAAACGTCCATGACCGAGAAGTTTTTGGCGCGGCACACGACGGCATCGCTCGAGCAGCTCGTCGCCGGCAAACGCGGTGTGATCGCGCTCGTCCCCGTCGGTTCGACCGAGCCGCACGGCCCGCACTTGGGTCTCGGCACCGACGTCGTGATCTCCGCGGCCGCGTGCTTGCGCGCCGCCGAGCTGCTCGACAAGCGCGGCACGATGGTGGGCGTGATCGCGCCGGCGATCAGCTACGGCGTCACCGAGTGCGCGACCGGCTTCTCGGGCGCGGTGACGATTCCGGGCAGCGTGCTCACCGCGTACATCGCGGCGGTCGCCGACGGTTTGCTCGGCAGCGGCGTGCGGCACGTCTGCCTGGTCAACAATCACCTCGAGCCGGCGCACGACGCGGCGGTGCGCGCGGTGCTCGCCGGCCGCGAGAGCAAAGTCAGCTACGCGTGCCCGCTCGCGAAGAAGTGGGCGCGCACTCTGTCGGCCGAGTTCAAGAGCGGGCAGTGCCATGCCGGTCGTTACGAGACCTCGATCCTGATGGCCGCGGCGCCCGAGCTCGTGCACGACGCGATGCGCCTGCGTTTGCCCGCGGTGCCGATCAGCCTTTCGGAGAAACTGCGCGACGGCGTGACCACGTTCGAGGCAATGGGCATGTCGGCGGCGTACGCCGGCGATCCGGCCGCGGCGACGGTCGCCGAAGGCGAGCAATTGATCCAACGGCTCGGCGAGATGGTCGTCGGCGAGATCCTCGAAGCATTCGGCATCAAGCCCGCAGCCGCGTGATCATTCGCAGCCGCATCCCGCGGTGCGCCCCTCGATGTCGAAGCAGAGGCCGTAGCACGGGAAGCAATCGCAGGTCGGCGTGTCGCCGCATGACGCGGGGACATCGGCGCAGTACTGCATGATGATCTGATCGGGTCCGATGCCGGCGTCGTAGTCGACGTCGCATTGCGTGCCCGACGTGACGACGACGCACAGCTGGCCGGTATGGCAGGTCGCGCTGCCACACGAGAGGTCGCCGACGAGCGCATCGGAGCCGACGGTTGCTGCAGGCGAGATGCTGCAGCCGGCGAGCACGATCGCGATCACGAAACGCATGCCATCGGGTTAGCAAGCGCGGAGCCACACGCGGATCACATGCTTGGCAGCGCGCGGCGGCGATGATCCGGACACCGATGTCTCGATTCTCGAGCTCAGCGCCGACCGTCGGTCAGTAACCGCGCCGCCGGCAAGCCGCCCGAGTGCTCGCGCAAGAACATCGCGCGCGAGGTGCGCTCGACCAGCGTGCACGTGCCGGCGCCGGCGCCGACCGCGAGCCCGGAGACCAGCGCGCAGATCACCACCGCGCCGACCGCGCCGAGCGAGATCGGCATCAACAGGCCGAGCAGGAGACCGCCGGTGAGAATCGCGACCGGCGGCGCGAACATCAGCTTCACCGCGCGACGCGTCCGCGCGTCGTCGCAGTAGTCGCGCTCGCAAGCGGCGCAGCGCTTGCCGGATTTCAGCGCGTGCCGCGCGCACCGCGACGCCATGCAGCGACCGCACGTCGAGACGGGCGACTCGATGCAAGCCGTGCAGTGACGGGTGCCCACCCTAGAAGGATGCTCCCGTCGTTCGGAGAAACAAGCTCGCTAGCTCACGCGAGCGCGGTCACGAAAACGCGGCGCGTTACGCCGTCATTCTTTGATGTTGTGCTTGCCTTTGACTTGCTCGAGAACCTTCGCGTACTCGACATCCCACGCCGCCGAGCCCTCTTCGAGGTTCTTGATCCGGTCGCGCACTTCCTGATCGATCTGCTCGTCGACCATCATGTGCTTCTTGCAGATGTCCTTGATCTTGCGGCGCAAGATCGCGTCGTCGGCAAACACCTCGTCGATGTGCCGCGAGCTCATGAACGCTTCCTGCATTTGCGTCGCGATCCACGTCAGGCCGTCTTCGCCGAGCCCGAACTCTTTCTGCTCGGCGAGCTGGCGCTTCGTGCGACCCAAGTGCGAGTAGGGCAGACCGCGGATCTCCAAGATGTCCTTGGCGCGCTCGGTCAGCTCCTTGTCGACACGGATGTACTCCTTCAGGACGGCCGCGACATCGAGCTGTGCCTCGTTGCCGTCGCTGACTTCGATATCACCCGCTTGCGTGAGCGTCGTGATGATCTCCGCTGCGATCGTGTCAACCTTCCCTGGATACAGTCTCATCTCCGCGGCACTGTAGGGTCCGCACGCTTGCTATGCAAGGCACGTGGCACGTTCTCGCGCCAACTTTTTAGTCCCTCGCCCGCGTGCCGTTTCGAATCTTCTTCGACGATGTGCACGATCGCGATCCTCGTAAACGTTCTCGACGCGCCGCTCGTAATTGCGGCGAATCGCGACGAGCTTTACGCGCGACCGACACGCGCGCCCGAGAAACTCGCTGACGGAATCGCCGGCGGAGTCGACGAGCTTTCGGGAGGCACGTGGCTCGCGATCGGCCGAACGGGCAGGTTCGCCGCGGTCACGAATCAGCGCGTGATGCAGCCGCCTCCCGTCGGCTTGCGCTCGCGCGGGCTCGCGGTGCGCGAGCTCGCGATGGCCGATGATCCCGATGGCTACGCGCACGCGATCGATCCGGCGCGCTTCGCGAGCATGAACCTGGCGTGGGGCGACGCGACCGGCGCGCGCGTCGGCTACTTCCGGAGAGAAACCGGCGAGCGCGAGATCGTGAAGCTCGGCAGCGGCGTCCACGTGCTGTGCAACGACAAGCTCGGCTCGCCCGGATTTCCGCGCGGCGAACGGCTCGCGCGCATGATCGAAGCGATCGTCGCGAGCTCGATGAAGCTCGCCGAGACGATCCCGGCGATCGAGCACGCGCTCGGCGATCGAGCGCGCAACGAGCTCGACGACACGCCGGCATCCGATCGTCTGCCGCGCGAGCTCGCGCGCGAGCTGACCGCGATCTGCATCCACAGCGATGCATACGGCACGCGCAGCGCCACCGTCGCGGCATTCGATCGCGGCCGCGTGCTGGCCTACGACCACGCCGATGGCCCGCCCGATCAAGCGCCGTTCGTCGATCGCCGGAGCTTGCTCGCGTGACGCGGAAGCTGGTCGTCGCGGGCTTGGTCATTCGAGACGGTCGCGTGCTGATCACGCAGCGCACGGCCACGCAGTCGTTGGCGCTCAAGTGGGAATTTCCCGGCGGCAAGGTCGAAGCGGGCGAGGCGCCGGTCGATGCGTTGATCCGCGAGCTGCGCGAGGAGATCGGCGTGACCGTCCGCGTCGGTCGGGTGTGGGACGTGTTGTTTCACGCCTATCCCGAGTTCGATCTCGTGATGCTCGTATACCCGTGCACGATCGCGGCTGGCGAGCCGCGCGCGGTCGAGGTCGCCGATCTGGTGTGGGCGTTGCCCGGCGAGCTGGCGCGCTGGGAGATCCTGCCGGCGGATCGTCCGCTCGTCGACAGGTTGGTCGCGGAAGGGCTGCCGGAGCCGCCGATCGATTGACCCACCGCGTCGGGGGTGCCTACAATTCGCTTCCATGGAAGGCCGCGCCAAGGTGACCAAGGAAGTCCTCTGCGAAGAGGCTCGCTTCATCCTCGCCAACGTGATGGCCGAGGCGCGCTACGGCCGCCAAAACCGCTACGACGACATCCGGCGCGTGTGCGAAGGCGCGGTGTCGATCCCGTTCTCCGAGTACATCGGCTTCCTCGAAAAGTCGGGCTATCTCCGCCACGATCGGTCGAGCGAGAGCCTCGAGGTCACGCCGGAAGGCGAGACCGTCGTCAACGGTGGCAACCTCTCGGAGTTCACCGACCGCGCGGTCAGCCACTTCAAGAAGCTGCGCCAGAGCCGCGCGATGGCGGTGCCGGCCGGCGCGATCCCGATGGGCACGCAAGCCGGCGCGGTTCCGCCCGCAGGCCCCGCGGCCGCGGCCGCGCTGCGCAACGAGGGCTCGGCCGCGCAGCGGCTGCCGGGCAAAGAGCCGAAGATCACGGCGTCGGGCGGCCGCGCGTCGGCGGTCGCGAGCGGCGAGATGGACATGGGCGAGCAGCGCTACGAGAAGCTCGCCTCGATCGGCTCGGGCGGCATGGGCACCGTCTATCGCGCGCGCCAGATCGCGCTCAACCGCGAGGTCGCGCTCAAAGAAATCCGCGATCTGTTCGGCTTCTTCAGCGAGGACCAGCGCAACGAGATCGTGCGCCGCTTCACCGACGTCGTGCGCGCGTGGGGCAACCTCGCGCACCCGAACATCCTGCCGATCCACGACGTCAATATCTGGGTCGAGTTCCCGAACGTCGTCACCGAGCTCGCGCCGAACGGCTCGGCGCGCCGGTTGATCAACGACGCCGAGGACATTCCCGTCGAGCTGTCGTTCAAGTACTTGCTGCAGGCGCTGCACGCGCTGCGCGCCGCGCATGCACAGCGGGTCTATCACCGCGGCCTCAAACCCGAGCAGCTGCTGATCGACGGCTACGGCAACATCAAGGTCTCCGACTTCGGGTTCACCCGCATCGTCGAGCGCGATCACGCCGTGATCCGCCAGATCTACGTCGGCATGGGCAACGTCGCGTACATGGCGCCCGAGCTCTACACCGATCCGATGGCAGCCGGCCCGCAGGGCGACATCTACGCGCTCGGCATCATCTTCTACGAGCTGCTGACGCGAAAACTCCCGGGCCGCCGCTCGCAGATGCCGTCGCAGATCAACCCGGCGCTGCCGCGCGGCATCGACGACATCTTCGATCAGATGACGCGCGACGCGAAGAACGAGCGCTACGCGACCGTCGACGACATCCTCGACGACATCGACAAGCTCGAGGGCATGGAGCA
>DATBAS010000165.1:0-13838 GCA_036271395.1 Kofleriaceae bacterium
CGCTTCGGCACCGGTTTGGTCGGCGAGATCCGCTTGCGACAGACCCAGCGTGCGCGCGTTTTCGATCGGGATGTTGTAACCGCCGGCATGCGCCACGGTCGGAATCGCAATTGCTGCTAGGAAAAGTAGTTTGCGCATTGGGATGCTCGGCTCTCAGTAGACGGCGATCGAGGGTGGGACAGCGCTGCCCATCATGAAGTTCGCGATGTCGTTTTGCGCGTTGGTCGTCACCGTCGCGTCGCTCCAGTCGGTGATGAACGCGTGCTCGACCGCAGACGTCGGGATCGGCGAGCAGCTCAGCCCCGCGGCCGGTGCACCTTTGGTGACCAGCTCGAACGCCGCGCTCGCGCTACCCGGCGCGCCGGTCGGCGGCAGCGGCGTCACGCCGAGCACGTTCGCGTAGATGAAGTTCCACGGGTTCGGCACCGTCTGATCGCAGTACGCCGCTTGCGACAACACCGGCTTCGGTGCCTGGTTGCCCGTGCCGAGCAGGTTCGGCAGCGTGTTCGCCGTGATGTGACCGACGAAGTTGATCGGATCGGCCGGATCCAACACGGTCTTGGCGACGACCAGGAACTGCAAGTACGCCGAGGTGCCGGGTTGGATGCCGAGGCTCGCGAGCAGCGCGTCGGTCTCGCTGACGAACGCCGGCGAGTTGGTGAACACGTCGACGACGGTGCCGCCGCCGACGTTGAGGCCGGCCTTCGCGATACGCGGGTTCGTCGCGACGTCGGCCGCGCCGTTGATCGCGCCGAGCGACTGGCCGGAGAAGAACACGGTGCCCGGATCGATCACGTAGGTGTTCGCGAGCGCGGTGCCGTTGCTGCTGCTGTACGCCTCGACCGCGCCGAAGATGTTGCTCGTCGGCACTTGCGTCGACGGCACGAACGCGACCGCGCGGATCAGCTGCGACTGGTCGATCATGTCCTGGCGCATCGTGTCGCGCGTGCGGAAGAAGTTCGACGTGATGAGGTAGTTGCCGGAGACGACCGGGATGCCTTCCGAGCCGGTGTAGTCGCACGTCGCGGCGTTGGCGAGGCTCGCGCCGCAGAACGCGCTGACCGGCTCGTAGGTGAAGCCACTCGGGCACGTGCCCGGCGGGTTCACGTCGCCTTGTGCGCCCGAGGGCAGCGTCGTGGTGCACGTCGTCATCGACGCTGAGTCGCCTTGGCACTGGCCGAAGTTCGTGGTCGGCGTGCAGAACGAGCGGTCGCCGTGCTTCGCGGCGTCGATCGCGACCACCGCCATGCCGGCCGCGGCGAACTGATTCGCGACCGTGAGCATGTCGGCGCGACCACCGCCGAGGCCGTGGCGGAACACCATCAGCGGCGCACAGCGCGGCACGCCGGCGGCGAGCAACGCGCCCGTGCACGCCGGGATGTTCGCGTTACTCGGATCCGGCAGTGCGAGCAGCACGTGGATGTTCTCGACGGTGCCTTTCGTCGGATCGCTCATGAACGCGCCGGTGATCGGATCGAGCGCGTCGAGCGTCGGGATGTCGAACTCCATCACGGCGCCGATCGATCCGCTCGGGATCGTCGGATCGACACCGTACTTGCCGAACACGCTGCCGGCGCCGATGATCGTCGTGCTGACGACGGGCGCGGCGATCGAATCATCGCCGAGGGCGAGCGACGGCAGGTACGGCAACGCGCCGAGCTCGTTGCCCTGGCTCAGGATCGTCTGGGTGTGGAACGTGTACGCGATGCCGATCTTCGAGAAGTCGGTGCCGGCCGCGGCGAGCGCCGCGAACACCGGTGCGAGCTGCAGCCGCATCGTCTCGAGCGAATGCGCGGTCGTGTCGTCGATGCCCTGCAGCGCCGAGTGACCGCCCACGTACACCGAGTTCGCGAAATGCACCACCTTGGCGACCGTGCCGGGGCCGATCGCGTTGCCGGCTTTGTCCTTGATGCCGGTCGTCATCACGACCGCGTACTCGGTGTCGTCCTTGAGAGGCTTGGTGCGGAACACCGACGTCGGATCGGCCGCCGTCGCGCCGGCCGGCTGGATCGCGATCACCGGCGACAGCTCGGTCGGCTGGTTGCAGCCCGACGTGAACTCGCACGGCTCCTGGATCAGCGTGGTCGGATCGACCTGCACCGGGTTGTTCATGTCGGTCAGGTCCCACAGCTGGAGGTCGCTGCCGTCGATCGTCGTACCGTCGACGAGCTCCGAGGTCGGGCCGAGGATCGCGCCGGTCGTCGAGAACCCGTCGAGCGCTTCGAAGCCGGCCGCGGCCGCGCTCGGGCACGTGCCGTCGGCGGCGAGCGAGCTGCCGGCGAGGGTGCACGCCGCGAGCACGCTGAGGTTGCCGGTCGTCGGATCGCGCAGCAGATCGATCGGCAGCGGCACGAGGCCGCGCGCCGGATCGATCGACACGTTCGT
This sequence comes from Kofleriaceae bacterium, assembly GCA_036271395.1. Lineage (GTDB taxonomy): Bacteria > Myxococcota_A > Polyangia > Haliangiales > Haliangiaceae > JABFXX01. Next base: position 2,386 of record DATBAS010000165.1, read on the forward strand.
CACCGTCGGCTGCACCGAGAACTGCGTGAGGATCGCGAGCTCTTGATGCGGCCAGCGCATGTCGGTGGCCGGATACGCGAGCGAATTCCACAGCGCGTTGACTTCGTCGAGCTGGAGGCCCTCGGAGTTCGCCGCCTCTTGCGAGCCGAGCTCGGCCTTGAGCAGGCCGTTGTTCTGCGGGTTCGACAGCGGGACGTCTTGCTCGAGCAGGCTGAACACCTGCGACGCGCCGACCGGCAGCTTGTCGGTCGTCATCACGCCGTTGTCGCCGCCGCGGATCAGCACGGCGATCTCGCCGGTCGGCCACGGCTGATGGCCTTTGTGGTGCAGCGTGAGCTCGCCGTGATCGGTGCTCTTGACGTAGTCGGTCGCTTGGATCGGCTCCATCGGAATCTCACCGGGGGCGGCGCCGGCGACGTCGGCGTAGACGAAGTACGTGCTCGGCGTGAACGTGCTGAGGTCGAGATCCGGCGCGGTGTTGGACGCGCTGCCGTTCGCGTCGAACGTGGTCTCGATGAAGTCGACCGTCACGGAGACTTCTTGGTCGCTCGGGAAGCCGCCGGCGTCCTTGAACGATTGGATCAGCTCGGCCTGTGCGCAGGCGGGCGAGCCATCGGGCGCGGCCGGCGTGCACAGCGAGTTCGCCGATTGCTCGAGCACGAGGTCGTTCGGCAGCGGGATCGCCGACGTGGTCGGATCGAACTGCGCGATCACGAATGTCTGCGGCGGCGTATCCGGCAAGCTCGGCCGGCACGCAGCGATTGCAAGCGCGGCGACGGCGAGAGCCGCGGCCGCGAGGAGTTTCCGCGACATGATGGTCCTCATTGGGCGCTGAAGGTCTGAGAAGAGACAGCGACTTTGTTGATCTGGTCGCCGTACGCGAAGTCGAAGTACTCGTTGAGAACCCATTGGCCGAGCAGGTCCGGACCGATCACGAGATCGGGTCCGTCGCGCTCGGGTCCGGGCAGCTGCATCTTCACGACCGGGTTGGCCGGATCCATGATCGAGACGTGACGGACGTTGCCGCCGGATGCGTACGGGAAGCTGAGGCCCGACGAGGTCTCCATCGATGCGGCGCCGACGTCGACGGTGAACTGGCCGCCCGGGCGCGCGTACGGTCCCGGCTGGTAGTTCGTCGTGATCAGCGCGAGCAGCGGCACCGGCGTGATCGTGTGGACTTTTCCCCACGTCCAGTTGGTCGACGCGCCGTACGCTGCCGTGAGCTGGTCGTACGCTTCGCCGAGCGCGGTGTCGACCTGGTCGACGCACGTGTGCGCGACGGTTCCGCTCGACGTCACGTCGTTGCAGAACGACGAATCGGCGGTGCCCGCGGGGCTGAGCATGAACAGCATCGCCTTGATCGCCTGGACCTGGTTGCCGTCGATGTCCATGCCGAGCGGCGCGATGTCGTCGGCGAACACGTTCGTGAGCAGATCGCGCAGGAACGCGTGGAACAAGAAGCAGCCGGCCGAGTTGGTGACCACCGCCGGCGTCATGTCGACCGCGCTCTCGGCCGGATCGCTGCCGGTCAAGCCCGACGGGCAGTCGTAACCAGCGGCGGCCCACGCGTCGAGCGCGCTTACCGCGCCCACGACCGACGGATCGGTGCTCGGGGGCAGCGTGTCGATGATGTTGACGAACGCTTGGCCCGGCCGCGACATGTGATCGGTCTGGATCGCTTGCATGTCGGCAAGCGCGACCGTGCCGTTCGCGGTGATCGTCTGGCTGAGCAGCTGATCGATGCGCGTCGCGCGGAAGCCGGACGAGTCGTCCCAATCGAAGCTGAAGTACGGCGGGTGCGCGAGCGGGTTGTTGTCGTCGGAGACACCGATCGGATCGGCGTTCGCGGTGAAGTAGTAGCCCTTCGCCGGGTTCTTGCCCTGCGGCAACAGCGCGTCGGCGATCCAGCAGCTCGCCGGAACCGGCGTCGCGGTCGCGCTCGCGCAGTTCGACGTGCCATCGCCCCACTCGGCGGCGCCGGTGCCCGGCAGCGGGAACCACGGCGGAATCACGTTGGCGGCGCCGACGACGCGCGCATCGGCGAAGTTGCGCACCGGCACGAGCGCGTGCGGGTCGTATGCGATGTTGCCCTGGTCGTCGGCGAGCACGAAGTTCTGCGCGCCCGTCGAGAACAGCGCGAGCGCCGCCATCGCGGAGTCGACGTCGGTCGCGGTGTTGAGGCCGTAGATGCCCTTGAGATCTTGCGTGTTGCCCTCTTGGCCGCTCCACCGCGCGCTGACCGCGGTCGTCGCGCCGAATTGGATGATCGGGCCGTGATGCGGAACGATCAACGTCGCGGCCGGCGGCGCGTCGGCGCCGAGGTTGAGCGTGGTCGAGGCGACGAGCCCGGCGGTGCCCGGCCCGACGCGGACCATGTACGTCTCGGGCACCGGGATCAGCGTGACCGGCGCGCCGTTGAACACGACGCACGGCAAGCCATCGACGGCGACCGACGCGCAGTTGGTGGTCGTCAGCGTCTCGAGATAGAGGTCGGTGACGTCGTAGCCGACGACGGTCACGCCCCAGCCGACGTGCGCGCCGCGGCCGACGAGCGCGCCCGGGATGCCCGGGAACGAGCCGCCCGCGAGGTCCAAGTTGTCGGCGGCGTTCGACGACGTCATCACCGAGAGGTGGAACAGCGGCGGATACTGCAGGCCCAAGTGCGGGTCGTTCGCGACCATCGCCTGATGGGTCGCCGAGAACATGCCCATCACGGCCCAGTTGTTCGAGCCGACGGCGGAGTTGATCGGCCGCAGCGCGTTGCGCAGCGCGACCATCGAGTCGCGCGCTTGCTTGATCAATGGTGCCCACGCCGTCATCGAGCCCGGCGCCGGAGCCGGAGCCGCGCTCGGCGTGAACGGCGTCGGGGCGAGCGTGTGCGCTTGCTCGGTCGTCGGAGCGGCAGCGCGGATCCACGCGGCGACCTTGTCGGGCGCGGTGCCTTCATAGGCCTCGGCGAACGTGCCGTAGCCGGTCTCCTCGTCGAGCGTCTCCGAGAGCTGGAACTGCTGGAGCCGGGCGAGCGCCCACGTGTCTTGCTCGGTCCAGTTGTCGATGTCGTTCGGCGTCAGGCGATACGGCAGCTGGAGGTATTCGCCGGCCATCGGCGCGTCGCCCGAGGCAGCGCGCAGCTGCGTCAGGTACGCGTTGACGCCGTTGACGTACGCGTCGAGCGTCGCCTTCGTCGTCGAGTCCATCGACGCGGCGAGATCGTCTTCGAGCCGGTGGCCGGCGCGCGTGACGAACAGCGTGCGGAGCTGGACATCTTGCGACAACCCGGCGACGCCGATCATCTCGCTGAGCTTCGAGGTCGCGACGTGGCGCAAGAAGTCCATCTCGAAGAAGCGATCTCGCGCCTGGATGAAGCCCTGCACCGCGATGCAATCGTTCGCCTGCGCGCAGTTGATGTGCGGGATGTCCTCGGCGTCGTACAGCACCGTCACCGGCGCCGACAACCCGGGGATGGTGTCGCCGGTCAGCTCCATCGGGCCCGACGAGATCGACACGCTCGCGGTCAAGCCTGCGGCCGATGCGATCAGCGTCTCCTGTGCGGAGCCCGTCGGCGGGTTGAATGTCGTGTGCATGCCCGACATTTCCGTGAGCGTTCCGCCGCCGGTGATCGACCACGTGATCGCCGCGTCGCTGTTCGACAGCGTCGCGGTGAAATCGGTCGGCGATGACACGGTCAGTGAGGCGCCGGAACCATTGGGCGAGATCGTCAAGGTCGCCCCGTTGTCAGTCCCACCACATGCCCCGAGCGCGGCCATTACAAATAAAGCCGCGACGCTTCTTGCGCGCATTAGTCTCCTCCGAGGTCACGGAATACCACGTCCGCACAGGTCCGAGCGCGTACCGGCGAGGATTCAGTTTGTTTCGCGAAGCGAGTGCCGCGGATCACGGCGTTCAGCGATCGAACCGCTTCTTGATGCCGTACGTGGAAATCTTGTGGACCAACGTGCGCAGCGGTAGGCCAAGCGCTTTGGCGGCCTCGGTCTGGTTGCCATTCGTCTTGTGCAGTGCGCGCAGGATCAGCTCGGTTTCGTAGCGCCGCAGATGCTCTTTGTAGTCCGCGGGCAGCTCGCCCGACGGGTGGAGCTCCGACTCGGCGGGCGCCGCGGCCTGCGACCCCGCGCGAATTCGCTCGCCGAGATCGTCGAGCACGATCGCGTGGCCTTCGGCGAGCACCACCGCACGCTCGATCGCGTTGCGCAGCTCGCGCACGTTGCCCGGCCACGCGTAGGCCTCGAGCGCGGCCATCGCCGCCGGATCGAATGCTTTGATCGACGTGCCGGCCTGCGCGTTGGCGTCATCGAGAAACCGCTGCGCGAGCGGCTTGATCTCGAGCACGCGCTCGCGCAGCGGCGGCAAGCGCACCATCATCGTGTTGAGTCGATACAGCAGATCTTGGCGAAACCTGCCTTCGGCGACCATCGCCTCGAGGTCGCGATGTGTCGCCGCGATCACGCGCACGTCGACGGCGATCTCTTTGTCGCCGCCGACGCGTGTCACCCGCTTGGTCTCGAGCACGCGGAGCAGCGCCGCCTGTGCGTTCGGCGCGAGCTCGCCGATCTCGTCGAGCAGCACGGTGCCGCCGCTCGCCTGCTCGAAGATGCCGCGCGCCGACTTGTCGGCGCTGGTGAACGCGCCCTGCTCGTGGCCGAACAGCACGCTCTCGATCAGCATGCCGGGAATCGCCGCGCAGTTGATCGAGCGCAGCGGGTGCTTCTTCCGCGGTCCGTTGTCGTGGATCGCGCGCGCGATCACTTCGTTGCCGGTGCCGGTCTCGCCGTTGATCAGCACCGCGATCGTCGAGCCGGCGAGCCGCTTGACGGTCTGCATGATCTGCTTCATCTCGGGTGACTTGACGATCACCGCGCCGTGATCGCTCGCGTCGCGCGGCGGCTTGTCGGCGCGCTGCGCGGCATGCAGCGCGGTGACGAGCTCGTCGGCGGAGGCGCCGTCGGCGGGGAAGGTCGCCGACGAGCACACGAGCTCGGGCGAGCCGCCGGCGAGCCGCGCCATCCACGCGCGCACGGTGTCGGGCGATGCTTCCGGCAACGCGACGAGCACCGCGCTCGGTCCGTAGATGCCCACGCGATCGACCGGCCGCAGCTGCGCGCGCAATCGCGACACCCAGCGGCTGATATGCCCGTCTTTCGAATGCGAGCGCACGAGCACGAGCGCGAGCGGCCGCGCGAACGTGCGCGCGCGCGTGATCTCGTCGGCGAGCGCGGTGCGAAAGCGGTCGATGCCGTCGAACCCGCGCAGCTCCTCGCCCGTCGAGGCAACCGCATGCAGCGAGACCAGCACCGGTCCCATCGCGATCTCGTCGCCGGGCGCGATCGTCGCGCGCTCGACGCGCTGGCCGTTCTTCTTGGTGCCGTTCGTGCTGCCGAGATCTTCGACCGTGATGTCGTCATCGTTCCAGGTGAAGCGCGCGTGCTGCCGCGACAACCCGCGATCGGCGATCACGACGTCGGCCGGCGATGTGCGGCCGACCACGACCGGCCGCGACTTCGTCATGTGCACGACCTCCGCGCCATCGCGGTGATAGAGCACGAGCGTCGTACGCGCATGTTGCGCGGTGGTCTCGCCGCGCAGGGTCGTGTCGTTGAGCTTCGTCATCGCATTTGGCTCGATCGCGCAACTTCTTGCGTAGTCAGCTTCGACGCGAGCGCAGGAAAATACAAGGGTTACGCGTGGCGCAGCGGTTGCTCTAGGGGTCGCCCGACTTCCCCAAACCCAGGAGCAACTCATGTTCGCAGGACTCATCGCAATCTGTGGCGGCATTCTCGCCGCGTCGTCGCTCATCATCGCCAAGAAGCCGAACGCCAAGGACCTGATCGACAAGCTCACGCCGTATCAAGGCTGGATCGGAATCGTGATGTTCTTCTGGGGTGTGTGGGAGACGATCGACGTGCTCACGCACATCAACTTGATCGCGCACATGCCACTGCGCTGGACGTTCTGGGCGGGTCAAGCCGTCGCCGACTTGTTCGTCGGTTTCTTGCTCGGTTTCGGCCTGATCACGAAGTACGCGCTCGGTAAGAACCCGGCCGCCGAGCGACGCGGCCAGCAGATCCGCCAGAAGCTCGCTGGCTATCAGGGCAAGCTCGGCTTGTTCGCCATCGCGATGGGCGTGCTCTACATCGTGTGGCTCTATGTCTGATGCTGCGTTTCGCGAACGTGTCGATGCGACATTCGGTGTGTCGAATCGCCTCCGCTTTATTCGACTGACGTATTTGCACCTACTGTTCGCGGTCCTTGCGTTTGCCGGACTCGAATATCTATTGATGACCAACGCGATGCTGGTCACGAAGGTCTCGGCGCCGTTCGTGAAGTTCGCGCTCGGCGCGCGATGGAATTGGGGCGTGGTGTTGCTCGCGTTCATGGCGGTGAGCTGGGTCGCCGACTATTGGGCCACGCACACGACCTCGCGCGCCGTGCAGTACATGGGGCTCGCGTTGTACACCGTCGCAGAAGCGGTGATCTTCGTGCCGCTGCTCGCGATCGTGTCGGTGAAGACCCACGCGATCCTCGCGCACGGCGGCCACGATCCGAACATCATCCGCGATTCGGCGTACGTCACGCTCGGCGTGTTCGCCGCGCTCACGTTGTCGGTCTTCATCACGCGCAAAGACTTCTCGTTCTTGCGCAGTGGTCTGATGATGGCGAGCGGCGCCGCATTGGTGTTGATCGGAATGTCGATCGTCTTCGGGTTTAACCTTGGATTGGTATTCTCGATCGGGATGGTGTTACTCGCGGCCGGCTACATCCTGTATCAGACGTCGCAGGTGCTCGAGCATTACGATCCTCAGCAGTACGTCGCGGCCTCGCTCGCGTTGTTCTCGTCGGTCGCGCTGATGTTCTGGTACGTGATCCGGATCTTCCTGCGCGCGCGTGGCTAGCAGTCGTCTGGAAATTGCTCGCTGAACAGCGTGTTGGTGCCATCGCGGATGTCGAACATCCACACGATCTTGTGCGAGACGATGTTGGCGGTGTAGGTGAGCTCGGCGACGGCATCTGACAGATCGTGCTTCATCGCAAGCGCCTTCTTCCAGATCGCCGTCGCCGAGCAACGGGGTTTCGGAATCGGTGCCTCGTCGCAATCGCCGCCGGTCGCGTAGATCTCTCCGCCGTTCGGCTCGATCATCACGCGAAATTCGCACACGCGTTCGCTCTTCACGCCGCGCGGCAGCTTCGGATCGCGCGTCACGTGCGACGGCGAGACGAACCGCACGTCGATCGATCCGTTCGGCGACGCGAATGACGGCAGCGTCAGATCGGCGTGGCCGTCGGGAAACACGTTGTCGGCATCGACGCGCGTGACCTTCGCATCGGGCACTTCGCGCGTCGCCTCGGCGATCGCGAACGCGACGAACGCGTCGACGCCGACGTGCTTGGGATCGAAGCCGGGCGGCGCGACCGGATGCCGATCGACGAGGTTGGGTTTCGGCGAATCGGCGATCTGCTTCGGAGTCGTCGTCGGAATCGGCGTCGGCGTCGGCGTCGGAATCGGAATCGGCGTCGGAATCGGCGTCGGCTCGTGCACGACCGGTGCTTGCGCGACGATCGGCGCGCTCGCCGTCTCGCTCGGTGGCACGTCGCTCTTGCTCGCGACCACCGCCGCGGTGATGCCGCCGCCGACGAGCACCAACGCAGCGAGCGCGCTCCACAATCCGCCGCGGCTCTTGCGCGCCGGCATCGTCGCCTGCTGGCCAGACGCGACGCTCGTCGTCGTCCCACCTTTGTTGGTATGCCAGCTCGCGGGCGGCGTCGGCGCCCAGCCGCCCGACGACACGCGCGGCGGACCCGGCGTGATCGGCGTCCACTGCTCGGCGGCGAGCTGCCGCGTCGCCTGTTGCAGCGCGAGGTTCATCGCCTGCGCCGACGCGAAGCGCTGGTCGGGAAGCTTCGCGAGCGCGGTGAGAATCACGTGCTCGAGCGCCGGCGGCAGATCGGGCCGCAGCGCGCGCGGCGATGGCGGCTGCGCTTCGATGTGCGCGCGCAGAAGATCGAACAGCGACTCGGCGACGAACGGTTTGTGCAGCGTCGTGCACTCGAACAGGATCACGCCCATCGCGTAGAGATCGGCGCGCGCGTCGACGGGTTTGCCGGCCGCTTGCTCGGGCGACATGTATTGCGGCGTGCCGAGCAGCGAGCCGGTATGAGTCGCGCTGCCGCCGAGCTCGGGTTGCAGCTTCGCGATCCCGAAGTCGAGGACTTTGGCGCGGCCGCTCGGCGTGACGAAGATGTTGTCGGGCTTGAGATCGCGATGAATGATGCCCTTGCCGTGCGCGGCACCGAGCGCGTCGAGCACTTCGGACGCGAGCCGCGCGACGCCGCCGATCGGCAATGGCACGCCCGCGTCGATCGCCGCCGCGAGCGGCGCGCCGTCCAAGTACTCCATCACGATGTACGGCCGCCCGTCGGGCAACGTCGCGAGATCGAGCACGTTGACGATGTTCTCGTGGCGAATCACGTTGACCGCTTTCGCCTCGGCGAAGAACCGCTCGACGAGATCGCGGCGATCGCTGCACTCGCGCGACAGCACCTTGATCGCGACGCGACTACCGATCTGCGGATGCACGCCTTTGTAGACGCGGCCCATGCCGCCGACGCCGAGCAATCGCGCGACGCGATACGGCCCGATCTGCGCGCCCAGCAAGGCGTCGTCGCCGATCGGCGCGAGCGGGTTGCCATCGTTCGGGCAAAATCCCGCCTGACCTTGCGCCGCGCCACACTCCGAGCACACGAACATGCGCGGCGACGATAGCACTCAACGCGTCTCGGCCACGCCGACGCTGGCCGACTCGGATCGGTTCGCTTTGCGCAAGCGCACCCAATCGAAGCTGATGCCCGGGTTCGGCGTCATGTTGCTCCACAACCGGATTCCGAACGTCGACGGCGGCACGCCGAGCGGCGCGTACGAATTCGTTTGGTACATCGCGTCGTCGAGTCGCCAGATCGCGGCGGTGTCGTAGTTCTCGACGCTATAGATGTGCTCGTTCGTGTCTTGGTTGTCGTCGCTGCCTTCCCAGATCTGGGCCGCGCCGTTGGTGTCGATGTAGCTCGGGCTCACGTGACCCGGATCGGTCGCGGGCTGGTACCACAGCGACCACGGCCGCAGATCGGGGGTGCCGCTCTGAAAGCCGCCCCACCACGTGATCGTCGACATCTGCGCCGTTGCGGCGAAGTCGACGGCGTAGCCGACATCGGTAAACGAAGCGTTGGTGACGACGCCGGTATCGCCGTTGTTGCCGAGCACGAGCATGCCGTTGCTCGCCGTCGCGCCGCTGACGATCTGCCAGACGCCGCCATCGAGCGTGTCGAACGGATCGTAGAAATCGAACACGTCGGAGCCGCGATCGCCGACGGACGCCGCCGAGCCGTTGCCGCAGTACAGCCAATACTCGCCGGTCGATGTCGAGCTGCCATCGATCGGGTTGACCAGCCGGAACCACGTGACGTTGCCGTTCGGGATCGTGTCGATCGCGCGCGCGATCTCGGTCTCGCCATAAACGACGCGCACATCGTCGTGGGCGCCGCTGCTCGCGCACGGCGCGGTCGACAGCGCGAGCGGCACCGCGATTTCCAGGGCACTACCGAGCCGAGCGGAGCCCGAGTTCTCGATCGAGATCGGGATGCGATACATCCACGCGTCGTTCCACCAGTCGCCGGCGTCGCCGGTGATCGTGCCGGCATCGCTGCCGGAGCCCGGCATCGCCGCGTCGCCGCCACCGCCACCGTCGCCGCCCGGCGAGCTCGGCGACGGCCTGAACGAACAGGCGGCGAGCACGACCAGGACACACGTCCGCATCGCGACCATTCTACGCCAGCTCGTGATGGGAGCGCGCTGGCGAATCGCCTCACTCCGCAGCGAGCTTGCGGTAGCCCGTGCAGGTCGGCGTCGTGACGAACTCGACACCGGGCGCAGCGCCGAACGGCATCGGCGCCTTGAAGTCGGGGTGATAGCAGGCGAGCACGTCTTGCGTCGCGGCGTGCTTGTCGCCACACGTCGCGCCGACGGCGAGTTGCTCGTGCTTGCATTCGAGCGCCATGCGCGCGTTCGGTGCGGCGACTTCGAGCCGGACTGAATCGCCTCCGCTCGCCGAACCGAGATAGTGCACGGTGCCGGTCTTCGACTGCACGTCGAGCGCCGCGATGCCGCCGTGATAGCGCAGCGTCCACGTCTCGAGCCGGTCGGGCGCGTTGTAGCGAAAGATCCACGCGGGTGCGCTCGCGACATCGGCGGGCACGCCGGCATCGGGGTTGGCGTCGGGAAGCGCGGCATCCGCCGGTGCCGCGGCGACCGCCGGCGCTTGGCTCGGCGGCGTCGCAGAACCGCATCCGCACGCGGCGATCAATGTAACGGCGATGACTCGCATCGCCGCGACGGTACCTTAGAACCCGCGCGCCACGCCGAGCCCGATGTCGGGACCGATCGTATCGATGCTGCGCGCGGCGACGCCGAGCCGAACGAGCACGCTGGTCGCGCGCGCGAATCGATAGCGCACGTCGGCGTAGCTGCGAAAGCCGAGCGAATTGTCGAGTGGCAGGTTCTCGAGATACGCCGCGAGCGCGACGCTCGTGTTGCGCGACGGATGCATCGTGAGCTGGGTAAACATCTCGAAGCCGAGCTCGGACAACACCGTCAGGCCACCTTCGAAGTTCATGCCGAGCTCGTCGCCGAGCCGCACCCGTGCCTCGAAACCGCCGCCGACGCCGTTGTCGTTGACGCCGAAGATCACGCGCGGGATGAACGCGATGGGAAGGCTCGCGCTACGAAACTCGGCTTCGCTGTATGCGTAGAGAAAGCCGACCGTCGTCGGCATGCTCGCGTTCTCGATCGCGACGCCGTGCAAGTAGCCGGCGCCGAACCGCATCGAATACACGGTTCCGAAGATGCGGTGTAGATAGTCGCCTTCTGCGCGATAGTAGTAATCGCGCGTGCCGTCATGGCTCGTATAGTTGACGAGCTCGCCATCGGTCGAGATCTCGTCGCGCACGCCGTAGCGCGCGAGCTCGCTGTTCTGGTTGAAGCGGCCCTCGACTTCGACGCGCATCGGCTGCTCGGGCGTGCCGAACGCGAGCTGGCGTGGCTCGTCGGGCGTATCGACCACGATGTAGTACTCGACACCGGGCGCTTGCACCGCGGCAGCCGGCAGTGTCGCGATGTAATACGAATCTGGCTTCGCATCGAATGCCAGTGCCGCGAATGCATGTTCGCCGACGGCGCGATACATCAGCTGCGGATGCGCGAGCGGCGCCGGCGCGAACACCGAGAGCGCGAGCGGAACGCCGGGGGGCACCAAGCCGGGTGCCTCGTGGTGAAACCCGGTGGCAGCGACGATCGTCACGGGCTTGGTCTCGGGACCCACGGATTTCGTCGTCGCGATCGCAGCCGCAATCGGACTCGGACTCGGACTCGGACTCGGACTCGGAGTCGGAAT
>DATBAS010000166.1:0-10914 GCA_036271395.1 Kofleriaceae bacterium
TGCGCCGCTGCGTGTTCCACTTCATCCAATTTCCGGATCGCGAGCTGATGGCTCAGATCGTTCGCGTCCATCATCCCGACATCACCGATCGCGTGCTCGACAACGCGCTCGAGGTGTTTTTCGGCGTGCGCTCGACGCCGAAGCTGCGCAAGAAGCCGTCGACGTCTGAATTGATCGATTGGATCCTCGCGCTCAAGAAGTCCGGCGTCGATCTCGCGAAGATCGGCCACGGCATCCCGTTCCTCGGCACGCTGCTCAAGACCGAGGCGGATGTCGAGCTGATGGGCAAGCGCGCGAAGGCCTGAGCTTAGCCGATGCTGATCGACTTCCTGTTCGAGCTCCGCAAGCACAAGGTGCCGGTGTCCACGCACGAGTGGATGGCGCTGATGGAAGCGCTCGCGCTCGGTCTGCACGAGTCGTCGCTCGACGGATTCTATCGGCTCGCTCGCACGATCTGCGTCAAGGACATCGCGCTCTACGACGCGTACGACCAGGCGTTCCTGTCGTACTTCAAAGACATCCACGCCGGCGGCATCGAGCTGACGCGCCAGCTCGAAGCGTGGATGCTCGATCCGAAGGCGCTCGAGGGCCTCACCGACGAGCAGCGCGCCGCGCTCAAAGAGCTCGACATGGAGAAGCTGCGCGCGCTGTTCGAGCAGCGGCTCAAGGAGCAGAAAGAGCGCCACGACGGCGGCAATCGCTGGATCGGCACCGGCGGCACCTCGCCGTTCGGCAGCAACGGCCAGCACCCGACGGGGATGCGCGTCGGCGGCGGTGGCGGACGCAGCGCGATGGCGGTCGCCGACCAACGGCTGTTCAAAGAGTATCGCCGCGACGTCGTGCTCGACGTTCGCCAGATCGACGTCGCGCTGCGCGGCCTGCGCCGGCTCGGCCGCGAGGGCGCGATCGAAGAGCTCGATCTCGACGAGACGATCGATCGCACCGGCAAGAACGCCGGCGAGCTCGAGATCGTGTTCCGGCCGCCGCGGCGCAACCGCGTGAAGGTCGTGCTGCTGATGGACGTCGGCGGCTCGATGGATCCGCACAGCGAGCTGATGTCGCGGTTGTTCACGGCGGCGTCGCGCACCGGCCGCTTCGCGAAGTTCCGCAGCTTCTACTTCCACAACTGCGTCTACAGCTCGGTCTACGAGGACGCGCAGCTGCGCAAGTCGATTCCGGTCGCCGATCTGCTGGCGACGAGCGATCGCGACGAGAAGCTCGTGATGGTCGGCGATGCGCTCATGCATCCCGGCGAGCTGCTCGATCCGGGCGGCTCGATGTATCTCGCGTCTCAGTCGCGCGCGTCGGGCATCGAGTGGTTGCGCCGGCTCGCGCATCACTTTCGAAGTGCCGCGTGGCTCAACCCGGAGCCCGAGCGATTCTGGCAGGGCACGACGATCGAGGTGATCGCCGCGGTGATGCCGATGTTTCAGCTCACGCTCGACGGGCTCGCGCAGGCCGTGCGCTATCTCGTGCGCGGCGGCGAAAAGCCCAAGGTCGGCGATCCCACGAAGTGGGCGCGCTTCTAGTCGCCTGCGGGCGAGCTACTTCGCGAAATCGGGCGTCGGCTCGGCGCTGCTGCCGGTCGACGACGTCGAAGGCGCCGGCGTGGTCGCCGCCGATCCCGAATCCGGGCTCGTCACTGGCGTCCCGGCCGATCCGGCGTCGGGCGGCGTCGGGTTGGCCGAGCCCTGCTGCGACGAGCTCGTGTTGTTGTTGTTGTTGTTGTGCACGACGGGCACGACCGGCGCCGGCGTGAGCGACGCGTCGACGGTCGCGGTCATGTGCTTGTCGTCCTCTTTGAACGCCGCCGCGTCGACCATCACGTCGCCCTGGCGATAACCGCCTTTGCGCAGCGTGACGCGCAGCTTCGGCTTGGCCGCCTGCGCAGCCGTGAGCTCGACGTCGTACGGCGTGACACGACCGATCCCGCTCGAGTCGACCATGATCTGCGCGCCCGAGGGCGTGCTCGTGATCGACAGGACGTGGGTCTTCGCGACGAGCTTCGCGGCTTCATCCTGGCCGCCCTTGACGTCGAGCTCGGCGGCGACGAACCCCGGCGCCTCGACGCGAACTTTGTAGCTCTTGTCCTTCTCGAGCTTGGCCTTGAACGGCGCCGCGCCCGAATCGCCGGTCGTCTCGACCGTGACCGTGGCGTTCGGCGCGTTCGCGGCGATCTGCGTGTCGACCGCGTTGGCCATCGGCGGAGTCACAGCGCCGCTACCGCTGCCGTTCGTCGTGGCGATCGCGGATCCGTTGTTGATCGGCGGCGCGACCGCGCTGCCCGGCGTCGGGTTCGCGCTGCCGTTGTGCATCGCGACTTCTTCGGCGACCGGCGTGCGCAGCACGAAGTACCACAGCGCGGCGATCGCGGCTGCGACGACCACGAGCACGCCGATCACGATCGGCGCGGCGCTCGGACGCTCGGGTGGCGGTTCCGCCGTCGCGGCGATCGCCTCGTTGCGCGGGCTCGTCGATTTCGTGCGCGGTGACCGCGCGGGCTCGACGCCGAGCCTGGTCTTGCCGATCTCCGAATCCACGCCCGGCATCGCACTCGGCTGGATGCCCGGTTGAGACCCTCGCAGCGGCGGGATCTGCGACGACGGCGTCTGCGGGCGCGGCGACGGCGACGTATCCAGCATCTTGCCGACGCGGCCGGTGTTCCCGCTTTCGGGCGCGCTCGGCAGGGCAGGCGCGGAGTCGCGATCATCGTTGTTGCTGGGAATCGCGACCGGCACGCCCATCGCGCCCGACGGGCGGCGCAGCGCGAGATCGTCGCTCGGCACGGCGTCGGCGCTCGCGGTCGCGGCGACGAGCTCGTCGAGCGAGCGAACTTTCGTCGCCTCTTCGAACGCCTCGGCACCGAACTCGTCGGCGTCGGAGTGGAACGGCATCGGCTTGGGCAGCGGCGTCTGTTCGGAGTCGGCGCGCGTGCGGCCGCCATTGCCGCCCATCAACGCGTCTTGAACCGGCGCCGGTGCGACGCGCGTCGGCACGTCGGTGAACAACGGCGGCTTGCTCGGCTCCGACGGTCCGCGCTGCGGCGCCTGCTTCGCTTTTTCGGCGAGGATCCGCTCGAGCACGCTCTGGCTGCCGTCGCCGAGCCGATCGAACCGCACGCCCATGCCCGGCGCGATCGCCGGTCGACTCGGATCGTTCTCGCGCGTCCACACCACGGTGCCTTCACCGCCGATCAGCGGCGACGCGTCGCGCAGCTGGAACTCGAACTTCATCTGTGTCCCGACCGCGAGCGGGTCCTTGGTGCGGATGAAGATGCCGCCCTGGCTGACGTCGACCGCATAGCGCTCGATGAACTGCTCGAGCGTCTCGCTCTTGAACTTGATCTTGAGCGTGACGGGCGTGCGTTTCCCCTGTCGGGTGTTTGGATCGGCCAAGGCAATCTCCCTCGACGCGGTTGCGTAGTCCCCCACGCAACTCGTCGATTCGGCTCGATTCTATGGTGACGGGCCGGGCGATGCAACGCACCATGCGGAAGTAGTAAGGTGCCGCCGATGGCAGCAGGCTTTCGGCCGATTCGTCGCGTCCTGGTTGCCAACCGCGGCGAGATCGCGGTTCGCGTGATGCGCACGTGTAAGGAACGTGGGCTCGAAACGGTCGCGGTGTACAGCGATGTCGACCGCGTCGCGCCACACGTGCAGGAAGCCGATTTCGCGATCGGGATCGGGCCTGCGCAGGCCTCGCAGAGCTACCTGGTGATCGAGAAGATCGTCGACGCGTGTAAGCAGGGCGGCGCCGACGCCGTGCATCCCGGCTACGGCTTTCTGTCGGAGAACGAAGACTTCGCCGATGCCTGCACGGCCGCCGGCATCACGTTCATCGGCCCGTCCGCCGAGGCGATGCGAAAAATGGGCAGCAAGACCGAGGCGCGCAAGACCGTCACGGCGGCCGGTACGCCGGTCGTGCCCGGCGACAACGGCCCCGACGGCAATGGCTTCCCCACCGCCGAGCTCGCGCTTGCCGCCGCCAAGAAGATCGGCTTTCCCGTCCTGATCAAGGCGGCTTCCGGCGGTGGAGGCAAGGGCATGCGGCTGGTCTCGAGCGCTAGCGAATTCACCGGCGCGTTCGACGGCGCACGCCGCGAAGCCACCGCGGCGTTCGGCGACGGCACCGTGTATCTCGAGCGGGCGATCCAGCGCCCGCGCCACATCGAGATCCAAGTGTTCGGCGACCACCACGGCAACGTGGTCCACCTCGGCGAGCGCGATTGCTCGATCCAGCGCCGGCATCAAAAGGTGATCGAAGAGGCGCCGTCGCCGGTCGTGTCGCCGGAGCTACGCGCCAAGATGGGGGCGGCCGCGGTCGCGGCGGCGAAGACGGTCAACTACGTCGGCGCCGGCACGTGCGAGTTCTTGCTCGACGGCGCGACCGGCGGCTTCTACTTCCTCGAGATGAACACGCGGCTGCAGGTCGAGCATCCGGTGACCGAGATGATCTACGGGCTCGATCTCGTCGCGTGGCAACTCGATGTCGCCGAGGGCAAACCGCTGCCGATGACGCAGCAAGAGCTCGATGCGCGCCGCCGCGGCCACGCCGTCGAATGCCGCATCTACGCCGAAGATCCGGTGAAGTTCTTGCCGTCGCCGGGTCGGATCACGCACATGCGCGTGCCCGACGGGCCGTACGTGCGCAACGACAGCGGCTGCTACGAAGGCGCCGAGATCCCGGTCCACTACGATCCGATGATCTCGAAGCTCGTCGTGTGGGGCGATGATCGCGCGACCGCGATCGCGCGGATGCGGCGCGCGCTCGACGAGTATCAGGTGCGCGGCATCGAGACCAACCTGCCGTTCCACCGCCGCTGCCTTCGCCAGGCGGCGTTTGTCGCGGGCGACTACGACACCGGGTTTATCGGCCGCAACGCCGCCGAGCTCGCGCCGCGTGCCGAGCCGGCCGAGCTCGACGCCGCGATCATCGCCGCGGTGCTCGACGCCGCGACCGCCAAGCCGTCGCGCGGCAACGGCGTGTCGACGAGTACGCGCGGCGCAGCGGCGACCGTCGAGATTTCGGGCTGGCGCCGGCAGATCTGAGTTGCGCCGCACACCAAAATAGCAGAGCAACTAAGGGTGCTTGCGTCGGTTACGCAACCGCGGCAATGCCGTGCCGATAACGGCCGGCGATGGCGACGCAACCGACCGATCCGAAGAAGCCGACGCAGCCGAAACCTCATTTCGGTTTGTTCACGCCGCCGACGGAGAAGTTCGTCATCGGCACGCTCGACGGCGGCGAGCATCAGATCGAAGTCACCGCGCAGTACAACCCAAAAGAGTTGTCGCTCCAGGCGCAGGCGAGGTGGGATGCGGTCAACGGCAACGGCAAGAAACCCGCAGGTGGTAACCAGCCGCTCGCGTGGGGCGGCACCGATCCGCAGATCATGACGGTCGAGCTCTTGTTCGACGGCGTCGAGGAGAACATCTCGGTTCGCCCGCTGATCGACGCGTTGATCTCGCTGACCGAGCCGCGCGAGATGAAGAGCAACGACGCCTGGAACCGCCGGCCGCCGCTGTGTGTCGCGATCTGGGGGAGCGACCCGCGGAAGTTCCGCTGCATCGTCCAGACCGTCGCCACCAAGATCACCATGTTCAACCCGCAGGGGCTACCCCTTCGCGCGACCTCCACGGTCACGCTCAAGGAAGCAAACGTGCTCGTGATGTGGAGCAGCGACGACAAAGGTGCCGATCACTCGGCTGACGTTGCCAAGGCCGAGTTTCATCTTCGCAATCACGCCCGTGACATGCTCGATCTCGACCCCGAGTAACGTCGACGATCTCCCTCCAATCTCCCCATTGTCTCCCGCCGTGCCGATCGGGTAGAAACCTTCCGGCGCGGCCGACGTTGCGCCACGAGAGGTTCTCATGGCGCAGCAGACCAAATTCGTGTTCGTGACGGGCGGCGTGGTGTCGTCCCTCGGCAAGGGGATGGTCTCCGCGACAATCGGTGCGCTGATGGAGAATCGCGGCCTCAAGGTCGCGAACATGAAGCTGGACCCGTACATCAACGTGGATCCAGGCACGATGAACCCGACGCAGCACGGCGAGGTGTTCGTCACCGACGACGGCGCCGAGACCGATCTCGACCTCGGCCACTACGAGCGGTTCGTCTCGACGAAGATGTCGAGGCTCAACAACATCACGACCGGCCAGATCTACTCCGCCGTGATCGGCAAAGAACGCCGCGGCGAATATCTGGGCTCGACGGTCCAGGTCATCCCGCACATCACCGACGAGATCAAAGCGCGGATCTTGCGCTGCGCCGAGGGGCTCGACGTGCTCGTCGTCGAGGTCGGCGGCACCGTCGGCGACATCGAGTCGTTGCCGTTCCTCGAAGCCGTGCGCCAGCTCCGCGTCGAGCTCGGCTCGCAGAACTCGGTGAGCGTGCACCTCACGCTGGTGCCGTATATCCGCGCGGCGGGCGAGTTCAAGACCAAGCCGACGCAGCACTCGGTGCAGAAGCTGCGCGAAATCGGCGTCCAGTGCGACGTGCTCGTCGTGCGCTGCGAGCAAAAGATTCCGGAAGACGCGCTCAAGAAGGTGGCGATGTTCTGCTCGGTCGCGTCGGATGCGGTGTTTCAGAGCATCGACGTCGATACGGTCTATCGCCTGCCGACGCTGCTGTCGCAGCAAGGCCTCGACGGCAAGCTCGCGACGATGCTCAACATCTGGTCGCGCGCGTCGCGGCTCGACACGTGGGATCAGATCGTCCAGCGGATCACGCAACCCAAGCGCAAGGTCAGGGTCGCGTTCGTCGGCAAGTACGTCCAGCTGATCGAGAGCTACAAGAGCCTCAACGAAGCGCTGCTCCACGGCGGCATCGCGAACGACTGCAAGGTCGAGATCGATCACCTCGACAGCGAAGAGCTCGAGAAGACCGGGACCGCGAACCTCGCGCAATACGACGGCATCCTGGTCGCGCCCGGGTTCGGCGCACGCGGAACCGAAGGTAAGATCGCGGCGGTAAAGTTCGCGCGCGAGAAGAGCGTGCCGTACTTCGGCATCTGTTTCGGAATGCAGATGGCCTGCATCGAGTTCGCGCGCCACGCGTGTGGGCTCGACAAGGCCAACTCCACCGAAGTCGATCCGAACACGCCGCATCCCGTGGTCGACCTCATGCCCGACCAGCGCGGCGTCACCGACAAGGGCGCGACGATGCGGCTCGGCGCCTATCCATGCACGCTCAAACCCGGCACGAAAGCCTTCGAAGCGTACGGCACGGGCGACATCAGCGAGCGCCACCGGCACCGCTGGGAAGTGAACAACAACTACCGCGACGCGCTCGAGCGGCACGGGATGGTGCTGTCGGGCCTGTCGCCCGACGGCCGGCTCGTCGAGATGATCGAGCTGCCCCAGCACCCGTACTTCGTCGCGTGCCAGTTCCACCCCGAGTTCAAGTCGCGGCCCGGCGCGCCGCATCCGCTGTTCGCGCGGTTCATCAAGGCCGCGCTCGAGCTGCAAAGTAAGCGGAAATAGTCCTTGATCTTTCGGTAGAGCAAGAGGCGGGCCACGAGGCCTTTACATAGCTGTACTTTCACCGTACGCTTATGTTCAAGCGGCATACCAGCCGCAAGTCCTCGTCGGATAAGGAGAAATCGCATGGGCATGGAAATGCGCCAAGAGCTGAAGCTGTCCCAGCAGCTCGTGATGACTCCGCAGTTGCAACAGGCGATCCGCCTCCTCCAGCTGTCTCGGATGGAGCTGGCCGAGCTCGTGCATGACGAGATGCTCGAGAACCCCATCCTCGACGATGAGATGGACCTCGAGAACGAGCGGTCGCCCGATCTCGACGTGATGGGGTCCGACGAGCAGGCTGCCCACCAGCTCGAGGCGCAGGGCAACTCGACCGAGACGCCGCTGGATGGCTCCGTGGTCGATGGCGTCGCGCAGACCGAGATCAAAGGCGACGCGTCCGCGGTCAATGAGATCGACTGGGAGAACTACCTCGACAACTACTCGATGGCGCCGGCGATGCCCGCGTTCCGTGGCGATGGCGACGAGATGCCGTCGCTCGAAGCGACGCTGACCAAGCCACCGAGCCTCCACGACCACTTGGCGTGGCAGCTGAAAATGACGGATCTTCCGCCCGAGCAGCTCGAGATCGGCATGACGATCCTCGGCAACATCGACGCCGACGGTTACATCAAGGACCCGCCGATCGACGAGCTCGCCGCGGATCTCGGCGCCGACCCGGTCGTGTGCGAGCAAGTGCTCGAGAAGATCCAGAGCTTCGATCCGACCGGCGTCGGCGCTCGTTCGCTCGCCGAGTGCATGTTGATCCAGTGCGTCGCCGCGGGTCAGGACGACGACCTGTGCGTGAAGATGATCAAGAGCCACCTCGGCAACCTCGAGAAGAAGAACTATCAGGCGATCGCGCGCGACTTGAAGCAGCCGCTCGAAGAGATCTACGAGGCCGCCAAGGTCATCATGGACTTCGACCCGCGCCCGGGCCGCCAATACTCGAGCGACGATCCGCACTACGTCACGCCCGACGTCTATATCCACAAGGTCGGCGACAAGTACTTCGTCGTGCCCAACGACGACGGTCTGCCCAAGCTCAAGATCAGCGGCTTCTACAAGAACGCGATGGGCTCGGGCACCGCGAGCAAAGACTACGTGCAAGACAAGCTGCGCTCGGCGCAGTGGCTGATCCGATCGATCCAGCAGCGCCAGCGCACGATCATCAAGGTCGCCGAGTCGATCTTGAAGTTCCAGCGCGAGTTCTTCGATAAGGGCATCGCGCATCTCAAGCCGCTGATCTTGCGCGACGTCGCCGAGGACATCGGCATGCACGAGTCGACCGTCTCGCGCGTGACGACGAGCAAGTACGTCCACACGCCGCAGGGCATCTTCGAGCTGAAGTTCTTCTTCAACAGCGGCATCTCGCGCACCAACGGCGAAGATCTCGCGTCGCAGGCCGTGAAATCGAAGATCAAAGAGCTGGTCGGCGCCGAGGATCCGAAACGGCCGCATAGCGATCAGAAGATCGTCGAGTTGCTCAGGAAGGGCGGCATCGACATCGCACGCCGCACCGTCGCGAAGTATCGCGAGCAGCTAGGTATCCTGAGCTCGAGCAAGCGCAAGCAAGTCTTCTAGACCCGGAGCTCGCCGTGCCGGATCGGCGGGATCGCGGAGAGCCGTGGACGAGCACGAGCACGTCGGATCTGGGTTATCTCAGTGGGCAGGCGCAGGCGGCGCCGGCGCCGTTGGCTTGGCCGGCTTCGGCGCCGTATCGAGATCGTCGAGCGGCGGCAGGTCGCCGATGTTCGGCTGCAGCACGATCTCGATGCGTCGATTCTGCGACCGATGCTCGGCCGTGTCGTTGTCGACGATCGGATCGAACTCGCCGTAGCCCGCGGCGGCGAGCACGGTGGGCTTCATGCCCTGCGCGATCAGATAGTGCACGACCTCGACCGCGCGGCGCGTCGATAGCTCCCAGTTCGACGGAAACAGCTCGGTCTTGATCGGCACGTTGTCGGTGTGGCCGGCGACCAGAAAGTCGCGATCCGAGACCGTCGCGAGCACCTGCGCGACCTTGGCGAGCGCCGCTTTACCGATCGGCTTGACCTCGGTGCGGCCGGAATCGAACAAGATGTCCGTCGGTAGCGCGATGATCATCCGGCCGCGCCTCACGATCACTTTGAGCTGACCCGAGTCGATCATCGAGCGCAGCTTCGCGATCAGCTGGTGATACGTGGCGGCGCGCGCATCGGCGGCGGCCTTTTGCTTGCGCAGCTCTTCGAGCCGCGCCGACGTGTCGTTCATCGCCTGCGTCAGCTGCGATCGCTCTTTGACCAAGCTGTCGACGTTTTGGCCGAGCTTCTCGAGACGCTGCTTGAGCGTGGTGACGAGCTGCGTATCGTCGTCGAGCTGGCTCTGCAGCTCCGCTTTATCGGCATTGGCCTTGTCGAGTGCTTTTTGGGTGTCGTCGAGCTTGGTCTGGAGGTCGGCGAGCTTGGCTTGGCCATCGAGGATCTGCTTCTGAAGCTCGGCGTCGCGCTGCTTGGCGGCGTCGGCGTCGGCGTCACGCTGCTTGGTCAGCTCGTCAATGGTGGCGTTGTACTTGCCTTTGGTGACGCAGGCCGAGGCGGTGAGCGCGAGACAGACAGCGAGGACGATCGACTTCACGCTGGCGATGACGGCAACGCAGCCCGTGCGTTCACGCTCACCCACACGTACCCGGGCGGGGCATACGCTCGCGCGTACGATAGGATGTGAACAAGCCGCCGCCGCGCTTCATCACGATCCGCACCCCGCCGAAGGCGACGGAACAACCGCCGACGGTCACCGCGACGTTCGACGTCTACGAGGTCGCGCTCGAGCTCGTGCGGCTCGTCCACGTCGCGCTCGAAGCCTCGGCCGCGCGGTTTCACCTGAAGGATCGGCTCGACCGCGCCACGACGCAGGTCGCGTTGCAGATCGCTCGTGCCGCGCAGTCGCCGGGCAGCGAGCGGTGGAAATCATACCGCGAGGTGCTCGCGACGGTCACCGATATCGCCACGCTTCTCGACGTGCTCGACAAGCAGCAAGCGAGCGGCAAGCCCGGCAGCCTGTCCGCGGCGCGTTACGTCGCGCAGCGTTTGCTCACCGAGCTCGCGCCATTGGCAGCCGTGCGCACCGCGCCGGTTTAAAAACGGCGGTATGATCGCAAGCGAACCAACATTGGAGGCGCTCGCATGCAATTCGCGGTGACGTTCCGCCACATGGAACCGACCGATGCCCTGAAGGCCTACGCGAAAGAGCGGATGGAACGAGTCCGCAAGTACCTGCCGGATCCGATCGCGTGTCACGTCGTGTTTTCCACCGAGCGTCACAAGCACCGCATCGACGTCAGCTTTCAGCTGCATAATGGCCTCGCGATCGCGGGCCACGAGATCACCGAGAACATGTACAGCTCGATCGATCT
>DATBAS010000167.1:0-27988 GCA_036271395.1 Kofleriaceae bacterium
CGATGATCCACGCGGCGCGCTGGTCGATCTCGAGACGGTGTGGGATCGGTCGAACGCATCGGCGGTGATCGACGGTGCGCTCGAGCTCGTTCGTCGCGTCGGTCCAGATCGCCGCATCTCGTTGCTCGTTCGGCTGTCGTGGATCGCGCGTCGCAGCGAAGGTGCAGCTCGCGCGGCGAAGGTCGCGCGAGAGGCGATCTCGTTGATCGGCGATGCACTCGATGCCGAGTCATGCGAGCTGCGCCGGCAAGCGCTGCGCTCGCTCGCGGGCGCGGTGTTCGAGCTCGGCGACGAGCATACCGCGCGCGTGTTGTTCGACGAGGCCGCCGGGTCGCGTGGCCTCGATCTGGCCACGTTCGTCGAAACGGCGATGCCGGAGCGCAACTGATCAGAACGGAATGTCGTCGTCCGGACCGCCACCACCGCCGCCCGCACCGCCACCGCCACCGTACCCACCGCCGCCAAAATCTCCGTCGCTCGGCGGCGGCGGACCATCGGCGCTGCCGCCACGAGCGCCTGCGCCGGCGCCGCCCTCGCGATTGCCACCGCCGAGGAACTGGACGTCGTTCGCGATGACCTCGGTGATGTAGCGCTTGTTGCCGTCTTTGTCGTCGTACGTGCGGGTCTGGATCCGACCCTCGACGTAGACCTGCCGGCCCTTTGACAAGTATTTCGAGCAGACTTCCGCGCGTTTGCCCCACACCACGATGCGGTGCCACTCGACGCGCTCTTGGCGCTGGCCGTTCTTGTCGTTCCAGCTCTCGCTGGTCGCGACGCGTAGCTCGCAAACGCCTTGGCCGCTCGGCGTGTATCGCATGTCCGGATCCGCGCCGAGGTTGCCTACGAGAATGACCTTGTTCACTCCACCAGCCATGACGTGCCTTTCGTGTTCCGGAACGACACCCGCTCCGTCGATGAGTGGGCTGTACCACGGCCCTATGACGTTGGTGTACAACTCACCGCGATGTACCGACAGCTCCGGGTGGGAGTCGTCATCCCCGCATTTAACGAGCGTCGCGCGATCGTGCAGACCGTCTCGACCACTCCGGACTTCGTCGACGCGATCATCGTGGTCGACGACGCTTCGAGTGATGACACGGCCGTGCGCGCGCGCGTGCGCGCCGACGTCCACGTCGTGCGTCACACCGAAAATCGCGGCGTCGGCGGTGCGATCGCGACCGGCTATCGGCTCGCACTCGAGCTCGGCGTCGACGTCGCCGTCGTGATGGCCGGCGACGGTCAGATGGATCCGCGCGATCTGCCATCGCTGCTCGATCCGATCGCGGCCGGAGTCGCCGACTACGTCAAAGGCAATCGCTTCCTGCATCCCGAGATCTGGAAGGCGATGCCGCCGTCGCGCATCGTCGGCAATGCGCTGCTCAGCGCCGCGACGCGCGTGACCTCCGGCTATCGCCACGTGTTCGACTCGCAGTGCGGCTACACCGCGATCTCGCGCGATGCACTCGCGAAGATCGACCTCGACGAGCTGTGGGAGCGCTACGGCTATCCGAACGACATGCTGTCTCGGCTCAACGTCGCGGGCGTGCGCGTCGCGGACGTCGCCGTGCGTCCGATCTACGGCGAGCACTGGAAGAGCGGCATCAACTTAGGCACCGCGCTGCACCCGATTCCGTGGGTGCTGCTGCGGTCGTGGGGCACGCGGCTCGCCGCTCGGGCGCGCAAGCGCGCGCGAAGCTAGCGCGTGCGCATCGGCGTCATCACGACGTCGTATCCGCGTTTCGCCGGCGATCCCGCCGGACATTTCGTCGCTTCGCACGTCGCCGCGATGCGCGCGCTCGGTCACGACGTCGAGGTGGTCGCCGCAGGCGAGGGCCGGGGCCGCGTCCGCAGCTCGCTCTTCTATAAAGGTGGCGCGCCCGACGAGCTCGAGCGCGGCGGTCTCGCGCGTCTGCTCGCCGGCGCGAGCTTCACGGCGCGACTCGCGGCCCACGTCGCGTGGCGTTCGCGCAACTGGGATCGCGTGTTCGCGCATTGGCTCGCGCCGAGCGCGCTGGTGGCGCTTGCCGCGGTGCCGCGCGGCGTGCCGGTCACCGCGATCGCGCACGGCGGTGATGTCCATACGCTCGCGCGATTTCGGCTGCTCGCGCCGATGTTGGCATCGTGCCGTCGCCGCGGCGTCGAGCTCGTATTCGTGAGCACCGCGCTACGCGAATTTGCCGCGCAGCACGGCGACGTGGCGAGCTCGATCGTCCAGCCGATGGGCATCGACGTCGCTCGCTTCGCCGCGCTCGCGCGTGCGCCGGAACCGACGATCCTCGTGCTGTCGCGGCTCGTGCCGATCAAAGGCGTCGATGTCGTCGTCGATGCGATGGCGCATGTCCGGACGCCGGCGCGCCTCGTCATCGCCGGCGATGGGCCCGAGCGCGAGCAACTCGAGCGCCGCGGCAACGCCCAGTTCGTCGGCGAGGTCGATACGACGACGCGCGACGAGCTGCTGAGACGCGCGGCGTTGGTCGTCGTGCCGTCGCGCGTGCTCGCGAACGGACGCACCGAAGGCATGCCGGTCGTCGCGCTCGAAGCACTGGCCGCCGGCGTGCCCGTGGTGGCGTCGGCGGTCGGCGGACTGAGCGAGCTGCGCGAGATTTCCTGCGTGCCTCCCGATGATCCCGTCGCGCTCGCACGTGCCATCGATGCCGCGCTGGCCACCACCGGTGATGCCGCACGCCTTCAGGCGTCGGTCGCTCACCTGGACTGGGCCATGGTCGCGAAGCGGCTACTCGCATAAGATGTAACGCGGTGCGTGCGTAAGTGGGTTCGCATACGGTCCGACCAGTGCATTGCCAACTGGCTGCAATCACGTGACGATCTGTCACCGATTTGCCATCCAACCGGCGGCATGGATGCTGCTCTATCGGGGCTCGATGGCCGACAGTCCGCGCTTCGACGTTTCCGTCATCCTTCCGTTCGGTGATGACGAGGAAGCGGTCGGGATCGCGGTTCGGCGCACGGCCGAATACCTCCGCGGCTTCGGGCTCGCGTTCGAGCTGCTCGCGATCGACGAGGACTCGGGCGATAACTCGCACGCGGTGCTCGCGCTGCTCCGCGCGGAAGTTCCCGAGCTGCGCGTGACGCACGCGTCGGGTCGCGGCAAAGGTGTCGACGTCGGCGCCGCGCGCGCGCAGGCCACCGTGTTGCTCGTGACCACCGCTGATGTCGCGAGCGCATCGCTCGACGGTGTCGGCGAAGCGTGCCGCCGTGTGTTGGCGAGCGAGAACGACGGCGAAGTCGCGCTCGGTCGCTACACGGTCGCGCATCGCGTTCGTGCCCTCGTCGCGTTCCGCGGCGCACGGCTCGTCGGTGCGGCGATGCATCGCCGGCTCGCGAAGCGACTCGCGGTGCGGAATCTCGCGATCAAGCTCGTGCCGCCCGTCGGCGCCGCGACGCGCCGCACCGTCGGCAGCCGGCTCCGCGCGTTCGCTCGCGTCTAGTCGCCCGCGTCCAGCGCGGCTGCTATGATTGCCGTGGCGCATGTACTACGTGTTCGCGATCTTGTCGCTCGGCTTCTTGATCGTGGTGCACGAGGGCGGTCACTACTTCGTCGCGCGTTGGTGCGGCATGCGCATCGAGCGGTTCAGCATCGGTTTCGGGCCCGGCATCTTGAAGCGGCGCTCGAAGAAGACCGGTACGACGTTCCAGCTCGCGCCGATTCCGTTCGGCGGGTTCGTCGAGATCCGCGGCATGAACATCGCCGAGGATGTCGATCCCGACGACGCGGCGGCCTATCCGAATCGGCCGGCGTGGCAGCGATTCGTCACGATCTTCGCGGGTCCGGCGACCAACTACGTGTCGGCCGTGGTGCTCGGCTTCGCGCTGTTCGCGTATCACGGCGTCGAGAGCTCGTGGCGGTGGTTCGGCGTCGCCGAGGTGCGAGCGGATTACGATGCCTTCGGCAAGCTCGAAGCCGGCGATCGGATCGTCGCGGTCGATCACAAGCCGATCTTGGCGGAGGGCACGTACACCGGGCCCGACGGTACGACGATCAAGGCCGACGCGAGCGACGGCTTGGTCGCGCGCGTCAACGCGAAGAACGGCGCGCCGGTCACGCTCGGCATCGTGCGCGCCGGCCGCTCGCTCGACGTCATGATTCACCCGAAGCGCGCGGCAGTGATGATCGGCAACACGCCGGTGCCGATGCTGCGCAACATCGGCGGCGGCGATTGCATCACGCCGGGCGCGATCGCGCGGCTGAGCCTGCCGCTGTACGCGATTCCACAGGCGCTGCGCTGCGACGAAAAATCGGCGATGTTCTATCTCGTCGGGATCGCGCCGAGCGAGCAGCCCGACTTCGTCCACGTCGGCTTGATCGGCGCGGTCGCGGCCGCGCTCGAATATCCGGTCGACAAGACGCAGGAGATCGCGGCCGGCCTCTACGGCATCATCCGCGGCACCGAGAAAGCGGATCCGGGCGGCCCGAAGCGGATCTTCGACGAGTTCGCGAAGGCGTGGAAGCTCGGCTGGGTCACCGGCGTCGAGCTGTTGATGCTGCTGTCCGTGTATCTCGGCTTGTTCAACCTATTTCCGCTGCCCGCCCTCGATGGTGGCCGGCTCGCGTTCCTCGGCTACGAGATGGTGACGCGCCGGCGCGCGAACCCGCGCATCGAAGCAATGGTGCACATGGGCGGCATCATGGTCCTCGGCGTGGTGATGATTCTCGTCACGCTGAACGACTTCCACTTGTTCTCGTGATCAGCGCGCTGCCGTGATCGATGAAAGTGTGCTCGAACGCATCCCGACGGATGCGGGCGTGTACCTGTTCAAGGACAAACAGGGTGAGGTGATCTACGTCGGCAAGGCGCAGAGCCTGCGGACGCGCGTGCGGCAATATTTCCGGCCGGGCGGCGACGAGCGGTTCTTCGTCGCGGCCGGCTTTCTCAATCGCGAGGCCGCCGAGGTCGAGACGATCGTGGTGTCGACCGCGAAAGAGGCGCTGCTGCTCGAGAACCATCTCATCAAGCGGCATCACCCGAAGTTCAACGTCAAGCTGCGCGACGACAAGCAGTACCTCGTGCTGCGGCTGCTGGATCCGAAGTCGCCGGGCGAAGAGAGCGTGCAAAAGCGCGACGTGTTCCCGCGCGTCGAGGTCGTGCGCAACATCCGCGACGACAACGCGAACTACTTCGGGCCGTATCACTCGGCGACCAGCGCACGCGAGACGCTGCGCACGTTGAACCGGCACTTCCAGCTACGCACGTGCACCGATCACGTGCTCGAGACCCGCGGCCGGCCGTGCTTGCAATACCAGATCAAGCGCTGCTCGGGACCGTGCGCGATCGAGGTGCCGCCGGCGCAGTACGCCGAGCAGGTCACCGACGTGAAGATGTTCTTGTCGGGCAAGAACGCCGAGCTCTTGCAACGCCTGCGCGGGCGCATGCAGGAGCGCGCCGATGCCGAGGATTACGAGGTCGCGGCGGCGCTGCGCGATTCGGTCGCCGCCGTCGAGCGGACGCTCGCAAAACAGAACATCGTGCAAGACGAGTTCGTCGATCAGGATGTGTGGGGGTTGTGGCGCGAGGCCGACACCGTCGAGGTCGCCGTGTTGTTCGTGCGCGGCGGCAAGCTCGTCGGGCGACGCACGTTCCAGCAAAAAGATCAGGAGCTGCCCGACGCGGCCGTGATCGCCGAATACGTGCAGCAGTATTACGCGACCGGCACGTTGATCCCCGACGAGGTCGTGGTCGGCGTCGAGCTCGAGCTCGGCGACGCGATCGTCGAGTGGTTGTCGCAGATGCGCGGCAAGAAGATCCGCCTCGTCGAGCCGCGGCGCGGGATCCGCGCGCGCTTGATCGAGCTCGCAGATCGCAACGCGGCGGCATCGGCGGCGTCGCGGCGCAGCAAAGACTCCGACATCGAGGCGCTGCTGCTAAAAGTCGCAGATCGATTGTCGCTGGTGCGGTCGCCGAAGCGCATCGAGTGCTTCGACATCGCGCACATCCAAGGCACGGAGACCGTCGCGTCGATGGTGACGTTTGTCGATGGCGTGCCGGCGCGTGGCCTGTATCGCAAGTTCAAGGTGCGCTCGGTCGACAACAACGACTTCGCGGCGATGTACGAAGTGCTGACGCGGCGATTCAAGCGCGGCGGCGACGGCGATCCGGCGTGGGCGTGGCCCGACTTGCTCGTGATCGACGGCGGCAAAGGTCAGCTCGGCATGGCGGTGACGGCGCTGACCGATCTGAAAATCCCACTCGGCGGCGACCGAGGCGTCGAGGTGATCGGCCTGGCCAAAGAACGCGATCTCGAGGCCGGCAGCGCGCCCGATCGCATCTATCGCCGCAACGTCAAAGACTCGATCGCGCTGCGCTCGAACTCGCCGGAGCTCTACGTGCTCGCGCGCATTCGCGACGAAGCGCACCGCTTCGCGAACACGTTCCACCGCGATCGCCGCACCAAGCAGACGCTGCGCAGCGAGCTCGACACCATTCCGGGCATCGGCGTGACGCGCCGGCAGCGGCTGCTCAAGCATTTCGGCAGCGTTCGCGCGATCCGCCAAGCCAGCGTCGACGAGCTCGCGAAAGCGCCGGGGATGAATCGCAAGGCGGCCGAAGCGATCGTCGAGCATTTCAAAGCCGACACCCAGTGAGCTACGATCGGGGCGGGAGGGGACATGGCGCAAGCGAAGAAGCTCGTGGTGGGCAAGGCCGGAGGCACGACGGTCGGCTTACCACCGGGCACGGTCGTGATTCCGGAGGAGCTGAAGCACGTCGTCGTGATCATCCAGGAGAATCGATCGTTCGATCAGTACTTCGGCTTTTACCCAGGCGTACGCGGCTTGGGCGATCCGAGCGACGTCGGTGTGTTCGAGCAGCGCTGGCCGGCTTCACCGAAGCCGGCGAAGCACCTCTATCCGTTCGAGATGGATCCGTCGAAGAGTCCGGGCGCGATCGGTCACAGCTGGTACGACCTCCACGATGCCTGGAACGGCGGCAAGCTCGATCGTTGGTTGTACGAGCACCCGAGCACGACGACTCCGGTTCCGACTCCGTTCGCGACGATGGGCTATTACCTCCCAACCTCGTTGCCGTATCACACGGCGCTCGCGGCCAACTTCACGATCTGCGATCACTACTTCTCCGGCGTGCTCAGCTCGACCGCGTCGAACCGCGCGATGTTGATGAGTGGCTCGATCGATCCCGAAGGCAAGCACGGCGGGCCGCTCACGGGCGACCCCGGCGGTGCGCCCGACGGCAAGACACGGAAATACGGTTGGACGTCGTATCCGGACCAGCTCCATAGCGCGAAGATTCCGGTGAGCTTCGCCGTCTACGAGGAAGATCCGAGCGACCAGCCGGGCACGAATCCGTGGACGATGAACCTCGCCGCGTACTTCAAGTCGTGGCCGAAGATGTTGAACGAGACGCCGTCGATCTCTCGCACCGGCGCGACCGCCTTCGAGGACGACGCGAAGTCCGGAAACCTACCGGAGGTGTCGTGGCTGATTCCGCCGTATCACTCGAGCGAGCACCCGGATTACTTGCCGGTCACCGGCGCGTATTGGCTGTCGCGCAAGATCGGCGCGGTGCTGTCGAACCCCGAGCGCTGGAACGACACCGCGATCCTACTCACGTACGACGAATGCGGCGGCTGCTTCGATCACGTGGCGCCGCCGGCGCCGCCGAAGAACACGCCGGGCGAGTGGATCAAGAGCAAGACGTACACCGGCAACTACGCGAGCGCGGGCCCTGGGTTTCGGGTGCCGTGCCTCCTGATCTCGAAGTGGTCGACCGGTGGCCGCGTGATCTCGAACAACTACGATCACACGTCGCTGCTTCGCTGCTTGGGCTCGATGACGGGCATCACGCCCGCAAACATCTCCGCGTGGCGCATGAAGACGTTCGGCAACCTGATCGACGCGTTCGACTTCGCGCATCCGTCTGCAACGCCGCCGACGTTGCCAACCCCGCCCGACATCGGCGGAAATGCGCCGCTGCCGAAATTTCCGCAGAAGTTCCCGCCGGATAACATCTAGCGCAGAAACTTGGGCCGACATGTGTAGCCGTGTAGGATAAATACCTCCACGGCCATGTCTAAAAATCGACGAGTTCCAGATACTTCGCCGCCGAAGCGCGCTGGCAACGGCCGTAAATCGGAGCAGCGAAGCGAAGTGTTCGGCGTGGTGGCGTTGGGCATCGCGCTGTTCCTGCTGATCTCGATGATCTCGCTGCAGGCGAACGCACTGGTGATGGGTCCATTCGGCCGCTCGGTCGCGGCTCACTACTACGGCCTGGCCGGCGTGTGCGGCTACCTGCTGATCGCGTTGGGCGCGATCGCGGCCGTGCGGATGCTGCTCGATCGCGAGCCGATCGTGCCGATGATGATCTGGATCGGCTGCGTGCTCGGCGTGGTCTCGCTCGCGATGCTCGTGCACCTGATCGCGCCGCACTACCGCGTCGCCGGTCACGGACCGGGTGGCGCGCTCGGCGAGCACCTCGCCGAGATCTCGCGCGCGATGATCAGCACGGCCGGCACGGCGCTGCTCGCGCTCGTCGGCTTGGTCGTCGCGGTCGTGATCGCGACGCCGCTACGCATGCGCGATGTCCTTCACGCGATCGGCGCGGTGTTGCGCGCGGCCGGCGCTGCGGTCCGTACGGCCGGCGCCGCGTTCCTGCGGTTCTGGGCCGATGTGTTGCGCGCCATCATGCCGGAGCGCGGCGCGGATGAAGATGATGAAGAGGCCCTCGACGACGACGACGTGATCGCCGAGATCGAAGTCGTCGACGAAGACGTGCTCGAAGCATCTGCCGACGAGCAGGGACCCGAACCCGCGATCTTCGAGCGCACGATCCCGAATCCGATCGAGGTGGTCGAGCTCGCCACGCCGAAGCGCAAGAAGAAGAAGACCGAGCCGGGCATCGCGGTACAGCCGTCCGATGCGGTCGAGCTGCCGCCGAAAAAGAAGCGGCTGGCCGCCGGCACCGAAGCACCTCCGATTGCGGAGCCGCAGTCGGACACCGTCGATGGCCCGATGATCTTCGAGCCGAAGTTCGCGCACGCCGATGCGACGCAGATGGCGGCGAAGGAGAAGGCGGCGGAGCAAGAGCGCCAGCAGTCGTTCATCAAGCTCGGCGACGGCGACTATCAGCTGCCGTCGATCCAGCTGCTCAACTACGATGTCGCGTCGTCGAGCGGCATCGACAAGACCGCGATGCTCGAGCTATCGGCGAAGCTGACCCAGACGCTCGAGAACTACGGCGTCAAGGGCGACGTCGTCGCGATCCGGCCGGGCCCGGTCGTCACGATGTACGAGTTCGCGCCGGCGCCGGGCACGCGCGTCAACAAGATCGTCAACCTCACCGACGACCTCGCGCTCGCACTCGAAGCGCTGCGCGTACGCATCGTCGCGCCGATTCCGGGCAAGGCCGCGGTCGGCATCGAGGTGCCGAACAAGACCCGCGAGAAAGTGTTCCTCAAGGAGATCCTCGCCGACGAGTCGTTCCGCAAGGGCCGTAGCAAGCTGCCGATGGCGATCGGCAAGGACATCGAAGGCGGCCCGGCCGTCGTCGATCTCGCGCGCATGCCGCACTTGCTCGTCGCCGGCACGACCGGCTCGGGCAAATCCGTCGCGGTCAACGCGATGATCACGTCGCTGCTCTACCACTGCTCGCCCGAAGAAGTGCGGATGATCATGGTCGACCCGAAGATGCTCGAGCTGTCGATCTACGAGGGCGTGCCGCATCTGCTGTTGCCGGTCGTGACCGATCCGAAAAAGGCGAACTTGGCGCTGCGCTGGGCCGTCGAAGAGATGGAGCGACGCTACGACTTGCTCGCGCAGATGGGCGTGCGCGATATCGCCGGGTTCAACGAGAAGATTGCGAAGCAGCAGGCCAAGCTCGAAGCCGACAAGCTGCGCGTGGCCGCCGAAGCCGCCGCGGCGGCGCTCGAGGATGATCTGTCGAAGGCGGTGGCGGCGGATTCGCCCGAAGCCGCCGACGCGCGCGAGAAAGTCGTGCCGGTCACGCACCACAAGCTGCCGTTCATCGTCGTGGTGATCGACGAGTTCGCCGATTTGATGATGTGCGCGCCGAAAGAAGTCGAGACCAGCGTCGCGCGCATCGCGCAAAAAGCGCGCGCCGCGGGCATTCACTTGATCCTCGCGACGCAGCGGCCGTCGGTCGACGTGATCACCGGCCTCATCAAGGCGAACTTTCCGTCGCGCATCGCGTTCCACGTCACGTCGAAGATCGACTCGCGGACGATCCTCGATCAGAACGGCGCCGAAGCGCTGCTCGGCGCCGGCGACATGCTGTTCTCCGATCGCGGCGGCGCGCCGCAGCGCTTGCACGGCTGCTACGTCGACGAGGTCGAGATCCACAGGGTCGTCGAGTTCCTGAAGACGCAGGGCCGGCCGGTCTACAACCTCGACATCGTCAAGCCGCGCGACGATGAAGACGGCGAGGGCCAGATGCAACTGCCGCAGGGCAAGTCCGATGACGATATGTACGACAAGGCCGTGTACATCGTCACGACCACGCGCAATGCGTCGATCTCGTGGGTGCAACGCCAGCTGCGCATCGGCTACAACCGCGCCGCGCGGATCGTCGAGGAAATGGAAAAGCAGGGCGTCGTCAGCCCGCCCGATCACACCAACAAGCGCGAAGTGCTCATCGCGACCGCGTAGTATTCTCGCTGCACGTGCGGGCGACGTGGCTCACCGACATCCACTTGAACTTCCTGCGCCCGCTCGCGCTGCAGGCGTTCTACGACTGCGTGCGCGCCGAGCAACCGCAAGTGCTGCTCGTCACCGGCGACATCGGCGAGGCGCCGAGCGTGCAGAAGTTCGTCGCCGAGCTCGGCACGATCGCGCCGATCTACTTCGTGCTCGGCAACCACGACTATTACCGCTCGAGCGTCGCGGCCGTGCGCGGCGCGATGGAGCGGCTCGATGACGACAACGCGACGTGGCTGCCGGCCCACGCGCCGATGCGGCTCTCCTCGGGCACCGTGATGCTCGGCATCGACGGCTGGGGCGACGCGCGCTGCGGCGATCTCGACTCGGCCGTGCACCTCAGCGACTGGCAGCTGATCGACGACTTTCGCAAGGCCAAAGACCGCGACGCACGCATCGCGCTGCTCCAGCGGTTCGGCGCGAACGAGGCGCGCGCGCTCCGGGGGCGCCTCGCAGAGGTCCCGCCGACCGAGCAGCTGCTCGTGCTCACGCACGTCCCGCCGTTTCCGGAAGCGTGCGTGTATGCCGGCGAGCCGTCGAGTGCGGCGTGGCAGCCGTGGTTCACGTGCATCGCGACCGGCGAGGTGCTGCTCGAGTACGCGCGCGCGCACCCCGACCAGCACGTGCTGGTCTTGTGCGGTCATTCGCACGGCATCGGCACGTTCTCGCCGTTGCCTAACCTCGAGGTTCGCACCGGCGGCTGGCCGGCGAACACCGAGGACTACGGCAACCCGGTCGTGCAATCGACGTTCGACGTGTGACCACGACTGGTTGCAGTCGCGCTGCAACCGCGCGGAACAGCGTCGGCGATCGCGGGTACGAAGCTTGCTCGATGTGCGAACGTGCGCTCCTGGCTCGTTGCGATCGCGATTGCCGCGTGTGGTCATCCGGCGGCGGACATGGCGAGCGCGCCCGACGGCGCTTCGTCGGTCGACGCGGCGAGCTCGAGCGATGCACCGCCGGCCGACGCGATGCCGGCCGGCAGCGACGCGGCGCTGTGGAACCAGCGTGCCGACGATGCGCTCGCGCACATGTTGATCGCGTTCTGGTCGCAGCCGGCGACGTACATGGAATCGATGGCGCCATCGAACGGCGGCGTGACCGGCTATTGGACGTTCGCGCAGGCGCTCGATGCGGTCGAAGACGGCGTCGCGCGCACGATGGGCGCGCGTTACGCGGGCTGGATCGAGGCGATGTACCTGGTCCAGAGCGCGATCGGCTGGTCGCGCGATTACTACGATGACGAGAACTGGATGACGCTCGCGTTGATCCGCGCGTACGACCTCGAGCACGAGCAGAAATATCTCGACGAAGCGAAGGCGCTCTACGCCGACATCGAAGCCGCGTGGGACACGACCTGCTGCGGCGCGCATCCCGGCGGCATCTGGTGGGACCGGCCGCACACGCAAAAGGCGACCGCGGCGAACGCCGGTCCGGTGATCGCCGGCGTGCAGCTCGCGGCGCGCACCGGTGACAGCGCGTACCTGACGTTCGCGAAACAGGTCTACACGTACTGGTTCGCGACGATGGTGAACCCGACGACGTTCGCGGTGTCCGATCATGTGCTGCCGAACGGCACCGTCGTGAATTACAACTTCACCTACAACGAAGGCCTCTTGATCGGCGCGGCGGTCGCGCTGTACGGCGCGACGAACGACGCGAGCTACCTCACCGACGCGAACCACGTCGCCGGCCACGTGCTCGCCGCGCAGGTCAAGAACGGGATCTTGAACGACGGCACGAACACCGGCTGCACGGGCGACTGCCAGCAGTTCAAAGGCATCGGCTATCGCTATCTCGCGGCGCTGCAGGCGGTGTCGCCGGATTCGCGCTACGCCGCGGTGCTCGACGCGAGCGCGCAGGCGATCTGGACCGACGCGCGCGCGAGCTCGGGCACGTTCGCGACCGATTGGGCCGGCCCGCCGGTGAGCTCGACGTCGATCGACGCCGACAGCTCTGCGGCAATGGCGCTCGACATCTACGCGGCGACACGCGGCGCGTACGTGCCGACGAGCACGCACCTCGAAGCCGAAGATGGCGTCGTGCACGCGGTCGGGCTCGAGGCGGCGCACGCCGGCTACTCGGGCTGGGGCTATCTCGCCGGCTGGAGCAGCGATGGGCAATGGGTCGACTTCACGGCCAGCGTGGCGTCGGCCGGCTCGTACACGCTGACGATTCGCTATTCGGCGGGTGCGGGCGACGGCGCGCGGCTCGTGTACATCAACGGCGCGAACGCCGTCGCGACGCAGACGTTCGCTTCGACCGGCTCGTGGGACACGTGGGCGAGCGTCGCGATCCCGGTGACGCTGAACGCCGGCGCGAACACGATCTCGCTCATCTACAACAGCTCGCTGAACAGCTCGAATTATCTCAACCTCGACTGGATCGACGTCGGGCCGTAAATCAGCGCCGGCCGCGCAGCCGGAACAAGCACTCGCGCGCGCCGGTGATCGATGCGCTCGCAGCATCGTCGGCTTCGACGTCCTGCATCGGCCGCGCTTCGAGCAGCTGGATCGTGAGCTCCAGCGAATCGACGCACGTCCGTGTCCGACAACCGCACGCCAGGCCGTGGAGCTCGTCGGCGATCGTGCGCCAACTGTCGAGGTCGAAGCGCAGCGGCGAGCTGATCGGCGGCTTGTCGGGGTCGATCGCCGGCGAGGTCGGATCCCACGTCCATTTCGGATCGTCGAGGCGCGGCGGGCAGTGGTGATTCGCGGCCTGGCAGCTCTCCAGCGACGCGATGAAGCGGCGGCGCACGGCGAGATCGTCGGCGCGCGCGGAATCATCCGGGCTCGCGGCGACGCGTCGCTCGTTGGTGGCTTCGGCGCCGCGCTCGGCGATCAGCGCCTGCTCGAGCTGATCTTTGGCGTAGCTCGGGCGCGGCTCGTCATCGTCCTCGGGTGCGAGCGTCGCGCCGGTGGTTAAATTCGCGGAGTCGTCGCGACCCGGAATTTCAGCGCGCTGTGGCCCGCCGCACGCCGCCGCAACCGCGGCTATCGCCACGAGTCTCATCTGTACTTAGGGTAACGAATGAGACGCCGTGCTACCAACAGGTGGATCGCCATGAAGCTCACGAGGTTGTTCGTCTTGTCGCTGTTCGCATGTGCGGCCGCTACGACGGTGAGGGCGCCGGTGGCGCATGCCGCGCCGGTCGCCAACGACGTCGTCGACCAGGTTCAAAAGTTCTACGCGAACATCACCAACGTCACCGCGACGTTCTCGCAAACGGTGCACAACGCGCAGTTCGGCACCGACAAGACCAGCACCGGCACGGTCTGGCTCAAGAAGCCCGGCAAGATGCGGTGGGACTACATCGAGAAGAAGAACAACAAGGACGTCTTGAAGAAGGCGTTCATCTCGAACGGCACGACGCTGTTCGACGTCGAGCCCGGGAACCTTCAGTTCATCAAGAAGAACCTCACGAACGATGTGATGCCGGTCGCGGTGAGCTTCCTCTACGGCAAGGGCGATCTAAAAGCCGAGTTCAACGCCGAGCTCGATAGCAGCAACACCTACGGCGACAAAGGCGACCTCGTGCTCAAGCTGACGCCGAAGCAGCCGTCCGCGCAGTACAAGAACCTCTATCTCGTCGTCGACAAGTCGGACTTCCACGCGAAGCAGTCGATCATCGTCGACTCGTCGAACAACGTGAACCACTTCACGTTCGTGAGGCCGGACTGGAAGACCGAGATCAAAGACAGCTCGTTCGAGTTCGATGAGCGCAGCGTGCCGAACTATCAGAGAATCGACGCCGACGCGCCGCTCAAAGCCACGAAGCCGTGAACCACATCACCGCGAACGGGATCGACTTCGCCTACCTGAGTGAAGGCGATGCCGACAAGCCGCTGGTCGTGCTGCTGCACGGCTTCCCAGATACGGCGAAGACGTGGGATCGGGCGATGGCCGCGCTCGCGAACGCGGGCTATCGCGCGGTCGCGCCGTTCATGCGCGGCTACGCGCCGAGCTCGCTCGCGAGCGATGGCAAGTACGACAGCGATACGCTCGGCCGCGATGCGCTCGGCATCATCGACGCGCTCGGCGGTGGCAAGCCCGCGATCCTCGTCGGTCACGATTGGGGTGCGAGCGCGGCGTATTCGGCTGCGTCGCAAGGACCCGATCGCATCCGGCTGTTGATCACGCTCGCGATTCCGCATCCGCGATCGATGAAGCCGACTCCCGCGCTGGTGTGGAAGCTGCGCCACTTCGCGACGCTGCGTCGCAAGTCGGCCGGTGCGAAGCTGCGCGCGACGAACTTCGCGTACGTCGACGAGCTCTGGCATCGCTGGTCGCCGAGCTGGCGCGAGATCCCCGCGAGTGAGACCGAAGCGGTGAAGGCGTCGCTGCGCGAGCCGGGCTCGGCCGAAGCCGCGTGCGCCTATTACGCCGCGATCGGTCTCGGCTTGCCCGAGTCGCACAGACACCGCATCACCGTGCCGACCGTCTCGTTCGCGGGCCTGCACGACATGGTCGCGCCGCGCGCGTACGAGAAAGCGCGTCACTGCTTCACGGCCTCATATGAAGTCGTCCAGGTGCCCGGCGGGCATTTCATGCACCGCGAGCACCCGGACGAGCTCAATCGCGAGCTCGTTCGCGTCGTGACCGAGCTCGACGCGCGTTAGCGGCGGAAGCCGCGGCCGCCGCCCCAGCCGCCGCCCCAACCGCCGTAGCCGACGGGCGCCGCGTACGGCACCGCGTACGGCGCGTACGGGACCGCCGGCGGGTAGCCGTTGATCGCGCTCGCAAGGGCTTCGGCGCGGTAGAACCCGCCCCAGCCGAATCCACCAGTCGTGACATTGAGATCTTTGGGCTTGATGGTTTTCATGATGACCGACCCTATTGCGCGGGGAATGCCAACGCGAAGTACGTGAGAACAGTGGATCTGGGTCGAAGAACGGCGCTGACGCCGGGATGCGCTGTGTAAACCTGCTTCTCGTACTAAGGTCCGCGCATGCGTCGTCACCCCCGGCAGGGCCCGCCGAAGGGCCCGGTCGTTCTGGTCGTCATGGATGGGATCGGTCGCGGGGCGGGCGACGAAGCCGATGCGGTCGCGATCGCAGCGACCCCGACGATGGACCGGCTCTGGGTGCCCGGCGTACGCGCCGAATTGCGAGCGCATGGTCGAGCAGTCGGTTTGCCGTCCGATGACGACATGGGCAACAGCGAGGTCGGTCACAACGCGCTCGGCGCCGGAAAAGTCTATGCGCAGGGCGCGATGCTGGTGAACCGCGCGATCAAATCGGGAGCGCTGTTCGAAGGCGACACGTGGAAGCGCGTGATCGAGCGCGGCGCCCGAGGCGGGGCCGTTCACTTCCTCGGCCTGCTTTCCGACGGCAACGTCCACTCCCACTTGGACCACCTCGAGGCGATGCTCGGCGCCGCGGCGAAGGCGGGCTGCAAGCGGCTCTACGTTCACGCGCTGCTCGATGGCCGCGACGTTCCGCCGCGCTCCGCGCAGGAATTTCTCGATCGCACGGAGAGGTTTCTCACCGGCGTGCGCAGCTCTAGCCCATCGATCGACGCGCGCATCGTGTCGGGCGGCGGCCGCATGGTCATCACGATGGATCGCTACGAAGCCGATTGGGCGATGGTCGAGCGCGGTTGGCACACGCACGTGCTCGCCGACGCGCCGTCGTATCCGTCGGCGAGCGCCGCGCTCGCGGCGTTGCGCGCCGAGAAGCCCGACGCGACCGATCAAGATCTCGGGGCATTTACCGTGGAGCCCAAAGCGCCGATGCAGGACGGCGACGCGGTCGTGATGTTCAACTTCCGCGGCGACCGCGCGATCGAGATCTCGCGCGCGTTCGACGACGCCGAGCTCGACAAGATCGATCGCGTGCGCAAGCCCGACGTGTTCTACGCCGGCATGATGGAGTACGACGGCGATCTGCACATTCCCGCGCACTATCTCGTCTCGCCGCCGGAGATCGAGCGGCCGATGGGCGAGCTCTTGGCGGCCGATCACGTGACGCAGCTCGCGATCTCCGAGACGCAGAAGTACGGCCACGTCACCTACTTCTGGAACGGCAACCGCAGCGGCAAGTTCGACGCGGGCACCGAGACGTATATCGAAGTGCCATCCGATCGCGTGCCGTTCGACCAGCGGCCGTGGATGAAGGCGGCGGAGATCACCGATCGCCTGATCGCCGAGCTGCGCACCGGCAAGTACCGGTTCGCGCGCGTCAACTACGCGAACGGCGACATGGTGGGCCACACCGGTCGCTTCGATGCGACGGTCGTCGCCGTCGAGGCCGTCGACCTCGAGCTCGCTCGGCTCGCGAAGGCCATCGACGAGCTGCAAGGAATTCTCGTAGTTACGGCCGACCACGGCAATGCCGACGAGATGTTTCAGCGCGACAAGAAGGGCAAGGTCCTACGCGACGCATCGGGCACGCCGGTTGCGAAGACCAGCCACACGCTGTCGCCCGTGCCATTCTTCATCCACGATCCGATGCGAGGCGACCGCTACGAGATCGATCCCGAGCGCGCGAAGGCCGCCGGAATCGCGAATGTCGCCGCCACCTGCATCGAGCTGTTGGGTTTCGTGCCACCAGATGATCTAGAGTCG
Source organism: Kofleriaceae bacterium (assembly GCA_036271395.1). GTDB lineage: Bacteria > Myxococcota_A > Polyangia > Haliangiales > Haliangiaceae > JABFXX01. Next base: position 17,250 of record DATBAS010000167.1, read on the forward strand.
TCTTTGTTGAGGTTTCGATGAGCACCAAGGCGTTGATCGGAGTTCTGCTCGCCGGCACGGTCGGCATCTTGATCTTCTTGTTCGTGCACCTGTCCGGCACGTCGAACAAGATCACGATCGGCGCGACGCAGGCGTCGGCGTGCGACACCAAGCATGGCGAAGACTGCCTGCCCGACGTCAAGTACGTCGACACGAGCGGCAAGGCGTACACGCTCGCCGATCTCAAAGACAAGGTCGTGCTCGTCAACTTCTGGGCGACCTGGTGCCACCCGTGCCAGCAGGAGATTCCGGCGCTGTCGAAGCTGTACGACCAGTACAAATCCAAAGGCGTGCTGATCCTCGGCGTGCTCGCCGACAACAACGTCGCGGATAACGAGCTGCTCAACTTCCAGAGCGATCACGAGATGAGCTTTCCGATCGTGCGCGGCAACTCGGATCTGATGGTCGCGTTCAGCTACCCGCAGGCACTGCCGACGACGTTCGTCTACGACCGCATGCACCGCATGGTCGGCCGCCCGCACGTCGGCGCGATCTCGCCGGCCGAGCTCTCGGCGCAGCTCGAAGAGCTCGTCGCTCAGCAATAAGCGCGCGCGACCTCGGCCGGCCGCGACGAGCACGACGACGCGACTAGAACCGGCCGCCGAGCGCGAGGCCCGGCACGGTCTGGCCGTTCGGCGTGACGAACGCGGTCGGCACGATCGTCGCGGTGAAGCCATGGGCCACGTTCCAGCGATCGGCCGCATTGCCGGCATCTTGGACGTCGTAGGCCATGCCGCCGACGAACGCGATCGCGGCGATGCCCATGAGCGCATAGCCCGCACCCTGCAGCTTCGTGCATTGCTGGTTCGCCATCGTCGCGTCGTCGCAGGTCTCGGTCTTCATCTGCGTGGTCAACGCGACGGTCGCGAGCCCGGCGGCGAACACGCGTGCGGCCATGCCGTAGGTCAGGTATTCGCCGGCATAAACCTCGCCGAGCGACGGCAGGATCGCGGCGGTCGCGATGCCCGTGTAGAGCACCGGCTTCTCGAACTCTTCGCCCGACGGTGCGCCGAGAAAGCCGGCGAGCACGAGCACGGAAGCGAGCGCCGTGCCGCCTCCCGACAAGGCTTGCGCCACGGTGCGCGATTTCTTGCCGTCGGCGTGCGCGACGAGCGAGCAGCAAATGATGCCGACGATGGTGAGGCGCCGCACGATGCTTTTATAACACCGCCGCCATCTGCTCCGGGTTGGCAAACAGACCGTACATCCCGCCGGTGTGTACGAACGCGACGGCCGCGCCGAACCGATCGCTGTCGCGCCGAAGCTCCTGCACGACACCGTGAAAGGCTTTGCCAGTGTAAACCGGGTCCAGCACGATGCCGTCGCTGCGGCAGACGTCGCGGATCGTGGCGAGCTCTTCGGGCCGGCTCTTCGCATAACCCGCACCGACGTGGCCGTCGACGATGTCGATGTCGTCGGGCGTGACGTGGATCGGCAGCTGCCAGCGTTCCTCGGCGTCGGCGCAGATCCGGCCGATCGCATCGACGAAGTACGGGCGATCGTCGCACACGTTGATGCCGGCGAGCCGGATGCCGCGCTTGGCCAGACCGAGCAGCTTGTGGGCGAGGATCAACCCGGCGCCGGTGCCGCCCGAGCCGCACGCGTAGACGATCGTCACCGGATGGTCCGGCGCGGCGATGCCTTCGAGATCGCCGGCGAGCTCGAGCATCGCGCGCATGTAGCCCCAGCTGCCGAGCGCGTTGGAGCCGCCCTCGGGAATGACGTATGGCCGGCCACCGTCGGCGCGAATGCCGTCGGCGGCTTCGGCGAGCAAGCGATTGCGGTCGCGCCACGCGGCTCGCGAGATCCAGCGGATCTCGGCGCCGGCGAGCCGGTCGAGCAAGATGTTCGCGGTCGTCGCGGGCGGGTGCGCCGGATCGTCGCAGCGCAGGATCAGCACGGAGCGCATGCCGAGCTGCGTCGCCGCCATCGCGGTCGCGCGCGCGTGGTTCGATTGTTCGCCGCCGCACGTGATGACGTGCGTCGCTTCGTGCGCGAGCGCCTCGGCCATCAGGTACTCGAGCTTGCGGACCTTGTTGCCCGAGAGCTCGCTGCCGGTCTGATCGTCGCGCTTGACCCAGATCTTGCGCGGCGCCGCGAAGCGCAGCCAGTGCCCGCGCGTCGGGAGATTTGCGAGCTGCACGCGCGGCGGTTCGATTTCGCCGAAGTCGATCATGACGAAAAGAATGCCACGTCAGCGCCGCGTGTTAATGGAAGGTAGTGAGCCGCGCGCTCGTCTGTTGCTGGTTGTTGCTGTTCGCCGCGTCGGCGCACGCGAAGAAGCATCATCCGAAGCCCGATCCCGACGATCCGACGAAGCCCGACCAAGTAAAGAAGAAGCATCCGCGGGGCTGGCCGTCGCCGGCGGCGGGCCCGACGATGTCCGGCGATCCCGAGCTGATTCTCACGTTCGACGACGGGCCCAACCCGCGGACCACGCCGCTGGTACTCGACGCGCTCGCGAAGCACCACATCCACGCGACGTTCTTTCTCGTCGGCGACCGGATCACCAACTTCCCCAAAGAGGCGCCCGCGATCATCGCGCGCGAGCTGCGCGAAGGCCACATCGTCGCGAACCACACGATGACGCACAAAGATCTGTGCAAGAAGTCGCTCGACGATGACAAGGCCGCGCACGACATCGACGATGGCAAAGCGCAGATCGAGAAGGTCACCGGCGGGTTCACGACGGTGTGGTTCCGCACGCCGTTCGGCGTGCGCTGCGAGCGCGTCGAGACCATGCTCGCCGAGCGGCATCTCACGCATTTCCACTGGGATCTCGATCCGCAGGAGTGGAAGCACAACAACACGCAGAAGGCGCTCGACTACGTCGAGAAGGCGGTCGGCAAGATGACCGGCCGCAACGTGTTGTTGATGCACGACATCAAGACCGCGACGGCGGAAGCGCTGCCGCAGATCCTCGACTGGATCGACGCCGAGAACGAGCGGCGTAAAGAATCGCATCAGCGGCGGATTCGGATCATCCCGAGCTGGCAACTCGCGCTCGAGCGGTTGCCGCCGGGGCTGGCCGATTGGATCGCCGATGCGGCGCCGGACCCGACGGCGCTCGCGCATTCGATCGCCGCCGCGATGCCCTAAATCTGCTAGGGTGCGCCGGAGTCGTGTTCCGGATTCGCCAAGCGTATCGTGAAGATGTCGATCAGGTGCTCGCGGTCGCCGAGCACCTCGACACCGTCAACCTGCCCGCCGATCGCACGGCGATCGCCGGCTTGCTCGATCGCGCGGAGCGCTCGTTCACCGCCGAGCTCGCGGTCGCCGATCGCGAGTTCGTGTTCGTGCTCGAAGATCTCGACAACCAGCGGATCATCGGCACGTCCATGATCTACGCGCAGCACGGCACCAAGCGCGCGCCGCACATCTTCTTTCGCGTCGAGAATGACGAGCGCTACTCGGTCACACTCGATCGCTACTTCGTCCATCCGGTGCTGCGCATCGGCTACAACTACAACGGTCCGACGGAGATCGGCGGCTTGATCTTGCTGCCGGAGTATCGCCGCAACAGCGAGTCGCTCGGCAAGGCGCTGTCGTACGTGCGGTTCTTGTTCATGCGGATGCACCGGTCGCTGTTTCGCGACCACGTCCTGTCGGAGCTATTGCCGCCGCTCGAACCCGATGGCACGTCGAAGCTGTGGGAGGCGCTCGGCCGCCGCTTCACCGGCCTGACGTATCAAGAGGCCGACCGGATGTCGAAGGACAACAAGGAGTTCATCCACGCGTTGTTCCCCGACGACCCGATCCACACCGAGCTGCTTCCCGGCGACGTGCGCGAGATCATCGGCCAGGTCGGCGAGGAGACCAAAGGCGTCGAGAAGATGCTGCGCCGGATCGGCTTCGAGTACGGCGGCCAGATCGATCCGTTCGACGGCGGCCCGCACTTCATCGCCGCGACCGACGACATCACGGTCGTGCACGATGCGAAAGAAGTCGTGGTGCGCGCGGCCGAGAGCGACGGCAAGCGCTGGGCGATCGTAGGCGCTGAGGTCGACGCGAAGCCGCAATTTCGCGCGATCAGCACGCGAGCCGCGACGCCGGAAGCCGGCGTAGTCGCGCTCGGCGCAGATGCGCGCAAGCGGCTCGGCGTCGAGGACGGCCAAAAGGTATGGCTCAGCTTCGGCTGATCGCGTGCGCGATCGCGTGCGCGGCGTGCGGGCGCAGCGAAGCGGCACCATCGCAGCTGCAGGTCCCGGCGGGCTGGCGAAGCGCGCCGGAGCTCGCGAAAGCGGCGAGCGATGCGGTGGGATCGGCGACGACCGCAAGCGAAGCGTGGGCCGAACCGGCGCGCGGATGCTACGCGCTGTGGCTCGAGCTACACGGCGCGGCCGCGTCGATCGATGTCGCCGCCGATCAGCTCGTCGCCGGCGTGCAAAAGCTCGGCGTGACCGCGAGCGAGATCGCCAAGCCGCAGGTCGCCGAGCGTGGCGAGCTCGCATTCGCGTTCGCGAAGCAGCCGTATCGCGGCCGGTTGCGCGCGCTGCTCGCGAAGACCGGCGATGTCCGCGCGCTCGCGTGCATGTGGAACGAGCGCGAGCCGAAAGTGTGCGAGGCCGCGTGTACGCAGCTGCTCGGAGGTTTGCGATGAAGCAGCTCGTCCTCGCGATCGTGCTCGCATGCGGTGTGGCCTCGGCGCAGCCGGCCGGCTCGTCATATCAATTGCCGACGATGAGCGAGATGCCGCGCGGCACGTTGCCGCCGATCGACGTCGCGCTGCCGCCGGCGCCGCCGGATCGCCGCCCGGTGTTCGTCGGTGCGGGCATCGTGTTGCTCGCCGCACTATTCTGGTGGAACACGCGTCGTCGCGCTCGGCTCGCGCAGGAGGATCAGGATGGCGGATGAAGTCGTTGCCGAGCCGGTGCTGATCGTCGACGACGAGCGCAACATCCGCCGCACGTTGCGCATGGTGCTCGAAGGCGAGGGCCACGTCGTGCACGAAGCCGGATCCGCCGCGGAGGCGGAGTCGGTGCTGTCGCGCGAAGCGGTCGACGTGATCCTGCTCGACGTCAAGCTCGGCGACGACAACGGGCTCGATGTCTTGCGCACGCTCAAGTCGCCGCGCGAAGACGGCGCGCGCACGGCCGACATTCCGGTCGTGATGATCAGCGGCCATGCGACGATCGACGACGCGGTCTCGGCGACGCGGCTCGGTGCGTTCGACTTCATGGAGAAGCCGCTCGATCGCAACCGCGTCATGGTGACGGTGCGCAACGCGCTCGAGCGCCGCCGCATGGCGAAGGAGCTCAACACGCTGCGGCACGCCGCCGAAGCGCGCTGGGAATTGCTCGGCAGCACGGCGGTGATGAACGAGCTGCGCCGCCAGATCGCGAAAGTCGCGCCGACCAAGAGCCGCATCTTGATCACCGGCGAGAGCGGCACCGGCAAGGAGCTGATCGCGCGCGCGATCCACCGCAACTCCAGCGTCGCGAGTGGCGCGTTCGTCAAGGTTAACTGCGCGGCGATCCCGCCCGAGCTGATCGAGAGCGAGCTGTTCGGCCACGAGCGCGGCGCGTTCACCGGCGCGATCGCGAAGAAGCGCGGGTTGTTCGAGGTCGCCGATGGCGGCACGATGTTTCTCGACGAGATCGGCGATATGGCGCTGTCGGCGCAGGCCAAAGTCTTGCGCGTGTTGCAGACCGGCGAGTTCACGCGCGTCGGTGGCGAGAAGAGTCTGCGCACCGATTGCCGCGTGGTCGCCGCGACCAATCGCGATCTCGAGGAGATGGTCAAGACCGGCGCGTTCCGCGAGGATCTGTATTTTCGACTCAACGTCGTGCCGATCCGCTCCCCCGATCTCAGCGAGCGCGCCGATGACATCCCGCTGCTCGTCGAGTCGTTCGTACGCGAGTGCTGCGACGAGAACGGGCTCGGTTACAAGCCCGTCGACGACCCCGTGCTCGAGCGGCTCAAGCAATACGAATGGCCGGGCAACGTGCGCGAGCTGCGCAACGTCGTCGAGCGGCTCGTGATCATGAGCGACGAGGTGATCCGCGAGCGCGATTTGCCGCCGTATCTCGGTGGACCGCGGCCGGCATCGCAGCGCAATAGCAGCTCGGGGTCGGGCCCGGTCAACGCGATCGACCTCGGTCGTTACGCCGGCAAGAGCCTGCGCGAGTTCCGCGAAGAGGTCGAGAGCGAGTTCATTCGCATCCGGCTCGCCGAGTTCGACTGGAACATCTCGCGCACCGCGCAAGCGCTCGGCATCGAACGCACGAACCTCCACAAGAAGCTGCGGGCGCTCGGCATCCATCGCGGCGAGGGCTCCGACTGAAGCGGCTCGTCGTCGCGTTGCTCGTGATGTCGCGCGTCGCGTTCGGCGATGTCGCGGACGAGCTCGCGACCAACGATCCGCGTGAGGTCGCCGCCGCGGTCGATACGATCGAAGCCGGCTCGGCGGCGTCGCCGGAGCTGCTCTACGCTGCAGCGCGCGCCTGCGAGGACAAGCTCGCCGATCCGGCGCACGCGCTCGCGCTCTATCGCAGGATTCTCCGCGACGCGCCGAGCTCGGCGGCGGCAGTCGGTGCGGCTCGTCGGGCGAGCGAGCTGGGCCCGCTCGTCGGCGACAACGCGACCGCGGCGCGCGACTTCGCGAAGCTCGTGGCGGCGGCCGATCACTTGCGACCCGACGACGCGATCGTGCGCGGCGACGCGCTGGCCGCGACCGCGAGCTGGAGTGGCGCGCCGCGAGCCGCATTGTGGCTCGCCGAGTGGCTGCGCCGCACCGGCCGCTTCGCCGACGCGCAGGCTCGCTACGCGCGTGTGATCGCGACGTGGCCTCGCAGCGAACCGGCGCGCGAAGCGGCGCGCGACGCCGCCGGCTGCGCTCTCGACGCGCAGCAATGGGCACGCGCCGAAGCGCTCGCGAGCGCACTGCCCGCCGACACCGCCGACGCGCGTACCGTGCGCGACGAGCTCGTGCAAGCGGCCCGGCGCGGCCGCGCGCATTCGCGGCTCGATGCGGTCGCGTACGTCGCCGTCGTGCTCGCGTTCGCGTTGCTGCTCGCGTCGCTGCTCGAAGTCGCGCTGCGCGGCGGCTGGATGCGGCCGAAGCTCGCACCGCCGGTCGAGCTGTGGTTCGCGATGCCGATCGCGGGGGTGCTCGTCGCCGTCGCGGCGACGGCGAATCGGTTGATCGCGCCGGCTGTCGTCGCGATCTCGGCGGCCGGCATCGGCGTCGCGTGGCTCTCCGGCACCACGCTCGCGCTGCTCGCAACGCGCGGCCGACCGACGCGGCTGCGATCGGTGGCGCATCTCGCGCTGTGTGCGATCGCGGTGATCGCCGCGGCGTACATCGCGCTCGTGAAATCCGGCCTCGTCGAGCTCCTGGTCGAGACCGTCAAGCCCGGGGACGGTCTACACTAACGAAACTTGTCGCGTGGATCGCGAGATCATTCATGCGATGAGGCACGGACTACCGCGAACAAAACTCCCGCGCGTTCGAACATCGGCGAGTGTAGGCCGTCCCTATCACGCGATCGCGACGTCACCGGCGAGCGCACGATCGAGCATTCCGGACAGGTAGGCGCGCGACCGCACGCCGACCATCCGGCCGATCTCGGCACCGTCGCGCAAGATCACGACGGTGGGCATCGCGCGCACGTCGTAGCGCGCGGCCGCGACTTGATCGCGCTCGACGTCGATCTCGGTGATCGGCAGCTTGTACTCGGTGGCGACGGCTTTCAGGGTCGGCGCGAGCGCCTTGCACGGGCCGCACCAGGCGGCGGTGAACTCGATCAACGAGAGGGCCATGCGCAGTGAGGTCGCGAGCGGCGCCGGGATTACGGCGATTCGTGCTGCCACGCGCGCGCCATGAACACGATGACCTCGACGACGAGGATCAGCGCGACGTCGATCGCCGCGCATGCGACCGCGACCTCGACCGCCGGGATCAGCACGAGCACGTGTGGACCGGGCACGGTGAAATACGGCGGCGGATAAAACGCCCACGCCAAGCCGGCCGGCAGCATCGCGAGCATCAGGCCCATCCACGCCACGCCGTTCGCCGCCGCGAGGCGCTCGCCGAACGTGACCTGATCGCGCAACGCCCACAAGCTCGCGGCGAGCTGCACGATCATTGCGGCGATGCCGTACTGCGCCATCGTCACGGCGATGTGGCCCTGTGCGGGCACGAGCGACGGCGAAAATCGCTGGCCGACCGCGCCGATCGTCGCGTAGTAGACGATGAAGAACGCCGGGACCGAGACGAGCAGCACGCGCCAGTCGAGCCGCATCACGCGCCGCTTGACCGCGACGATGGCGAACCCGATCGCGAGCAGCACACCGATCACGACCGAGCCGACGCGCTGTTCGCGATGTGCGCGCACGTCGTCGTCGGCGGCGGCGCGAGCGCGCGCGAGCGTGCTGCGGTTGGCCGCGAGTCGCACCGCGTCGTCGGCTTTGCGCTCCGCGGCCGCGCTCGCGTCGAGCTGCAAGACTTCGGTCAGCGTGCGCCCGAGCCCGTGGCCGGGCGCAGGCACGCCGAGCAGCGCGGCCACGGTCGGCGCGATGTCGATCAACTTGGCATCGGCGACGTCGGCGCCGGCTTTGACTCCCGCGCCGGCCATGATCAGCGGTACGCCGAGCACTTCGGGCTCGATGCCGCCGTGGCCGCCGCGGTTGGTGTGGCCGTGGTCGGCGGTGATCACGATCGCGTCTTGCGACAGATCGACGTGGCCGAGCGCTCGCGCGAGCGCGTGATCGGCGATCTCGGCCGCGACGCGATAGTCGTCGCTCGCGCCGCCGTGCGCGTGGCCGGCGGCATCGACGGCGCCGACCAACATCACGACGAGCTCGGCGTCGCCTTGGGCGACCGCGGCGCCTGCTTCGGAGAAGCCGCCGGGCCACGGCGCGTAGCGCGCGTCGTCGAACGGCGACACGAAGTTGGCATCGGGCGCGCGCACGGCTGCATCCGACAGCGGATTCTCCATCGCGTCGATGTCGAGCTCGTCATCGTCGTCGACCGACGCGCTCGCGACCGGCGCCACGCTGTCCTCGTGCACGCGCTTGCGCAAGAACAGCTTCGGCAGCACGTCGTAATCCGTCGCACACGCGACGTGCATGCCGGCCGCCTTCGCGCGATCCATCAGCGTGTCGAGCTCGACGGGGGTCGCGTGGTGGTTCGTACGCACGCCGCTCGCCTGCGGCGGCACGCCGGCCAAGATCGACACGTAGTTCGGCCGCGACCACGTCGGGTAGTGCGACGTCGCCTCGGCATCGACCCCGCGCCGGCGCAGCTCGTCGAGGAATGGCAGCTCGAACGACTTGTCGTAGCGCAGACCGTCGACGATCACGACGAACACGCGGCGCGCGAGCCGCGGCGTGTGCGGATCGGGAATCACCGGAGCGACCTTGGCGAGCGGCGGCTGCGCCTGCTCGAGATCGAGCGTGAACTCGCCGCCGGCGAGCCCGGCTTTCACCGCGCCCAAGCCGCCGAGCGCCAGCATCACGATGGCCGCGGCTACCACCTGGCGCGTCGGTGCCGTCGTCACAACCGCACCGGCCTTCGAACCCGGTCGCATCCATCAGGATAGCGTGATAATCATCGGTCATCATGTGGTACTTGGGCTCGGTTCCTCATCAGCCGGACGTCGCGTAAGCGGAAACCTGGTTTTCCTGCACTTACCGACGCTACGAGGAGACGAGATCATGGACCAACTCAAGACGATCGGGCGCGCGCCGCTTAGCGATGGCGAGCCGATCAAGCACATCAAGCCGCTCGTCGACGCTTCGACGTTGGCGCACCGCAACCTGCTCGACGGCCCGTTCTGGAAAAAGATTCCCGCGTATCGGGAGATCGACGAAGCTACGTTTCTCGATCATCAGTGGCAGGCCAAGAACTCGATCACGAACCCGCAGAAGCTGCTCGCCGCGGTGCAGGATCTCGTGCCGCAGGCGTTCTACGACGACGTGATCGAAGGGTTTCGGCGCGCGCCGATGTCGATCCGCGTGTCGCCGTACCTGCTGTCGCTGATCGATTGGGCGGATCCGTACAACGATCCGCTGCGCCGCCAGTTCGTGCCCGTCGCGTCGCGCCTCTGGCCCGATCATCCGAAGCTCACGCTCGATTCGCTCCACGAGCAAGCCGATGCGCCGGTGTCGGGCCTCACGCACCGCTATCCCGACAAGGCGCTGTTCCTCACGCTCGACACGTGCCCGGTGTACTGCCGGTTTTGCACGCGGAGCTACGCGGTCGGCGTCGACACCGACGAAGTCGAAAAAGTCTCGCTCAAGGCGACCGAAGATCGCTGGAGCCGCGCGTTCCAGTACATCTCGGAGCGCGTCGAGCTCGAGGACATCGTCGTCTCCGGCGGCGACAGCTACCAGCTCAAGGCTCGGCAGATCACGCTGATCGGCAACAAGCTGCTCGAGATGCCTAACATCCGTCGCATTCGCTTCGCGACGAAGGGCCCGGCGGTGATGCCGATGAAGCTCATCACCGATGTCGAGTGGCTCGACGCACTGACCGCCGTGGTCGAGCGCGGCCGCAAGCTGCACAAAGAAGTCGTGCTCCACACGCACTTCAATCATCCGAACGAGATCACCGCGATCACGAAGCGCGCGCTCGACGGCGTGTTCGAGCGCGGCATCATCACGCGCAACCAATCGGTGCTGCAGCGCGGCGTCAACGACTCGGTCGGCACGATGCAGCTCTTGGTCAAGCGGCTCGGCCACTGCCAGGTGCACCCGTA
>DATBAS010000168.1:0-18661 GCA_036271395.1 Kofleriaceae bacterium
GTCGCGCGGTTCGGGCAGCGGCGGCCGCTTGATCGGCCAACAACTCGTCAAGCTCGGCCATCTCGCCGAAACCGATCTGAAGAGCTGCCTGACGCGACAATCGAGCGAGCTGATCTACGAGATCCTGCGCTGGCGCCACGGCCGCTTTCGCTTCGCCGCCGGCAGGGAGCTGCCGCCGCCGGTGATCGATGCCGCGCTCGGCCTCGACGTCGAAGCGGTGCTGATGGAAGGCTATCGCCGCGTCGACGAGTGGCACCTGATCGAGCGCGCGATCGACAACTTCGACGTCGTGTTCCTGCGCAACGAAGACTCGGTCGCGCAGATGGGTCGCGGCCGGCTCACGCGCGAAGAGCTCGCGGTGCTCGAGCAAGTCAACGGCAAGAACACCGTCAAGGACATCGTGCGCAAGTCGCGGATGGGCAGCTTCGAGGTCAGCAAGATGTTGTACCGGCTGCTCAGCATCAAGCTGGTGCGCCGCCGCGTGATGCCCGTCGCGGTTTAGAACAGCGCGCGCGCTTGCGCGATGTCGGCGCGGATCTGCGCGAGGAGCGGCTCGATGCCATCGAACTTGGCTTCGTCGCGCAGCCAGCCGACGAACGCGACACGGACGCGGCGATCGTAGAGGTCGCCGGTCCAATCGAGGACGTGGACCTCGAGCACGAGCGCACCGCCGTCGACGAACGTCGGGTTCGTGCCGAGGCTCGCGACGGCGGCCATGCCATCGAGCGTGACCGCGTAGATGCCCGGCTTGATCGGCAGCGGGACGAGCGACGTCGCGACGTTCGCGGTCGGCACGCCGATCGTGCGGCCGCGCTCGGCGCCGTGCACGACGCTGCCGTCGACATCCCAGCGCCGGCCCAGCAAGCGCGCGGCTGCCGCGAGCTCGCCCGCCGCGAGGTGCGCGCGGATCCGAGTCGACGACGCGACCTCGCCGCTCACTTCGACGACCGGCACCACGGCGATCTCGACGCCGGCGCGCTCGCCGTGCGCGCGGAGCGTCGCGGTCGTGCCGGTGCGGCTCGCGCCGTAGTTGAAGTCGTAGCCGACGACGATCGCGCGCGCGTTCAGGGCGCCGATCACGATGTCATCGACGAACGCGTCGGGCGACAGGGTCGCCAGCTCGCGCGTGAACGGCTCGACGACGACGCGATCGGCGCCGGCCTCACCGAGGAGCTCGACGCGGCGCTCCACCGAAGCGAGCATCACGGGCGCGCGGCCGAACGTCGCCGACGGATGCGGATCGAACGTCAGCGCGACGACGCGTGCGCCGTGCGTCGCGGCGAGCGAGCGCGCGCGGTCGAGCAACGCGCGGTGACCGATGTGCACGCCGTCGAAGTTGCCGATCGCGACGACGGTCGGCCCGGCGGGAACGTGCTCGTGGCCGCGCAGAACCTCCACGCGCGCATCTTACAGCGGGAGCGACGCGACGAGCGGCCACGCCGGCACGACGACGAGCACGAATCCGACGGCCACTCCGACGAATGCTTGGCCGACCGGCAAGCGCACCAGCGACGCGAGCCGGCCGAGCGCGACTGCCGCGGCGAGCCCTCCGACGATCGGCACCGGCGGAATTTCGCGCCCGGTCATGACTGCGATCAGCGCGATCAGCGCGACGATGCCGAGCGTCGCGGCGGCCGCGAGACGACCGCGCGACGCGCATTGCACGATGCCGGCGAGCGCGGCGACCGCGGTCAACGGCCCCATGCCGTCGCCGATCGCGCGCAGCGTCGCGCCGATGTGGCGCGGCGCCGATCCGCCGACATGAACGACCGCGACGACCGCCGCGATCGCGCCGCACCCGATCGCCAGCCCGATCGACCATCGCCGCAGCCGTCGCGGCAACGACGCCACGACGACCATCACCGCGACGACCGGCAGCGCGGCGTACGTCGGATCGAGCACCGCGGCCAGCGCGCCGGCGCCGACGGCCGGCCACGGCGATGTCTCGGCCGAGCGGCGCACGAGCTCGCAGATCGCGAACATCGCCGCCGCACCGGCGATCGCCGCGCGCGCGCTCGGCGTCGCGAGCTCGAACCAACCGAGCACGCCGAGCGCCGCGCCGGTCGCGGCCGAGATCGCGGCGATGCCGCCCGCGCCGACGAACGCGCGCACCGCGGCAGCCAGCGCCGCGCCGAGCAGCGCTGCCGCGAGCGCGAGCTCGACCGATCGCGCGGCTGCACCGATGGCCGCACCGGACAGCGCGGCGATCACCGGGATCACGAGCCAGGGCCGCGCGGCGGGCATTGCTCCGACGCTACGAGGCGCCGAGCGCCTGGGCAAACTTTGGGCGCAAGCAGCCAGCCGGCAGCCACGGCGCTCGAATCACGATACAAATCGCGAGCGTTCCGGCTTTTGTCGGGCCGCGACCGGGCGAGTACCATAGCGACGTCACGTGTTGTCCCGATCTCGAACGCGGCTGGTCGCCCACTGGCTCGTGCCGAGCGCGGCGGCCGCGGCGCTCGGCGGCGTCGTCGCCGGCATGCTCGAAGGCCGCGCGATGGAGACGCCGATCGGCTTCGTCGCGGCAACCGGGTTCGTCGCGCTGCTCGGCGCGCCGCTGCTGCTCGTCGGGCTCGTGATCTTGCGGGCGTTGTGGGCGGCGTGGCGGCCCCACGAGCTCGCGCTGATCGAGGGCGATGCCGGTGCGCCGAAGCTCGCCGCCTGGCTCGTCGTCGCGGCGCTCGGCACGGCGCTCGTCGCGTGGATCGTATTTCAGGGCACGTGGCTCCTCGTCGCGTGGACCGCGTTCAAGCCGATCTCCGTCGCATTCGGCGTGCCGGCGTTCGCGGTGATCGCGGCGCTGCTGGCCGTGGCGATGTCGCGGCCGGTCACGCGCGGCGTCGCGGCCGGATTGCGCGCGATCGATCGGCGGTGGCGGCGGCGCGGCCGGCGCACGCTGTTGTCGCCGTGGCGGATCGCGTGTGCGTTCGTCGTGCTCGCGGCGATCGGCGGCATCGTGTTTTGGTGGCTCGTGCTGCGCGTGCGGTTGGCGGGCTTCGATCTCGCGGCCGTGCGGCCGCTGGCGCCGGCGTTGCTCGGTATCGCGGTCGCGGTCATCGCGGTTGCCGCGTGGCCCATGCTCGGCCGCGCGCGGTTCGTCGTCGGGCCCATCGTCGCGGCGAGCGCGGTGCTGGCGATCCTCTGCGCGCTCGCGGTCATGCGCACGCGGCCGAGCGTCGCGCTCGCGATCTGGGGCGATCGCCCGCTCGCGGGCAGCACGATCGACGCGCTGTTCGATATCGGCCCGATCCGCGATCGGCTCGCGAGCATCGAGCTCGCACCGATCGAGCTGTCGTCTGGGACGCATCCCGACATCGCGCTCGTGATCATCGATACGATGCGCGCGGACCACGCGCCGGCGTATGGCGGCGGTGCGGAGATGCCCGCGCTGATGGCGCTCGCGAGTCGTGGCGCCGTGTTCGAGCGGGCGTTCGCACCGAGCAACTCCGCGCGGCGCTCGCTGCCGTCGATGCTGACCGGGCTGGGCGCCGAGCGCGTGCGCGGCACGCTGATCGGCGATGCGCTGCACATCGACCCGCGCCACGTCACGCTCGCCGAGCGCCTCGTAGCCGCCGGCTACGAGACCGCCGGCTTCGTGTGCTGCCGCGACGACTGGCAGAGCGCGAACGGGCTCGACCGCGGCCTCGACCACGTCGACATCGAGCGCGATGGGCTCGTGCTCGCCGAGCACGCGCGCGCGTGGCTCGCCGATCGCGACCACCGCGGCGATCACGAACCGCTGTTCGTCGTCGTGCATCTCATCGAGCCTCGCGACTGGTCGAGCCGCAGCCCGGAACCGACGACGAGCGAGCGCAACCGGCTCTACGACACCGCGCTCGCCAAAGCCGATCGTGCGCTCGCGATCGTGACGGCCGCGCTCGCGCCGCACGCGCCGATCATGATCGTCACGTCGGATCACGGTGAAGCGCTCGGCGACCACGCCGCGCAGTTTCACGGCACCGATCTCTACGATTCGCAGACGCGCGTGCCGCTCGTGATCGCCGGGCCCGGCATCGCCGCGGTGCACGTCGCCGAGACGGTGAGCCTGGTCGGGCTCGTGCCGAGCGTGCTCGAGCTCGCCGGCTTTCGAAAAGCGCCGGCCGATTCGTTCGATGCGCCTTCGTTCGCGGCGCTCGCGGCAGGCCGCGGGATCGATCCGAACGGCGGAGTCGCATTCGGCGCGATGCTGCAAGATCGTGCGAGCCCGAGCAGCGCGGCCGATGTCGTCGTCGGCGCGTGGAAGCTGATCGCGATCGGCACGAAGCGCGAGCTCTACAACACGCGGGCCGATCCGAGCGAGCACGTCAACGCGATCGGCCAGCACCGCGACATCGCCGACAAGCTCGAGCGCTTGCTCGACGAGCGACGCGCGCACGCGCTGCGCTCGCCGTTCGAATAGAGTCGCCGCGTGCGCGCAAAGAAGGCAAAGAAGGCGTGTCCGATGTGTCATCGCACGCTCGATGATCTCGCCCCGCTTTGCCCGTGCGGCTACGAGTTCGGCCAGCCCGTCGAGCGCACGCTCGAGCTGCTGCGCCGGCGAAAAAGAGCCGCGAAGCTCGAGCTCGGCATCTTCATCATCCTCGACGCGGCCGCGCTGTTCGGCACGTACGAAGCCGCGCTGCACGGCTTTGCCGTGTTCTCGGGCTTCGTCATGGTCACGCTCGTGCTCGGCACGCTACGACCGATCCGCAAGCTCGGCATCGCGCGCGATAGCGAGCGCTTGCTCAGGCCTAAGCTTCTGCCGACCGCGCGCGTCGTCGAGCCGCGGTAACTCACATGCCGAGGCCCGGGATCGACTCCGAAGGCATCGGCTGGCTCTGGATCCGGTCGATGAAGCGCTTGCGGCGCTCGGCGGCGGTCTCGATCCGCAGCGGTGGGGGATCGCCGGTGTGCGTACCGCCGGTGACAATAGACAGCTCGGTTTCGCTGATCGTTTTCATGATCGTCGCTACAGCAACGTCGGTGCCATGCGTCGCGTCGCGCAAGTAGCTCGGACTGCACGCCGGCGCGCCGAGCCGGCGATCGACGTAGCCGGCAAACGCCGGTGTGCACGAGCTCGCGCAGCTCAGGTCAGCCGCGCGAGCTCGGTCTGGACGAGCAAGAACGCGAGGCGCAAGAGATTGAGCCGCGCCTCGGGCGAGCGCACGCGACCGGCGAGATCGCCGAGCCGCGAGCGGCCGTCGAGCAAGCTGTAGACGCGCAACAGCGCCTCGCCGATCCCGAACTGGGCGAGCTCGTCGTTTTGCACCGGCTCGCGGATCGCGAACGCGGTCGCGTTGGTCGCCAACCAGTCTTCGACGAGTGCCTCGCCGATCGATGCCGCGCCCGCGCCGATCACGCGATATGCGTCGAGATGCAACGCGCGCGTCTTGTACGGGTTCGGCGCGCGCGCGACCCACGTGTAGCGGCCCTTTTGCCAGCTGAACGTCTCCATCAGCTTCGCGGCGACTTGCTTCGCGAGCAACCGATAGGCCTCGAGCGGATCGAGCAGGTCCAAGCCGACGAGCGTGTCGGCGAGCCGGCCGCCGAAGTGATGCATCACCGAAACCGCACGCTGCAACGCCTGCGGCGTCAGCGCCTGCTGCTGCAGCAAGAAGTTGCCGAGCCGCTCGCCGTCGACGTTCGAGTTGACGTACTGCGGCTGGCCGTCGTGGATGTAGGCCTCTTTGAGGACCCCCGCGCGGCCCTCGAGTGACAGCATGCCGGTCGCCTTGGACTTCGCGAGCCGATAGAGCAGCTTGACGACCGGCGTCTCCTTGAGATCGCCGATGTCGCGCGGCCCCGACGAGGTGTCGATCGTCGACTCGGGCATCACGTCGTCGTCGGTGACGCTGATCGTGCCGCTCGAGCCCTCGAACTCGGTGATCCCCTGCGGGATGCCTTCGCCGGCGATGAACTCCGCGCGCGCGACCTTCGCCTCGGCCTCGGCCTTCGCGATGCTCATCCGCGTCATCGGGCCCGACAAGCCGTTGTCCTCGAGTTGCTGCGGGACCACGCCGCCATCGCCGTGCAGATCCGCGGTCGGCGCGTTGATCACGCTGCCGATGAGACCGGCGAGATCGCGCGCCGTGACGCGCGTCGTGCGGCGGATCCACTCGTCGATCGCGTCGCGAAATTGCGCCGCGCTCTGCCAGCGATCTTCGGGCCGGCGCTGCAGCGCGCGCACGGTGAGCACGCGGAGCTCGACCGGAAACTCGCTCGCGTACTTGTGCAGGCGATCGAGCCGCGCGTCGCGCACCATCAGCAAGATGTCGAGGTCGTTGGTCGACGTGAACAACCGGCGCGCCATCACCATTTCGGCGAGCAAGATGCCGACCGAGAACAAGTCGCTGCGCGCGTCGACGTCGCCGCTCGAGACTTGCTCGGGCGACATGTAGCCGTACTTGCCCTTGAGCGTGCCGGCCTCGGTCTTGTGGCGGCGCTCGGCGGCGCGCGCGATGCCGAAGTCGGTGAGCTTGATGTCGCCGCGCCACGACAGCAGCACGTTGCCCGGCGAGATATCGCGGTGCACGATGCCGAGCGCGCGGCCGTTCGCATCGACCGCGTTGTGCGCGTAGTCGAGCGCGTCGAGCACGTCGCGTGCGATCAGCGCCGCGAGATCGGCAGGCAGCCGAATTTGCGCGCGCGCACACTCGCGCAGCAGCGCGAGCACGTCGAGGCCATCGACGTACTGCATCGCGATGTACGGCGTGTCGGCATCGTTGCCGAGCTCGAACACCTGCACGATGTGGCGGTGATCGAGCGACGCCGTGATCCGCGCTTCGTCGATGAACATCTCGACGAACGAGCGATCGGTCGCCAGGTGCGGCAGGATCTTCTTGATCGCGACCAGCTTCTCGAACCCGAGGTTGCCTTCGAGCTTGGCCTTGAACAGCTCGGCCATACCTCCGACCGCCAGGCGATCGAGGATCTGGTACTTCCCGATCTGCTTGGGAGTCACGCCGGACACTGCACCTGACAGTTTGTCAGCTTTGCCGCCGTTCCGCTCGTCCGACTGACGCGAACCGACGGCCGCGGTGACCGGGGTCCGCTTTGTTACGAGCTCCGACACGATGGCACGAGGCTTGATGAACGCCGTTGTCGACGATGCTCGGTCACGTCCTTCAGCGCGCGGTCGCGCGCGCTCCGTTCAAGCTGCTCGCGGCGATCGCGTGCGCGTACTGCGCGGCGGCGGCAGCCTCGAGCATGATCGCCGCGCGAGTGCTGGCACCGGCGACCGCCGGCCCAAAATTCGCGCGTGTGGCTGCACCGCCGACCGTCGCGCAGCCAGAGCGCAAAGGCGACGGCCGCGACCTCGTCGCGCGCGACATGTTTTGCTCGTCCTGCACGCCACCCGCGGCGATCGCCGATGGCGTCGACGATACGTTCTCGCCCCAGGCCGTGCTGATCGCTACGATCATCGGCGATACGCCGCGCTGCACCGTTCGCTCGCTCGCGACCGCCGCACAGGGCGACTACGGCGTCGGCGATTCACTTGCCGGTGTGGGCGCGATCACGCGCATCGGCTGGCGATCGATCGATCTCGTCGACCGCGACGGCCGTCACGGCAAGCTCGATCTGCTCGACAGCACGTCGGCGGCGGCACGCGGCGAGGACGGCGCGGCAACGCCGACCCCTGGTGCCGCCGCCCAGCCGTGGGACGGGCGAATCACCAAGATCGACGACCACACGTTCGAGGTCGATCGCGGCCTCGTGCGCGATCTCGTCAGCGGCGCGGCGAAACCCGGCGGCGCGCGCGTCGGGCCGCGCACCGAAAACGGCAAGCTCACCGGCTTGCGCATGTTCGGGATCAAAGAGCCATCGCTCGCAGGCGCGCTCGGCATGCAAAACGGCGACGTGATGACCGGCGTCAACAACGTGCCGATCACGTCGATGCAGACGCTGCTCGATGTCTACGCTCATGTCGATTCGCTCAACGTCGTCGAGATCGCGGCGGAGCGCGCCGGCAAACCGATGACGCTCACGCTGCGCCTGCGTTAGTCTCGATGCATGACTGGCTGGGAGCTGTTCGACGACGCGGCGAAGCCCGACTTGCCACCGATCCGGTCACGGCTCGGCGCGCCGCGCGGGTTCGATGATGCGTTCGCGCGCCGCTTGCGCGATGCGCTGCCGGCGATCGACACGCGACCGCAAACGATCGAGGCCGCCGACGCCGCACAGCACGAATTGATCGAATTGTTCGATGCGCACGACCACCGCGCGAGCGCGTTTCTCACCGTCTATCACGGCATCACCGTCGCGGTGATCGATGCTCTCGCGCGCGGCATCCTCACGCCGCGGCCGTTCTTCGTGCGGCTCGCGGGCAAATTCGCCGAACGCCACTTCGACGGCGTCAAAGCTGACCTCGGGCTCGATTCCGCGACCGATGCCGCGACGTACGGGCTGTGGCGACCCTCGTTCGCGTTCGACAACGTGGAACCAGGCGCGGGTCCGCTCGCCGCGAAGCCGCCGATGGCGCACTTCACGGTCGGCATGTGCTGCCACATCAACTTCGATCTCGCGTGTGCTCTCGACGAGACGATCCGCGAGCTCGGTTACGCGAACGATGTGGCGGCGCTCGCGGAGATCGAGCGCGGCCACAAGCACGTCGATACGATCCTCGCCGACAAGGTCGCGCAATCGTGCGAGCTGCTCGCGACCAAGATGGACTGCCCGATGTCGAAAGCGATCATCGCAGCGGGCGCGGTGCAGACCGTCGGCGAGGTCTCGATGGCGATGATCCGCCGGTGGCGGGCGAAGACGTTCGTCCACGCGCTGCAGTTGTGTCGCGCAGGCAGCGACGCCGAGCGCGCCGCGATCCGGGTCGAGATCTACAAGGCAGGCGCGCGCAAGACGGTCCGCTTGTTCGACACGCTGCCGAGCCTCATCGAAGGCACGCTGCGCGGGACCTGGCTAGTGAATCCATAAGTGGAACGGCATGACGCCGGCGAACGCGAGCGTCTCGTAGATCGACAGCCCGAGGCCGATCGCGAGGCCGATCCACGCGACGCCGCGATCGCTCGCCGTCATCGTCTTGGTGAAGCGCTCGGCATCGGCGCCGACCAGGCCGTTGAGCGCGAACAGGCCCGATGACACCGCCGCGATCGCGCCGGCGTAGAAGCCCAACCCGAACGCGACCGACAGCGCGCAAAATCCGAATACGCCGCCGACCGCCGAGACCACCGCCGCGCGCCTGATGTTGCGGCCGGCTTTGCGCTCGTCGTCGGCGAGCCCCGCTTTGTCGGTGCACGCCGCGCATACGACCTCGCCGCGCGGGCTGTAGAGCACATCGGCCGTCGCGAGCTCGGTTCCACACCCGGTGCATGTCGCCATGGTGAAAGAATACTTTCGCGCGCTGCGTTATTCACACGACAATGCAGCAGATGGCGAGAGCCCCACGTCGGCTCGGCGGCGCGTTCGCCGTCGGCGTGGGCATCCTGTTGTCGCGCATCGCCGGCCTCATCCGCACGCGCGTCATCGCGCACTACATCGGGCTGCACGGCGCCGCCGACGCGTTCACGGCGGCGCTGCGCATCCCGAACGTGCTGCAGAACCTGTTCGGTGAGGGCGTGCTGTCGGCGTCGTTCATTCCGGTCTACGCGCGGCTGCGCGCCGAGGGCAAAGATGCCGAGGCCACACGCGTCGCGCGCGCCGTCGGCACGTTGCTCGCCGTGGTCGCCGCCGCGATCGCCGCGATCGGCGTCACCGCATCGCGGCAGATCGTCGACACGCTCGTGCCCGGCTCGCTACCCGAGATCCGCGAGCTGACGATCGCGCTCTTGCGCATCACGTTCCCCGGCGTCGCGCTGCTCGTGCTGTCGGCGTGGTGCTTGGGCGTGCTCAACAGCCATCGCAAGTTCTTCTTGAGCTACGTGTCGCCGGTGCTGTGGAACGCCGCGATCATCGCCGCCGCGATCGTGGCCGGGCGGCGTTTCGCGGGTCAACGTGACGATATCGTCGTGTGGCTCGCGTGGGGCGCCGTGATCGGCTCGGCCGCGCAGTTCCTGATCCAGCTGCCGAGCGTGATCGCGATCCTGCGCGACCTGCGACCGTCGCTCGCGGTGCGCGATCCCGGCGTGCAGTCGACGCTGCGCGCGTTCGTGCCGATCGTGCTCGGCCGCGGCTCGGTGCAGCTCAGCGGCTACATCGACCAGGCGCTCGCGAGCTACCTCGGCGAAGGCATGGTCGCGGCGCTGAGCTACGCGCAGATCCTGTACCTGCTGCCGGTCTCGCTGTTCGGCATGGCGGTTTCGGCGGCGGAGCTGCCCGAGATGTCGAGCGCCACCGGCGACGCCTCCGCGCGCGCCGAGCATTTGCAAAGGCGCCTCGCGCCGGCGCTGCGCCGCGTGGTGTTTCTCGTCGTGCCGTCGGCGATCGGGTTCATCGCGATCGGCGGCCCGATCGTCGCGCTGCTGTTCCAGGGCGGCGAGTTCACCGCCGAAGGCACGCGCGTCGTGTGGATCATGCTCGCCGGCTCGGCGATCGGGCTGTCGGCGGGCACGCAGGGCCGGCTGCTCGCGTCGGCGTTCTACGCGCTCGGCGATCCGACGCGCCCGCTCTACGCCGCGATCATCCGCGTCGCGATCACCGGCAGCGCCGGCTACTCGTTCGCGCTGCCGCTCCGCCACGCTTTCGGCTATGCGCCGGTCTGGGGCGCGTTCGGCCTGACCGCGAGCGCCGGGTTCGCCGCGTGGATCGAGTTCTTGCTGTTGCGCCGCTGGCTCGACCAGCGCATCGGCCGCGTCGCGCTTCCGGCGAAGCTCGGCTTCGGTGCGCTCGCCGCGGCGATCGTCGCCGGCGCCGCTGGGTTCGGCGCGTCTCACATCTCGGCGCGGATCTCGATCGGCTCGATCGCCGCGATCGCCGCGTTCGGGATCGTTTACCTGGCGATCATGGTCGTCGCGAAGGTTCCCGAGGCCGGCGACATCATCGGCAAGGTCACGCGTCGATTCAAGCGGCGCTGACGGCACGTCTCGTGCTGTGATCGCTTCGATGCGCAAGAGGTTGTTGGCAATCGCCACGTACGTGTTCGGCTGCGGCAGCACCCCGATGACGACGCCCGGCGATGCCGCAACTTCCGACGCCGCGCGCGCGATCGACGCGATGGTCGACGCGGCGGTGGTCGATCGCCAGCTCGGTCTCGAGATCGAAGCACCCGGTAGCGCGACGCAAGGCGAAGCGATCAACCTCGCGAAGCCGTTCGGCGTCGACGCGATCCCGCTGACGATTCCATGGTCGACGATCGAGCCGGGCGGCAGCGGCTTCGACATGTCGATCGTCACGCTGCTCGACAGCGGCATGACGTTCTATCGCAGCCAAGGCTTGCACGTGATCCTGTCGATCCCCGCGATCGATACCGTCGCGAATCTGGTCCCGTCGGATCTCGCCGGCGATGCGCTCGATTCGACCGCGGTCACGACCCGCGCGCAGGCGATGGTCGCGGAGGTGCTCGCGCATTGTGGCAGCGAGCTCGAATATCTCGTGCTGTCGAACGAGGTCGACATCAACCTCGCCGACGGCTCGCCGACGTGGGCGCAGCTGGACGCGCTCACCGCCGCCGAGCTCGCGAAGGTCAAGGCGCTGCGCCCCGACGTGCAATCCGGGATCAGCGTGACGAGCAACGCGCTGGTGTCGTCGCCGCCGAACGGCGCCGCGATCGCCGCGCTCGAAGCAAACGACATCGCGTTCGTGACGTACTACAACGCCGGCAATTTCGGCACGGCATCGACGGCCGGCGTCGCGGCGGACATGGCGGCGATCGTTGCGGTGGTGAGCAAACCGATCGTGTTCAAGGAGTTCGGCTATGCGACCGGCAGCGCGGTCGGCGGCAGCGATGCGGGCCAGGTCGCGTTCGTCACCGATGCGTTCACCGCGTGGGACGCGAACGCAGCGCGCGTGCCGCTCGTCGTCTACAGCCGGATGTACGACGGCAGCGCGGCGACGTGCGCCAGTGAAGCGAAGAGCTACGGCGAAGGTAGCAACGCCGCGTTCGTCCAGTTCTTGTGCACGCTCGGGCTGCGGACGTACGGCGATCAAGCGAAGCCGGCGTGGACGACGTTCACGCAGGCCGCATCGGCGCGCGCGTTTCACTGACGGAGAATCTCTAACGGCACGCGATGCGCATTGAGTTGTGTCATGCCTAATGACAACAACCAGAAAAACCCGAACCAGAACCCCAACCAGAAGCCGGGCCAGCAACAGCAGAAGCCCGACCAGAAAATGCCGCAGCAGCAAGAGCAAGTGAAGCGCGACGACAAGCAGAACCCGCAACAGGGTCAGCAGGGCACGCAGCGCGACACGCAGAAGTGAGCGATCACCACGGTGCGGGCTTGTAGTCCTTCAAGAACAAGCCCCACACGTGGTTTCCGGTGTTCACTCCGTCGAACAGCGGATCGACGATTCGCGCCGCGCCATCGACGATGTCGAGCGGCGGATGAAACCCGTGCACGACTTGTTTGCGCGCGGCGTGATGCGCCGGATCTTCATCGGTGACCCAGCCGGTGTCGACGGAGTTCATGTGGATGCCGTCGCGGACATAGTCCGCTGCGGACGTCCGCGTCATCATGTTGAGCGCGGCCTTCGCCATGTTCGTGTGCGGATGTTTGTCGGTCTTCCAGCGGCGGTAGAACTGGCCCTCCATCGCGCTGACGTTGACGACGTGCGCGTCGCGCGTCGGCACCGCGGCGAGCAACGGCCGCAACCGCGCGTTGAGCACGAACGGCGCGACGGCGTTGACGAGGTGGACCTCGAGCAGCTCGGCGGTCGGCACTTCGGCGAGCGTCATGCGCCACGTGTTGAAGTCGCGCAGGTCGACCTGCTGCAGATCCTGATCGAGCCGGCCCTCGGGATAAAGCCGACTGCCGCGCTCGAGATCCTCGGCGAGCAAAGGAACCTGAGACAGCACCGCTGATTTCCACAAGCCCGTCGCGGCGATCGCGTGACTGCCGACGAGGCCGGCTTCGCCACCGGCCAGCGCCAGATTGCGCTCGAGCACGGCGCGCTCGAACATCGTGCGCGAGGGCTCGGTTTCGCCGGCGACGACGTGGTCGTACCAGCCCGAAGCTCGCCGTACGGTCTGGCACGCGTTGTTGATGATGCAATCGAGCCGCGTTTGCGTCTGCAACAGGTGGCGCGCGAGCACTTCGACGCTCGGCGTGTGACGCAAGTCGATGCCGTAGACGTGCAGGCGATGCATCCACTCGGCGCCATCGGGCTCGCCGCCGAAGCGGCGCGCCGCATCGCGCGGAAACCGCGTCGCGACGATCACCTCGGCGCCCGCGCGCAACAACATGATCGCCGCCTGGTAGCCGATCTTGACGCGCGCGCCGGTCACCAGCGCGACGCGACCGCGCAGATCCGCCGTCGGTTCGCGCTTGGCGTAGTTGAACGCCGCGCACTCCGGGCACAGCTGATCGTAGAAGAAGTGCAGCTCGTGGAACTCGCGCTTGCACACGTAACACATGCGCGCGCTGTCGACGCGCGTCGCGGATTCTGGCTCCGCGCGGCGCGCTTCGGCGGCGGCCCAAATGTCGTCGCCGTCATCGTCGCGCACGGGCGCGTCGAGCGCGCCGAACGTGGGCTTGGGCAGCGGCGTGCGAAACACCGGCTCCCGGCGCAGCGCGCGAATGCCGAGCTGGTCGAGCTTGTGGCGATCGGCTTCGCGGCGCTCGCGAAACTTCTGCCGGGTCAGGACTTTGCCCAACGCTTTGCGCGAATACCGGTCGGGCCGCGACAGCTCGCCCGCGGCTTTCGACATGCGAATACGCAGCGGCTCGTCGAGCTCGGCGAGCCTCGTGAGATCGCCGGCGAGCTCCTCGAGCACGTCGAGTGCATCGGCGACGCGTTTGCGCAGGTCGTCGTTGGACACGGTCGCGCACCCTACCCTCGAAATCGCGTTCGCAGTAGGGTCCGCCCGATGATCATCACGAAGCGCTTGATGGGCAAGGCGATCGCGACGTGGCTGGGCCCGACCGGCGAGGCCGCGCGGCGTGCGGTCGCCGAGGTCAAAGAGCGCGTGACCGGGACCACGAAGAAGCTCGAGCTCTACTTCGATATCGCGGAGCCGTGGAGTTACTTGGCCGCGCAAGTCACGAGCCGCTTGCTCGAGGCGTATCCGGTCGAGCTCGAGTTTCATGCGATCACGCCGCCGGCGAGCGACGTCGATCCGTTTCCGGTGCAACGCGCGAAGCACGCCGTGCGCGACGCACAGCAGCTCGCAGATTTCTACGATCTCGACTTTCCCGGCAAGCGCGAAGCCGATTCCGGCTCGGTGCGCGACTTCGGCACGGTGCTCGTCCGCGAGCGCCCGGCGCGCGATCAGCTCAAAGCCGCGCTCGAGCTCGGCCACGCGATGTGGAGCAACGACAAGAAGGCGCTCACGAAGCTGATCGGCGCGTGGGGCTCCGAATCGCACGGCACGGTCGCGCCGATCCTGAACGCGAGCTACTCGGCGCTGCGCAAGCGCGGCCATTACATGGGCGCGATGCTCGCGTACGGCGGCGAGTGGTACTGGGGCGTCGATCGGCTGCGCTACCTCGAGGCCGCGCTCGCGCGCGATACCGGCAAGCCGGTCGCGAACGTGGTGCACGAACGCCCGCTCGCGGAGCGCGGCGCGCAGGTGATCGCAGAGCCGGTCGCAAATAAGCCTCCGCAGCCGCTCGCGTGCGAGCTGTGGTTCTCGTTTCGCTCGCCGTACTCGTACCTGGCGCTCGAGCAGATCGAAGGCGTGCTCGCGCCGTACGCGATCCCGCTGAAGCTCCGCGCGGTGCCGCCGCTCGTGATGCGCGGCGCGAAGATGCCGACCGTGAAGCAGATGTACATCGTGCGCGACGTCAAGCGCGAAGCCGATCGGCTCGGCATCCCGTTCGGCGAGATCTGCGATCCGCTCGGCGCGGGGATCGATCGCTGCATCGCGCTCGCGTACTGGGCCGACAGCCGCGGCGCGCTGCTCCCGTTCGCGAAGTCGGCGCTGCGCGGGATCTGGGCCGAGGCGCGCGACGTCGGCGAGTACGTCGACCTGCGCTTCATCGTCGAGCGCGCCGGCCTGCCGTGGGATGAGGCGCGCGAGGCGCTGAACAATCCCGAAGCGCCGAAATGGGCGCAAGCAGCGACGACCGACATGGCGGTTCACAGCCTGTGGGGCGTGCCGTCGTTCAAGCTCGGCGACTTCGTGGCGTGGGGGCAAGACCGGTTGCCGATACTCGCCGACCGCCTGCGCCGCAACGCGGCAGCAACTACGACGTAGGACAAGTGTCCATCGCCGTGTTATCCCTGAAATGGAGGGAACATGGCCGAGACTGAACAAGCTGTCGTCGACCTCGTCGACGCGGGTGTGCCCGCCGACCAAGGCCTGTCCTCGCTCGGGCTGCTGATGCAGCTCGCCGGCCACGTGCTCGGCGCGTGCGCCGTGTTCATGTTTTCGCTGCTGCTCGTCTCCGACGGCTCGCGCGGCACGCCGACGCTGTGGCTGTTCTCGATCTTCGCCACGGGCTGCATGCGCTCGATGTTCCAGCTCGCCGCCGGCAAGCAGCTGCTCTACGGCGAGCCCGGTCAGACCGGCCATCGGCTCGGCGGCGTGCGGCGCTATATCCGCTTCGCGCTCGTGCAATCGGCGATCGCCGTCGCGATCTTGTGGTTCCCGCTGCACGCCCCGCACGCGATCGCGATCGGGTTCGGCCTCGGCGCCGTGGTCTGGCCGGTGACGCTCGCGGTCGTGCTGCGTCTGCCGCGCTTCGCACGGTTCGATGCCGACCTGCCGATCACCGAGGACAAAGGTTTCGAAGGCGCGTCGATCTTGATGACGGTGTTCGGGCTCACCGCCGCGAGCGCGACCGCGCTGGTGCTGTGGGTGATGTTCCGGCTGCCGGGCAACGAGCTGCAGCACGGCCCGAACGTGCTCGTGTTGCTCGCGATCGCGATGCTGCTCGTGCGTGCCGTCTTGCACGCACATGCCGGGATCTCGGGCCTGCGCACGACGTCGCTCGATCACTCGGTCGAGCACGCGAACCGCTACGCGAACTTCGGCGTGATCACCGCGTTCTGCGCGGGAGGCGCGCTGCTCTTGTTCGCGATGGCCGGCGGCATGCCGATCATCGGGCTCGCCGTCGTGTGCGGCGCGTGCTGGCTGCTGCTCGCGTGGCCGATGATCGTGCGGCGCTTCTTCGCCGACCGTCAGTTCGCCGATTTGCTCGCCGGCGGTGCCGCGCCGCTGCATCGCCGCGCGCCCGACGCCGGCTTGACCTGGCTCGGCTGGTTCTTGTTCGCCGCCGCGGCGTGGAGCGCGTCGTTCCTGGTGCCGAACTTCGTGTTGTCGGCCCACGATCGCGGCGCGACGATGGTGCTCGCGTTCGGCGGCACGCTCGGCCTGCACTCGCTGTGGTGGAGCGCCGGGCTCGTGGTGCTGCAAGGCTGGGCGGGATTCGAATTGATACGAATGAGCCCGCAGAGCAAGATCATCGCGACCGTCTACGGCGCGATCGCGATCGCGCTCACGCTCTACCTCGATTGGCCGGCGCTCGACGCACTGCGCGAGTGGGCCGCCGGCGGCATGCACACATGGGCCCTCGAGCCCGAGGCGATCATCAGCTTCGGCCCGATGGTGATCTCGCTGATCTTACCGATCGCGACCATCGTGCTGATCCATCGCAAGATCGCGCCGACGGCACTCGCCCGCTTCCGCGAAAAGGCGCCCGACGCCTGATGGCAGCGCGTTGGCTGCCACTGCTGCTCGTCGTTTGCGCAGCCTGCCAACACGACATCAAGACGCCGTTCCCGGCCGGGCTCGAGCCGCTCGAGACCAACCCGGTTCCGGAACAAACCGCGCCGTACAGCGAGACGCTCGCGACCGCGACCGCGACCGGCGCGGGCGGCGAGGTCGAGGTCTACGCGCGCGGCTACGTGCTCGCCGATTCCGCGACGGTGTGGACCGCGACGAAGACGCCGCAGGCCGTCGTCGCATCGTGCACGACCGATGCTCAGTCGTTCACCGTCGGCAACGAGCCGCAGTACGAGTTCAGCTTCCTCGTCGCGTACACGGTGAACGACGTGCTCACCGTGCAGTGGAACGATCAGTGGCGTTACGGGACGATCGACGCCGAGACCGCCGCGGAGCCGTTCTTCGGCATGATCACGCATCAGAAGACCGACGGCTCGAGCTTCATCACCACGAGCGAAGGCACGATCGAGGTCACCGCCACCGACGACCCGAATGCGACCGAGCTCGCGTTCGTCGAGCACCTACAGGCGATCGCCGGCTCGTCCGACGACGTCATCAAGAGCACCACGCACGTGTTCGACTCGATCGTGGCGTTGAGCCATGGCGGCGTGATTCCGCCGTGTCCTTAAGCCACGTGCTCGACGCGCGTTTCTAGTACGATTGCGCCGTGGACTCTCGCGGCGAGGAGTTCGGCCCGTACGTCGTGTACGAGCAGATCGGCATCGGCGGGATGGCGTCGGTGCATCGCGCCGAGACCACCGGGTTCGCCGGATTTCGCCGGCCGGTCGCGCTCAAGCGCATGCTGCCGCACGTCGCCGCCGACGAGAGCCTGGTGCAATCGTTCGTGCGCGAGGCGCGACTCGCGAGCTACTTGCGCCACGCCAACGTCGCGCAGACCTATGACCTCGGCAAAGTCGGCGACATCTACTTCATCGCGATGGAGCTCGTCCCGGGCCGCAACCTGCGCGAGATCCTGCGCTACTGCGTGCGCGCGAAGATCCAGGTCCCGATTCCGATCACGCTCAACATCCTCAACCAGGTGTGCGACGCGCTCGACTACGCGCACAACCTCACCGACGAGGCTGGCTCCCCGCTCGGCATCATCCACCGCGACGTGTCGCCGTCGAACCTGATCGTGTCGGAGACCGGCGTCGTCAAGCTGATCGATTTCGGCATCGCCAAGGCATCGGGCGAGGGCATGCAAACGCTGTCGGGCACGATCAAGGGCAAGTTCGGCTACATGGCGCCGGAATATCTCGGCGGCACGATCGACGCGCGCGCCGACCTGTTCGCGCTCGGCATCATCGCGCACGAGCTGCTGACGAACCGGCCGCTGTTCGGCGGCCGCGACGACATGGACACGCTGTATCGGGTCAAGAGCATGCCGATCAAGCCGCCGTCGGTCTACAACACGCTGGTCCCGCCGGAGATCGACTCGATCGTGATGACCGCGCTCGAGCGTGATCCCGACGCGCGCTGGCAACGCGCGGCCGCGCTGCGCGTCGCGCTGACCACCGAGATGCGCCGGCTCGGGCTCGCCGTGCTCGATCAGCAGGTCGTCGATTGGTGCACGCAGGTGTTCGAGAACAGCGACGCAGACACGCCGGCGCCGACGCGGATCCTGCGCAACCGAGCGCCGTCGCCGAGCGTCGTGATCGAGCGGATCGATCAGCCACACGATCCCGACTTCGACGACGACGACCTCGACGACAACGATCTGATGTCGACGCGGCTGCGCACGAGCGCGCAACGGGTCGCGATCGCAGAGCCGCAGACCGATGTGCGGCAATCGATCGCGCAGCTGCCGCTGCCACCGCCGCCGGCAAGCAACGAGCGCCCGTCGCTGGTTCCGCTGTCCGGATCGCGGACGTCACCCGCGATGAAGGCGCAACACACGCTCGCGGTCGAAGCCGCCGACGTGCTCCACGAAGCGAATGTCAGGACGAGCGCATCGATGTCGGCGGCGCC
>DATBAS010000169.1:0-10324 GCA_036271395.1 Kofleriaceae bacterium
GCGAGCGTGTCCATCCACGGATAGCCGAACAGCGTCGCGCGCGGCGACACCACCATCAGCTTGTTGTACTTCGACAGCGCGATCGTGCCGGTCGTCTCGATCTCGGTCTCGGTCAGCGGCGACATGCGCGCGAGATCGGCCGGCGCGCCCAAGATCTCGACGCGGATCGGATCGGCGGGCGCGAGCCCGAGATCGTCGCCGAGCGTCTTCCACTGGCGATCGAGCACGTCGCCCGCGAGCTCCGCGATCGCGGCGTCGGGGCCCGGCGCGTAGCGAATGATGAAGTGACCCGCGGGCGACTTCACCTCGTTGAACGAGTCGGTGACGTCGAGCGTGGACTGCGCGAGCTTCTTGGTCTGGCCGGCCATGCCATCGACCGCATCGTCGGGAACTTTGTCGAGCGCGGCGATGGCGCCCTTGTAGTCGCCGGTCTGGAACGCGAGCTCGGCGTGCAGCCATTTCACCTCGGCCGCGTCGGGCGCGCGCTTGTCGAGATCGGAGAGCAGATCTTTGGCGTCGTCGAGCCGCGCGGTCGACAAGAAGCGCGCCGCCTTGATCACGTCGCCCGCGATCGTGCGATCGCGGCCGGGTTTGGCCGACGCCGTCGCGACGAGCGCGAGCAAGATCGTGACGGCGAGCCGTGCGCGCGAAGATCGAGTCGGTTCGGAACACGCGCACGTGACACGTGCACGATCGCGATCGGACCGCGCCATCACTTGATCAGCTCCTGGTAGTAGCGCTTGATCTGATCGTCGTAGCCCTCGGGCGACTGCGCGCCTTTCTTCTTCATCGCCTCGAGCAAGTCCTCGCGGAACTGCTCGGGTGCGCGATATTCGTCGGCGCCGGGGATCCGAATCGGCTCGTCGCCGACGTTGTTCTGCTGCGCTTGCCGAGCGGCACTGCGCGCGCGGTCGCGAGCTTGCGCGAGCTCGTCGGCGGCGGCGCGCGCCGACTCGCGCGCGCCCGATGGATCGCGGCCCTTCATCCGATCGTCGGCTTTGCCCATGTGATCGCCGGCGGTACCGAGCCGCTTGCCGAGCTCGGCCGCGGCATCGCCGGGCAGCTCGCCGCCGAGCTGCTTGGTGCGCTCGCCGAGCCGCTTGGTGCGCTGCTCGTTCATCTGCTGGCGGCGGCGCAGCCGATCGATCGCGCGCTGATCGTCGGCCGACATGATCTGATCGGGGCGCGGTGCGAGCTGCTGCAGCTCGTCGATCAGCTCTTTCGCGATCGGGTTCGCTTTGTCGACCCCGTCGATCGCATCTTGCGTCGCGTCGGCCCACTTCGATTTCGGATCGTCGCTCTGCGCGGCCTCGAGCTCGCCGGCGATCGTGTCGAGGCTCGCTTTGGCCTGCTTCGCCATCGCGAGCGCCTCGGCGAGATCGCCGTCGGCGACCATCTTGTCGACGTCGTTGAGCCGGCGCTGCACGATGTCCATCTCTTCTTTCGCGAACGGCGTGAGCCCGTTGTCGTCGATCGATTCGAGCCGATGGCGCAGCCTGTCGACGAGCGGGCCGATCTTCTTCGACGCCTCGCGCTTGTGATCGCGCGCGACCTCGTCGGCTTTGTGCGCGTAGTCCTCGAACAGCTTGTTGGACTCCGCCGCGATGTCGTCCTGATCTTTGGCCACGTCGGCGAGCTCGTTCATCACCTCGTCGAGCTTCTTCTGCTCGTCGGTGAACTTGTCGCCGCGCAGCTGCGCGAGCGAGCCTTCGAGCGACTGCGCCGCGCGCTGCGCTTGCTGGCGGCACGCTTCGAGCTTGGCCTGCGCGGCGGCGAGCTTGCCCTGATGGACGAGCGCGCTGACCTCGTTCGTGCACGAGCTGCCGGCCTGCGCCTGGGCGGCGCCCTCGTGGACGTATTGATCGAGGACATCTTCGGGCATGCCGCGCTCGTGCTTCTCGAGCTCGGCGTAGCTGCGATCGAGCGCGCGCATCTCGCGATCGATCTCGTCGAGGAGCCGCGGATCTTTGGTGCGCGCGTACTGCGCGAGCAAATCGGCGAGCCGCTTCTGGTGCGCGGCGATCTCGTCGGTGATGTCGAGCAGGCCCTCCATCCGTTCGCGGTCGAGCCAATCGGCGAGCGCGATCGTGTCGTCTTCGAGCTCGCCGACCAGCTTCGGATCGATCAGCGCGAACGTGCCCGGCTTGCTCTTCGCAGGCGGTTTGGGCAGGAAGTGCTGCTCGGTCGTCGCGATGTGATCCATGCGGTCGGCCATCGTCGCGAGCGCCTTGCGCATCAGATCCGACGCCTGATGATCTTTTTCGAACGCGGCATCGACCGCGCGCAGCTGAGCGATCGCGTCGCGCAGTTGCCGATTCAGCTCCTCGCGCGCGTCGTCGGCCAGCGTCGCGACGCTCGGCAACCGCGTGCCGAGATTCTTGAGGATCTTCTCGGCGACTTCTTGTTGCCGGCCGAGCGTCTCTTCGTGGCGCTCGCGCGGCGAGATCACGCGCAGGTGCAGCTCGCGCGACTTGCCGGTGTTCGGGCCGCCGATCGAATCGTTGTCCTTCGCTTCGATCCAGTAGCGCACCTCGCCGCCGCTCGGCACGGAGATCTCGGCGATGTCCCACGTCAGCTTGCCCTGCACGCGCGCGGCGTCGGTCGTGATCGCGATCGGCTTGGTGCCGCGATCTTTGCCCGACTCCCACACGAGCTCGGCCGAGCTCACCGCGAAGTCATCCTCGATCGTGTACGCGAGCTCGACGCGCTTCAAGCTCGTGACGTCGAGCGGATCGCCGGGCGCGAGCAGCTGCACGGCCGGCGCCTGATCGACCTCGGCTTCGATCGAGCGCGGCGTCGCCTCGATCGAGCGCGCGCCCGATGGCGACGTGATCAAGAAGCGATAGCGCGCCGAATGATCGATCACGAGCTCGGCGGTGACCTGATCGCCGTCGACCTTGGCGGGCAGCGTCTTCGGCTCGCCGGGCTCGCCGGCGGCCGGCTCGACGACGATCTCCACCGCGGCCGCAGGTACGAGCGCGCGCGCTTTGAGCTGCACGCTCGTGCCGGGCAAGCCGCGCAAGTCGCCCGACGACGACGGTTGCAGTGCGATCTTGCGTTTCGAGTATGCCGGCGCGGTCAGGGTCGCGCCGAGATCGCCGACGAGCGGCACGTTCGACAGCTCGGCGCCGCCGTACGGCGCGCGCGGCGCCAGCACGAGCCGCCGCCAGCCGTTCTCGACGAGCCGCGGCGCGATCGCGACGAGCGCGATGTTGGCGGCAAGCGCAGCGAGCGCCCACAGCCGCGCGCGCGGCACTTCGGCGGCCGGCAAGAGCGAGCCCGGATCCAGCGAGCCGAGCTGACGCTTGGTCGATTCGACGAGCGCATCGACGAGGGCAGGCGACGGCGCGCCAACCCGTTGCGGTGCGGTGCGCAGCTCGACCGACGACAACAGATCGGACGCGATCGCTTCGTGGCGCGTGCCGACCCAACGCGCGAGCTCGGCATCGCGCGCGTACAGCCGGCGCGGCGCGACGAGACCCACGACGACCGCACCGATCACGACCATCGCCGCGACGAGGCCGCCGATCCCGAGCGTGGCCATCGCCGTTGCGCGCGAGCCGCCGAGCGCGAGCCCGACGAGCGGCAACACGATCGCGAGCGAGCCGAGCGCGGCGAACGCGTACAACAGCGCGCGAACCATCTGGTGGCGGTAGACGAGCGCGCGGACGCGGCTCAAAAACCCGGCGACGCTGATGTCATTCGTGGCCACGAGGGTCCCGCCCTCCACAGCTTAGCCGGTTTGTCGGCTCGTGCTCGTCGGTGAATGCTATAACCGCGAGCCGGTGAGCGTGAATAAGCCAGGCGCGCGCCCGTCGGAGCGTCGTGAGCCGATCGACGATCGCGAGCTCGTGGATGCGGTGCGCAACGGCGATCGCGAGGCGTTTCGCACGCTGTTCGAGCGTTACAACCGGCGCGCCTACGCGCTCGCGCTCGGCGTCGTTCGCCAAGCCGACGACGCACTCGACGTGGTCCAAGACGCTTTCATCAAGGCGCACAAGCACTTGGACAAGTTCGAGGGCACGTCGAGCTTCTACACCTGGCTCTATCGCATCGTCATGAACCTGGCGATCGATCACCTGCGCAAGCACAAGCGAGTGACCGAGCTGCGTGATGGCGACGAGCTCAGCGACGATGTGCTGTTGCCGCAGCTGCTCGGCGGCAATCCCGGCCGCGCGCTGATGGACAAGGAGATCCGCGAACGAATCGACCATGCGCTGGCCGAGTTGTCCGACAATCACCGGTCGGTGCTGGTGATGCGCGAGCTCGAAGGGCTGTCCTACGAGGAGATGGCGAAGGTGATGGGGTGCTCGAAGGGCACGATCATGTCGCGCTTGTTTCACGCGCGAAAGAACATGCAGCGCATGCTCGCCGACCTGTACGAGCTCGCCCAAGCTAGTGACGCCCTGGCGGAGGCGAAAGACGCGGTGTCATGAAGCGCGACGTCGATTACATGGAGCACGCCGACGGCGAGGCCGAGACCGAGCTCGACGCGACGGGACGCGCGAAAGTCGCCGCGGTGCGCGAGCTCGGCGAGCTCGTGCGCGGCCGGCTCGAGCAGGCCGCCGATGACCTGCCGGAAGCACGGCTCGCCCAGATGTGGGGCCAGATCGACCGGTCGATCGCGCCGGTCGCGCCGAAACCGCGCGTCAAATGGTTCGAGCGGTACCGCGGCTACGTGCTGACCGCGGCGATCTCGGCCGGCGCGGTCGCCGCGCTCGCCGTGATGTTGCGCGGCACGCCGGCGCAAAACCAAACCGCAGCCGGCGCGCTCGTGCCGGTCGTGCATCGCCCCAGCGAGATCGAAGAGCTCGATACGCCGGGCGGCAACGGCACGGTGTTCAACCTCGCGGACGAAGATGGCAACACCACCGTGATTTGGGTGACGCCAAACGATAGTGTGGACTCGCAATGAAGTGGCTCGCGCTCGCCATCGTGTCCGTCGCCGCCGTCGCGCATGCGGACGACAAGGCGGAGTGCAGCTACCTCGAGATCAGCGCGACCAACGCGAGCGCGCCGTCATTAGATCCGGATCTCAAGCCGGTCGAGAAGAAGCTGCGCACGCCCCCGCTGAACGCGTGGAACACGTACCACAAGCTCTCGGGCGGGCCGTTCTCGCTCGAGAAGCAGCGGGCCGAGCCGCTCAAGCTCGCGCAAGGCGCCGCCTCGATCTTGCTGCGCGATCGGCAAGCGGATGGCAAGCGGCTCGAGCTCACGGTCTCGGTCGACGGCGCCGACGGCAAGCGCGTGCTCGACAACAAGCAAAACGTCAACGTGGGCGACTGGGTGATGTTCGGCCATAACGTCAAGAATGACGGGCACATCCTGGCCGTCACGTGCCGGTAAACGAAGCTCGAAACAAACCGAGCGGCTCGTCGTTGTATACGAGGCGCATGCGAGGCCCGAACCTATCGCGCCGCTGGCTGATCGCCGGCGCCGTCGTACTCGGATTCGGCGCGCTCGTCATCGTCGCGCTCGCCGTCATCTATCCCAAGTTGGGCGCGTACGAGATCCGCAAGCGGCTCTCGGAGCGCTTGGCGACGAAGCTCGGCCGCACGATCGATGTCGGCTCGATCCGCGTGCGACTCGGCCACGCGACGATCGGCGATCTCTCGGTGCGCGGCCCGCGCGACGGCGACACCCCGCTCGTCCACGTCGATCGCATCGACCTCGACTTCGATACGTGGCACTCGCTGTTCGGCCAGATCGAGCTCGGCGCCGCGAAGGTCGATGGCGTGGTCGCGACCGTGAGGCGCGCCGCCGACGGCAGCGACAACGTTCGCGACATGCTCGACAAGTGGAGCTCCGGCGGCAACGGCGATGCCGCGCCGGGAGGCCGCACGCCGAAACCGACGGAGATGACGCTCACGCACCTGCGGCTGTTTGCCACCGACGAGGTTTCCGGCACGACCGGGCTCGTCGGCGACGGCGACGCGACGTGGACGCCCGGGCTCGTCGTCGCCCACCTGCGCGATCTCACCGCGACCTCGGCGGCGGCGCCGAAGGCCACCGTCGCGAACGTCGAGATCCGCCGCGAGACCGGCAAGCCGCCGACCGTCAAGCTCGACGGCGGCGAGATCGCGCTGTGGCCGCGGATGTCGCTATCGGGCATCTCGGGCCAAGCCGTCGCCGATCCGGATCAGCCGAATCACTTCACGATCGCGTTTGCCGGCGGCTACGGCGGCGTGCCCGGTCAGCTGTGGACCGCGAAGGGCACGCTCGATCCGAACGACGGCACCGCCGCGGTCGATCTCGAAGCGGCGAAGTTCCAGCTCGATCGACTCGCGCCGATCCTCGAGCATTCGGCGGTCGTCGACTATCAGACGACGTCGATCGACACGAAGTTTCACGTCGACGTCGACAAGACCGGCGCCAAAGTCGAAGGCAACTTTCACCTCCGCGGCCTCAACGTCGGCCACCCGTACATCGCCGACAAAGAAGTCCGCGACCTGGACTTCTCGGGCAACATCGTCGGCTCGTTCGATCGCGCGACGCGCAAGCTCGAGCTCACGCGCGGCGACTTCGAATCGCGCGGCGTGAAGTTCTCGCTGACCGGCAGCGCGATCGCACCGCGGGACCTACCGCCGCTCGAGTCGGCGTCCGCCGGGCTTACGAATCCCGACGGCACCGAGCGCACGCCGCCGATGCGCGGCCCGCACGGCATCCAGCACGTCGAAGCTCGGCTCGTGATCCCGCCGGTCAACTGCCAGCGCATGCTCGACGCGTTTCCCGTCGAGATGGTGCCGTACATGAACGGCTACAAGCTGCGCGGCGTGTTCGATGTCGACATCCATACGACGATCGATTGGGGCGATCTCGATTCGCTCGACCTCGGCGGCCACGTCGCGCTCGACAACTGCAAGGTCATCGACGAGCCGGCCGATTCGCCGAAACGGCTCAAGGACGAGTTCGAGCAGTACGTCGAGACCGAAAAGGGCGAGTGGGAATCGTTCGTCGTCGGGCCGACCAACCCCGACTTCGTGCCGCTCGCCGACGTCTCGCCGTACTTGCTCAAGTCGCTGCAGTCGACCGAGGACTTCAACTTCTACAAGCACCACGGCTTCATCCCGAGCGAGTTCCGCACCGCGCTGATCAACAACCTCAAGCGCGAGAAGTTCGTGCAGGGCGCATCGTCGATCACGATGCAGATGGTCAAGAACGTGCTGCTCTATCGCGAGAAGACGCTCGCGCGAAAGCTCCAGGAGCTGTTCCTGACCTGGCACGTCGAGCACACGCTCGACAAAGATCGGATCTTCGAGATCTACGTCAACGTGATCGAGTTCGGCCCGAGCCTGTACGGCATCGGCCCGGCGGCGCACTACTACTTCGGCAAGGCCGCCAAGGATCTCAACCCCGTCGAGTCCGCGTTTTTCTCGTCGATTTTGCCCGATCCGAAAGGCCGCTCGGAGCAATACTGTCGCGGCGAGATCACGAAGTGGACGCAGACCAAGATCGAGCACATCGTCGCCAACGAGCTGCACCGCAAGCAGCTGACGCAAGAGGAGTACGACAAGGCGATCGCGACGCCGCTCACGTTCTACAAGCCGTGGGACAGCGAGAGCGAAGACGATTGCCTCAAGCGCGTGAAAAAGGCGATCAAGAACGCCAGGCCGACGAACCCGCTGTCGGCGCACGACGATCCGAAAGACAAGGGCCGCGACAAAAAGCCCAAGCACCACCACCGCCGAGATAGTGATAAATGATCGCGGTGCGACGCGTCGTTCTCATCTTGCTCGCGATGGCGAGCGCGGCTTTTGCCGAACCGCCGCATCACGGCGAGCACGAGATTCTCTACAACCGCCCGTCGGGGTTCTGGACCTCGAACGCGCCGGCGATCGGCGGCGCGTACAAGTACAACCTGATGTACGTGGGCCTCGGCGTGCTAGCAATCACTGGCTTCTTCACGTATCGGTTGTTGCGGCGCGCGCGCTCGGTCTAGAGTTCACGGCACGTTGAAGTGTCGTTTTCTCCTCGCTGCGGTGACGATCGCGGCCTGCAGCCAGCCGCCGAGCATGGCGACCGGCGACGGCGCGATGCCGGGCAGTGATGGCGGAACGGTGACCGGCGATGGCTCGATTGCCGACGGCAGCGCGACGCGCCAGCCGTGTACGAGCGACTTCGGCGATGGCTTGTCGGCGCAGGCGACGTTCGGCCGGCTCGACGGCTATCTCGTGGCGATCGTCGCGCCGTCGAACATGCAGGCGTGCAACGACGACAACTCGCACGTTCATTTGCAAGTTCGCATGCAGGGCATGATCTACGACATCGCGATCGACGTGACCGACGAGTCGACGATGATCGACGACGTCCACACGACGACGCGCGACATCGCGATGCCGGGCACGACGCCGTGGAGCGAAGGCTGGCACACCAGCGCCGATCTACTCTCGGACTACGTCACGCTCGGCTTGCACGACACCGATATCATGCTCGAGGCGAAGGCCGATCTCGTGCAGATCCTCCAGACCGACCTCGCGACCGCGAATCACGTCAGCGTGTACACGACGAGCTACGGCTCGGACGGCGCGCACCTCGTGCATCGCAACGGCAGCGGCCACGACGGCCTGCTCGTCACCAATCCGCTGGCGACACCGCCGCACATCCGGTTCTTCTCGTTCACCGATCAGTCGTTCTAGCGCCACACCTGTGAACGGCACGCCCGCGACCATCATGGGGGCGCACGGCAGATCTCGACGAGGTTTCGTCGAGTTACGGCCGCAGAGTTGCGACGGCGTGAACCTCCATGAAGAACTGTGACGGCATGCCCCATGCTCCATAACGGGACATGCGCGCCATCATCCTCGTGATTGCTGCACAGGCCGCCGTGCTCGCGACCGGTTGCTCGCAGACCTGCCACACCGAGGTGAGCAACAGTGCGACCGCGCAACGTACCAACTTCGAGGGCGACGTCGACGCCTGCAACACGCACGGCTACTGCGCGCCGCTATGCGCCGACATCTTCAAGATCAACCAGACCGACATCTCGACCTGCGAGATCACCAAGCTCGAGCAAAGCACGGTGAGCGTGCGCGTCATGGTCAACGACGCAGCTCGTTGCGAATCCGGCGCGACCGACGTGTACTTCGGCTGGGGCGACGACGAGGGCTACGAGGATGACGACGGCAGCTGCGACGACGGCTCGTGCGACTCCGACGACAGCGGCTACGAAGACGACAGCGGCGACGACGGCTCGACCGACAGCGGCGACGATGGCGGAGATAGCGGCGGCGACGACGGTGACGACGACGACGATGCCGTCGTGCACGTGCAGCCCGGCGCCGGCCATCACGTGCTCGCGCCGAAGCTCAACGCGGTGCCGAAGCGCTGATCTCCGAAACGGCACCGTGCTACCCGGACCGCCAGCGCGGTCGTGGCCGCTTGGGTTTGTCTGCATCGCGTCGGCGAGCCATGACGGTCTCGTAGTCTTCGACTCCGCATGCTTTCAAACGACCGACGAGGTCTCGACTCGACGGCCGTGGTCCGTGCAGCACACCCCACACGAAGTCGTCCGGCGGCTTGTAGTGGTGCTCAGCGACGTAGTGATAGATGAGCGACGGTGCCGCGCAGATCGCACCGCGCTCGCCGATCACCCGGATCTCGTAGTAGCCGCACGACGGCTGACGACGATCGAGCGGTGACGTGCATCGCGCTCTTCGACGGGCATCGTGATGCGCCGCCCGTTCGCGCGAACGCGTTCGCTGAACGCCGGGTCGGCCGGGCAAATCTCGCAGTAGTGAAAGCCGCGCAGTTGCTGGAACTGCAGAGTGAGGAACTGCCATGGCGCATCGAGAAATGTCTCCGATGGGACCTCGCACCGCGGCACCGTCTCGCCCAGCCAGCCGACGTTTAGCGCGCCGCCGCGATTGTCGGGACGGTACGTGTACTGGCCGAGATCGCGAAGTAGGTCACGTCGGCACCTCGAAGGCATCGATGAGCCCGTGCTCGCGCCACCCTTTGGACAACAGCCACGTCCGTGGCAGCCATACGATCAGCACCGAATAACCGGGGGGCGCACGATACGGCCGCTGTACCGCCTCGAGATTCTTCCAGCCGTGAAACAAGATGCCGCTCGAGAACGGATCGAGCGTCCACCCGCGATGCTGATCTTCGCCGTGGCGCCGCCAGTTGTTGAGCACATACGACATGCACGCGCGGACTTGCCGCGGCGTTTTCAGCGGCGTCGCGTGATAGCGGTCGCGAAACACGCAGCCGCGCCCGCCGACGGTGCGATTGATGTGACGCGCGGCGGAGATCAAGAAGCTCTGCATGCCCTTCGCGAGCGCGGTCCGATGCCGCGTCTCGACGATCAAATGCAGATGCGTGC
>DATBAS010000170.1:0-1539 GCA_036271395.1 Kofleriaceae bacterium
TCGCGCACGGCTGCTACTGGAAGAAGTGCACGTTCTGCGACGTCACGCTCGATTACATAGGACGCTATGATCCTGTCGCCGCCGACGTGCTCGTCGATCGCATCGTCGCGCTCGTCACGGAAACCGGCCAGACCGGCTTTCACTTCGTCGATGAAGCGGCGCCGCCGGCCGGCCTGCGCGCGCTCGCCGAACGCCTGATCGCGCGCGGCGTCGCGATCACGTGGTGGGGCAACATCCGGTTCGAAAAGACGTTCACGCCCGAGCTGTGCCAGCTGCTCGCGCGCTCGGGCTGCATCGCGATCAGCGGCGGGCTCGAGGTCGCGAGTGATCGCTTGCTCGAGCTGATCAACAAGGGCGTCACGGTCGAGCAGGTCGCCCGCGTGACCCGCGCATTCGCCGACGCGAACATCCTGGTTCACGCGTACTTGATGTACGGCTTTCCGACCGAGACCGTGCAAGACACCGTCGACTCGCTCGAGCGTGTACGCCAGCTGTTCGAGGCCGGCTGCGTGCAGTCGGCGTTCTGGCATCGCTTCACCGCGACCGTGCACAGCCCGATCGGCAAGCAACCGGAGCTGTTCGGCATCCGCATCAAGCCGGAGCCGTCGACGTTCGCGAAGAACGATCTGCCGTTCGAAGACCCGACCGGCGTCGATCACGATGCGCTCGGCGAGGGGCTACGCAAGGCGCTCTACAACTACATGCACGGCCAAGGGCTCGACGCCGACATCCGCAGCTGGTTCCCGCGCAAGCAGGTTCCACAGGCGGCCGTCGCGCGCGACCTGATCCGCGCTGCGATCAGCGGTAGTAGTGACGGTGGCAATCGTGGTGGTAGCAGTCGTCGTGGTGGGTATGGACGTAGCAGCCCGCGGCGGAGGTCGCGACCATGGCGGTGACGAGGGCGAGGATGAAGCGTTTCATGATCAAACCATGAGCCTTCTGTCGGCGAAGCAAAGCATCGCTCGGTGAGCGACTGCCCGCGCACAGCTACTTTGTTTCGGGCGTGACGGTAACGCACGCGCGCTCGCCTTCCGAGGACGAATTCGCCGCGATGGTCACGCAAATCTCGTTCGGCCGCTCGCCGGTGATCGCGAACGCGCCGGGCACGGCTACGTCATTTCCGCAGGCGATCCGTGTCGGACCGAGCGGATGGTCGACCGCGCCGGCATCGGTCACCGCGACATCGACGAACACACCTCCGGCTGCCGCACACGTGAGCTGGACCTTGAAGCGATCGCCCGGCGCGAACGTCGTCGCATCGAACGCGATCGCACCGGCGCGGTCGCGCACGAGCTCGACGCGCACGTCGCCGATACCTTTGACGCCGGCGAGCAGCTTGCCGTGCTCTGGTTTCGGCCTCAGCACGACGATCGCGATCGCCGCGGCCGCGACGGCCGGCAGCGCGAACGCGAGCCACGCAAACCGCCGCTTGCGAGCCGGTGCGACGAGCACCGGCAGCGCGACGAGGTCACCGCGGATCTCGTCGAGGCATTGCCGGCACGCCGCGCACGCCGCGCAGTGATCGGCAACCGCAGTATC
>DATBAS010000171.1:0-13631 GCA_036271395.1 Kofleriaceae bacterium
GCTTCGGTGGTCAGCGAGCTCGCGGGGGTCGCCGGCAAGGATGCGCACCCGCTGTTCGAGGAGCGCACGCTCAAGAACGCGGCCGTCGTCGTCGTGACGTCGGATCGCGGCCTCGCCGGCGCGTTCAACTCGAACGTGATCCGCGCGGTCGAGCGCTACGCCGCCAACGAGCTGACCGCCGCGAACGAAGTCTCGCTGCGGATCATCGGCAAGAAGGGCAACCAGCACTTCACGCGCCGCAACGCGCGGATCTCGAGCTACGACACGGCGCCGACCGGCGATTCCGCGCTGGCGCTCGCGCGCGAGACCGCGAATCGCGTGATCGCCGACTTCATCGACGGCAAGGTCGACCGCGTCTACCTCGCGTACAACGAGTTCAAGAACGCCGGCTCGCAGGTCACCCGCGTCATGCAGATCCTGCCCGTGGTCGCGACCGAGCAGGAGACGGCCGACCAAGGCGTCGACTACATCTACGAGCCCGGCAAAGAAGAGCTGCTCACGCGGCTCGTCCCGCTGTACGTCCAAAACCAGATCTTCCGCGCGAACCTCGAGTCGCTCGCGAGCTTCTTCGGCGCCCAGATGATGGCGATGGAGAACGCGACGAAGAGCGCCGGCGAGATGATCCAGCGCTACACGCTGCAGTACAACCGCGCTCGTCAGGCGTCGATCACCAAGGAGCTGCTCGAGATCATCAGCGGCTCCGAGGCTCTGAAAGGTTAACGAACCATGGCTACCACCGACTACTCTCCCAACTCGCTCGGCCGCGTCGTTCAGGTCATCGGACCGGTCGTCGACGTCGCGTTCGATACCGCCGACTTGCCGGAGATCAACACGGCGCTGCTGCTCACCAACAAGTCGATCGACGGCCGCACCGACAACCTGACGGTCGAGGTCGCCCAGCACTTGGGCGAGCACACGGTTCGCTGCGTCGCCATGGACACCACCGACGGCCTCGTTCGCGGCCAGACCGTGAAGAACACCGGCTCCGCGATCACGATGCCGGTCGGGCCCGAAGTGCTCGGCCGCATCTTGAACGTCATCGGCGAGCCGATCGACGAAGCCGGTCCGGTCACCGCGAAGACGCGGATGTCGATCCATCGCTCGGCGCCGAAGTTCACCGATCAGTCGGTCAACGTCGAGATGTTCGAGACCGGCATCAAGGTCATCGACCTGCTCGCGCCGTATCGCCGCGGCGGCAAGATCGGCCTGTTCGGCGGCGCCGGCGTCGGCAAGACGGTGCTGATCCAGGAGCTCATCAACAACGTCGCCAAGAAGTCGGGCTCGTATTCGGTGTTCGCCGGCGTCGGCGAGCGCACGCGCGAGGGCAACGACCTGTTCCACGAGCTCAAGGAAGCGATCCTGTTCGACGGCAGCACGGTGCTCTCGAAGACCGCGCTGGTGTTCGGTCAGATGAACGAGCCGCCCGGTGCACGCCAGCGCGTCGCGATCTCGGCGCTCACGGTCGCGGAGTACTTCCGCGACGTGATGAAGCAGGACCTGCTGCTGTTCGTCGACAACATCTTCCGCTTCACGCAGGCCGGCTCGGAAGTGTCGGCGCTGCTCGGCCGCATCCCGAGCGCCGTCGGTTATCAGCCGACCCTGGCGACCGAGATGGGCGGCTTGCAAGAGCGCATCACCTCGACCAAGGACGGCTCGATCACGTCGGTGCAGGCGATCTACGTGCCCGCCGACGACCTCACCGATCCCGCGCCGGCGACCGCGTTCGCCCACTTGGATGCGACCACGGTGCTCAACCGCGCGATCACGGAGAAGGGCATCTACCCGGCCGTCGATCCGCTCGACTCGACCTCGACGATCTTGTCGGCGGCCGTGGTCGGCGACGAGCATTACCGCGTGGCTCGCGAGACCCAGCGCATCCTGCAGCGCTACAAAGATCTGCAGGACATCATCGCGATCTTGGGCATGGACGAGCTGTCGGAAGACGACAAGGTCACCGTCGCGCGCGCCCGCAAGATCGAGAAGTTCTTCGGCCAGCCGTTCCACGTCGCCGAGACGTTCACCGGCCTCAAGGGCATCTACTGCACGAAGGCCGACACGGTGCGCTCGTTCCAGGAGATCTTGGCCGGCAAGTGCGACGACCTGCCCGAGCAGGCGTTCGAGATGACCGGCACGATCGACGACGTCCGCAACAAGGCCGCCGAGCTCGCGAAGAGGTCGTAATGTCCTCGCTGCCGACGTTCCTCGGAGTGAACCTGGTGACGCCGAAAGGCGTCATCGCCCACACCGATACCGATAGCCTGCAGGCGCCGGGCGAGCTCGGCGAGTTCGAGCTGTTGCCGGGCCACGTGCCGATGTTGTCGGCGCTCAAGCCCGGCGTGCTCACGATCGGCAGCAAGTCGAAGGCGCGCTACGCCGTGTCGAGCGGCTACTTGCGCATCGATCCCGCGAACTCCGTCGAGGTGCTCGTCGAGCAGGCCATGCCCGCCGACAAGATCGACGTCGAAGCGGCCAAGAAAGATCTCAAGACCGCCGAAGACGACCTCGCCAAGTGGGGCGACAAACCGCTCGACGGCGACTATCAGAATCTGCAGGCGCGTGCCGGCTGGGCGCGCGCGCGCATCGACGCCGCCGTCGTCCACTAAGCGGTGGAGATCGCGCTTGCGGCGTTGGCCGGCGTGTTCGCGTTCGTCGGAGTGCTGTCGCTCGGCGGCGATTCGTTCGTCGTTCGCCGCCGCATCCGCAGCGCGCGAGCGTGGAAGATCGCCGAATTTCCGGAGAGCGTGCTTGGCCGGATCGTCGGCCGCGTGCGTTTGATCGGCGAGCCGCTGCAATCGCCGCTGTCCGGCCGGTCGTGCGTGTGCTTCGTCGCCGAGGTCTACTCCGACTTTTCGCCGGGCGGCATTTATCGCGAGACACGCTCGGTGCCGTTCGTGATCGAAGACGACTCCGGCCACGCGATCGTCGATTCGGATTCGGAGCAAGCGCGGCTCGATCTTCAGCTCCACGTCACCGGCGCGTGCGGGCGCGCCGTCGCGACGCTGCCCGAGCATGCGATGTTCGCGCGCCGCGGCCGCGGGCCGGCGACCAAGCTCGAGGACTGGACGTTTCGCGAAGGCATTATCGAGCCGGGCGCGATCGTCAGCGTGCTCGGCGCGGGCGCGCGCGAGCCCGATCCCGAAGCGCCGATCGACGGCGGCGCCGTCTATCGCGAGATGCCGACGCGGTTGCGACTATTC
This sequence comes from Kofleriaceae bacterium, assembly GCA_036271395.1. Taxonomy (GTDB): domain Bacteria; phylum Myxococcota_A; class Polyangia; order Haliangiales; family Haliangiaceae; genus JABFXX01. The sequence goes on from DATBAS010000171.1 coordinate 3,198, forward strand.
GCGCGGCGTGGCTATCCGCTCGCGATCAGCGACCGAGCGATCTGACATAAGCTCGCGCGATGCCGCAGATCGTCGCTCGCGATCTGGCGAAGTCGTTCCGCGTCGCGGAGCGCTCGCCCGGCATGCTCGGCGCCGTGCGCGGCCTCGTCGCGCGGCGCTACAAGACCGTCGATGCGCTCGCGGGTGTGTCGTTCTCGATCGAAGCCGGCGAGCTCGTCGGCTACATCGGCCCGAACGGCGCCGGCAAATCGACGACGATCAAGATCCTGGCCGGCATCCTCGTGCCCGACGGCGGCACCGCCGAAGTCGCCGGCCGCGTGCCGTGGCGCGAGCGGATCGCGCACGTCGCGCGCATCGGCGTGGTGTTCGGCCAGCGCACGCAGCTGTGGTGGGATCTGCCGGTCATCGAGTCGCTCGACATGCTGCGCCACATCTACAAGGTGCCCGCCGACGCATTCGCGAAGCAGCGCGCCGAGCTGGTCGAGCTGCTCGGGCTCGGCGACTTGCTCGACACGCCCGTCCGCCAGCTGAGCTTGGGCCAGCGCATGCGCGCCGATCTCGCGGCGTCGCTGGTCCACGCGCCCGACATCTTGTTCCTCGACGAGCCGACCATCGGCCTCGACGCCGTGTCCAAGCTCGCGGTGCGCGCGTTCGTGCAGCGGCTCAACCGCGAGCGCGGCGTCACCGTGATCCTGACGACGCACGACATGGATGACATCGAGGCGCTGTGCGAGCGCGTGATCGTGATCGGCGGCGGCAAGATCCTATCGGATGGCCCGCTCGCCGAGCTGCGCGCGCAGGTCAGCCGCGAGCGCTGGCTGACGGTCGATCTCGCCGACGGCAGCGACATCTCCGATCCCGACGCGACCGTGATCCGCCGCGATGGCAACCGCGTGTGTCTCGCGTTCGATCCGAGCGTGGTGTCGCCGGCCGAATTGATCCGGCGCGTCACGGCCGCGCACCCGATTCGCGACTTGTTCGTCGAGAACCCACCGATCGAGACGATCATCGCGCGGCTCTACGGAGCGTGATGGGCTATCTCGCGATCATCGCGGCGCGGTTTCGCACGCTGCTCCAGTATCGCGCGGCCGCGCTCGCCGGGCTGTTCACGCAGATCTTCTTCGGCATCGTGCGCATCATGATCTTGTCGGCGTTCTACGCGGCGAGCCGATCTCAACACGCGCCGATGTCGCTGCGCGAGGTCGTCGGCTACATCTGGCTCGGCCAGGCGATGCTGCTGCTCATGCCGTGGCGCATCGACGAAGACGTGCTGCGCCAGGTCAACGACGGCTCGATCGTCTACGAGCTCGCGCGGCCGCTCGACCTGCAAGCCGTGTGGTTGGCGCGCGGCGTCGCGTGGCGAACCGCGCCGGTGCTGCTGCGGCTGGTGCCGATGCTCGTGCTCGCGATGGTCGTGCTGCCGATCTTCGAGCCTGCGTGGGCACTCGCGCCGCCGAGCGCGGCTGCGTTCGCGGCGTGGCTCGTCTGCTTCGCCGGCGCGATCGTGCTCAGCGCAGCGATCAGCGCGCTGATGAACGTCACGCTGTTGTGGTCGCTCGCCGGATCCGGCATCCCGATGATCGTCGGTGCGCTCGCGACGATCTTCGGCGGGCTCACGATCCCGCTCGTGCTGTTTCCCGCGTGGAGCCAGCCGATCATCTATGCGCTGCCGTTCGCGGGCCTGCTCGATCTGCCGAGCCGGATCTTCACCGGCAACCTGCCGGCCCACGACGTGATCTACGTGCTCGCCGATCAGCTCGTGTGGTCGCTCGTGTTGATCGCGTTCGGCCGCTGGCTGCTCGCGCGCGGCGTGCGCAAGCTCGTGGTGCAAGGTGGCTGATTCGCTGCGCCTGTATTTCCGCTATGTCGGCATCGCGATTCGCGGGCAGTTGCAGTATCGCGCCGCGTTCGTGCTCAAGGTCGTCGGCTACTGCATCGCGACCGGCGTCGAGTTTCTCGGCTTGTGGGCGCTGTTCGCGCGGTTCGGATCGCTGGCCGGCTGGACGCTGCGCGAGGTCGCGCTGATCTACGGCGTGGCCGACGTCGGCTTCGCGCTCGCGGATGGGCTCAGCCGCGGCCTCGATCGTTTCGGCGACGTGCTCAAAGCCGGCGAGTTCGACCGCATGCTCGTACGGCCGCGCTCGACGATCTTGCAGCTGCTCGGCTTCGATTTTCGCCTGCTGACATTCGGCCGCATGGCGCAGGGCATCATCGCGCTCGCGTGGGCGGGTCAGTTCGTCGCGTGGTCGCCCGGGCGCGCCGCGCTGCTCGCGCTGTCGTTCGCGTGCACGACGTGTCTGTTCATCGGGCTCGCCGTGCTGCAGGCGACGACCGCGTTCTGGACGATCGAGAGCCTCGAGGTCTGGAACGCGTTCACGTACGGCGGCAACTACGCGAGCCAGTACCCGTTCGACATCTACACGCGCTGGCTGCGCGCGTTCTTCACGGCGATCTTGCCGCTCGCGCTGACCGGCTACGTGCCGGTGCGCGCGATCCTCGGCCGCGATCCGCTCGATGCGTGGCACGTGATCGCGCCGCTCGCCGGACCCCTGTTCTTGATCATCGCGCTCGGCGTCTGGCGGATCGGGGTGCGACACCATGCGTCGACCGGAAGCTGATGTCAGCTACGCGAAGTGATGGCGGCAATCGCGTCCGAGCCCGTGCTCCCGTTTATCGGTGAGCAATGACGATCAAACTGCTGTGTGCGGGGACTGCGCTGCTGCTCGGCTGCGCCGTCGATAACGTGGCGAGCGACGACCGAGCAGCCGCCGACGACAAAGCAGCGACGATGACGATCCACGGCACCGGCATCCTGTACGGGCATACCGCGACAGGCATCCGGCAAAAACCGATCGATCTATCGGCGAACCTGTTCGCGAGCTATTCCGGGACGCCGCTCGCGCAACAGCTCGGCACCGGCAACGCCAACGGCACGTTCGAAGTGCCCGTGCAGGCCGGCGCGAAGAGCTGGGATCTCGAGACCGATGTCGTCTTCGGCTCGCCGTACCTCGCGGTCGGCGATGCGCGCCACCCCGACGTGGATCAGCACGTGCTCGGCCGGCTCGACGGCGTCGCGCCGACGACCGAGACCGACGTGACGGTGAACGTCGCCGGGCTCGACGCGTGGAACGACGGCGACGAGACCGAGTTGATGGTCGCGAACAACGGCGACATCGTGTACGCGCCGGAGACCGAATTCGCAGCACCTCCCGCCGACGGCGACACGACCGCGACGGGCACGCTCGATTGGTCGCAGCAGTTTCCGCCTGACGTGCTCGTCAACGCACACAAAGGCGATGTCGCGAGCCTCGAGCAGCTGGTCATTCGCAGCTCGCGCAGCGAGAGCTATCAGGCGCTCGATCGCTACGCGACGGCCGCGCCGTTCACGCAGACCGACGGCGCACCATCGACGGTCGCATTTGCACTCGCGCCGGTTCATCAAGAGTCGCATGCGATGCGTTGGCGCGGCGCTGCGTTCGAGGCGATGGCGAGCAAGGTCGGCGCGGGCGCGACCGATCTGCCCGGCGGCCAGGCCGTGTTCATCGACGCGCTGCCGGACGCATCGACGTTCGGCTTTTACACGAACGCGCCCGACCTCGCGATCTACGCGCCGTCGGTGGCCGCGAGCAACCTCGCGCTGACTCTCGACTACGGCGATCCGTATCACTGGGACGAGTTCGTCAGCATGAACTACTTGTTCGGCGCGCCGGTCGCGCTCGGCGATGCCGCACCGACGACGATCGTCGTGGGCTACCTCGCGAACCAATGCGTCACCGACACGATCACGCCGGAGCTTTCGCCGGTGCGAAACGTCACGATCAACGGCTCGCACGCGACGTGGCAAGCGCCATCGCTCGGCCACGCGACCGAATACTCGATCCAGCTCGAGCAGCTCACGGCGAGCGACGGTCAGACGGCCGCGAACGTCGTCGCGAGCTTCGTTACGACCGCGCGCTCGCTCGACATCCCGAGCGATTTCTTGACGGCCGGGACGTACATCCTCGTGATCACCGCGATCAACTTCGGCGATGTCGATCGCACGACGTCGCTGTTCGGCGATGGCTTGCCGGTCTATCAAGCGATCTCGACGACGGCGCCGTTTACCGTGCAGCCGTAGTCGCGTGTAGCGACTTCGCGATCGCGCGCTGCGTGCGCACCTCGAGATCGCGCTCGAGAGCTTTGCCTTCGGCCAGCACCGCATCGACCTCCGGCATGTCGCCGCGCGTGAGGTACTCGAAGTTGATGCCGGGGCTGCTGTCGACTTCGATGTTGCCCGCGCACACGACCGCACCGAGCGCGAGGTCGTAGATGTACGCCGTGCCCATCACGTGGCCCGGCGTATACGTGTCGCCGCCGGGGATCGCCTTCATGTCCTCGAGCGTGATCAAGAGCTCGATCGGCCGTTCGGGCGCGTACAGCGCGCTCGCCGCCTCGAAGTCCTTGCGCGTCGCCGAGCCGGCGGCGATGCGCTTCGCGACCGCATCGGCATCGGCGAGCATGGTCGCGAAGTCGGGAGCTGGAATCGGCGCGCCGCTCGCGACGCGCGTGAACTCGAGGATCGAGTCGTCGAAACGGCCGCGGACGTCCTTGACGTACTTGTCGCCGACTTCGAACGACGGTTGCTTGACCGGGATCGGACAGCCGCGCAGCAGCGTGCCGACCTCGGCGAGCGCGTCGGGCGTGGTCGCTTCCTGCCATTCGGTTTGAAACGACGCGACCGTGTCGTGCAGCTTCGGCGCGATGTTCGCGAGCCGCGCGTGCTCGTCGGCGGTGAGCGGGCGATTCGCGTAGGCCTCGCGCGCGGCCGCTTCGCGCTGGTTGGCCTCGCGCCCCTCGTCGTTGTGCTTGTTGATCGTGTGCCAGCGCGAAAGGATCCGTACGAACGGGTACGCGGCCACGCCGACGATCACCGCGACGAGGATGATCAGCTTGGTTTCGCGGCCGCGCCGCAGCGCGCGCTCGAGATCTTGCTCGTTCACCTCGGGAGGAGCCACGGCGAGCTCGACTGTCGCACGAGAAGTTATCGACAGCCGGTGGCATCGTCGTCGATCAGGCAAACCAGCGAAACACAAGCGCCGTCGTAGTGGCGCTGGAGCACGCCGGTGTCGGCGCGGCAGAACGTGTAGACGTCGCGATCGTCGATGCGCGCGACACCTTCGAACTGCAGGTGCTTGCCGTGGGCGCCGAGCCGATCGCCGGCCATCCTCGCGATGCCGTTCGGCATGCACGCGGCCAACGCGACGAACGCGAGCGCGAAGCGGAGCTGCATGGTCGATCCGACGCACGTGCCGCATGCTCGATGTAGCGGTCACGAAGTCTTCATGCGGCTATGCTCGGGTGATGGCGTTGCGGCTCGGCGGGCTCGTCGACCTGGACCCGGAATCGGTACCGCTGCCGACCGGCACGGAAGTCACGACTCGCGTCGATCGCGTGGTCGAGGGCGAGCTCCGCAAGCGCGGTGCAGCCGGCCGCGTCGCACGCATCGATGATGATCGCGTCGAGGTCGCGTTTGTCGACGGCAAGCGCGGCGCGTACCTGCGCTCGGAAGTCGCGCCGAAGAAGCTCGGTGAGCTGCGTTACGCGCATCGACGCGCGGCCGCGTGGGACGAGCTGCGGCCGTGCGTCGCGATCGACGCGATGGTCGGCTCGCGCGCGTGGGGTGTCGCGAGCGAAGGCTCGGACGAAGATCATCGCGGCGTGTTCGTGTTGCCCGCGACGTGGACGACGGGGCTCGTCGATCCGCCGCTCGATCTGATCTCCGCCGATGGCTCGACCACGTACTGGGAGATCGGCAAGGCGATCCGGCAAGCGCTGCGCGCCGATCCGAACACGCTCGAGATGTTGTTCGCGTCGCCGCAGATCGTCGATCCGATCGGCGAGCCGCTCGTCGCGATGCGCGCCCGCTTCCTGTCGCAGGAGATCTACGGCAGCTTCGGTCGCTACGCGCTGTCGCAGCTCGACCGGCTCGAGCACAACCAGCGGCTCGCCGAGCATCGCGCGACCGTGCTCGAGTGGCTGCATGCGGAGCCACAGCTCACGCTCGACGCCGCCGCCGGGCGGCTCGCCGATGCCGCGCGTGTCGAGGCGACGCGAAATGACGGAGTCATGCGCGCGCGCGACTACCTCAAGCAGCTCTATCGCTCGCTCTACGATCAGGGCCTGATCGCCGCGAACGATTGGGCCTCGCTGCGCACCGCCGCGCGCACGCGCGAGCTCGGGCTGCCGCGCGATCTGCGTCCGAAGAACGCGTACAACCTCGTGCGCCTGCTCGACCTCGCGGTGCGCTGGCTGCGCGGCGAGCCGCCCGACGTCCGCGCGTCCGACGAGATTCGTCCGCTGCTCAGAGCGATCAAAGCCGGCCAGCTCGCGATGGCCGACGTGATGGCCCACGCGCGCGCGCTGACGCCGGCGCTCGAGGCCGCGCGCGAGGCGAGTCCGTTGCCGCGCTACCCCGACGTCGCGCGCGCCGACCGCGTGCTGCGCGAGGCGCGGCTCGAAGCGGCGCGGCGCTGGATCGCCGGTGAATCGAACGCATGGGGCACGAACGCGGCGGCGCCGCCGGAGGCGAAGCTCGATGATTGACGCATGGCAGGTCCTGTCGCCGCATCAGCGAGCCGTCGCGCGGCCGTGGCTCGCCGCTCGCGAGGCCGAGCGCGCGCACGTGGTGATCTATCTGTCGGGCGCGCACGCGTATGGCTTTCCGTCGCCCGACAGCGACCTCGATCTCAAGTGCGTGCACGTCGCACCGACGCGCGATCTCGTCGGGCTCGAGCCCAGCGAAGGCGGCAGCGAGCGTACCGAGGTCATCGACGGCGTCGAGCTCGACTACACGAGTAACGAGCTCGGGCTCGCGCTGCGCGGCGCGATTCGCGGCAACGGCAACTTCCTCGAGCGGTTCCTCGGCGAGCTCGTGCTCGGCGGCGATGTCGAGATGCTCGAGCGCGCGCGCGCGATCGCGCAGCAGCTGCTGTCGCGCCGAGTCGCGCATCACTACCGCGGGTTCGCGAAGAGCCAGCTCCGCGCGTTCGATAGCTCGCCGACCGCGAAGCGCGCGCTCTACGTGATTCGCACCGCCGCGACCGGCCGATGCTTGCTCGCGCGCGGCGAGATGATCACCGACGTCGCGCGGCTCGCCGACTTCGTGCCGGATCTCGCCGAGCTGCTCGCGATCAAACGCACCGGCGAGCGGAGCCCGCTGGCGCCCGAGCTCGCCGCGAGCTGGCGGCAACAGCTCGCCGATGCGATCGAGGCGATCGATTCCGGCTACGCGAGCTCGGTGCTGCCCGACGAGCCGCCGGCCGAAGCGCTCGCGGCCGCCGACGCCTGGCTGCGCGAAGTCCGCCACGCGCACTGGTAGGCTCGCCGAATGACGAAGGCGCTCGTGCTCGCAGGCGGTGGTGTCGCCGGGCTCGCGTGGCTGCTCGGCGCGATCGAATCGCTCGCCGAAGCCGGCGTGATGCTCGCAGATGCGGACGTGATCGTCGGGACCTCGGCGGGGTCCTGCGCCGGGACGCAGCTGGCGACCGGCCAGCTCGCCGAAGCGATCGCGATGCAACAGCGCCCCGCGCCGTCGGAGATCGCGGTGCGGGTCGACCTCGCGGCGCTGTGGGCGAAGTTCGCCGAGCTCGCGCATGGCGCGACGAGCGAGGCTGAAGCCATGCAGCGCTACGCCGCCTACGCGCTGACCGCGAGCACCGTCGGCGAAGCCGAGCGCAAGCTCGCCGTCGCGTCGCGCTTGCCGGTGAAGACGTGGCCCGCGCGCGCACTGAAGATCACCGCCGTCGACGCGCACCGCGGCGAGCTCGTCGCGTTCGATCGCGATTCCGGCGTGGCACTCCTCGATGCGGTCACCGCGAGCTGCGCCGTGCCGGGCGTGTGGCCGCCGGCGACGATCAACGGCCGGCGCTACTGCGACGGCGGCATGCGCTCGTTCAGCAACGCCGATCTCGCGCGCGGTCACGATCGCGTCGCGATCTTGGTCCCGGTCGCGAGCACCGAGATGATCGAACAGCGGCTCGTCGCCGAGCGCGCGCAGCTCGCGAGCTCGTTCGTGCTCGCCGTCGATGCGGAAGCCGCCGCGGTGATCGGCGCGAACCCGCTCGATCCCTCGCGACGCGCGCCGGCGCTCGACGAAGGCCGGCGCCAAGGTCGCGCGGTTGCACGCGAGCTCGCCGCGTACTGGTGCTAGCGCATCTCGTGCTGCATCTCGGTGGAACTTCAGGCGTCGTCGTCGTGGCGCCTGGACAAATTGTGCCGATTTCGAGATTGGCCATGGATGAAGCAGCTCTCGCTCGATTCCGCGCGCAAACCGACGGGGTACGGCGGTTGGCGACCCGGCGCCGGCCGCAAGCGAAGGCGCGGCGCGGTGTCGCATCAGACGCGGCCGAAGCTCGCGCGACGCTTTCCACAACACGTCACGCTGCGCCTCGGCGGCGACACGCCTTCGATCGCGCGCGACTGGCTGATGAAGCGCGTGATCCGGCCGTGCATCTCGTTGTGCGAGAAGCCGTTCTTTCGCGTCGTCGAGTTCAATGTCCTTGCCAACCACGTCCACCTGATCTGCGAAGCCGACGACGCGATGACCCTCGCGCGCGGCGTGCAGGGCCTCGCGATTCGGTTCGCTCGCCGTTTGAATACGGCACTAAAACGCAAAGGCAAATTCTTCGGACCGCGCTACCACGCCGTCGCGCTACGCACGCCGGCGCAAGTGCGCAACACGCTCCGCTACGTGCTGCTCAATCGAAAGCATCACGCGCCCGCGACACAGCGCTTCTTCGCCGGTTGGGTCGATCCGTTCTCGAGCGGCGCGTGGTTCCGCGGGTGGGCAGCGCCGATTCGCGTCAACGTGGCGACCGGCGATCTCGTCGCGCTCGATGCGCCGACGCGGCCGCCGCAGACGTGGCTGTTGCGCACCGGGTGGCGTCGCGCGGGACCGATCTCGTACAACGATCGGCCGAGTTAATTCTCACATCTCGGATGCTTTGTACGAGAACCGCGCGGTCACGTCGCCGCGCTTTGCCTTGCCGATGACGATCTTGAGCGTCCTCGTGCCGAGCACCGGATGCCAGGCCTCGAGCGTGTACGTACCCTCGGGGAGCCCCTCGATGTCGAACGTTCCGTCGGGGCCGGTGACCGCGAAGAACGGCGTGTCGTTGACCGCGATGTACGACCGCATCCATGGGTGGATGTCGCACTGCAGCTGCAGCACGTCGCCGGGTTTCGCGGCGCTGGCGTCGACGGAGATATTGTCGGCGCCGGGCCCTTGCGGCTTGTTGAACACGTCCTTGCCGGCCCCCATCAGCGTGCCGTGGACGTTGTGGAACGTGTTGTCGCTGTTGTGCACGGCGACGGGCTGGCCGGCGACGATCGCGACGACGCGCGGCGAGTACATGCAATCCTTCTGATCGATCACGACCTGCGCCGCCGGCACGGCCGCGGGCCCGGATGGGGTGACCGAGCCGTTCTTGACGCGCACGACCACGTCGCGGAGCTTGCCCTTGGCCACGACGATCTGCTCGTCGGCACGGTTCTGCGAGCACTTGAGGTCGCTGTCGCGCTTCAGCACGGGCTGGGTCGGCGGCTCGCCTTCGAACAGCACCGTGCCTTTAACCGAGCCGGCGGATGCAATGGAGCTGACCCAAACACAGACGAAGGTGAGCGCGAACGGCGGCCGGACCATGCTCTGTATTATGCTCGCGTCGTGGCCGTTCTGCCCACGACACTCGGGGCATTGGACGCGATACCGCCGCATCTGGCGTATCGCGTGCGCTCCGTGATCGCGGCGTTGCCGGCGAAGGGCACGGCGCTCGACCCCGCGTTGCTCGAGCGAGTCGCGCGCCTGTTGGTCGACGGCGAGCCGTGGCTCGGTGCGGAGCCGGGGCTCGCCGAGCTCGGCTCGTGGATGGTCGAACCCCGCCACGCCCCGGCATTGCGCCGGCGCGGCTGCGAGTGGCTGGCGCTGTTTCCCACCGTCGATGTGATCAAGAAGCTCGCGGCGATCGCGACCGACCCGCACACGCCTGCGCCGGTGCGCGATCAGGCGATCGCATCGCTCGGCGATCGCGAGCTGCGCGCGAAGCATCCGGCGACGCGCTGGGCTCCCGAAGCGGTGCAGCTCGCCGACGAAGCCCTCGTCAAGCTCGCCGACGCGACGCCGCCGGTCGCGGTCGCGAGCGAGGCGCTGTTGGTCGCGATGCGCCACGTGCAGTGGGAAGGCGCGTTCGCGACGTTCGCGCGCGCGCCGGGCTCGTGGGGCGCGGCATTCGAGTGCTTCGCGTCGCCTGCGCTCGCGCGCGTGTTGCTCGTGTGCTTCGAAGACGTGCCGGCGGCGCATCGCGTGCGCGCGCTCAGGCTCGCCGCGGCGACGCTCGGCGAAGAAGCGGTGCCGATGCTCGTCGCGCGCGCCACGCGTGCGCCCGAGGCCGAGAAGCTCGA
>DATBAS010000172.1:0-1987 GCA_036271395.1 Kofleriaceae bacterium
GCTGCTCGTCGCCGATCTCGGCAAGCCGCAGCGCTTCCATCACATGATGCGCGTCGTGCGACCGACCTCGCCGATGAACGTCGGCACGTGGATCCTCGGCGCGTCGGGCTTACTCGGCGCGCTCGAGCTGGTTCGCCCGTCGAAGCGGCTCGATGCTGCCACGATCGCGGCGATGATCACCGGCGGCGGCCTCGCGACGTACACCGGCGTGTTGATCGGCAACACGGCCGTTCCCGCGTGGTCCCACGCCCGCACCGCGATGCCGGCGCTGTTCGCCGCGTCGGCGGGCGCATCGGCGGCATCGCTGCTCGAGCTCGCGGGCGTGCGCTCGCCGCTCGTGCGTCGCTTCGCGCTGGCGGCAAAGACCGCCGAGCTCGTCGCGGCGCGCGCGGTCGAAGCTTCGCTCGGCGCGGGCGTCGTCGGCGAGCCGCTCCGCGAAGGCCGGTCCGGCAAGCTGTGGCGCGGCGCTCGTTGGCTGCAAGGTGCCAGCGTGATCGCCACGGTGTTGCGAGCCTCTCGCGTCGCCGGTGCGCTCGGGACCTTGGCAGGCGTGATGACGCGATTCGCGATCCACGAAGCCGGTCGGGCGAGCGCCGCCGATCCGCGAGCGACCTTGGCGCCGCGAACCTAGCGCAGCGGCTCTCCACTGGCCGAGTACGCGGGCGGCACGTAGATGTTGATCGTGACGAGCCGCGACCGCGCGCTCGCGCGAATCACGTGCGGCTCGCGCTTCTCGATCAGCACCAGCGTGCCGGGCGCGAGCTTCACGCTGCGCTTGCCGATCCGCGCCGTGCCGTGGCCGGCGACGACGTAGAGCCACTGCTCGGCCCACGCATGCTCGTTGCTCGACGACTCGCTGCTCGTCGCGCCGGGCGCGAGCGTCATCGTCGCCGCCTGCGACGAGGGCGTTCGGTGGAGCACGGAGAACGCGCGCCGCCGTGCGCGCTTCGTTTGGACGACCTTCATTCGCGAACCTCCTCGGCCAGCGCGCGCGCGTTGCGCACGGCGTGACCCTCGGCGTCGTTGTCGAGATAGATGAAGACGTCGCGGCCTGCGTCGCGCCACCGCTTGGCGTCGGCGGCCCACGTTCGAATCGACGCCGCGCTGTAGCTCGACGCGTACTTGCGCGTGTGGCCGTGCAGCCGCGCGTATACGAAGTCGGCGGTGACCTCTCGCCACATCGGAAAGTCCGGGGCGTCGCCCATGCAGCTCGCGACGTTCGCGGCGCGCAGCCGGTCGGCGACGTCGGGCACGAACCACGACGCGTGGCGCAGCTCGATCGCGTGGCGCGTCGGCCACCCGCGCAGCGCGCGCAAGAAGTCGTCGAGCCGATCGAGATCGATCTTGAAGCTGCTCGGCAGCTGCCAGATCACCGCGCCGAGCTTGTCGCCGAGCGCGCTCGCTTGATCGCGGAGCAACGCGATCGACGCCGCGCAGTCGCGAAGCCGCTTGTAGTGCGTGACGTAGCGGTGGCCCTTCACCGCGAACACGAAGCCGTCGGGCGCTTCGGCGCGCCAGCGGGCGTAGGTGGCGGGTTGGATCTGGCCGTAGAACGAGCCGTTGATCTCGAGCGATCCGAACGTGCGAGATGCGATCTCGAGCCAGCGGCGCATCGGCGCGTCGGCGTAGAGGTGCGCGCGCCAACTGCGATAGACCCAACCGCTCGTGCCGACGTAGATCACGACGCGATCAACGTCCGTGCAGATGTCCTGCCAGACGGAACGACGCGTGCAAGCGCACGCATCATGGCGAGCCACGGCGAGCGATGCGCGCTCGGACAAACTCTGATCCGGAGACCGGCGGTGTGATGGCGACCGCGCTCGGCATCGCCGCCGCCGTCATCGGCATCGTCGCGTTCGTGCCGCAGGCGTGGCGCGTGATCAAGACGCGCGACACGAAGGATCTCGCGACGTACATGTGGATCCTCAACGTCGCGGCATTCGCGCTGTGGATCAGCTACGGCATCGAGCTCGGCAAGCTCGCGATC
>DATBAS010000173.1:0-3170 GCA_036271395.1 Kofleriaceae bacterium
GCCGTCGATGCGCTGCACCGCCGCGCGCGCGAGCTGATCTTGGCGGTCGATCTGCGCCGCGACCGCGCCGCGCTCGTCGCGATAGGACACCGCGCCGAGATACGCGATGCCGGCCGCCGGGACGAGCAGCGCGAGCACCGACAGCACGTAGATCCACGCGCGTCGCGATCTCGCCGATCTCGTCGATCTCGTGGCTGCCACGCTTTGCAAGCATAGCGCGGAGCGAAGCCGCGGCTGTTCTAGTAGATTCGCGGCGCTCAGGATGCCGAAGGCCCTCATCATCGTCCCGACCTACAACGAGCGCGAGAACGCGCCCGGGATCTGCGAGCGCTTGTGGGCGGGCCTGCCCGACGCCGAGCTGTTGTTCGTCGACGACAACTCGCCCGACGGCACCGGCGCGCTGCTCGACGAGATGGCGGCGAAGAGCCCGCACGTGCACGTGCTCCATCGCGCGGGCAAGTTGGGCCTCGGGACCGCGTACGTGGCCGGCTTCAAGTGGGCGCTCGCGCGCGGCTACGACTTCGTGTTCGAGATGGACGCCGACGGCAGCCACGATCCGCAGTACCTGCCGGTGATGCTCGAGCTGGCGCGTCACGACGCCGACGTCGTGGTCGGCTCGCGCAACGTGCCCGGCGGCGGCACGCGCAACTGGGGCGTCGGCCGAAAGATCATCTCGCGCGGTGGCAGCTTCTACGCGCGCACGATCCTGGGGATCGATGTCCGTGATGTCACGGCCGGCTTCATCTGCTGGAAGCGCCGCGCGCTCGAGGCGCTCGATCTCGAGACGCTGGGCGCGAACGGCTACATGTTCCAGATCGAGACCAAATACCGAGCGCTGCAGGCGGGCATGAAGCTCGTCGAGACGCCGATCATCTTCGTCGACCGACGTGTCGGACAATCGAAGATGTCGCGTGCTATCGTCGCAGAGGCGCTCACCAAGGTATGGGCGTTGCGGTTCGGGCGGTAGGACGTTACGGTCGTGAGTGGAACATGCTGATCCTGAGGCTGCGCATCAAGTCGGCCGATGAGTGGCGCGAGCTCGCACCGAGCGAGATCGTCGCCGAGCCGATCTTCGTGCCCACGACCGACGAGCTCGAGTCGGGGCAGTGCGTGATCGTCGAAGTCTCGTCGAACCTGTTGCCGAACAAAGTGCTGATCCGCGGCAACGTGCAGTCGTGGCGGCCGGCGCTGCCGCGCATGCGCGTGCGCGCGGGCGCGACCGTGCAGCTCGACAACGACGAGCAAACCAAGCTGACGTTCCTGCACGACGTGCTCAACGGTCGCAAGACCGACGTGCCCCGCCGCCGTCACCATCGCCTGCCCGTCCAGTTCTCGTGTCGCTATCGGATCGCGAATAGCCCGGGGTTCGTCGACTCGGCGATCTCGGAGATCGGCGTCGGCGGCGCGCTGCTGACGACCGTGCAGCCGCTGCCGCTCGAGACCGAGCTGACCGTCGAGCTCACGCCGCCGGGTGCGGCCGCACCGCTCGCGATCGCCGGTCGCGTGTCGTATCACGCGCCGTCGGGCGGCTCGGGCTTGCGCTTCGTCAGCCGCGATGGCGATGGCGATCGCCGCCTGCGCGAGCTGATCCGGCGATTGCGCGCCAGTTAGCGAGCGAACCATGAAGAGCTACCAGCGGCCACCGCGAGCGATGACGACGCGCCGCGCGGGCGAAGCCGTCGGTGCCGCGCTCGCATTTCGCGGGATCACCGACGCCGTGCGCGGCGAGCGCTTGCTGGCCGAGTGGCTCGATTTCGTCGGCGCGCGGATCGCGGCGCGCACGCGTCCCGACGGGATCTACGATCGCGTGCTCGTGATCGAGGTCGCGAGCTCGGCGTGGCTGCACGAGCTCAACCTGTTGCGCGCGCAGATCCTCGCCGGTTTGCTCGCGCGCGTCGGCGAGCCACGCTTGTTCGACGAGCTCAAGTTCAAGATCGCCGGCCGTACGAATCGCCGCACCTCACCCGCATATGCGCGCGCGGCCACAGCGCGACCCGCCGCGCCGACGATCGCGCCGGCGACCGGCCTCGCCCGCGAGCAGATCGTGCGCGAGACCGAAGGCATCGTCGACGACGAGCTGCGCGAGCTGATCCGCCGCGTGCGAATCGCGAATGATCGCTAGCCCGCACGCGTTGTAATCACATGCTGCCCGAAGCCCGCACCGTTCGCGACGCGCTCGTCGAGCCGCCGCCAAGCGACGAGTCGCGCTTCGAAGCCGAGCTCGCCGCGATGACGTCGAGAGCACGCCGCCGCCAGCTGGTGTCGATCGTCGTCGCCGGGATCGCGGTCGTCGCCGCCGGCATCGCAGCGGTCGCGATCGCGTTCGGTCACGACGGCAACTGGGAAGGCAGCAATCGGCTGTTCGATGCGAGCGTCGCGCTCACGTGCGTCGTGCTGGTCGCGATCGGCGCCGCGTTCGCGCACCGCGTGCGCGAAGAGCGCAAAGCTACTTCGTCAGCCCGGAAATCGCGCCGCCCGCAACCGTGAGCAGCGACGCGAGATCTTCGTCGTTGAAGTGCAGCATGCCGCCGAGGAAGTAGTCGCGGCCGAAGCGGAACGACTGGAACTGCGTCGGCACGTCGCCGGAACCCTCGACGATCGGCAAGTACTGCGGCTTGTTGAGCAGCTCGTCGACGCCGCCGACCACGTAGAGGTACTTGAACACTTCGACCGCGGCGCCGAGCTTGACGCGCGGATACGCGTCCCACGTCGCGTCGAAGATGTCGGCGGAGAACTTGATGCTGTGGTTCCACCACCGGAAGTCCGCATCGGCGCCGATGCCGCCGGTCGACTCCTTGAGGCCGTAGCGCAGCGTCAGCCAGCCGAACTGCTTCGCGAACTGGAACGTGAAGCGATACGAGTCGGTGATCACGCTCGAGCGGATCCAGTGATTCGGATCGACCGTCGGATCGAACGTCAGCGTGATGTCGGGGTAGTTGCCGCGCGGGCCCTTCTCGAGCTCGATCAGATAGAACTTGTCGGGCCGCGTGTGCAGCTCGACGGTGACGTAGTCGCGCGTCAGCTTCGCGAACACGTTGTACTCGGTGCGCAGCCCGACGTACGCCTTGAGCCCGAACAGCGTGCCGAGAAACCCCTTGGCGTCCTCGGTGATCTCCTCGACGTTGTCGGCGATCGCGGGATCGTTGACCAGCCGGCCGAGCGTGCCCTGA
>DATBAS010000174.1:0-14548 GCA_036271395.1 Kofleriaceae bacterium
GCCGCGTATCGTCAAAATCTCGGTCAACATGGGCCTCGGCAAAGCCAAGGAAGAGCCCAAGATGATCGACAACGGCATCGAGGAGCTCAAGCTCATCACCGGCCAGTCGCCGGTCGTGTCGCGCGCGAAGAAAGACATCGCCGTCTTCAAGCTCCGCAAGGGTCAGAAGATCGGCGTGATGGTCACGCTGCGCAAAGAGCGGATGTGGGAGTTCCTCGATCGGCTGCTGAACATCGCGCTGCCGCGCGTCCGCGACTTTCGCGGCGTGAGCCCGCGCGGCTTCGACGGCCGCGGCAACTTCACCATGGGTGTCCGCGAGCAAATCATCTTCCCCGAGATCGAGTACGACAAGATCGACTCGATCAAGGGCCTCAACATCAGCATCGTCACCACCGCGAAGACGGATGCCGAAGGCCGCGCGCTCCTCGCGCACCTCGGCATGCCTTTCCGTCAGGCCTTGCAGCCTGGAGTCGCAGCATGAGTAAGCTCGTCGATCGCCTTCCCAAGAAGTACAAGTTCAAAGTTCGCATCAAGAGCCGTTGCAAGCGCTGCGGTCGCTCGCGCGCTTACCTGCGCAAGTTCGAGATGTGTCGTCTTTGCGTTCGCGAGCTCGCGCTCCGCGGCGATATCCCCGGCGTCATCAAGTCGAGCTGGTGAGGAGCAACGAATATGTCGATGACCGATCCAATCGCTGATTTTCTGGCGCGCATCCGCAACGGAATCCATGCACGCAAGCAGTCCGTCGAGTGCCCGCGCTCGAACGTGAAGCTTCGCATCGCCGAGATCCTGCGCGACGAAGGTTTCGTGCAAGGTGTCAACACCGCCGAAGACAACAAGCAGGGCATGATCAAGGTCGAGCTCCGCTACGACGGGCGCGCGACGGTCTCGGGCTGCGCGATCACCGGCATGCGCCGCGTGTCGCGTCCCGGCCAGCGCGCCTACGTCCCCGCGAAGGACATCCCGAAGGTCCGCAACGGCCTCGGTATTGCCATCATCTCCACGTCCGCTGGCGTGATGACCGACCGCGCCGCCCGCGAAAAGGGCGTCGGCGGCGAGGTCCTCTGCGAGGTCTGGTGAACCATGTCGCGCATCGGACGTAAACCCATCGAGATCCCGACCGGCGTGCAGGTGTCGATCACCAAGGACGCGGTTTCGGTCAAGGGCCCCAAAGGCACCTTGAAGCTGAACCGCCACAAGGGCATCGAGATCAAGCAAGCCAAAGACGAAGGCAAGGACGTGATCGTGTTCGAGCGCGGCGGGAACCTGGGTCCCGACCGCGCCGCGCACGGCCTGATGCGCGCGCTCGTGAACAACATGTTCACCGGCGTGACGAAAGGCTTCGAGAAGCAGCTCGAGATCAACGGCGTCGGCTACAAGGCCGAGATCAAGGGCCAGAAGATCACGCTGTCGCTCGGCTACTCGCACCCGATCGACTACACGCTGCCCGACGGCATCTCGGCGAAGACCGACAAGAATCTGTTGATCTTGTCGGGCATCGATCGCCAGGCGCTCGGCGCCGCGTCCGCGAAGATCCGCAGCTTCCGTCCGCCCGAGCCTTACAAGGGCAAGGGCATCAAGTACGTCACCGAGACGATCCTCCGCAAAGCCGGAAAGACGGCAGGTAAGTAGCCATGGCTGGTCACATCAAGTTCGCCTCCGAGAAGGAGCGCAAGCGCGCCAAGCGCAAGGGCACCATCCGCAAACGGATCAACGGCACCGCGGAGCGCCCGCGGCTCAGCGTGTTCCGCTCGGCGAAGCACGTCTACGCGCAAGCGATCGACGATGTCAGCGGGCGCGTGCTCGCGGCGGCGTCGGACACCGAAGAGAAGCTCGCCAGCGCCGTCACCGGCAAGCCGAAGAAGGAGCGCGCGCGCGCGATCGGCAAGGCGATCGGCGAGAAGCTCGTCGCGCTCAAGGTCACGTCCGTCGTGTTCGACCGCAACGGCTTCATTTATCACGGCCGCGTCAAAGAAATCGCCGACGGAGCCCGCGAAGCGGGACTCCAGTTCTAAGGCCAGAGGGACAAAGAAGATGCTCATCAATCCCGAAGAAGTCGGCGAGCTCGTGGACCGCGTGGTCCACATCAACCGCGTTGCGAAGGTCGTCAAAGGCGGCCGTCGGTTCTCGTTCTCGGCGCTCGTCGTCGTCGGCGATCAGCACGGCCACGTCGGCGCCGGCCTCGGCAAGGCGAACGAAGTGCCCGAGGCGATCCGCAAGGGCACCGATCGCGCCAAGCGCAACTTGTTCAAGATCCCCCTCATCAAGGGGACCATCCCGCACGAGATCGAGGGCTTCTTCGGCGCGGCGCAAGTGCTGCTGCGCCCGGCGAGCCCCGGTACCGGCGTGATCGCGGGCGGCGGCGTTCGCCCCGTGCTCGAGGTTGCCGGCATCACCGACATCCTCACCAAGTCGATCGGCACGTCGAACAAGCACAACGTCATCCACGCGACCGTCGTCGCGCTCAAGGCGCTGCGCTCGATCGATCAGGTCGCCAAGACGCGCGGCAAGAACGTCAGCGACTTCCACATGCCGCGCAAGCACGCCGGAACGGGACTGTAAGCCATGGCGCTCAAGCTCAAGATCACGCAGCTCAAGAGCGGCATCGGCCGTTCGAAGTCGCAGAACCTCACGCTCGACGGCCTCGGGCTGCGCGGACCGCGCCATCACGTGGTGCTCGTCGACACCGAAGCGACCCGCGGCATGATCCGCAAGGTCAGTCATCTGGTGCACGTCGAATCGGCTGACTAATCGGTCAGGTCCTGCACTAGTCGTTTGCTCTTCTCTAGTTTCCGCGCCAGATTCCACGGCGCAGTCCAGTGAGCTTCCCCATGTCGATCACGCTGCACAACCTCCACCCCAACGAAGGCGCGACCAAGGCCAAGAAGCGCCTCGGCCGCGGCCGTGGCTCGGGTACCGGCAAGACGTCGGGTAAGGGCGTCAAAGGCCAGAAGGCCCGCCCAGGTCACCACGGCGCGCGCTTCGCGTTCGAGGGTGGTCAGATGCCGATGCCGCGCCGGATCCCGAAGCGCGGCTTCAAGAACCCGAACCGCGTCGAGGCGTTCCCGATCAACGTCGAGACCCTCGAGAAGCAGTTCGATGCCGGCGCGACGGTCGATCTCGCCACCTTGCAGGCGAAGGGAATCGTGCCCAAGCTCGTCGAGACCGTGAAGATCCTCGCCGAAGGTACGATCACCAAGAAGCTCGCCATCAAGGTTCACCGGATCTCCGGAGCGGCGAAGGCGAAGGTCGAAGCCGCGGGCGGCTCGGTCGAGCTCGTCAACACGCAGGTCGCTCCGAAAGCAGCTTCGTAGGCTCGGCTCTTGGCGCTTCCGTTCGCAAATATCACCAAGGTGCCGGAGCTCCGCCGGCGCATCTTGTTCACGCTCGCGATGCTCGCGGTCTACCGGATCGGCGTGTTCATCACGATTCCGGGCGTGAACCGCGTCGAGATGAACCACGTCGTCACCAAAGGTGGCTCGGGTTCGTTCCTCGGCATGTTCAACATGTTCTCGGGCGGCGCGCTGCAACAGATGTCGATCTTCGCGCTCGGCATCATGCCGTACGTGACGTCGTCGATCGTCGTGCAGCTGCTGACCGTCGTCGTGCCCAAGCTCGACCAGCTCAACAAAGAAGGCGAGCAAGGCCGCAACCGCATCAACCAGATCACGCGCTACGGCACGATCTTGGTTTCGGTCGTGCAGTCGTGGTTCATCGCGACGTACGTCGAGAGCCTGTCGAAGGGCGGCGCCGAAGTCGTCGCGCATCCTGGCTTCGGCTTCCGCTTGCTCACCGTGCTCACGCTGACGTGCGGCACGGTCTGCATCATGTGGCTCGGCGAGCTGATCACCGACTCGGGCATCGGCAACGGCTCGTCGCTCATCATCTTCGCCGGCATCGTCGCCGCCATGCCCGACGCCGTCACGCGGTTCCTCGCGGGCGGCAGCGGCAGCTCGGTCGGTGGTCTCACCGTGCTGTTCATGGTGATTCTCGTCGTCGGCACGATCGCCGCGATCTGCTACTTCGAGCGCGCGCACCGCCGCATCCCGGTCTCGTACACGAAGCGGCAAGTCGGCCGGAAGATGTATGCCGGCACGCAGAGCTATCTGCCGCTCAAGATCAACGTCTCCGGCGTCATCCCGCCGATCTTCGCGTCGTCGATCCTGATGTTCCCGAACCAGCTGGCGAACATGTCCGGCTCGCGGTGGATGCAGGAGTTCGCGGCGGCGATGCAGCCGTCGGACTGGCGCTACAACACGATCTTCACCATCCTCAACGTCTTCTTCGCGTTCTTTTACACGTCGGTCGTGTTCAATCCCGTCGACGTCGCGGACAACTTGAAGAAGTCGGGCGGCTTCATCCCGGGCATCCGTCCCGGCAAGAACACGGCGCAGTACATCGAGCGCGTGCTGTCGCGGATCACGTTCGCCGGCGCGATCTACCTGTCGGTCGTCTGCATGATCCCGGCGCTGCTCCGCAAGTACTTCCAGGTCCCGTTCCAGTTCGGCGGCACCGGTCTGTTGATCGTCGTCGGTGTCGCGCTCGACACCGTGCAGCAGATCGAGTCGCACTTGATCACGCGCAACTACGAAGGTTTCAGCGGGCCGAAGGGTCCGCGTATCCGCGGCCGCGTGCCCGCACGTCCGCGCTGAATCCGAATGATCCAGCAGGATGGCGAGCGAGACCGAGTGGCGCGAAGCGAATCGTGGCGCACGCCCGGAAGCGCAGCGAGTGCGCGTGCTGGTTGCACGCCCCGAGCGAGAACCGGCCGTACGTCACGAGTCGCCGGCGCCGCGATGGTCGCAGCCGTCATCGTGATGGATCATTCGGATTAACGTGCGGATCGTGTACAAGTCGCCGGACGAGGTCCGGCTGATGCGCGAATCTGGCCTGATCGCCGCATCGATCCTCGACGAGGTTTGTGCCGCCGCGAAGCCCGGCGTATCGACCTGGGAGCTCGATCAGATCGCGCGCCGCGGGATCGAGAAGCACCGTGTGGTCAGCGCGTTCTTGGGCTACGCGCAGCCGCCGTATCCGGCCGTGTTGTGCACATCGATCAACGAGGTGATCGTCCACGGCATCCCGCGCAAGAGCGAGCTGCTCAAAGACGGCGACATCATCGGCATCGACTTCGGCATCTACATGCACGGGTTCTGCGCCGACACCGCGCGGACCGTCATGGTCGGCCAGGTCCCGCAGGCCAAAGAGGACCTCGTGACGACGGCACGGCAAGCGCTCGACGAGGCCATCAAGCTGTGTCACGTCGGCAGCCGGCTCGGCGACCTCGGCAACGCGATCCAGAGCTACGCGGAATCGCGGGGCTATTCGGTCGTCCGCCAGTTCGTCGGCCACGGCACCGGCCGGCAGATGCACGAGGACCCGCAGGTGCCGAATTTCGGCGCGGCCGGCTCGGGGAAACGGCTCAAGACGGGCCTTGTCATTGCCGTCGAACCCATGGTAAACGCCGGGGCCCCTGACGTAGAGGTTCTCGACGACGAGTGGACAGCCGTGACCAAAGATCGCTCGATGTCCGCACACTTCGAGCACACGATCGCGGTCACAGACGAGGGACCTTGGGTGCTGACCCGACCCTCATCGACGCCAGGAAATCCGTAGAGAGACAAGCCATGAAGGTAAGAGCATCCGTCAAACCCATTTGCCCGCAGTGCAAGATGATCAAGCGCAAGGGCGTCGTTCGCGTTATTTGCGTCAAGCCCAAGCACAAGCAGCGGCAGGGATAGGTATCAACCATGGCTCGTATTGCAGGCGTCGACCTCCCGCGTAACAAGCGCGTCGAGATCGCTCTCACGTACATCTACGGCCTCGGCCGCCGCGCGGCCAACGTCGTGCTCAAGCACGCGAACATCTCGCCCGACAAGAAGAGCGACGATCTCGACGAAAGCGACGTTCGCAAGATCCGCGATGCGATCGAAGCGAACTACCGCGTCGAAGGCGATCTCCGCCGCGACATCCAGCTCAGCATCAAGCGCCTCGTCGATCTCGGCACGTATCGCGGCGGTCGTCACCGCCGCAACCTGCCGGCTCGCGGCCAGCGCACGCATACGAACGCCCGCACGCGCAAGGGCCCGCGCCGCATGGCAGTGAAGAAGATGGGCGCAGTCACCAAGAAGTGATGCGGAGCTGAAAAATGTCGACGACTAAAGTCAAAGTGAAGAAGAAGGTCCGGAAGAACATCCAGACCGGCGTCGCGCACATCTCCGCGACGTTCAACAACACGATCGTTTCGATCACCGACGTTTCGGGCAACGTCGTCGCGTGGTCGAGCGCCGGCACGTGCGGCTTCAAAGGCTCGCGCAAGTCGACGCCGTTCGCCGCGCAGCTCGCCGCCGAGGACGCCGCCAAGAAGGCGTTCGAGCACGGCGTGCGCAACGTGACCGTGTACGTCAACGGTCCGGGATCCGGACGCGAGTCGGCGCTGCGCGCGCTGAACGCCGCCGGATTCAAGATCAACCTCATCCGCGACGTCACGCCGGTTCCCCACAACGGCTGCCGTCCGCGCAAGCGCCGCCGCGTCTGATCCGACAGAGAAAGAACGACTAGCCATGGCACGTTACATCGGTCCTGTTTGCCGTCTCTGCCGGCGCGAAGACATGAAGCTCTTCCTCAAGGGAGAGCGTTGCTACACCGACAAGTGCGGTTACGAGCGCCGCGCGTATCCGCCGGGTCAGCACGGCCAGAGCCGTCGCCGCAAGCGGTCGGATTACGGCGAGCAGCTGCGCGAGAAGCAGAAGGTCAAGCGCATCTACGGCCTCGCCGAGCGCCAGTTCCGCGGCTACTACCACAAGGCGATCCGCATGACCGGCGTCACCGGTCACTCGCTGATCCAGTTGCTCGAGCGTCGCCTCGACAACGTGGTCTACCGGATGGGCTTCGCGAGCGATCACGCGGAGGCGCGTCAGCTCGTTCGCCACGGCCACTTCACGATCAACGGCAAGAAGGTCAACATCCCGTCGTACCTCGTCCGTGCGCGCGATGTCGTGCAGGTCAAGGAGCCGTCGCAGAAGATGGCGCGCATCAACGAGGCGCTCGCCGCCGTCGATCGCCGCGGCGTGCCGCAGTGGATCACGATGGACAAGGAAAACTTCCGCGGCGCGATCAACCAGCTGCCGTCGCGCGAAGACGTGACGCTGCCGATCCGCGAGCAGCTCATCATCGAGCTCTACTCGAAGTAAGTTTCTAGAACCTGGAACGGGCCTCGAACCCCCGTCCACCAACTTGGCCGTGATGAAAGCGGCCGATCCAAGGAGCAAGTCACATGGAACCGACCCCCGAGCAGACCGCCTTCATGGCGAAGAACTGGCGCGACCTGATCCGGCCGCGCACGTTGGAAATCGAAGAGCGCAGCGACACCTACGGCAAGTTCAGCTGCGAGCCGCTCGAGCGCGGCTTCGGCACGACGCTCGGCGTCGCGCTGCGCCGCATCCTGTTGTCGTCGCTGCAGGGCGCCGCGATCACGCACATCGCGATCGAAGGCGCGCTCCACGAGTTCACCGCGCTCCCGGGCGTTGTCGAAGATGTCACCGACATCATCCTCAACCTCAAAGAGACGCTGTTCAAAGTCGAGCACGACAAGACGTACACCGTCCGCATCGACAAGCACGGCGAAGGCACCGTCACCGCGGGCGACATCACGCTCGTCGACGGCGTCACGTGCCTCAACCCGACGCACAAGATCTGCACGCTGTCGAAAGACGGCAAGCTCGCGATGGAGCTCACGATCTCGACCGGCCGCGGCTACCAGCCCGCCGAGCGCCATTCCACCGAGCTGCCGGTCGGGACGATCGCGATCGACGCGTTGTTCTCGCCGATCCGCAAGGTCAACTTCATCGTGACCAACGCCCGCGTTGGCCAGGCCACCGACTACGACAAGCTCACGCTCGAAGCGTGGACCAACGGCTCGGTGCGCCCCGATGACGGCGTCGCGTACGCCGCGAAGATCCTCAAGGAGCAGCTCAACCTGTTCATCAACTTCGAGGAGATGGCAGAGCCCGTCGAGGCGCCGCGCGACGAAGCGGCCGAGAAGCTCAACGAGAACCTGTGGCGCACCGTCGACGAGCTGGAGCTCAGCGTCCGCTCGGCGAACTGCCTGCAGAACGCCAACATCAAGTACATCGGCGAGCTCGTGCAGAAGACCGAGAGCGAGATGCTGAAGACCAAGAACTTCGGCCGCAAGTCGCTCAAAGAGATCAAGGAGCTCCTCGCCGAGATGGGCCTGCAGCTCGGAATGAAGCTCGACAACTGGCCCGGCCCCAATCCGCTCAAGAAGCCCTGAGCCACTAGAAAGTCACTGCCATGCGTCACCGCAAATCTGGCCGCAAGCTCGGCCGCAACTCGTCGCACCGCACCGCGCTGTTCAACAACCTCGTGACGTCGCTGCTGACGTACGGCCGTATCGAGACGACCGAGGCGAAGGCCAAGGAGCTGCGCGGCTTCGCCGACTCGACGATCACGTGGGGCATCTCCGTGCACGCGCTCCTCGCGAAGGGCGACAAGGTCACGCCGGTCGAGCGCGCGAAGATCATCCACGCGAAGCGCATGGCTCGGAAGACCGTGAAGACGCGCGACGCGCTCGATCGTCTGTTCTCGGAGATCGGCCCGCACTTCGCGACCCGCAAGGGCGGCTACACGCGCCTGCTCAAGACGCGCGTGCGCAAGGGCGACGCGGCGCCGATGGCGTTTGTCGAGCTCGTCGGGCTCGCGCCTGCTGTGACAGCTGCGCCATCTGCCTGAGATCAAATTTTCACCTTGTCTGTGACGCCCGCCGCTTTGGCGGGCGTTTGCTTTTCGGTATACAGCGACGCCCTCGACGGACTATTCCTTCGCCCGGAGACTCATGCGCAACACCACGTTCCTCGTCGCAACGCTCTCGATGTTCTTCGCGTGCCGCAGCAACAACGAGCAGCCAGTCGACGCCACCAGCGGCGACGGCGGCGGCGGTAGCGGCGGCTTCGTGACCATCCAACAAGTTCAGAGCTCGTCCATGCCGCCGGGAACACCGGTGAGCTTGCAGGGCGTGATCGTCACGGCCGTCGATGCGTTCGGCACGCGCCAGGGCGACATCTGGGTCGAGGAACCGGGCGGCGGTCCGTTCTCGGGCGTGCTGATCTTCCCGCCGGCGGCGCTCCAGGCGACCGCGGTCGCGCTCCAGGTCGGCGACATCATCACGCTCACCGGCGGCGAGAAGGACGACTTCGCGCTCACCGGCTCGAACGCCGATCCGACCGGCCGCACCGACACCGAGGTCGAGCAGATCTCGGGCGGCAAGATGGCGATCACGGTCACCGGTCAAGGCACGGCGCCGGCACCGCAGACGATCGATCTCACCGCGATCGGCAAGCTCTACGACCCGGCGCAAGGCTCGGCCGGCGGCGGCGCGGCGTTCACCGCGGCGTGGCAGATGTGGGAAGGCGTCCTCGTCACCGCGACGAACGTCGACGCATTCGGCGCGCCGAAGACGTTCGGCTCGGGCGGCGCCGACCAGTACGACCTCGACATCTCGGGTGACGGCGAGCTCGAAGGCTCGCTCACCGACATCACGATGTCGGGCATCAAGGTCGACACGTGCCTCGCGACGCTCACCGGCGTCGTCGACTACTTCTACAACTTCTTGATCTACCCGCGCTCGTCGTCGGACATCGCGACCGGCGGCGCCAGCTGCGTGTTCGAGAACGCGGCGAACGGCAGCGCGTACTGCACCGACGGCATCGACAACGACGGCAACGGGTTCACCGACTGCGCGGACCTCGGCTGCGAAGTCGGCTCGAACGCGTACGTCGGCACCAGCTGCGTCGGCACCGGCACGGCGACGTGCGGTTGCTCCACTAACTACGCTACCAACGGTATTTCGAGCACGAACACGGCGAACGCGACGACGAGCGGGCCGGTGTCGATGGGCACCGTGTACGTCACGGGCGTCAACACCGGCTCGAGCCGCGGTTACTGGGTCAGCGATTCGATGGCCGCGCAAGCGGGCCACGGCGGCTTCGTGTTCACGAGCAGCACGCCACCGGCGTCGATTGTGGTCGGGGCGGAACTCGCAACGCTGCAGGGACTCGCCGGTCCGTTCCCGACGTCGGGTACCGGCGCGAAGCTTGTGGAGATTGAAGATGCGACCGCGGGCACCATCACGACAGGCCCAACGGTGGCTCCGATCACCAACGCTTCTGTCGCCACGCTCGCAGATCTCACTGCCGGTGCGACCTATGTCAACACGCTCGTCACCGTCGGTCCGGTTACGGCGGGTGCGCTCGGTGCCCACAACCAGATCACGCTTACGTCGGGCGCCAACACGTTGACGATGGACGACGATGCTGACTTCGGCTACGGGTTTGGCTCGGGGTTGGGCTCGGGCTCGGACGTGCCGCCGTCAGGTTGCATCACGGTGACCGGTGTCCTTGAGCTCAACACGACGGACAACATCCACACACTCAATCCGCGCGGCTCGGCGGATATTGCGACCGCAACCGGCTGCAACTAAACACGGTAGCGCCGTTAGCGCGTGCTCAGAGTGCCGGTCGTGAGCACCGCATTCAGCGATGCAGTGCTGTCGGCGGTGTAGCTCCCGTTCAGCGTGTTGATCCTGATCCTGCCGACACCACCGCCACCGCCGCCCGGGACAAATTCGACCGAGTCGGCGGGAAGACTGCTGGTCCAAGATATCGATCCGCCAATCGTCGCCGCACTGGTTCCGGTCGCTCCAGCGCCAGGCGTGCCGCACGAAAGCGTTCCGGACTGACAACCGACACCGTTTCCGCCCAATGCGCTGGTCGTTGACCCTGCCGCAAACGCTGCCGTCGGCGCTTCGAGAAGGATGGCGCCGCCAGCTCCAGCGCCGAGGATTGTGTCAGTGCAGTAGGCACCCACGTCGCCGTTGTCATAACCGTTCTGACCGTTGGCGACGATCGTTCCGGCGACGTTGATCGCGACGCGACTGCTGAGTTGGAGTGCGCCGCCGCCGTTCGCGCCATTCGCAATGTTGTCGCCGGTGTTGGTGTTCCTTGCGCCGCCGCCGTCGCAACCACCGACGAGCGGTACCAACGCATCGGTTCCGAACAACGCGCCACCGGGCTCACTCAGCTGGCCCGACGAATCCGCCATCGTGCCAGTAGCTGCACCGACCGTCGCGCCGCCTCCACCACCGCCCGGGATCATGATGCACGCGCCATTTTCCTGCGCGACCGTCGCGTAACCTTGGCCGCCAAGACACGCCGGAGCTGACGAGCTGCCGGCGCCGGCCTGGATGTCGAGAGGGCCGGTAACTGTGATCTCGCCAGACGCGAGAAACGCCGCAGCGTAGTTCTTGCCTGCATCGGCGTAGATCTGGACGTTGCCGATCGCGAGGTTGTTGACGACGAACACGCGGATCGGCGGTCCACCACTCGACGTCATGTCGATAAAGTTCGTGACGCTGACCGGCGTACCTGAGCGGCTGACGACGCCGGTCGACGTATCCACCTGCCAACTGCCCGACCCCATATCAAGGTCGACTGGCGACTGCACCATGTCGAAGTACGTCCCAAGGCGGTTGGAAGGATCGATATCGCGGCAACGTGGTTGATCCTCGAAGCAGCCGAGTGGGCAGCTCTCCATCGACGTTTGAGTGCCATCGGAGCCGCACGTGGCAACCTCGCCGTTCGCGCACACGGTCTCGTTCGGCGCGCACAACTGGCAGCCGTTCGCCGCCGCGCTACAGCCGTTCGCACATTGAACTTGGTCGTAACCCGTGCCCGAGTTGTTGCACATGAGTGCCGTCGACGCTCCGTCGCACGAACCGAACACACCCGCCGTACATGTGACGGCGATGCACGCGCCTGGCACGCCGCCGATCGTGCCGTCGACATCGCAATACGGATACGAAGGATCGGTGCACGTCGATTGCGTGCATGTTGCAGCCGGATTGGGTTTCGTACACGCGGCGAACGCCAACGGCACCAACCAAGAAATCGAACGCATGGATCGATGATAGACGCGTGGGCTTGTACGCATCCGAGACTTATCGACCGCGTTCGCCTGCGGTTGCGTGTCCGCGATAGCCACGACAACAAGGCCAGTGTCAGAGCGAGCTGGTACGACGCCGCTATGAACGGTGCATCGGCGGCGGGCTACGGCGACCTCCTCGTCACGTCGCTCGTCGTGCTCGGCGCCGTCTGCATCGCCGCGTTCGTCGTCGTGCGCGTGCTCGGCCGCTGGCTGTCGACCGGCCGCACGCGCGGCGCGCACCTGCTCGATGTCATCGCGCGCATCCCGCTCGAGCCGCGCCGGTCGTTGTACGTGGTCGACGTCGCGGGCAAGACGCTGCTCGTCGGCACGAGCGAAATGGGCCTGTCGGTGCTCTCGGAGCTCGATGCGGCCGAGGTCAAGGCGCGCGTCGTGCCGACTCCGAGCTTTGGCGACCTCGTGCGCGGCGCCTGGCTCAAGCGACGCGGCGCCAAACAAGAGCCGCCGGCGTGAGCAACGCCGTCCTGCTCGCGCTCGTCGCGATCGTCCCGCTCGTGCTGCTGACGCTGACGAGCTTCGTCAAGATCTCGGTGGTGCTGTCGCTGCTCCGCAACGCGCTCGGCGCGCCGGATGCGCCGTCGGGATTGGTCGTCACCGGGCTCGCGCTCGTGCTGACGTTCTTCGTGATGGCGCCGATCGCGCTCGACATGTCGCGCGCCGCAACCTCGCAACCCGCGCAACCCGCGCAACCCGCGCAGGCGAGCGACGAGCCGTGGCGCGCGCTCGTGCCCGCCGACTATCAACCACAGGTCGATCAGCTCGAGCGCGGGCTCGGCCCGCTACGCGCGTTCCTGGCCAAGCACGCCGCCGCGAAAGACCAGGCGACGTTCGTCGAGCTCGCCGGCAAGCTCGGCCATCGCGACGTCCGCGATGACGAGCTCTGGGTCCTGGCGCCGGCGTTCGTCACCAGCGAGCTGCGCGCCGCGTTCACGATGGCGATCCTGATTTTTATCCCGTTCCTCGTGCTCGATCTCGTGGTCGCGCTCGGGCTCGCGTCGCTCGGCCTCGCGACCACGCCGCCGCAGGCGATCGCGTTGCCGCTGAAGCTGCTGTTGTTCGTTGCGGTCGATGGTTGGCGCCTGCTCATCGATAGCTTGCTGCGAGGCTATGCGTGATCGACGGCGTCGTCGCGCTCGTCCGAGACGGCCTCTTGCTCGCGCTGCTCCTCGCCGCGCCGGTGCTCGTCGCCGCGCTGCTGGCCGGTATCGTCACCGGGCTCGTCGGCGCGTTCACGCAGATCCAAGACCCGGCGGTCGCGCTCGTGCCGCGGGTCGCAGCGGTCGGCGCGGCGATCGTCATGTTCGCCCCGTCGATCGGCCATCAGCTCGAGGTGTTCGCGAACCGGCTGTGGCCGTTGCTCGTCGCCGCGAGCAGCGGCGGGTAAGCGAGATGTCGCTCGCCGCGCTGATCGCAGTGCTCGTGCCGGCGCTTCGCGGCATCGCGGCGATCGTCGTGCTGACCACGCTCGTCGGCGGCATCCCGCGCGTCGCGCAGGGCGCACTCGCGCTCGGTCTCGGCGTGTGGTCGGCGCTACTCGTCGGCTCGCCGCACGCGGAAACCTCGATCGTCTGGGACGCCGCCGCGCGCGAGCTCGTCATCGGCGCCGCGCTCGGCGTGATGGCCGCGGTCCCGCTGCTCGCCGCCGCCGCCGCGGGACGGCTCGCCGACCTCGCCGCATGGGGACGACCGCGCGGTCCGTACGAGCTGTTGTTCGGCGTGCTCGCGGCCGCGGTGTTCGTCGCGATCGACGGTCACGTCGCGGTCGTCCGCGCGCTCGTCGAATCGCAACGCGCGCTGCCGGCGCTCGACACGACGCGCGCCGGCGTGCTCGCCTCGATCGAGGCGCTGATCCCGGCCGCGGTTCGCCTCGCAGTGCCGTGGCTCGTCACCGCCGCCGTCGTCCAGATCGCGGCCGGCGTGAGCGGTCGGCTCGCCGGCCGCGCGAGCTCGAGCCTGCCGACGTCTGCCGGCGTGCCCGCGGCGCTCGCGATGATGACGGCAGCGCTCGTCGGCACGCTCGCGATCGGCATCGCGGCTCTCGTCCGCAACCTCGCATGATCGACGCGGAACATCCACGCACCGACGCCGGTTGAATCGGCATGACCTCGGAGACCACGGACCTGCTCGCGCATTACCTAGCGCGCGGCCGAGAGCCGTGGAACGTGTCGCTCGAGGCGTCGTGGCTCGACTACGAGCTTCGGGCCTGGGTGCGGCCGCGCTTGCCCGCGAGTTGGCCCGTTCGTGCGTGCAACGTCGGAATCGGGGTCGGCTTGTGGGACGACTGGCTCGGTCACGAGCTCGGCGTCGCGATCACGAGCGTCGATACCGACGCCGAAATCTGCCGGACCTTCGCGATGCGGCAACGTCGCGAAGCTCACCCGTTCCCGGCACGCGTGCGCTGCGGCGATCCGCGCGACGGCATGCTCGGTCGCGCGCGGTTCGACGTCGTCACGATCGTCGGCTCGACGCTCGCCGAGACTGGCGATCGCGCCGGTCTGGAGCTCGCGGCGGTCACGGCCCTCGCGGCAGGCGG
>DATBAS010000175.1:0-1773 GCA_036271395.1 Kofleriaceae bacterium
ATCGTCGCGCGACCACCGAGCTTGTCGGCCAACGGGCCGTTCACCAGGAACGCGAGGCCGTAGACCATCGAGCCGACGAAGTCGACATCGCCGAACGTCGAGCCCGAGATCACGTTCGAGGTCATCAGGCTGACGATGTTGTAGCGGCCCATGTACAGGAACGCGTACGTCAGGCCGAGCGGCAGCCAGTTGAGCACGCGGCGGCGGCGGAACTCGCGCGAGTGCGTGATGGAGACGTTCGGCAGCCGGCGCAGCACCAGCGCGATCGCCGCGCACAGGATCAAGATCGGAACGACTTCCTGGGTGAGCTTCTCCACCGCGGGGGACCTTACACGGTCACGCGCGTGATCGGAGCATTCGCGACCATGCCGGCGAGATCGTCGAGGTCGGGCGGCTTACCGCCGAGCATCCGATGCAGCGCGCGGGTCAACAGCACGCCGCCGACCGCGCGGTTTGCAAGCTGCTGGCGCTCGAGCACGTCGGCGGTCGCGTCGGAGCCGAACAGCTTCGCGACGCGCTTGCCGCCGAGCGCGGCGATCGATGCGGCGGTGCCGTCGAACGGCCGGCCGAGCCCGTCGTCGGGATCCCACGCGACCGACGAGCCGCCGACGTGCTCGTAGCTGATCAGTGCACCGCGCTCGTACCAGCCGACGCTGCCGGTCGCGAAACCCGGGCCGGCGTGCGCGCACAGCGTCGGTGCACCGAGCCCGCTGAGCTCTTCGCCGAGCACGGGTTGCTCGCCGTTCGGAAACAGCGCCTCTTCGTTGATGTCCTGCCAATCGCCGAGCACGTCGGGCCAGCGCGGTGCGCGCCGGGCGTGCGCGCCCTCGGGCCAGATCACGAGGATCGGGCTGCCGAACGCGAGCCGCGCGACCGCGACATTTCCCTGCCACGCGCGCGCGAGCGCCGGCGACAACACGTTTCCGTTCTCATCGCGAATCACCGCCCACGCGAACATCGTGCGAGTATAACGGGACATGGGCGAGCGCGTGCGAATCGGCCAAGCGGCGAATCCGGCGGAAGCGACGCTACTGCGCAGCTTGTTCGACGCGCACGGCGTTGCCGTCGCGATCAACGGCGAGCAGCACGCCGCGATGCTCGGCGGGCTCGGCGGCGGTTTCATCTCGCTCGACATCACGGTCGATGCCGCCGATGCCGAACGCGCACGCGACCTGCTCGCCGAGTTCCAGACGGCAGCGCCGCAGGACGACAACGACGACGAAAACGACGACGACGGCGACGATGTCGCGCTGCGGCTCGAGCGCCGTAAACGGATCGGCATCGCCCTCATGCTCTCGGTGTTCATCACGTTCGGCACGGCGCACTTGTCGGCCGGCGCCTACAAGCGCGCGCTCGCGATCGCGCTCGCCGAGGTCTGGCTGATCCGGCAGATGGTCGTGCATCCCGGCGACAAGCTCTTCGTCGCGCTGTTCGTCGCGACGCTGCTGTTCGATCTGATCGACGCGATTCGCATCATCAATCAGACGTTCGCGCGCCGCATCCCGACCGCGACCATCCGAAAATAGCAAACGCCGGGACAGTGCCCGGCGCTGGTTAGTTGTTTTCGGTCTTGCTGTCGAACAGCTGCTTGAGGCCGTCGGTGCCCACGACCAGCTTGATCTCGTCGATCGAACGAGGCGTGGAGAGCGAGCTCTCCGGGCGAGCATCGCCGACGACCTGCTCAGGTTTTTTTTCGGTTTATCGGACCGATTGGGAAGTTGGGATGAGCAAGCCCAATGCGTCACCGTTTCGCATCCGCTCCATAGATGGAGC
>DATBAS010000176.1:0-51937 GCA_036271395.1 Kofleriaceae bacterium
CACGTTTGCTTCATGTCATCCACTGCCAATCGACGACGTCAGACCACCATGCTGTGCTGCCGAAAGCCGAACCCGGGTGGCGACTTGGCGAGCTATCCACACCATCCACAGCACCTACTGATCTCTACTACCAAGAAGATCTTTCTTCTTTGATCTAAGAAGAGCGGACAGCGAGAGGGCGATCATGGAAATCAGAATCGGAAAAAACGAGTTCCTTCGCGGATTGCGGCTCGCGCAAGGCATCGCCGATCGCAAGAGCACGATGCCGATGCTCGCGAACGTCTTGCTTCGCACGCAGGGCAAAAATCAGCTACTCGTCGCGGCGACCGATCTCAACGTGTCGCTGTCGGCCGAGCTCAAGAGCCAGAACGCGGCCGAAGGCGGCATCACGCTCAACGCGAAGAGCCTCAACGAGCTCATCGCGAGCGCACCTGGCGAAGACATCACGCTCAAGCGCGCGGACAATCACTGGGCGGAGATTCGCTCGGGCAAGGTCACGTATCGCATCGTCGGGATGCCGGACCGCGACTTCCCGCGCGTGCCCGATCATCGCGAGGCGACGTACACGCCGGTCGAGAGCGCCGTGCTGCGCGAGATGATCGATCGCACGCTGTTCTCGGTGTGCAACGACGAAACGCGGTTTCACCTCAACGGCGTGTTCTTCGAGTGCGACGGCAGCAAAGCGCGCATGGTCTCGACCGATGGCCATCGCCTCAGCAAGGTCGAGCGCACGATCGCGAACGGGCCGAAGCTGTCCGCCGGCGTGATCATCCCGAAGAAGGGCTTGCTCGAGATGAAAAAGGTCCTCGAGTCGGGACCGTCGTGCAAGCTCGCGATCAAGACGCCGCACTTGTTCCTCGTGCAGGAAGATCTCGCGATCGCCGTCAAGCTCATCGACGCGCAGTTCCCGCCGTACGAGCAGGTGATCCCGAAGGACCACAAGAAAGTCGTCACCATCGACCGCATGCGCTTCATCGATGCGATGCGGCGCGCGCAGCTGATGTCGTCGGAGACACGCGGCGTGAAGGTCGCTGCGAGCAAAGACGGCGTGACGATCGCCAGCGACAACCCCGACCTCGGCGAAGTGCGCGAGGAGCTCGACGCCGAGTACAACGGCGAGCCCATCGCGATCGGGTTCAACCCGAAGTACGTCGTCGAGTTGCTCGGTCAAATGCAGAGCGATCAGGTCACGCTGTCGCTCGGCGGCGAGCTCGATCCGGGCTTGATCAAGCCGATGGGCAGCGACGAGTACCTCGGCGTCGTGATGCCGATGCGCATTTGACCGGGTGAAGATCGAGCTGTTACACGCGACCGGGATTCGCAATCTGCAGCCGGTCCAGCTCGCACCGCGCGAGCGCTTCAACGTCTTCGTCGGGCAAAACGGCCAGGGCAAGACGAACCTGCTCGAGGCGATCTACGTCGTCGCCGCGCTGCGCTCGTTTCGCACGGCGCGGCTCGCGGACCTGATCGCGTTCGGCGCGAACGACGCGCAGCTCGGCGCACGCGT
Organism: Kofleriaceae bacterium; assembly: GCA_036271395.1. Taxonomy (GTDB): domain Bacteria; phylum Myxococcota_A; class Polyangia; order Haliangiales; family Haliangiaceae; genus JABFXX01. The sequence goes on from DATBAS010000176.1 coordinate 1,508, forward strand.
GACCAAGTCGGGGATGACGCGGATCTACGAGGTCGGGCTCTCACCAGGCGGACGGCGCGTCCAGCTCGATGGCAAGAGCGTCCGGCCGATCGCGCGCTACTTCGGCGGCTTCAACGTCGTCGTGTTCACGCCCGAGGATCTCGCGCTGCCACGCGGCGCTCCGAGCGAACGCAGGCGCTTCGTCGATCGGGCCGTGTTCAACCAGAACCCCGAGTACCTCGGCCAGATCCAGGACTACGAGAAGGTCCTCAAGCAGCGCAACAGCGTGCTCAAACGCGCGCAAGACGGCGCGTTCGATCGCGAGCTGCTCGCCGTCTACGACCGCCAGCTCGCACAGCTCGGCATCGCGGTCGCCGATGCACGTGCGCGGTTCGTGGCGGCGATGCAGGGTGCGCTCGATGCGGCGTTTCGCGCGATCTCGCGCATCGACCGCTTCGCCACCGTTCGCTACGTGACCAAGTCGGCCGGGATCAGCATCGACGACTTCGAGGCCCAGCTGAGCGAATCACGACCGCGAGATCTCGCGACCGCCAGCACGCATGTCGGGCCGCATCGCGACGACCTCGCGTTCGAGCTCGATGGTCACGACGCCGGCGCGTTCGCCTCGCAGGGGCAGCTGCGCGCGATCGTCCTCGCGTGGAAGACGGCCGAGCTGGCGCTGCTCGCACGCGTGCACGACGATTCGCCGATCTTGCTGCTCGACGACGTGTCCTCGGAGCTCGATCCCGCGCGCAACGAATATCTGTTCGAGCACCTCGCAAATCAGGCTGCGCAATGCTTCATCACCACCACCCACGAGGGGCATGTCTTGCTGCGTCGTGAGCGGGCGGATTACCGCATCGAAAATGGCCAGATTTCCTCGTGAAATCCGGCACATCTTCCCTGTTGTGAAGGTCGCGAACGTGCTATCCAGTCTGCTCTCGGGAAGTAGCGATGGCTGACGCAAACACGACCCCTGCAACCGACGCGAGCTCGACCTACGACGACAGCTCGATCGGCGTCCTCAAAGGGCTCGAAGGCGTCCGCAAACGGCCCGGCATGTACATCGGCGATACCGATGACGGCACGGGCCTGCAGCACCTCGTGCACGAGGTCGTCGACAACTCGGTCGACGAGCATCTCGCCGGCCACTGCACGCGGATCGACGTCGTCATTCACTACGACAACTCGGTCACCGTCGACGACAACGGTCGCGGCATCCCGGTCGGCATTCACCCGATCGAGAATCGGCCAACCGCCGAGCTCGTGATGACCGCGCTGCACGCCGGCGGCAAGTTCGGCGGCGCGGGCTACAAGGTCTCGGGCGGCTTGCACGGCGTCGGCGTTTCGGCGGTCAACGCGCTGTCGGATTGGCTCAAGCTCGAGATTCGCCGCGACGGCAAGGTCTACTACCAGGAGTACGCGCGCGGGATTCCGGTCAGCGAGTTCAAGCAGACCGGCGTCACCGATCGCCGCGGCACGAAGATCACGTTTCATCCCGATCCCGAGATCTTCAAGAACATCCTCGAATTCTCGTTCGACCAGCTGTCGACGAAGCTGCGCGAGCTCGCGTACCTCAACAGCGGGCTCGAGATCGTCATCGCCGACGAGCGCGCGGGCGACAAGCAGCAGACGTACAAGTTCGAGGGCGGCATCGCGACCTACGTCGCGGACTTGAACGCGAACAAGACGACCGTCACCGACGTCGTCACGCTCGTCGGCACGCACGATGGTTGCGAGGTCGACATCGCGTTGCAGTGGAACGAGGGTTACTCCGAGCTCGTCGCCGCGTTCACGAACACGATCAAGAACCGCGATGGCGGCACGCACGTCACCGGGTTTCGCCAGGCGCTGACGCGCACGATCAACAACTACGCGACCGAGTACAAGCTGCTCAAAGACACCAAGATCGGCGTCTCCGGCGATGATCTGCGCGAGGGTCTCACCGGCGTGATCTCGGTGAAGGTCGGCGACCCGAAGTACTCGAACCAGGCGAAAGACAAGCTGGTGTCATCGGAGGTCGCGACCGCCGTGTCGACCGTCGTCGGCGAGAAGCTCGGCGCGTGGCTGGCGCAGCATCCGAAAGAGTCGAAGATCATCGTGCAAAAGGCGATGGTCGCCGCGCAGGCACGCGAAGCGGCGCGCAAGGCGCGCGAGGCGACTCGCAAGGGCGCGCTCAACATCACGTCGCTGCCGGGCAAGCTCGCGGACTGCAAAGAGCGCGATCCGGAGAAGAGCGAGCTGTTTATCGTCGAGGGCGAGAGCGCCGGCGGCTCCGCCAAGCAGGGTCGTAACCGCGAGTTCCAGGCGATTCTGCCGCTACGCGGCAAGATCTTGAACGTCGAAAAAGTCCGCTTCGATCGCATGCTGGGCTCGCAAGAGCTGACGACGCTCATCACCGCGCTCGGCACTTCGGTGGGCGAAGAAAAAGATCTCGGCAAGCTCCGATATCACAAGATCGTGATCATGACGGACGCCGATGTCGACGGCGCGCACATCCGCACGTTGCTGTTGACGTTCTTCTTCCGCCACTACAACGAGCTGTTCGAGAACGGCCACGTGTTCATCGCGCAGCCGCCGCTCTACAAGGTCAAGCGCGGCAAGCAGGAGCTGTATCTCAAGGACGAGCGCGGGCTCACCGACTATCTGTTGAAGAGCGTGACCGACGACACGGTGCTGCAGCTCGGCAACGGCGAGCAAATCACCGGCGACGCCTTGGCGGAGATCGTCGGCACGATCGCGAAGGGCAACGAGATCCGTACGCAGCTCGATCGCCGCGCGGACATCCGCATCTTGGCGCCGTTCGTCGACGCGCAGCTCACCGAGGCCGACCTCAAGGATCGCCCGAAGCTCGAGCGGCTCGAAGCCAAAGTCATGGCCGAGGTCGCACGTCGTCATCCCGAGCTCGGCCAGGCAGCGGCCGAGTACCACCAAGACATCGAGCACGGCACGTGGGAGCTGCGGTTCATCGCCGGCCAGCACGGCGTGCGGCGTCACACGATCATCAACGCGGCGCTCGTTCGTTCGTCGGAGTACCACGAGCTCGCGCGTATCGCGGGCGGGCTCAAGGCGAAGCTCGTCGAGCCGCTCAAGCTCGTGCACGGCAATGATGACCCGCTCGAGCTGCACGGCTGGGACGAGATCGGCAAGCTCGTCGACGAGCTCGGTCGCAAGGGCCTCCAGATCCAGCGCTACAAAGGCCTCGGCGAGATGAACGCGGAGCAGCTGTGGGAGACCACGATGGATCCGAGCCGCCGCAACTTGCTGCGGGTCAAAGTCGAAGAGATGGAAGTCGCCGACGGCATCTTCACGACGCTGATGGGCGACCTCGTCGAGCCGCGCCGCGAGTTCATCGAAGCAAACGCGCTCAACGTTCGCAACCTCGACGTCTGAGCCTGAAATAGCTCAGGCGAGCTGCGCGTTGGGCGCGCATGCGGATGTGGCTTTGCTTGCTCGTCGCGTGTGCCGCACCGAAACCGCCGCTCACGCTGACGTATCTCGGCGTTGCTGGATGGCAGATCGAATCTGGCTCGGCGACGCTCGTGACCGATCCGTACTTCACGCGGCCTGATCTGACCAAGCCTGCGGTCTCCGATCCTGCCGCGATTGCCGCGCATGCACCGAGGCACGTCGATGCGATCGTCGTCGGCCATTCGCACGTCGATCACCTGCTCGACGCACCGCCGCTCGCGCTCGCGACGCACGCGCAGCTGATCGGCAGCGAGACCACGATTCGTTACGCGAAAGTGGCCGGCGTGCCCGATGACCTGCTCGTGTCGATCAAAGGCGGCGAAGACTACGACTTCGGTGCGTTCTCGATCCGCGTGATCGCCAGCCTGCACTCCGCGCTCGACCACAAGCACGCGAGGCCGCCGCTCGCGTTCGACGACTTCGCCGAGGGCGGCACGTTCGCATATCTCGTTCGCATCGCAGGCCGGCAGATCCTCGTGCTCGACACCGCCAATTTCATCGAGCGCGAGCTCGAAGGCATCCACCCCGACATCGCGATCATCGCGCCCGGACTACGCGGCGAGATCTACGACTACACCTGCCGGCTGCTCCGCGTGCTCGGCGATCCGCCGCTCGTCTACGCGACGCACTTCGACGATTGGCAGCACGCGCCGATCGATCATGTCGATGACGACACGCGCGCGTTCGCCGGCGAGGTGACGCGATGCTCGCCGCGCACGACGGTTGTCATTCCGAAGCACTTTTCGCCGATGCGCGTGCCTTAGCGAGCGCCTTCTGGCGAGCCGGCGGCAGATACTTCACGGCTTCACGCCAGGTCACGCCGCTCGTGCGTGCGACGCGCGGCTCGAGCCAATCGGCGACGAGCGCAGGTCGCTTCTTCGACGTCTCGCGGAGCACCCAGCCGATTGCTTTGCGGATGAAGAACTCCCGCTCGTCGAGCATCGCATCGGCGTAGCGCGCGAACCGCGCGAAGTCGCCATCGCCTCGTCGCAACGCCTTCAGGTGCGCGAGCATCGCCGCGCGGCGGATCCAGAAATCGCGATCCTTCGCCCAACCATCGAACGTCTTCGCGATCGCCGGCTCGCGCTCGTAGACGACGCCGAGCACGGTCGTCGAGATCGGATCGACGAGAGCCCACGTGTGCGAGTCGCCGAGCAGGCGCTTGATCGCCGGCAAGCTCGCCGCCTGCACGAGCGCGTCGCGATGCATCATCAGCTCGACCCCCGCGGCCTTGAGCTCGAACACGCCTGTCGCCCACAGCTCGTTCACGGCGGCGAACAACGCCTTGGTGTTCGCGAGCGGCTCCGCCCGCTCCATGGTGGTGACCGTCTTGCGCAAGACCGGCGCGGTGATCCCGATGAACTCGAGCTCGCTCTTGAGGTACGCCTTCGAGCCGACGGCGCGCTCGCGATCGCCGAGCTTGCGAAGCTCGCGCGCCAGATCCGCGGCGAGCGTCATAGCGCGCGATGCACGTGCCCGCCGACGAGCGGCGCGCTGTGCTCCGAGTCGTTGAGCCGCACGACCTGGAGTGCGTCGAGTGATGGCCCGGCGAGCACGTTGAGCGAAGCCGGCGCTTGGCGAAACGTCCACACGCGCTCGAGCGGCAGGCCGAGCACGCGGCAGATCAGCACGCGATTGACCGCGTCGTGCGCGACGATCAGCCCGGTCTCGTCGGGACCGAGCTGGCTGCACAGCCGCGCGAGGACCGGCCATGCGCGCGACTCGACGTCGCCGAGCGTTTCGGCGCCCGGACCGGCCGGCGCGTCGCGTCCGGGGGCGGTTCGCCAGACGCCGAACATTTCCGCGTGCGAGCGCTCGACGTCGCTCGCGAGCTGGCCTTCCCACGTGCCGTGCGAGATCTCGAGCAGGCCCGGATCGAGCTGGAGCGTTACGCGAGCAGCGATGATCGCCTCTGCAGTGGACTTCGCGCGTTCGAGCGGCGATGCGATCGCGCGCGCGATCGTCACGCCGGCGAGGCGCTCGCCGAGCCGCGCCACTTGCGCGCGACCCTCGTCGGAAAGCGCGATATCGGTGCGGCCTTGGTAGCGGCCTTCGCGGTTCCACGAGGTCTCGCCGTGGCGCACGACCAGCACGTTCATGACTGCGCACTGTAACGCGTCGCGGCGCGCGCCACGCGAAGTCGCGCTCGATCTGGTGCATCGCGCCGTGGTAGCAAGCGGCGATGATGCATCGCAGCCGTCTGATGGGCATCGGCATGTACGTGCCGCCGCGCGTGGTGACCAACGACGAGCTCGCCAAGCACATGGAGACCACGCACGACTGGATCGTCGAGCGCACGGGGATCGAACAGCGCCGTTGGGTCGATCCGGGCGAGGGTGGCGCCGAGATGGCGACAAAGGCCGCGAAAGAGGCGATCGAGCGCGCCGGCATCACGCCCAAGGACATCGACCTCATCGTCTACGCGACGCTGTCGCCGGACTTCAACTTTCCCGGCACCGGCGTGTTCGTGCAGCGCCAGCTCGGGCTCAAAGAGATCCCGTGCCTCGACATCCGGCAGCAGTGCACCGGCTTCGTGTACGGCATGTCGATCGCCGATGCGTATATCCGGCTCGGCACGTACAAGCACGTGCTGCTGATCGGCTCCGAAGTCCACTCGACCGGTCTCGATCTCTCGACCGCGGGTCGCGACGTGACCGTCTTGTTCGGCGATGGCGCGGGCGCGGTCGTGCTCGGCCGCGCGACCGACGATCAACACGTGGTGCTATCGACGCACTTGCACGCCGACGGCAGCGACGCCGAGATCTTGTGGACCGAGTACCCGGCGAGCACGCGGCATCCGCGGATCAGCGCCGAGGCAATGGCGGAGCGCAGGCACTACCCTCGAATGGAGGGCAAGCGCGTGTTCAAGCACGCGGTGACGCGCATCCCGCAGGTCATCATGGAGGGCATGATGGCGAACGGGATCAAGAGCATCGCCGAGATCGATTGCTTGATCCCGCATCAAGCGAATCTACGCATCAACCAGATGGTCGCGCAGATGATCGGCTTTCCCGCCGACAAGATGCACAACAACATTCAGAAGTACGGCAACACGACCGCCGCTTCGATCCCGATCTGCATGCACGAGGCGATCGAGCTCGGCAAGATCAAGCCCGGTGATCTGGTCTGCCTCGTCGCGTTCGGCGCGGGCCTGACCTGGGGCAGCTGCTTTCTTCGCTACTAGGCTGCAGCCGGCGCGAAGATCGCATCGATCTCGGCACCGATCTGGTCTTCGCCGACGCCCTTCGCGAGCGCGAGCTCTTTCGTGAGCAAGCCGCGTGCGGTGTCGAGCATCTTGCGCTCGCCGAACGACAGCTCCTTGGTCAGCCGGAGCACGCAGAGATCGCGCATGACCTCGGCGATCTCGAACACCGAGCCGGTCTTGATCTTCTCCATGTACTCGCGATAGCGCCGATTCCACGTCTGCGTATCGCGCGGCACATCGCGCGACTTGAGGATCGAGATGACCTCTTTGACCTGCTTCGACGTGATCAGATCGCGAAGCCCGACCGAGCCGGCGTTGATCGTCGGCACCATGATCTTCATCCCGGTATCCAGAATCTTCAGGATGTAGACCGGCGTCGTGCCACCGCCGATGTCGCGCTGCTCGAGCGCCACCACTTCGGCTACGCCGTGTACGGGGTACACGGCCTTGTCACCGACTGAAAATTGCTGCTTCAAATTGCCAACCTCTGGCTCGTCCAACATATCAGACAGGAGGCGTCCTGTCAAGCAGAGACACGTCTCAACTAGCTGAAATTATTGTAATTCAGCTCTTCGCGGCGTACTCGACGATCGTCGAAACCGCGAAACCTGTACCGCCTTTGGGCTGCGATGGGCGGGTGCTCGAGGTCGAGGCTGGACCGGCGATGTCGACGTGAACCCACGGCGTGTCCTTCGCGAATGTCTTGAGGAACAGCCCCGCCGTGATCGCGCCACCGAATCGATCGCCGGTGTTGCGCATGTCGGCGATCGAGCTCTTGAGCTGCTCGCGGAGGCGCGGGCTCAGCGGCAAGCGCCACATGTCTTCGCCGGTCTTCTCGGCAACGCCGAGCCAGCTGCGCACGAGCGGCTCGTGGTCGGACATCACGCCGGCCGTATATGGGCCGAGTGCGACCATGCACGCGCCGGTGAGCGTCGCGAAGTCGAACATCTCGTCGGGCTGGATCTTGCTGCGCGCGTACGTGATCGCGTCGCCGAGCGTTAGCCGGCCTTCGGCGTCGGTGTTGTTGATCTCGACCGTCGTGCCGTCCATCGACTTGAGCACGTCGCCGAGCTTGTACGCGCGGCCCGAAACGAGGTTCTCGCAGCACGCCGCGACCGAGTGAACCTCGAACTCGGAGCCGAGCGTCGCGATCGCGTCCATGGCCGAGATGACGGCGGCGGCGCCCGACATGTCGATCTTCATGTCCTCCATCGCGTTCGATGGCTTGAGCGAGTAGCCGCCCGAATCGAACGTCACGCCCTTGCCGATGAAGCAGACCTTCTTCTTGGCCTTTTTGGCGGGCTTGTACGTCATGTGGATGAAGCGCGGTTCCTCGTCGGAGCCTTGGCCGACCGCGAGGAACATGCCCATGCCGAGCGCGGCGCACTGTTTCGCATCGAGCACGGTGACGGTGACCGAGCCCTTGTGCTTCTTCGCGATCGCGTGCGCGTCCGCGGCGAGCGCTTTCGGCGTCGCAACGGCCGGCGGCTCGTTGATCAGATCGCGCGCGTGATTGACCGCGGCAGCGATCGTCTGGCCGCGAACGACGGCCGCGGCGAATGCGCGACTCTGCGCGGCGGAGAGCTTGCCGCCCTTGCTGTCGCGATAGACATGCAGCTGCGTCATCGTGTGCGGACGCTTACTATCCTCACTCGTGAGGTAGCGACCGAATCGATACATGCCGAGCGCGATGCCCTCGGCCGCGAACTGCACGAGCTGCGCTTCGCGCGCGGCATTGACGGTCGGCAGCACGAACGCAACCGAAGCGGCGCGGACTTTGTTCGCCGCTTGTGCCAGCTGCGCGGTGACGTCGCGGACGTTCGCGTTGGTGAACTCGTTGCGTGGCCCGGCGCCGATCACGATCACGCGCTTCGCCGCGATCTTCCCACCGGTGTAATGGACCAACATCTGACCAGGCTTGCCTTCGAACGATTCCGCGGTCGCGATATCCGCGAGCGCGCCACCGAGGACCTGGTCTGCTGATTTGAAAACGGAGTCCTTCGCTGGATCGCCGAATGTTGCGAACGCCACAACATCGACACTGGCCTGCCACGCAGAACCGTTAGCAGACGTGATCTCGAAACCGGCTTTGGGGTCCATAAATACTAGTAACTCCAGGGAAAGCGCGGTGTGTTTATAATGGGTTCCAAGTGCGAAGTAAAGGAATCGATTGCCTACATTGACAGTTGAAGAGGCGGATCCGTAGAGTCTTTGACGAACAGAATCCTGGGGGATTTTGAATGCGAAATAAGGTGATGACTGCGCGGCCTGCCGCGCGCAAGGGCAGTGGTACTCAGGCCGCTAAGAAGACGGTGGCCGTCGCGTCTCGGCGTTCGCAGCCGATCATTCAGATGGTGGAGAGGAAGTCGTCTCCCAACATCACCGAGCTAGCGAAGAAATCTGGCTCGTTGCCGATTCCAAGCGCGACGTTCGTCTTCTAAATCTTCAACATCTTCTTGAAGTTGCGCGCGTCCTGCCAGCGCTCTGGCGATGCAAACACAACCGTGGTTGGAAGACCCTCGTAGTGCTCGAGCAGCGCGGCGAGGTCTTCCAATTTCTCGTTTCGGATGAGCCCGGTTCGGCCGGCGTTCTCGATCCGAAAGTAGAGGCTCGTGGCTTCGAGGTCCTCGTAGCGCTCTTCCGGCGTCGCCGGATCATGGACCAACGGATCGACCGCCAGGATGATGCCGAGCTCGGTAGCGATCTTGGCGGCAGTTCGCACGCCCCATAGCCCGCCGGGGACCCACACGCGATCGGCATGCAGTGTTTCCGCGGGCGCGAGCTCGCCGAAAAACTTCGCGAGCTGATCGCGGTTGGCAGCCGATGGCGAGAAGTCATCGGCCGATCGGAAGATGACGCAGCCCGCGCCGACCGCATCGATGTCTGCAACGAGCGCTTCGAGCGCGGTGCGCGAGAGCGCGCTGTCGCGATAGTCGCCTGTGGTCGAGTCGCTCGGCCACGGCTTGGGATGATCAGGAGCTTTGCGGTGCGTCAGCACGAACGGCGCGACCAGCCCGATCGAGCCTGCGAGCGCGACGTCTTTCCACTTCGCGAGCGCGCTCGGCTTGAGCGGCCCGCTGAACAGCGCCGACAGCTCGAGATAATCGAGCTCCGCGAAGTAACGCTCGCGATCGATGCGCGCGGGCACGTCGACCGTTCCGATCCGGCACAGGTTTTCCGCCAAGCCGCGGCACGCTACGTCGGCGTCGGGTATGGTGCAAGCGGAGGCCCCATGAAGTTCTTCATCGACACCGCCGACGTTAAAGAGATTCGTGAAGCGGCGGCGATGGGTTTGGTCGACGGCGTGACGACGAATCCATCGCTGGTCGCCAAGAGCGGCCGCAAGTTTCGCGACGTCCTGCTCGAGATCTGCGACATCGTGAAGGGCCCCGTCTCGGCCGAGGTCACCGGAGTCAAGTACGACGACATCATGCGCGAAGCGCACGAGCTCGCGAAGCTGCGCGAGAATATCGTCGTCAAGATCCCGCTGATCCCCGAAGGGCTCAAAGCGGTTCGCACGTGCGCGAACGAGGGCATCAAGGTCAACGTCACGTTGTGTTTCTCGGCGACGCAAGCGCTGCTCGCGGCGAAAGCCGGTGCCACATATATCTCGCCGTTCGTCGGCCGGCTCGATGACATCGCGACCGACGGCATGCAGCTCATCGGCGAGATCGTCGAGATCTACGACAACTACAACTTCGAGACCGAAGTGCTGGTCGCTTCGGTGCGCGGCCCGATGCACGTGCAACAAGCCGCATTGCTCGGCGCGCATGTCGCGACGTGTCCGTTCAGCGTGCTGATGTCGCTCGCGAAGCATCCGCTGACCGACATCGGCCTCAAGAAGTTTCTCGAGGATTGGGAGAAAGTTCCGAAGTGATTCGAGTCGCGGCCGCAGCGCTGGTCGTGGCCGCTTGCCATACCGACGACGGCGGGCCTCGGCTCGATTCGATCGCGCCGGCGTCGGCGGCTGCCGGCCAGATCGTCGCGCTGATCGGTACGCGGCTGTGCACCGGCGACGGCAGCAGCGGCGATTGCGCGAACACGCCGGCGACGATCGCGCTCGGCGCGGAGCCGCCGATGATCCAAGTCGAAGTCGCGAGCTACACGGATACGACCGCGACGTTCGTCGTGCCCGAAGTCGCGCCGCTCGGTATGACGTCGGTCGTCGTCACCGTCGGCGATCAGTCATCGAACATGCTCGCGTTCGAGGTGCTGGGCAGTGACGGCTGAGCGGCGCGCGTTTTCGGTCGCGGTCTATGCGCGGCGCGGCGACTGCGTGCTCGTGATCGAGCATCGCAGGCTCGCGACGTGGCTGCCGATCGGCGGCGAGCTCGAGCCCGGCGAGACCCCGCTCGAAGCCGCGCGGCGCGAGCTGCTCGAAGAGACCGGCATCGAGGGCGAATTTCGAGCGCTCGCCGATGCGCTCGACGGCGTGCCGGTCGGGCTCATCGGCTACGAAGAGCATCAAGCCGGATCGAAGGGCACGCACATGAACTTCGTGTTCGTGTGCGGCGTGCCACCCGGCGCGATCGTACGCCCGAACGACGAATTCGACGCGTTTCGCTGGGTCACGCGCGAAGAGCTCGCGACGCTCGATTCACCGCTCAACGTGCGGCAGTTCGGCTACGTCGCGCTCGACGCCAGGTGGTAACGACGCGTGCGGATCCGCCAGCACGTCAACCCGCTCGAAGTCTTCTTTCAGAAGTTTCGCGGCGCGCGGCCGTCGCTCGATCCTGCTCGCGAGCTCGAGGTCGAGGTCGGCTGTGCCGACGCGCAGTTCCTGTTCGAGCGTGCGGTGAAGGATCCGGATCGCGCGTACGTCGGACTCGAGATCCGCGAAGATTTCGTCGAGCTCGTCAACAAGCGCGCGCGTGCGAGCGGCGCGCCGGTGTGCGCGGTGTTTTGCCAAGCGCAGCTGCACATCGACGAGATCTTCGGCGATGCGAAGGCGAGCCGGATCTACATCAACTTTCCCGATCCGTGGTTCAAGCGTGCACATCGCGAGCGCCGCATGGTCGATCCGACGCTGATCGCGGCGGTCGCGAAGCTCGCGCGGCCCGGCGCCGAGCTGTTCGTGCAGAGCGACGTCTGGGAGATCGCACTCGATGCGATGAGCGCGATCGAGTCCGACGGCAACTTCGCGAACGTCGCCGGCGAGTGGTCGTTCTGGCGCGGCGGCAATCCCTACGGCGTTCGATCGTGGCGCGAGCAAAACGCCGAAGAGACCGGGCTGCCGATCTGGCGGATCTGGTATCGGCGCACTTAGCTCGCCACGTCCATCACGCTCGCCTTCACGACCTTGTCGAGCCGGAACTGGCGATCTTGACCGGACTCGAGATCGACGACGTTGAGCAGCGTGACCGCGCGATCGAACACGAGGTTGCGAATGCGCACGAGTCGCGGACTGAGCTGCCACTGCGATTTCTGATAGACGATGCGCAGCGCGCGGCCTTCGAACCATGCGGTCTCCACGGCATCGCGCACGTGCGTGGGGATCGGCAACGCCGGCACGCCGACGAGCTGGAGCTGGCCGACGAGCTGGAGCAGCTCGCGCTGCGCCGAGGTCGACAGCGCCGCGCGGACCTTGTCGATCGCGCGCTCGATCGCTTTAGGGAACGGCATCAGGCGCTGCTCGAGCACGAGCCGTGACAGCGCGACGAGCAGCGCGCCTTCGCGCGCGGTCAGGTTGATCGGCGGTAGTTGATAGCTCTTGTCGAGCGCGTAGCCGCCGCCACGCCCGCGATCGGCGCGGATCGGCATGCCGGCGTCTTGCAGCGCTTCGAGATCGCGATAGATGGTCCGCAGCGTCACGCCGAAGCGATCCGCGAGCTGTTGCGCGGTGACGCCGGTGCGGCGTGCACGCAGGGCTTCGGCGAGGGCGAACAAGCGGGATTTCTTGCGCATGAGGGGATCGCCTACAACAAACCTGACAAAAGGCTGTCAAAGAGGGCAGGCAACGTCAAGCTCATGCAAACCAACACCATCCCTCCCAATGCCATCAGCTGGTTCGAGATCCCGGTCACGGACATGAAGCGGTCGGCCGAGCTCTACACCCGCATGATCGGTCGCGACCTCAAGCTCGAAGACTTCGGCGGTGTTCCGCACGCGGTGTTCACCGTGTCGCGGACCGATGTCGCCGTGACCGGTGCGCTGGTTGAAGATGCATCGCGGTCGCGCGGCGCGGGTGTGACGATCTATCTCGCGGTCGCGTCGGTGCCGGCGGCGCTCGACCGCGCGGTTGCGGCCGGGGCCAAGGTCGTCCAGCCGGTCACCGATATCGGGCCGTTCGGCACGATCGCGCTGCTCGCGGATCTCGATGGCAACGTGGTCGGCCTTCACACCGAGAAGGCGGTGGCGTCGTGAAGCTCTATAGCTCGCAGGTCTCCTCCAACTCGCGTCGCGTGCGCGTCGTCGCTGCAGCGTTGAAGGTCGAGCTCGAGATCGTCCCGATCGATCTCGCGAGCCCGAGCGATCGCGGCAAGCTCGCGGCGGTCAACCCGAACGGCAAGGTCCCGGTGCTCGTCGACGGCGACTTCGTGCTGTGGGAATCGAACGCGATCAACGCGTATCTGTGCGCCAACGTTCTGGGCCAGACACTGTTGCCGACCGGGCCGCGCGAGCGCGCCGAGGTCGATCGCTGGCTGTACTGGCTGAGCTCGCACTTCGCCATGCACGTCGCCGGGCTCAACTTCGAGCGCTTCGTCAAAGGTCTGATGCGGCTCGGCGATCCGAACGAGTACGCGGTCGCGTATCACGAGCGGTTGTTCCATCAGTTCGCGAAGGTCGCCGAAGATCACCTCGCAACCCACGCGTGGCTCGCGAACGATCGGCTGAGCGTGGCCGATTACTCGCTCGCGGCGACGTTGATCTCGGCGCAGACCGCGAAGCTGCCGCTCGATGCGTATCAGCGGATCACCGCGCTCGTCGCGCGGATTCACGACCGCCCCGAATGGGCAGCGGCGACGGCGGAGCGAAGCGAAGCCCGGGGAACAAAGTAGGCGCGCATGTGGTGGATCGCGATGATCGCGTTGATCGGCGCATGCGCGGCCGAGGTTCGAGCCGTTCGCCTCGCGCGGGATCCGGGCTAGATTCATGGCCGTGGGTCGCACGCGGATCAAGACGTCGAAGCCGAGCGGCGGCTTCCAGCTGAAAGCGCCGTTTCCGCCCGGCGGCGATCAGCCCAAGGCGATCCGCGAGCTCGTCGAAGGCCTCGAGCGCCACGATGAGGCTCAAGTCCTGCTCGGGATCACCGGCAGTGGCAAGACGTATTCGATCGCGAACGTGATCCAAGAAGTTCAGCGACCGACGCTGATCATCGCGCACAACAAGATCCTGGCGGCGCAGCTGTACGGCGAGTTCAAGGAGCTGTTCCCCGACAACGCCGTGCACTACTTCGTCAGCTACTACGATTACTACCAGCCCGAAGCGTACGTGCCGACGACCGATACCTTCATCGAGAAGGATTCGATCGTCAACGAAGAGATCGATCGCATGCGCCACGCGGCGACGTTCGCGCTGTTGTCGCGCAAGGACGTGATCATCGTCGCGTCGGTGTCGTGCATTTACGGCATCGGCTCGCGCTCGACGTACGAGTCGATGACGTGCGAGGTCGACGTCGGCACCGCGGTCGATCGCGACTCGGTGCTGCGCCGGCTGGTCGAGCTGCAGTACGAGCGCAACGACATCGATTTTCACCGCGGCACGTTTCGCGTGCGCGGCGATACGGTCGAGGTGTTCCCCGCGTACGAAGCCGACACCGCGGTTCGCATCGAGTGGTGGGGCGACAACGTCGAGTCGATCAGCGAGATCGATCCGATGCGCGGCAAGATCAAGGTCGCGCTCGATCGCACGGTGATCTTCGCGGCATCGCACTACGCGACGCCGGCAGAGACGATGCGGCGCGCGTGCGAGACGATCCGCGTCGAGCTCAAGGAGCAGCTCGAGTTACTGTCGAAGCAAGGCAAGCTGCTCGAACGCCAGCGCCTCGAGCAGCGCACGATGTACGACCTCGAATCGATCGAGCAGATGGGATTTTGCTCGGGCATCGAGAACTACTCGCGCCACCTGACGGGGCGACATTCGGGCGAGCCACCGCCGACGCTGATGGACTACTTCCCCGAGGATTACCTGCTCGTCGTCGACGAATCGCACCAGACGGTTCCGCAGATCGGTGCGATGTACAACGGCGATCGCTCGCGCAAGGAGACGCTCGTCGAGTTCGGGTTTCGGCTGCCGAGCGCGGTCGACAATCGGCCGCTGCGCTTCGACGAGTGGCGCGAGCGCGCGAAGCAGACGATCTACGTGTCGGCGACGCCGGCCGAGTGGGAGCTCGGCGAAGCGAAGGGCATCGTCGTCGAGCAGATCATCCGGCCGACCGGCCTGCTCGATCCGCTCGTCGAGGTGCGGCCCGTCGCGCATCAGGTCGACGACTTGCTCGCCGAGATCCGCGATCGCGTCGCGAAGGGCGACAAAGTCTTGGTCACGACGCTCACGAAGCGTATGTCTGAAGATCTCAGCGAGTACTACCGAGAGATCGGCGTCAAGGTGAAGTACTTGCACTCCGACATCGACACGCTCGAACGCATCCAGATCTTGCGCGACCTGCGGCGCGGCGAGTTCGACGTGCTCGTCGGCATCAACCTGTTGCGCGAAGGCTTGGACATCCCCGAGGTTTCGCTCGTCGGGATTCTCGACGCCGACAAAGAAGGCTTTCTGCGCAGCGAGCGTAGCCTGATCCAGACGATCGGCCGCGCCGCCCGCAACGTGAACGGCAAAGTCTTGCTCTACGCCGATAAGGAGACCGCTTCGATCCGCGATGCGGTCGGCGTGACGCGCCGGCGGCGAGAGCTACAAGAGCAGTTCAACGCCGAGCACGGCATCGTGCCGAGGAACGCGACGCGTAAGATCTTGGACGTGCAGATCGCCGAGCCGATGCCGAAGAAGGGTGCGCGATCGCCGCAGCTCGCCGGCATCGATCTGAAGAAGATCGACAGCCTCGACACGGTGCGCGCGGCGATCGACAAGCTGCGCAAGGAGATGAAGCAAGCGGCGGCGGACTTGGAATTCGAACGCGCGGCAGCGCTTCGCGATAAAGCGCGCGAGCTCGAGCAGCTCGAGCTGCAGATGCGCTAGAACTGCCGCGTGAACGGGTTCTACGCGGTGCTCGATCGCGACGACGAAGCGCTCGCGCGTGCACTACTCACCGTCGCGCGCGTGCTGCAGGTTCGCATCAAACCCGGTGCCGCGAACGAGATCTTGCGCGCGGCCCAGCTGGCGCGGCGCGTGTGCGACGAGGTCGGCGCGAAACTGATCGTCAACGACCGCGTCGATATCGCGCTTGCGGCCGGCGCGGATGGCGTGCATTTGGGGCAGACCGATCTGCCGGTCGCAGAAGCGCGGCGATTCGGGCCGAAGCTGCTCGTCGGCGTTAGCACGCACGACGTCGCGCAGGTCGAGCGCGCGGTCGCGGCCGGCGCGGACTATCTCGGGTTCGGTCCGATCTTCGAGACGAAGACCAAGGACAATCCCGATCCGGTGCAAGGCATCGCCGGATTGCGCGCGGCCGTCACGGCTGCGCGAGGTACGCCGATCGTCGCGATCGGCGGGATCGCCGCCAGCGCGGTGGCAGATGTCTACGCCGCCGGGGCATCGGCGATCTGCGCGATTCGTGCCGTCAATCACGCCTCGGATGTCGCGCTTGCGGCGCGTGCATTTAATCCTGCGACGTTGCACGCGTCATGACCTCTTGAATACAGTGGCGACGGCAACGTCGCAAAGGAACAGGCCATGAGTAAGTACGGCATCCTCGTCTCGATCGCAGCAATCATCGGTGCGCTCTCGATCGCGTCGTTCTCGGTATCGGCCGACACGGCCGTGCCGTGCGTGCGCAAAGACTTCAAGACCGATCTCGTCAAGCAAGCGTGCGCCTCCGGCGGCCAGCCAGCGGCCAAGGATGCGATGAAGAAGTGGAACAAGGACCACAACATCACGTCGTGCAACAAGTGCCACAGCAAGCTCGCGCCGACGTACGAGCTCAAGGACGATGGGCTAACGCAGTTCCAGAAGCTCGGCGGAAAATAGTCGCGTGAGCGCGCGGGGTCGGCTCAGCTACTGCACTTCGCCTTGTTGCGTAGATCCCGCTTGAGCTCGACATCGAGCTCGTTGGCCTGCTTCAGCACGTTCGACTTGGGATATTTCGTCTTGATGAGGCCCAAGTACGTGCGCGCCTCGGTGCACGTCTTGAGGTTTTGCGCCGCGAGCGCCGCGAAGTAGAGCCCGTCGTCGGCGAGATCCGACTGCGGCCACTTCTCGACGAGCTTCTGGTACGCGCCGATCGCGTGGTCCCAGTCTTTCAAGTTCGAGTAGCACTGGCCCTTGAAGTACTGCGCGTTCGGCGCCTTCTCGTGCGTCGGGAACGAGCCGACGAGCCGCGTGTAGATATCGATCGCGTCGGTCCAGCGCTGCGCCTCGAACGCCTGGTTGCCGAGCCGCCACAGATCGTCGGGCGAGCTGTTCGCACTCGGCTTGCCGCTCTCGAGCTGACCGATGCGCGCTTCGAGCCCATCGAGCCGCGTGTCGTTGTCTTTTTGATACTTGTCGAATGCGGTCTTGAGCTCGTTGATCGAGTTGTTGATCGACGTCGCGAGCCCGTTCGCCGTGCGCACGTCGGTGCGGAGCTGATCGACGTCGGCGCCGATGTCGGCGTTGTTGCGCTTGAGGACCTTCGTCGCCTCGTCGATGACTTGTTGCAGCTGCTTGACCTGATCGTCGAGCGCCCGCTCTTTCGTGCTGATGCGATCGTTGAGCGAGTTGACGTCGTGACGCAGGCTCTCGCCTTCGCTCTTGGTGGTGACCCAGAAGCAGCCGCCGACGCTCGTCGCGATCAACAGTGGTGCGAATGCAGTGAGCTTCACGATCTTCTCCTGGCTAGGCTAGTGCCACTGGAACTCGACGCGGCGATCCTTGTCGTCACCGAGCCCGGTCGGCTCGGTCTCACCTTTGGGCACGACCTGCATGCGCGCCGGATCGGTGCCGAGCCGCGCGAGATAATCCGCGGCGGCTTGCGCGCGGCGTTCGGACAGCGCGATGTTGTATTCCTCGGTGCCGGACGTATCGGTGTGGCCGACGACGAACACGTTCTTGCCCTTCGTCTTGTTGATGCATGCGCTGTCCGCGTCGAGCCGATCGCGCTCGCTCGCCTCGATCCCGGAGCTGTCGAATGCGAAGTAGACGGTCGAGAGCTGACAACCTTCATTCGTGACCGGCTGATTGACCTTGCGGCAGTAGCCGTCCTTACAGTCTTCGTCGTCGGCGCACTGGTCGTCTTTCTCGCACTTCTTCGCGCGCGAGCACGCGCCGGCGCTGCACGTGCCGCCCGGGCCGCACTCGGCATCCGACGCGCACGGTTTGCACGAGCCCGCCTGGCAAACTTGGCCGACCGGGCACTGCTCGTCGTGCTCGCACTGCGAAGCCGCGACGCACGCATGCTCGGCGCAGCGTTTACCGGCGCCGCATTGCGCGTCGGTGGTGCACTCGACGCACTTGTTGTCGCCGCAGACGAGCGGCGCTTTGCAATCCTTGTCGGAGTTGCAGGTGGGCCCCTTCGGCTTGTCACCGCACGAGATCGCGCTCGCGATCGAGACGAAGCCGGCGATCGCGATCCACGCGCCGATACGCGCTTGGTTCATAGCCTCGAAACCTAAATGGACGCAGCACGTTAGTCAAATCTGCTAGGGTGCCACCGCATGCCGCGCAGCACGATTCTCGTCATCGATGACGAGCCGAACATTTTGACCACCGTGCGGCGGTCGCTGGAGCTCGAAGGCTATCAGGTCGAGGTTGCGGGCAGCGGGGCCGCAGGCCTCGGCAAGCTCAACGAGCACGATGTCGATCTCGTGCTGCTCGACGTGATGATGCCCAGCGAGACCGGGCTCGAGGTACTGCCGAAGCTGCGCGCGGCCCAGCCCGATCTGGTCGTGATCATGATGTCGGGCAATGCGACGATCGAGACCGCGGTCCACGCGACGAAGGCCGGTGCGCACGACTTCATCGAGAAGCCGCTGTCGGGCGACAAGCTACTCATCACCGTGCAAAACGCGCTCGCGTATGCGCGCCTGCGCGGCGAGAACGCGCGGTTGCGCGGCCGCGCGCTCGACTTCGCGATCGGCAAGAGCGCCGGGATGCGTGCGATCTTCGACAAAGTCGCCAAGACCGCGCCGTCGACCGGGCGCGTGCTGATCACCGGCGAGAACGGCACCGGCAAAGAGCTGGTCGCGCGCGCGATCCACGAGAAGAGCAAGCGCAAGGACGGCCCGTTCATCAAGGTCAATTGCGCCGCGATCCCATCGGAGCTGATCGAGTCGGAGCTGTTCGGCCACGAAAAGGGTGCATTCACCGGCGCGACCCAACAGCGCCGCGGCAAGTTCGAGCTCGCCGACGGCGGCACGCTGTTCCTCGACGAGATCGGCGACATGAACCCGAGCGCGCAGGCA
The DNA here is from genome assembly GCA_036271395.1 of Kofleriaceae bacterium. Taxonomy (GTDB): domain Bacteria; phylum Myxococcota_A; class Polyangia; order Haliangiales; family Haliangiaceae; genus JABFXX01. Next base: position 20,654 of record DATBAS010000176.1, read on the forward strand.
AAAGTGCTGCGCGTGCTCCAGGAAAACGAGCTCGAACGGGTCGGCGGTGGCGAGACGATCAAGGTCGACGTGCGTGTCGTCGCCGCGACCAACAAAGATCTCTCGGCGGAGATCGCGGCGTCGCGGTTTCGCGAAGACTTGTTCTATCGGCTAGCGGTCGTGCCGATCGAGCTGCCGCCGCTGCGCGCGAGGCGCGAGGACATCCCGATGCTCGTCGAGCACTTCGTCGAGCAGGTGTGCGCGGACAACGACCAGCGCACGAAGAAGGTCGCGTCGGCGGCGATGACGCTGCTGATGCAGCACGATTGGCCGGGCAACGTGCGCGAGCTCAAGAACGTTGTCGAACGCCTCGCGATCCTGACCGGCGATGCCGAGGTGATCGGCGAGCCCGACGTCGGCGAGGCGTTGCCGCGCGTCAAAGCCGTCAAGGCCGAGTTCGCCCGCGGCACGCCGTTCAAGGATCTGGTCGCCGCCGCAGAGCGCGACATCATCGTGGCCGCGCTCGAAGCCAACGATCATCACGTCTCCAATACCGCGCGCGAGCTCCAGCTCGAGCGCAGCCACCTGTACAAGAAGATGCGCGCCCTCGGCATCGACCACCGCGCCGACGAAGACGGGGACGGTGTCCACTAAGACAACTTGTGTCGCGTAACCGCGCGACTTCGTTTGGCCGCGAGGGACGGACGTCCACTTAAGATAAACCCAGAGCTCGCCAGCGTTGACCGCGGTGCACGTGCACGTGCGCGATCGTGTCGTCGCCGACGTGGCTCTTGTCAGACCGTAGAGAGCGCCGACGTTTCTGCATTTCCGGATCGGTGGGTCGACCACCACGAGCACGAGCAGGTCGATCAATCGAACCGAGCTCTGGGGGTATCTTAGTTCCCGCCAAACGCCGGGTAGATCACCCGCGCTCGCACCGCGGCGTGCGGCGTCGCCGAGCTCGCGTCGTCCCACGCGACTGCGAACGCGCTGCCGAGCGCGGCGACCGCGGGCGCATCCTGATCGCCGTCGGTCGTGGTCGGGATCTCGAACGGCGGATCGACGACCGCGCCGGTCGAATCGACCACGGCGCCGTAGACATCCAGGTGCCCTGCGCATGGCCCGGCGGAGCCGTCGTCGCATTGTTGCCATGCGATCAGCGTCGCGCCGTCATCGCGCGTCGCGATGCCGAACCCTTGCGCGCCCACCGAGAAGTCTGCGCCGGTCGCCGCGCTGATCGTCGTCGGTGTTTGCGTGAGCAACTGCCCGGCGGCGTTGGTCGCGAGCAAGACGATCTGGCCGCCGGTCGTGCCATCGGCGGTGATCATGCGGACCGCGACACCGAAGCCGGCGCCGAGCGGCGCGACGCGCGCTTGTTCGATCGTGTAGCCGGTCGGCGCGGGGAACAGCGTCGCCTCGGGCCCGTTGAACGCGCCGCTCGGTGTCGCCGATCGAGCGTGAACGGCGCCGTCGGTGATCCACGTGTACAGCACGCTCGAGGCGTTGTCGGCGAGCGCGGCGCGGTGGGGACCTTCCGAGGCGCCCACGATCGTCGATGCGGTCTGCACGGCGCCCACCGGTGTGCAATCGGGTTGCGCGACGACCGTGCGAATCGCGAGGCTCGGTGCGGTGATCTGCCAGGAGATCGCGAAATCGCCCGACGATAGCGGTGCGACCGTCGCGACGTCCGCGGCATCCGTCGAGAGCGTCGCCTGGTTCGCCGTCGCCAGCGAGCCGGAGGCATCGACGCCGCGGCAGCCGATGCCTTCGTTGCCCGACCCGTTGGTGAAGTCCCACGCGACGAGCGTCGACGCGTTCGCGGCGCCGACCGCCGGAAATGTCTGATCGTCGGTCGCGGTCGTCGTCAGTGTGAACTCGTTCGTGCTCGACGCGACCTCCGTCTTCAGCGGCTGGCCGGTCTGATCGAACATGCGCGCGAAGATCTGGCAGTCGTTCGTGCAGTCGTTGCGAAACGACACGGTCCACGGCCCGCCGTCGGTGGCGCCGAGCTGAAAGCCCTTTGCCTCGTAGTCGGTGCTGAGGAAGTTGTCGCTCGTCGTATCGGTGTTGACGACGAAGTCGGCGGGCTCGAGCATGATCGCGACGGCGTCGCCCGCACTCGTCGAGCCCGAGCCGACCGCGAGCAACGTGCCATCGGAGCCGAGTGCCGACAGCGCGAGCTCGAGCTCGCCGCTGCGACCCGACGTCGTGATGCTGAACGTCGTGGGAAACTGATGCGCGCCGAGCTCGAGCGAATCGGTCGACACCGCTCCGGCGTTGGTGGCGACGACGGTCAGCGTGGTCGCGCCGACGACGCCGGGCTGCGCGTCGACGGTGACCACGACGTAGGAATCGCCACACGCGGCGAGGCCGAAACCGAACGCGAACGCGGCGAGGCGCAACATCATCATCTGCCGAAGTTGATGTTGCCGAGGTCGGTGCCGGGCGGCGAGCTCTTGGCGCCCTCGTAGATGCCGACTCCACCGCCGACGGCGACGACGGCGATGCCGGTCCAGAACCACCACGTCTTGTAGATCGGCGTGTGCGGCGGCGGTGGTGGCGGTCGTGTCGGGACGCCGACGACCGGCGGTGCGATCGGCGGCGCATCGACGAGCTTCTTGCCCTCGCCTCGATCGCGTTTGTCCTCGAGGTCGGCGATCAGCTTGTCGACCTTGTCGCGATCGGCGGCCTCGGGCTGGAGCTTGAGATACTTGCGGAAGCTGAAGATCGCCTGATCGAGATCGCCGAGGTTCCGGTAACACTGGCCGATGTTGTAGAGAAAATCGGGCAGCGGCTTGGCGTCGAATGCCTGCTGGTACTCGTCGAGCGCTTTGTCGAACTTGCCGAGTGCGAACAGCTTCTCGCCGCGCTCGTAGTGGCGCTTCGCGGTCTTGGTGGCACCGTCGTCGGCGCGGGCGGGCGCGGCCACCAGCGCGACGCCGAGGAGCGCCACGACGATCAGGCGAATGAGCGGCATTAGTGATGCTTGAAGGGATCGTGCGTATCCGTGGGATCGATGATCGGCTCTTGCGGCGCGGGCGTCGTTGCCGTCGGCTTCTCGAGCGTCGTGTCGTCTGGCTTCGCGGCGGGCTTCGCCACGCGCTTCGTCGCTGCGACGGCCTTGACGATGGGCCGTTCGGCGACGCGGTCGAGCGTGAGCTTGAACTCGCGCTCGGTCGACAACAGATCGACGTCGACCTGCTTGTCGACATAGCCTTCGCTGCGCACGAAGAACGCTCGGCGCGATCCGCCGTCGTTCGGATCGACGTTGAACGAGCACGGCGTGCGACACAGCTCGACCGAGCGCCCGGCTTCGTAGACGCCGCCGCTCGGCACTGAATCGAACCTCAGCTCGATGGTCGACGGTGGTTTCGGCGGTGCCTCGATCGGCTCGGCCCTCATCGTGACGACCGGCGTGGCCGGCGCGGGCGACACCGGCGCCACCGTTGGCCCGCGCCCCGAATACCAGACGGCGCTCGTGATGCCGAGCCCGACCGCGATGACGCCGCCGGCGATCCACGGCCACAGCAGCGGTCGCTGCGCGATGCCGCTGCGATGCTGATAGCCGTACTGCTGGCTGTACGCGAGCTGCTGCTGGCTCGCCGTCGCGTGCACGTACATCGGTTGCGAGTGATGCGATGGATGCGCCGGGGTCGGCATCGTGGTCTGCATCGGCGGTACGAGCGGCAGCTGCGACGTGGGCAGAGGCGCGGCGACGACGGGGCGCGCACCGCTCGGATGCGCGTACGGTTCGCCGAGCAGCTGCAAGACGCCGTCGCGCAGCTCGAGGATGTGGCCGAAGCGGCGGTCGGGTTCTTTCTCGAGGCAGCGCAAGATCAGCGCTTCGAGGCGCTCGTGCATGTTCGCGCCGCCTTCGGTCTGGCGCGGCGGGATCGGCGCTTCGGTCAGGTGCTTGCGTACGTACTCGCCGAACGAACGGCCGCGGAACAGCGGCTGGCCGCAGAACAGCTCGTACATGATCGCGCCGAGCGAGTAGATGTCGCTGCGCTGATCGATCGCCATGCCGCCCGCTTGCTCCGGCGACATGTACGCGGGCGTGCCGATCACCGAGCCGGCTGCGGTTTGGAAACCGACGTCTTCGTCGTCGCGGTTGACGAGCTTCGCGACGCCGAAATCGAGCAGCTTGACCAGCTCGCCGCCGTCGGCGGTCGCGGTGACGATGACGTTGTCGGGCTTGAGATCGCGGTGGATCACGCCGACCGCGTGCGCGGCGCCGAGCCCGTCGCAGATCTGGACGAGCACCGCGAGCGCGCGCGGCAGATCGATGCCGGTGCGCGCCCACTTGCCGAGGCTTTGCCCCTGCAAGAGCTCCATGATGATGAACGTCGTGCCGTCTGGCAGCTCGACGAAGTCGGTGACGTCGACGATGTTGCGATGACGCACGCGATTGACCGTTTTCGCTTCCTGAAAGAAGCGATTGACCGATTCACGGCGCCGCGCGTAGTCGGCGCGCAGTAATTTCAGCGCGACCTCGCGACCGAGCTTGACGTGCTCGGCGCGATACACGTAGCCCATGCCGCCCTTGCCGAGCAGCTCGGCGAGCCGATACGTACCGAGCACCGCACCGAGGCGGAAATCGGGATCGTCGAAGTTGCGCGGGATCGGCGGCGGCCTGGTCGCGGCGCGCTCGGGCTTCGGTTGTCGCGCGTTCGGCGACTCGACCTTCGTGCGCTCGTCGCCGGTGCCGGTCGCGAGCGATGGGTGCTCGCGCGGATCGACGTCGATCGAGAGAGGCGCAGTTGGATCGCGAGCTTGCGCGGCCTCGTTACGGCCGACCCGTGCAGAACGCGGATCTCGCGGGTCTCGGGTGGTCACGATCTCCCACGAAATTGTACGCCGACGCCCGAGCGATTTCGAGCGCTTAGTCGCACGGCGATGGCTGGCTGAGCACGCGCAAAGCCTCCGAAATCGCCAGCTTCACCTGATCTGACGACTCCTGCGCCTGTTGTGTGCGCAGCGGCGTGATCGCCTGCGTGTTGCAGAGGTCGCGGAGCGCGTGCGCGGTCGCCGCGCGAATGTCGCGGCTCGGGTGCGCGAGCAGCGGTACGAGCAGCGGCAGATCGGTGCCGACGCGCTGCGGTCCGAGCGCTTCGATCGCGCCGCGCAACATCACGATCGTCGTGCCGTCCTGGTTCGGCTCGTTCGCGGTGATGAAGCCGACGAGCGCTTCATGCGCGGTGTCGGTGTCGTTGCACGGCGCCGTGCAGTACGACGCGAGCGCGTGCAGCGCGCGAATTCGCACGCCGACGTCGATCCCCGAGCCCTGCGCAAGCTCCGCGAGGCTGTCGAGCGGATCGGTGAAGTTGGAGTCGAGCTCGGTCGGCGTCGGCACCACGTCCATCGCGGTCAAGATGTTCGTCGCCTGCATGCTGAGCTGCGCGGTGTCGCCGTGCGCGGTGGTCGCGAGCGCGAGCGCGGCGAGCGCGGCAAGCCCGGTCCTCATTGCAGCACCACGCTGCGCCGGAGGATCGTCTTCTGGCCTTGCGAGAGCTCGGTGCCGCCGAGGTCCGAATAGAACATCAAGTTCGCGCTCGACTCGTCGCTGTCGCTGATCGGGTCGACGGTGTTGTCGATGTCGATGTTGTCGTACAGGCCCATGTAGCGCGCGATCTCGTGGGCCGCGACCCGCGCGACGTCGGTCCAGCTGCGGTAGCACAGCGAATCGAGCGCGACGATCACGCCGGATTGCGCGGTCCCGCCGAGGCCGGCCGGGCCCGGATTCGGCCCGTATGCCTGTAGGCCCGCGGGCGACAGCGAGCGCACGAAGAACACGTTCACGCCGCCGGCATTCGAGCCGAGCGAGAGCAGCTCGGAGGCGTTCGAGACATCGAGCCCGTCGAGATCGGGATGGTCGCGCAGATCGGTGTAGTCGAGCGATCCGAGCGCGACGCCGCCGGTCGCGAAGACGCTGCGCAACGAGCCGACGAAGTCGGTCTGAAAGAAGCTCGCCGTCTGTGCCGCCGTCGCGTCGAATGGCGCACCTTCGAACGCGGAGCCGGCGCAGGGGAACTCGTCGAAGTCGAGAAAGTAGAAGTGCAGATCGAGCAGGACGTTGTCGTCGAGCTTGACCACGGCGGTGATCGCCGGAAGGCCGTCGCCCGCGGCGCTACCGGTATACGGCGCGTTCTGCACGAGCACTTCCATCAAATAGGCGCCGGTGAACAGCGGCGTGTCGGGCGACGACGGCATCGCGAGCACGGATTCGCCCGGCTGCGGAATGAAGCGAATCGTGTTGCTCGCCGATCCGATGTCGACCCGATCGCCCATCGGATCGGTGATGCCGCGGATCTCGGCTTCCTGCGTCGAGTCTTCGAGCGTGAACGCGACCGAGATCGACTGCGTGGTCTCGGGGATCGGCAGCGAGACCTGATTGGCCGGCGACGGATCGGGAATGTTCCACGCGAGCAACCCCGACGACTGCAAGCAGCCTTCGAACAGCGCGCCGTTGGCCTCGACGCGCGGCACCTGCACGCACGCGGTGCCGACGCCGCAGTCGCTCGTCGTGTTGCAGAGGTCGAGGCAGTGACCGAGCGCGCACAGCTTGTTGTGACAGTCGCTATCACGACTGCAACTCGCGCCCGCAGGTGCGGCTTCGCTGCTCGGCGTACAGCTCGAGACCAACGTTCCGGCCGCGTCGGTGTCCGAGCCGAGCTCGCATGAAAGCCCGGTGACGCAGTCGGTTTCGCTCGAGCAGGTGTCGCCATCCTGCTTGGTCGCGGCGGCACAATATCCACTCGAATCACACGCATAGCCGGCGCCGCAGTCCGGCGCGCGGACGCACAACGGCGCGCATGCGCTGTCGACGCATTGCAGCGCCGTCTCGCAGTCGCCGGAGTCGTCGCAGCGATCGCCGACTCCGCCGCCGCCGCCGGGACAACCAGTCAGCAGCAAGAAGATCAGGAACCGGAGTCGTGAGCCACGCCGCATCGGGGAGGCGATTCCCGTCGCTTTCGCGGGACGTCGGTTCGCCGAGTATATATTGTCCCACCGCCGGGGGTCTTCATGCGTTTTGCCTCAGCCGTGATCGCTTTCGCGTTTGTCAGCTCCAGTGCGTGGGCTGACGATCCGAACAAATCCGTGGATCCGAGCTCGCAAGATGCGTCGGCGCAGCCCGCCGCGACGGGCATTGCACCACCACCCGCGGGCGTCGTTGCCGACGATGCCATCCACTACGGCGTCGACATCCGGCTGCGCAGCATGCACGTGCCGACCGGGCTGCTCAACCTGTTCATCACTCACGCCGCCGACGGGGCCAGCAACTTCGGCTACGGCGTCGACGTGATCCGCCGCCACGGCAACCTCGAGCTCGCGATCGGCATCGAGCACGAGCAGATCACGGTCGGCCAAGGCGTATGGATCAACAGCGGCGATACGGTGCCGCAAGACGATCCCGACTACGTCGTGATCGGCAAGGACGCGCAAGACGGCGGCCTCGGCTGGACGACGATCGACTTCACGTTCGTCAACCACCTCGTGATCAACAAGTACGTCTCGTTCCGCTACGGCGCCGGTGCCGGCATCGGCATCATCAACGGCGCGGTCGATCACTACAACGTCCGCTGCGCCGGCACGGCGTCGAACGCGACGCCGGAGCCGGGTTGCACGCCGCAGATCCTCGGCGGCCAAGCGCAGATCACCGATCCGAACGGCAACATCATCTCGACGAACACGCAGTACAAATATTCGATCCCGCCGGTGTTCCCGGTGATCGACGCGATCGTCGGCTTTCAGTTCCATCCGATCGACAAGATGCTCGTCGACCTCGAGCTCGGCCTGCACACGCTGCCGTACATCGGCGCGAACATCGGCTACATGTTTAATTAGCGCCGCCGGCGCACGTCGCCGATGCGCAGCGTGAGCTTCTCGCCGTCGAAGTACTCCGCGAGCGGGATGGTGAACTTGCGGCTCGCGCCGGTGAGATCTTTCCACTGCTGCGCGTCGATCGTGCCGTGCTGATCCAAGAACGCGACGAGCCGCGTGCGGACGTGTTCGACGATGCTCGCGTGCATGATCAGATCCGGCTTGATCTTCACCGCGAGCTTCGCGGCGACGAGCCGATCGAGCACGGGCTTGAGCTGCGCCTCGCCGACGCCGAGCATCGCGGCGAGCTCCTTCGGCCGCGGCGGCTCGATGCCGGTCTCTTTCAGCTTGGCGAGCGCGCTCGCTTCGACGGGCGACAGCGCGCCGCGCACCGGCGCCGAGGCCGAGCGCACGCGATCGCCGATCGCGACGAGCTTGTTGCGTTGCGCGAGGCCGTCGACGATCGCATCGAACGCGCGTTGCGGCAGCGCGGCCGGTAGCTTGCCGCGCAGTGCTTCGCGCGCGATGCCGTCGGGATCGGCGAGCGCGCCGACGATCGTGTGTTCGAGCTCGGCGATCGTGGTCGCGTGAATGTAGTGATCGCCGGCTGCGAGGAGCTCGCCGCCTGCGATCAACCGCGCGATCGGCTCCGCGAGCGCTTGCGGCGTCGCGCCGATGCGCCGGCCGAGCTCGGCGACGTTGATGCCGGCGGCGTGCGTGGAGCCGGTTTCGAGGGCGACGCGCTGATCGAGCCGCGCATTGGCGAGCTCGGCGACGGCGCGGGCGTGGTCGTCGGCGTTGCGAGCCTTGGGCGCGAGCACGCGGATCACGCGGCCGCCGGCGATCGTCGAGCCGCCGCTCGCGGATTGCACGAACCCGCGCAAGATGAAGCGGTCGCCGGGCAGCGCGCCGAGCGGCGTATCGCGATCGAGCCGGAGCTGCGCGAGCGCCGTCGCCCCGGGCTCGAGCGGCTGCTTGTCGAGCAGGAGCAACGTCGCCTCGAGCTGCGCGGTGCCGTGATGCACGAGGACTTTGCCCCGCGGCGCGAGCGGCGTTCGTGCCGACGCGAGGTAACGCAGCTCGACGTCCAAGATGTGCGAGCCGGCGACCTTGCCGGGATGCACGACGAGATCGCCGCGTGCGAGCTCGTCGACTCCGACCCCGCCGAGGTTGATCGCGGCGCGGTGCCCGGCACGCGCTTTCTCGACGGCGGTGCCGTGCACTTCGAGCCCGCGGACGCGCGCCTGTAAGCCGGTCGGGATCAGCTCGAGCTCGTCGCCGACCGCGACCTCGCCGCCGAGCACGGTGCCGGTGACGATCGTGCCGAAGCCTTTCACGGTGAACACGCGGTCGATCGGCAGCCGAAACACGCCGCCCTGCGTGCGCGGCTGTAGCGTCGCGAGCTGGCGCGTCAGCTCGGCGCGCAGCTCGTCGAGCCCGGCGCCGGTCTTGGCCGAGACGGGCACGATCGGCGCTTCGGCCAAGAATGTCTGGTCGACGGCGGCGCGGACGTCGGCGGTGACCATTTGCAGCCACTCCGCATCGACGAGATCGGCCTTGGTCAGCGCGATCACGCCGCGGCGCACGCCGAGCAAGTCGCAGATGTCGAGGTGCTCGCGTGTCTGCGGCATCACGCCTTCGTCGGCGGCGATCACCAAGATCACGAGGTCCAAGCCGGTGGCGCCCGCGACCATCGACTTGACGAAGCGCTCGTGGCCGGGCACGTCGACGACCGCGATCCGGCGCTCGCCGAGATCCAGCCGCGCGAAGCCGAGCTCGGTGGTGATGCCGCGCGCTTTCTCGACCGGCAAGCGGTCGGTATCGATGCCGGTCAGCGCACGGACGAGCGCGGTCTTGCCGTGATCGATGTGACCGGCCGTTCCGACGACGATCGGATAGATCATTGTCGCTCTAGGCCAGCTCGCGCAGCTCGCGCTTCAAGATCTTGCCGGTCGGGTTGCGCGGCAGCTCGGCCAAGAACGTCACCTTGCGCGGGCGCTTGAAGTCGGCGAGCTCGCGCCGGCAGTAGTCGATCACGTCGACTTCGCTGACTTGCTCGCCGGGCCGCAGCACGACGAACGCGCGCAACGTCTCGCCCCATTCCGCGTCGGGCACGCCGATCACGGCAGCTTCGAGGATCGCCGGATGCGTGCTGAGGTGATCTTCGATCTCGCGCGGATAAATATTCACGCCGCCGGAGATCACCATGTCGTGCTTGCGCGATTCCAGGTAGTAGTAGCCATCGGCATCGACGCGCGCGACATCTCCGACGGAGAAGAAGCCATCGCGTTGCGCCTCGTTGGTCGCCTGCTCGTTGCCGTGATAGCCGGAGATCAGCGTCGAGTTCCGCGCGTAGAGCTCGCCGACCTGACCGACCGGCACGTCGTGGCCCCGGTCATCGAGCAACCTGATCTGGTTGCCGCGCATTTTCTTGCCGATCGTGCCCGGCCGCGCGAGGTGATCGCCCGGTCCCGCGAGCGTGACAAGCCCGGTCTCGGTCGAGCCGTAGAAGTTCCACAAGATCGGCCCGAACTGCGCCATGAACCGACGCGCGGCCTCGGTCGTCAGCGGCGCGGCGCCCGACATCACCCAGCGCAGCGAGCTGGTGTCGTACTTCGCGAGCGTCTCCGGCGGCAGCGAGCACAGCCGGATGAACATCGTCGGAACCATCAGCGTGCACGTGATGCGCTCGCGCGCGATGATCTGCAAACACGCTTCGGGATCGAAGTGGTTCTGCAGCACGACGGTCGCGCCGAGCGCCGACATGATCGCGACGAACGCCGGCGCGGCGCTGTGATAGAGCGGGCACGTCACGAGGTGGCGATCGTTCGCCGTCATGCCGACCTGGTAGATCATGTCGGCGACCGATTCGAACCCGGTCTTGTTCCAGGCGCGCTGCGCGCCCTTCGGTTTCCCCGTCGTGCCCGACGTGTAGACGATCACGCCGCCGCCGTCGCCGGTCGTCACGCGCGGCGGCATCTCCGGCGATCCCGCGGCGAGCGCGCGATCCCAATCGTCACCGTCGTCGCGGTTGCCGTCGACGACGATCATCGGATCGGTCTGCTTTGCCTGCGCGCGGGCTTCGCGCACCTGCGCGATGAAGTCGCCGTGCAACACCGTCGCGATCGGCCGGGCGTTCTCGAGGATGTAGGCGATCTCGCCGGCCTTGAGCCGATAGCCGATCTGCACCGCGGTCGCGCCGAGCCGCGCGAGCGCCTGTTGCGCGATCAAGAACTCGGCGCCGTTCGGCAGCATCAGCGCGACGCGGCCGCCGCCGTGCACGCCGCGTTGCGACAGCGCGTGGGCGACGCGATTGATCGTCGCGTCGAGCTCGCCCCACGTCATCCGGCGCACGCTGCCATCGACGCGATACTCGACGAGCGCTTCTTTATCGGGATGCGCCGCGGCGTGATACATCACGGCCACGTGCGGGCCGAGCTTGGTCTGACGTGCCGCGCGCAGGAACGGCGCGAGCCGAGTCGGCGGCACGAGCTGCACCGCCTTGGTCTGGCGCAACACCCTCGCGAACATCGCCGCACGCTCGAGCCGCGCCTTCAATCGCCCCGTCAATCGTTCGAGCACGCGCCGAGCCTAGCGCGAAAGGGCGCCGACGACGTTGCGTCTGGGTTGCTTCAGCGACGGAGCTCGCCGTTGAGCGCGCGTTTGGCCTCGGTCAGCTCGGCGCTCGGCTTCGGGTTGCGATCGACGAAGTGCTGCCAGGCGCTTCGCGCGGCGGCATCGTCGTGCGCCATCTCGTGCAGCTCGCCGAGCGTGTAGAAGGCGTCGGTCAGCCAATCGAGGGTCGCGCCGGCCTTTTCTTCTTCGAGGCCGAGTCGAGTCGCGTCGGCGAGGTTCGGGATCGCGCTGCTGTTGTTGGCGTCGCGATAGAGCATGCCGAGCATCCAGTACGTCGTCGCGTTCTTCTTCGGCACCGCCGACAGCCATTTGATCGCGCCCGCGTCCTGGCCCATGTTCTTGTAGGTCAGCCCGATGTCGAACACGACATCGCTGTTCGTCGGGTCGATCTTGTTCGCATCGATCAGCGGTTGAAGTGCCGCCGACCACTGCCGGCGTGCGACGGAGATCCGGCCGATGCCCGCGTTCGGGTTGAACATCGTGGGCGCGAGCTCGTGCGCGTGGCGGTACGAGTTCAGCGCCAGGTCCTGGTACTTGCTGTCGGCCGCGGCGCTCGCTTCGGCGGCACGGCCCAGCGCGTCGAGGTATTGCGGATCCGGATCGCCATCGACGGCGAGCGTGAGCTCCTTGCGCGCGTCGTCGAGCTTGCCGGCGAGGATCATGCCTTCGCCGCGCAGATAGTGACCGGCCGGATTGTCGGGCTCGGCGGCGAGGATCGGATCGGCTTGCGCGGCGGCTGCTTTGACGCCGCCGGTGCGCGCGAGGAACCGGCCGGCGCGCACGCGCGACTGCACGGTGACGTCTTTCGCCGCGAGCAGCTTCGCGTACGCCGCGGCCGCATCGCTCGTGCGATTCGCATCTTCGTAGGTCCGCGCGAGCTCGAGCGCGATGTCGGCGCGGGCCGGCGCTAACGCCTGCGCGGCGGTGAGCTGCGCGAGGGCATCGTCGGTGCGGCCCTGCTTGTCGAGTGCCTTTGCGAGCTCGACGTGCGCGTCGATGTCGTTGGCTTGCAGATCGACGGCGCGGCGCAAGAACGTCTCGGCTTTGATCGGATCACCCGCGCCGAGATAAGCGGCGCCGAGCGTGCGCGCGAGCGGCTCGTCGTCCTTCGCGCGATCGGCGAGCGATTGCAGCAGCGAATCGGCTTTGCTGCGATACGCGGTGGCCTTGGCGTCGTCGTGATTGTCGGCCGCTTTCTTGGCAAGCGCGCCGAGCTTGGTCACCGCCGACATCATCGGCGTCAGATCGAGATCGCCGGCGAGCGCGGCACCATCGGTCCACGCGGTGATCGCATCGTCGGATGCGCCCTTCTCGTCGAGGATGTTGCCGTAGAGCAACAGCATGTGCGCGCGCAGGAGCGGCGGCAACGGCGGTTGGTGACCGGCGAGCTTCTGCTCGATCGCGAGCGCGTCGTCGAGCTTGCCCTGCTTGACGTCGAGGTCCGCCGCGGCGAGCTGCGCGTTCGCGTTGTCGGGACTTTGCGCGAGTGCCTTCTGCACGAGATCCGAGGCGACGTCGAGCTTGCCGTCGGCGATCTCGACCTGCGCGAGGCCGACGAGCGCGGGCGCGTCGGTCTTCGAAAGTGCGAGCGCCTTCTGATAGCGATCGCGCGCGACGTCGAGCCGGCCGTTCGCGCGCGCGGTGTCCGCGGCGAGCGCCCACGCTTGCACGACGGCGCGCGGATCGCCGCCGGCGATGTCCTTGCGCGCCAAGATCGCGAGCAGATCGGTTTCGCGCTGCGCGGCCTGCGAGGCCGGCAACGCCGCGGCCAGGCCGACTTGCGCGCCGATGTGATCTTTCTTGATGTCGAGCACGGCGGCGAAGTCGGCCTTCGCGCCCTCGAGATCGAGCAGCTGGATCTTCGCGCGGCCGCGCGCGTAGAGCGCCGGCAGCTTGACGGTCGGATCGGCTGCGATCGCGGCATCGAACGCTTTCACCGCGCCGGCGGGATCGCCCTTCGACGTGAGTGCCCAGCCGAGGTAGAGCTGCCAGAACCCGTTCTTCGGATCGCGCTGCACCATCGTCTGCAGCTTGGTGACCGCGCGATCGGATTGATGCGCCGCGATCATGCCGAGCGCTTGCGCGGCATCGAGCTGCGGACCGGTGATGCCGGCCTCGAGCGCATCGGCGAGAACCTTCTTGCCCATCGCGACGCGCGTGTCGCCGCCGATGCCGGTGTCGAGATAGCCGCCGAGCAGCGCCTCGGCGCGCACGCCGAGCGCGTCGACATTGTGCTCGTCGCGCGACAGCACCTCGGTCGCTTCGTTGGCCGCTCGGGTCCAGTGCCCGACGCTGCCCTGATGGATCGCCTTGTGCGCCTCGGCGAGGTGCTCTTGGATCTCTTCGGCGCGAACCTGCGCGTCGTGATGGCGCTTGTAGAAAAACGAGCCGCCGGCGCCGGCGATCGCGACGCCGAGCATCGCGCCGAGCACGATGCGGGTGCGGCGCTGCTGCTTCGCTTTGGCCTCGGCGGTCGCTTCGGCTTTCTCTTGCCGCTTCTGCTTCGCGAGTTGCGCGACCGGCGACGATGCTTGCGGGACACCCGGAATGCTCGAAGCCGCGGTCTCGTCCTCGAGATCGAGCTTCATCTCGCCGCCGCGCGGCGGGAACGCCGACGAGGTCGACGTACGGCCGACGGCAGGGCTCGAGCTCGACCCGGCCGGCGTCTTGATGTTGATGCCGGCCTTCGCCGCGCTCGTCGGCGGCAACGTCGGCGACGACAGATCGAGGTCGTTGAAGTCCGATGGCGGCTGCAGCGGCGGGCTCTTCGCGCCTTTGGGCTCGGGCGGCAAGCCGAGGTCGAGCTCGGGCCCGCTGTCGAGGCCCGCTTCGAGATCGAGCGGTTGCACGCCGCCGGCCGTCGCCGGGCCGAGATCGAGATCCGCCGACGACAGCTCGCGCACGTTCGGGTCGGGCAGATCGTCGAACACGTTGCCGCTCGATGTCCCCACGACCGGAGTCGGCAGGTTCGGCTTCGCGGGCTGCGGGAGATCATCGAAGAAGCCCTTCGGCGCGGGCGGCGACGGCGCGTTCGGCTTCGCGGGCTGCGGAAGATCGTCGAAGAAGCCTTTCGGCGCGAGCAAATCGGGCGCGCGGCTCGCCTTGTTCGCGGGTTGCGGGAGATCGTCGAAGAAGCCTTTCGGCGCGAGCAGATCAGGTCCGCCGCCACCGGGCGGCTGTCGCCTGGCGGGCTGCGGGAGATCGTCGAAGAAGCCTTTCGGCGCGGGCAGATCGAGGTTCGAGCCGGGTTTCGGCGCGGGCAGATCGCTCAGCCCGACCTTGGGCGCGGGCAGATCGGCGAGCGGATCGAGCTCGAGCGGGGCCGGCGCCGGCGCGACCGGTGCAGGTTTGGGCGGCGTCGGCGCGATCGCGCGCGCGCCCAGTGCCGGTGTTTGCGATTTCGACTTCCCCTTCGGCGCGACGAGATCGGCATCTTGCAGCGCCGAGCGCACCGACGACGGCGCGGACCTGGCGCCCGCTTTGGGAACCGGCAAGTTGTCGAGCGGATCGATTTTCGGCGTCGGCAGATCGTCGAGCGGGTTCTTGACTTTAGGCGCGAGCAAGTCCGATTCGGACCAATCGTCCAGATCGACCGGGCGTTGAGCACCGGCCTTCGGCGTCGGCAGATCAGCGACCTCGAGCCCGGATCTCGGCGACGGCTTGGTCGCCTCGATGCCGGCGAACGGGCTCGCGCGCTTCGGCGCGGGCAGATCGGCGAGCGGCCCGGTCTCGGCGCGCTTCGGCTTCGTTGCGGATCTCGCGGCGAGCGGCGAGGGCGCTTTTGCCGCCGGTGATCCCGGTTTTGGAATCGACGGGATCGCGAATCCCTTCGCGGCCGGTAGCGCGATGCGCGCCTTGCAGCTCGTACACGTCACCGACTTCGCGCCGGCCGGCACGTCACCCTCGGCGATGCGGTTGACGGTTCCGCATGCGGCGCAAGTCGCCTCGATCATCCGGCGAAAATTATACCTCGCCTATGCGGCGCGTGCCGGTTCCTACCCGTGTCCTACCCAAGCGCCCTAGTCGTCGTCGTCGTCGATCGGGCGGCGATTGGGATTGTTACGGCGCGGCGCTTTCTGGTTGATCGCCTTTTGCAGCTGGTTCTGGAGCTGGCGCTCGAGCTGCGGCAGCGTGACGATCAACCGCGCGGTTTGCTGAGGCGTCAGCACGGTGCGCAGCTCCGCGAGCCGGTGCTCTTCGACATCCCAGAACGCGCGCTGGTTCGTCATCGCGTCGTCGATCAGCTTGGCCAGAACCTTGGGATCCTTGATCTGATCGGCGCCGTTCAGTCGCTGCTGCAGCTCGGCGCGCTGGGCGAGCAAGCGATCGAACTGCTGGTCGTAGCGCTCCATCACCGACGACATTCGCGCCGCGGTCTTTTGGTCGAGGTCGAGCGCGTCGGTGAGCTCGAACGCGCGCCGCTCGCGGATCCGCTGCTTGATCTTGTCGGCGCGAGACTGCGGTCCGCTCGGCGCTTGCGCACTCGGCCCGTTCGTCGGCGTCGCGCCCGGCGCTTGTGCGAACGCCGGCGACGCGCACAACCACAACGCGATCGCGATGCGGCGCATCAGCCCTTTTTCCGGGCGAGCCAGCGCTCGGCGCGGTCCAGCGCCTTGTCGTCGAGCTGATCGATCCAGCCGTAATCCGACGCCGGCAACAGACCGCTGCTCGACGCGTCGGCGGTGCCGTCGCTCGCGCCGTCGTTGACGAGCGCTTCGGGATCGACGTTGCTGACGTCGATGATCTGACCGTCGATGTAGATCATCGTCGATTCGGCCGGCTTCGCAGCGGGCGCGGCTTCGACGTGCGGCGGCGCGGCGACGATCGCGACATTGCCGGCATCGCGAGCGACCGTGAGCTCGGCGTGGTTGGCCGGTGCATGGTGCAGCCAGACGAGTGCGATCGCGGCCGTCGTCGCCAGCGTGCTGATCGGCGCGAGCCAGCGCATCCGACGCCACCATGGCAGCGGCACCGTCGGACCGACCGATTCCCGAATTTGCCGCTCCAAGGTCGACCAATCGGGCTCGTTCGCCGGCTGAACCGACGCACTCGAGCGCGCTTCGTCCAACACCGCACGCAGCTCGTCGGCTTCGCGCTTGAACTCGGGATCGCGCGCGATCCGGGTTTCGACCCGCTTGCGCTCGTCGGGTGTCAGCTCGCTGACGCCGTCGAGATAGGCGCTGAGGAGCTCTTCGTCGTCGGCCGAGTTAGTCACCAAGCTTGCCTCCGAGGATGTCACGGAGCCGCTTCACCGCGTAGTGGAAGTTGACCTTTGCCGTGTTCTCGCTGCAGTCCGCCAGCTCGGCGACCTCGCGAAACGACAGATCGTCGTAGATGCGCAGCTCGAGCACCATCTTCTGTTTCGGCGGCAACTGCGCGATCGCGGCGCGAAGCCGCGCAGTGTCTTGGCTGCCGGCGATGCGATCGGGCCCGGGATGCGCCTCCGTGAGCGCGTCCTCGGCGATCTCGGTCGCCGTCTCGTGACGATGGTCGCGGATCCAGCTCAACGAGCAGTTGATCGCGATGCGATAGAGCCAGCTGCGGACCGACGATTGGCCGCGAAACGTCTGCAGGCCGCGGAACGCGCGCACGAACACCTGCTGCGTAACGTCCGACGAGTCGGCGTCGTTCCGCAGGTAGCGCCGGACCAGCCGCCACACGCCCTTTTGATGACGCCGCACGATCTGATCGAACGCGTCGCGCTCGCCCGCGCGAAACCGGTCCGCGAGCTCGCGGTCGGGGTCGACGATCTCGGTCACCTGCGTTGCCAAGATCGGTGCGAGCGCCAGGCTATCCACGACAGATTCGACCCTGCGCTTGCGTCGCTGGTTAACCGCACGGTAGGGTCCGTGTCCCAACCCCCTATCATCGTTGGAAAACTATGCTCGATCCCGCTCGAATGGATGATGTGCTTCGCCGCGGCCCCGAGGTCGGGCCCACGGTAGCCGCATGGAAGAGTCTCGACGAAGCGCGCCGCAAACTCCAGAACGAGCTCGATACCGCGCGCCAGCAGCGTAACGCGGGCAGCGACCGGATGGCGAAGCTCGACAAGAAGTCGGCGGAGTTCGCGTCGGCGCGCGACGAGCTCAAGGCGTTATCGACGAAGATCAAAGACGGCGAAGCCGAGCTCGCGCGGCTCGAAACCGAGAGCGAGAACGGGCTGTTCGTCATCCCCAACGCGCCGCACGCGAGCGTGCCGACCGGCACGAGCGAGCACGACAACGTTCCGCACCACACGTGGGGCGAAAAGCCGAGCTTCGCGTTCGCGCCGAAGCCGCATTGGGAAGTGGGCGAGGCGCTCGGCATCTTGGATTTCAATGCCGGGACGAAGATCACCGGCGCGCGATTCACCGTACTGCGCGGCGCGGCGTCCAAGCTGACGCGCGCTCTCATCAACTACATGATCGATCTCCACACCGGGCGTGGCTACGCCGAGGTGTGGCCGCCGGCAGTCGTCGCGCGGCGCTCGTTGCGCGGCACCGGCCAGCTGCCCAAGTTCGAAGCCGATCTGTTCAAGCTCGAGCTGCCGGTCGGGCCCGATCACGTCGCCGATAACGATCTGTTCTTGTCGCCGACGGCTGAAGTGCAAATCACCAACCTGCACGCCGACGAGATCCTCGACGCCGCGCAGCTGCCGCTCAAGTACTGCGCCTACGCGCCGTGCTTTCGCGCCGAGGCGGGCGCGCACGGCAAAGACACGCGCGGGCTGATCCGCCAGCACCAGTTCGACAAGGTCGAGCTCGTCAAGATCGTCGCGCCCGAGCACAGCTACGACGAGCTCGAGGCGCTGCGCGACGATGCCGAGCGCGTGCTGCAGGGCCTCGGTCTGCACTATCGCGTCGTCACCTTGTGCACCGGCGACATGGGCTTCGCATCGGCGAAGACCTACGACCTCGAGGTCTGGCTGCCCGGCCAGGATACGTATCGCGAGATCTCGTCGTGCTCGAACTTCGAAGATTTTCAGGCGCGTCGCGCGAAGATCCGCTACCGCCCGAGCGCGGGCGAAAAAGCGCGCGCGTGCCACACGCTCAACGGCTCGGGCATCGCGATCGGCCGGACAATAGTCGCGATCTTGGAGAACTATCAGCAGGCCGACGGCAGCGTGGCGGTGCCCGAGGCGTTGCGGCCTTATCTGGGCGGCCTCGACACCATCCGTAAGTAGCTGCGGCGGGGGAAAAAACCGAGATCCTCCTTTACAAGGCGGGCTCGATCTCTATAAATACCCGTGCCTCCCGGTCCCCCCAGGAGGAGTGGCCGAGTGGTCGAAGGCAGCGGTCTTGAAAACCGCCGAGCGCAAGCTCCGGGGGTTCGAATCCCTCCTCCTCCGCGCTGGCTTGATAATCGAATAGTGTCACGCAAGTGGTCATGGGCGGGACGTCGTGTTCGAGCTCGACGTCCCGCGCCACAAAACTTTTGGCAAGCCACCGGAGAGATGGCCGAGTGGCTGAAGGCACCGGTTTGCTAAACCGGCGTACTGGGTTTACTGGTACCGAGGGTTCGAATCCCTCTCTCTCCACGATGTGAGTTTGAATTACGGATCCGTAGCTCAATGGATAGAGCACCGGTCTACGGAACCGGGGGTTAGAGGTTCGACCCCTCTCGGATCCGCTTACTGCTAACGATGACTGATGACGATTGGATGACCGTCGCGCTCGAACAGGCGCGTGTCGCGGCGGCGGCGGGCGACGTTCCGGTCGGCGCGGTGATCGTCGACGAGCTCGGCGCGATCATCGGTCGCGGTCGCAACCGCCGCGAGCTCGACGTCGATCCGACCGCTCACGCCGAGGTTGTCGCGCTCCGCGACGCGGCGAAGCAGCTCGGACATTGGCGCGTCGAAGCGACGATGTTCGTCACGCAAGAGCCGTGTCCGATGTGCGCGGGCGCGATCGTCAACGCGAGGATCAAGCGCGTCGTGTTCGGCTGCACCAACCCGAAAGCCGGCGCGGTGCAAACGCTCTACACGATCGCGAGCGACCCGCGGCTCAACCATCGAGCACAGGTGCTCGGCGGTGTTCGCGCCGACGAGTGCGCGGCCGTGTTGTCGGAGTTTTTCAAGCAGCTACGCAGTCCGAGATGATTTTGGAGGAGTGTCCGAGTGGCCGATGGTGTCTGATTCGAAATCAGATGTGCGAAAGCACCGGGGGTTCAAATCCCTCCTCCTCCGCAATTTTTCATGACCCTCCTCGGGAGGGATGACCGAGTGGCCGAAGGTGCACGCTTGGAAAGCGTGTGTACTGAAAGGTACCGAGGGTTCGAATCCCTCTCCCTCCGCCAACCTGCCCAACTTGCGTGACGTGTTTATGGTCCCGGGTGACGCGAATGCTGTGAACCCCGCCAGGCCCGGAAGGGAGCAACGGTAGCGGAGATAGTGGGTGCCTGGGGCCACCTTTTCGTCGAGCGACGACTCAGAAGATGAGATCGTCGCTCGATTTCTTTTCGGTGACGCATCATTGTTGATGCTGTGAGGGTCCTGATCGCGTGCGCGCTCGTCGCGTGTAACTCGACCAGCGGCGGCAGCGCACAGCCGGCGGCGGGCTCGTCGACCGGCTCGGGCTCGTCCGCGGCTCCGGCCAAGCACGGTTCCGGCGGCGGCTTTGCGGCGAGCCTGACTGCCGAGATCGCCGAAGACAACGGCTCGGCAGCGCCGGCACCCACCGCTGCGCCGGCGCCCGGCTCATCCGCGCCGCCGGCACCGGCGAGCGGCTCGTCGAACGCTCCTCTCGCCGACAGCGCACCACCGGCGAACCCGAACGCGCCGACCGCCGGTGTCGACAAGAACGCGCCGGTCACCAACCACGACATCAGCAAGGCCGACACGACCGCATCGGGCCCGCCGAAGCCTAGCGAGAAGTACGTGCACGTCAGCCCGCCGGCAGATCTCGCCGCGATCAAGCTCGACATGGAGCCGAACTGGGATCGCGACTTCGAGACCGCCGGCACGATCTCGTTCGTGCTGCGCGTGCCGAGCTCCGGCGACACGCGCGTGTTCTCGTTCAGCTACGGCTACGACTTTCCGGGCGCGCCGAACGATCGCGACGCGTACAAGAAGTTCCTGGCCGATCGGCGGGTGCTCGACGTGACACTCGATCGCCAGAGGGGCGCGGCCTGGTACCTCGAAGGCAACGATGATTCCGGGCAGCCGGCGTTCCGCTATCTCGTGCTGTACGGCGGCAAGCGGCTCGTGTGCTACGGCTCGCTGTACAAGACGCGCGAGGCGACGGCGCTCGGTCCAGATCTGCGCGACAAGGTCGTGTCGGCGGCGAAGAAGATCTGCGAGACGATCGCGTTGTAGCGACAGACCCTGCGGGTATAGTGCGAGCGCGTGTCGTATCTCGTTCTCGCTCGTAAGTATCGGCCGTCGACGTTCTCCGAAGTCGTCGGGCAAGAGCACGTCACGCGCACGCTCGGCAATGCGTTCGCCACCGGTCGGGTGCATCACGCGTTCTTGTTCTGCGGCCCGCGGGGCTGCGGCAAGACCACGGTCGCGCGCATCGTCGGCAAAGCGCTGAACTGCACGAACCACAAAGCGGGCGATCACGGCGAGCCATGCGGCACCTGTGATGCGTGCGTGTCGATCAGCAACGGCAGCGCGGTCGACTACCAGGAGATGGATGGCGCGAGCAACCGCGGCATCGATGCGATCCGCGAGCTCACCGAGGCGGTGCGCTACCAGCCGGCGGTGCTGAAGAAAAAAGTCTACGTCATCGACGAAGTTCACATGTTGACGACGGAGGCGTTCAACGCGCTCCTCAAGACGCTCGAGGAACCGCCGCCGCACGTCACGTTCGTGCTCGCGACCACCGAGCCGCACAAGCTGCCGAATACGATCTTGTCGCGGTGCCAGCGCTACGACTTCAAGCTCGTGCCCGCGTCACGGCTCGCGCAGCACCTCGCGACCATCTTCGCGAAAGAAGCGCTCGCGATCGAGCCGAACGCGGTCAGCCTACTCGTGCGCGAGAGCGGCGGCAGCGTGCGCGATGCGCTGTCGCTGAGCGACCAGATCATCTCGTACGTCGGCGGTGGCACGATCACCGAGCAGCACGTCGCCGAGGTGCTCGGCGTCGCCGATCGTTCCCTCACGCGGACGCTCGTCACGTCGCTCGCGAGCGGCGATGCAGGCGCGGCGCTGTCGGCGGTCGAATCGGCGATCGAGCGCGGCGTCGACGAAGTTCAGCTCGCCCGCGCGATCGTGCGCTACTTGCGCGATCTGGCGGTGCTCCACGTCGCGCCGCAGCGCACCGAGCTGGTCGATGCGAGTGATGAAGAACGCGCGGAGCTGGCGAGCGAAGCCGCCGCGATCGATCGCTCGCGCGTCCAGCAGATGTTCGACCGCATGCTGCGCTGCTGCGACGAGCTCGGCAAGACGCTGCAGCCGCGGCTCGTGCTCGACTGCGCGCTGATCGACGTCGCGACGATCGAGCCGTTGATCCCGCTCGGCGATCTGATCGAACGGCTGGGCGAGCTCGAAGGCCGCGTCGCGCGCGGGGCGCCGGCACGCGCATCGGGTGGAACGCACGGCGGCGGCGAGCTCAAGGGCACGACGCCGGGCACCCGCGGCGGCCCAGCGCGACCGCCGGCGACGCAGCAAGCGAAGGCGCCAGCGCCAGCGCCGAAGCACGACGGCGAGACATTCGCGACGACGATCGAAGCCTCGGCCGCGCCGGCGGTGCCGGTCGCGATCGCGCCAAGCGCACCGGTGCCGGTCGCGATCGCGCCGAGCGCACCAGTGCCAGCGCCGCCGACCACCGACAAGGTCGCGTCGGGATCCGGGCCGCACGCGCCGGCGCTCGCAGTTCCGAACAACGCCGCCGAAGCGCTCGTCGCGTGGTCGCAGGTCATCGATTACCTCGAAGCCCAGCGCAGGATCTCGCTGCGCGGCTACTACGAGTTCGCGCGCGTGCTCAAGTGGACGAAGGACGAGCTCGAGCTCGGCTTCGCGCCGGACGGCGACAGCGCATGGGCGGGCGAGAACGCATGCGAGAAGCCAAGCGTCGACGAGCTGCGCGGCGTGCTTGCCGAGCTCGGTCAGAAGCTCAAGGTCAGCGCGCGCATGCTCGATGCGAGCGAAGCGGCGAAGACGCCGGCGCGTTCGCTCGTCGAGTCGACGCGCGCGAGCACGACAGCCGAACGGTCAAAGCGCGAAGCCGAAGCGCGCGAGCACCCGATCACGAAGCACGTGCTGCAAACCTTCGGCGCGCACATCAAGGAGATCAAGACCGATGTCTAACGGCCAAGGTGGGAAGATGCCCGATATCAACGCGCTGATGAAGCAGGCGCAGAAGCTCCAAGGCGATGTCGCCAAGGTCCAGGCCGAGCTCGCCGCGATGACCTGCGATGGTGCGGCGGGCGGTGGCATGGTCACCGCGACGGTCAACGGCCAGTTCGAGGTCGTGCGGGTCAAGATCGACAAGTCGGTCGTCGATCCGACCGACGTCGGCATGCTCGAGGATCTCGTGACGGCCGCGATCAACGCGGCGGCGACGAAGGTTCGCGAAGTCAGCAAAGAGCGGATGTCCTCGGTGATGGGTGGCCTCGGCGGGCTCCCGGGAATGCCTGGGATGTTCTGACCCGTGGCCGATCCGATCCGCAGGCTCGTCCAAGAGCTATCTCGGCTGCCCGGGATCGGTGAGAAGACGGCGACACGGCTCGCGTTCCATCTCGTGCGCGGCAACCGTCAGAACGTCCTGGATCTGGCGCAAGCGCTGCGCGATGTCACCGACAAGATTCGGCTTTGCTCGGTCTGCATGAACATGACCGAGCAAGATCCGTGTGCGCTTTGCAGCGACTCGCAACGCGACCACGAGACGATCTGCGTGGTCGCGACGCCGTCGGACCTGATCGCGATCGATCGCGGCGGGCACTTTCGCGGCCGCTACCACGTGCTGCATGGCCTCCTGTCGCCGCTCGAAGGCATCGGGCCCGACGACATTCGCGTCGCCGAGCTGATCCGTCGGCTCGCCGATGTCCGCGAAGTCATCATCGCGACGAGCCCGAGCGTCGATGGCGAAGCGACGGCGATGTATGTCGCACGCGCGATCAAGCCGCTCGGCGTGAAAGTTTCGCGGATCGCGACCGGCCTACCTGTCGGCGGCGAGCTGGAGTACTCGGATCAAGCGACGATCGCGCGCGCGCTCGCGGGCCGCGCACTATTGTAGCCCACCGAAGTTGAACGAATTCGCGGGGGTTGCTACCGTGGAATCCGACGACGGAGAGGTCCCACGCGGGATGATCCCTGTCGAGGAGCCGAAGCCGGATGATCCAACAGCTCGTCATGTACGAGGAGGAGCTCTCGCAGATCAACAACATCTGCGAAATCCTTCATCGAGACGCCAACGCCAGGGCCGTGCTCGTCATCGACAAAAACGGCCAAGCGTTCGCGCAGGCCGGCGAAGTCGAGCAGCTCGACGTCACGTCGCTGTCGTCGCTGACCGCGGGCAACGTGGCCGCGACCGGCGCGATCGCGTCGCTCTTGTCGGAAAAAGAATTCGCCGGTCAGTTCCACGAGGGCGAGAAGACGAACGTCCACATCTCGATCGTCGGCCAGCGCGTGATCATGGTCGTGCTGTTCGACGAGCGCAGCTCGCTCGGCCTCGTCCGCTTGCGCGTGCGCAAGGCGACGGCCGAGCTGGTCAACGTGCTCGACGCGCTCGCCAAGAAGAGCGCCTCCGGAACTCAGCCGAGCGTGTTCTCGGAGATCACGGACGACGACATCGACAACCTCTTCAACGATTAGACGCGGGCTATGAGCTTCATCAATTACAGTTCGCGCGAGATCAACTGCAAGATCGTCTACTACGGCCCCGGCTTGTGCGGGAAGACCACGAATCTGCAGTACATCTACAACAAGACCAATCCCGAGGCGAAGGGCAAGATGATCTCGCTCGCCACGGAGACCGAGCGCACGCTGTTCTTCGATTTTCTCCCGCTATCGCTGGGCGAAATTCGCGGCTTCAAGACGCGCTTTCACCTCTACACGGTGCCGGGCCAAGTCTTCTACGACGCGAGCCGCAAGCTGATCTTGAAGGGCGTCGACGGCGTCGTCTACGTCGGCGATTCGCAGCTCGAGCGCATGGAAGCGAACATCGAGTCGCTGGAGAACCTGCGATCGAACCTGCAAGAGCAGGGCTACGACCTCGACAAGCTGCCGTACGTCGTCCAGTACAACAAGCGCGATCTGCCGAACGCGATCACGATGGACGAGCTCGAAGGCGCGCTGAATCCGACCAGAGTTCCAAGCTTCGAAGCCGTCGCGCCGAAAGGACACGGCGTGTTCGATACGCTCAAGGCGGTGGCCAAGCTGGTGCTCACCGAGCTCAGGAAGGGCGGCTGATGCAGCTCGATCGTCCGCGGTTTCGCCAAGACCTCGTCGCCGAGCCGGTCGAAGATGCCGGCACTCGCTTCGTCGACGTGATGGATCCGGACAGCGGCAGCGTGTACCGCTTCTTCGACGTCGAGTACTCGCTCGCGTGTGCGATGGACGGCGATCGCGACGTGCCGGGCATCATCCAGTGGTCGAGGGAGGAGCTCGGGCTCGCTCCGAGTGCCGCCGAAATTCGCAACGTCATCGCGACGCTCGGCGAGCTCGGGTTCATCGACAAAGCCGGCGCCGCTGCAAAACCGGGCGACGACATGCTGCGTCCCGGCGTCGTCGTGGGCGAGAAGCGGCCGCACACGCCCGTCGCCGACTTCGAGCTCGGCAACGCCGGCGCGTCGGCAAATGCGCCGGCAGGCAAGCCGCTGCCGACGTCGAACATCGAACTCGCACCCGGCGTCACCGCGGGTCGCCCGCAGCCGGCGGCGAAGTTGTCGCACGACATCACGCTCGGTCAGCCCGGCCGCTCCGACGTGTCGACCGATCTCGCCGATCAGATGAACGTCGGCGTCGAAGACGTGAAGGCCGCGGTGCGCGCATCGCAGGTCATGAAGGCCGTCGACGTGCCGCCCGAGCTCGCCGCAGAGCTCGAAAGCCCGCCGAAAAAGGAAATCCCGCGCGCGCGCAACACGCCGCCGCCGATGCCGGTCGTAAAGCCGCCACCCGACGTCGCGAAACCGGTCGCCGCGGCGAAGCCGGTCGAAGTGCCGAAGCCCGTCGCCGCCGCGAAGCCGGCAGCCGCCGAGGCGAAGAAGCCCGCGATCGATGCCCACGGCCCGACCGCACCGATCTCGAAGGTGCCCGACAAGGCTGCAACGGCGACCGCGAAGGCGCCGCCCGCGCCCGAGACGGGCACGAGCAAGTCGTTGGTTGTGGTGCTCGTGATCGTCGCGATCGCGGCGATCGCGTTCCTCGCGTATCGCCACTTCATGAGCACCGACACGGCTTCGAACGAGCCGGTCAAGCCGGTGCCGGCCAAGCCGACGCCACCGCCGCCGCCGCCGATCGAGAGCGAGAAGATGGCGACGTCGCCCGAGGTCACCAACGACGTCAAGCCGCAAGGCAGCGGCACGATCGAGACGCTCGCGCCCGACGGCGCGGTGAAATCGGGCGCCGTGATCGCGATGTTCAATGGCTCGAAGCCGATCCAGACCGAGGTCGCGGCGCTGCAAAAGGACGTCGACAAGCGACTGCCCGGCGAAATCGATCAGGCGCAAAAAGACATCGACGCGGCGACCGCTGCGAGCAACAAGGCCCAGCTCGCCGCGGCGCAAGCCAAGCTGACCGATCGCGAGAAAGCGCTCGCCGACAAGAAGGCCAAGCTCGATGCGCGCCAGGCCGACCTCGACAAGCTCGAGATCAAAGCGCCCACCGACGGCGCGATCAAAGCGAAGTTGAAAGTCGGCGCGAAGGTCACGCCGAGCGACGCGGTGTTTTCGCTCACGCAGCCTGCGGTTCGCACGGTGACGTTCAAGAAAGCCGATGGCGCGTCGACCGGTACGCGCGTCGTGCTCGTCGGCAAGACGGATAGCAAGCACACGTCGTGCATCACGACCTCGGCGGATCCGAACGCGATCATGATCCAGTGCCCGGCCGATGCGATCGCCGAAGGCGCGGAGGTCTCGTACGGCGGCATCGATCCATCGCCGCCGCCGCCGGCCGCCGCAGATACCGGCTCGGCAGGCTCCGCCGCACCCGCGGCAACGCCACCGCCGCCTCCGAAGGCCACGCCGCGCCCGACGCCGCGCCCGACGCCGAAAGTGCAGCCGAAGCCCGCGATCGGTAGCAGCGACACCGGTGATGCGACCGCGACGCCGCCCGTGACGGCGCCATCGGGCGATACGCCGGCTCCGGCCGGCTCCGCGCAGTAAGCGTTACTGCGCGAGCGCGCGCAACGCGACGTCGATGCGCATCCACGCGTTCGTCGAGCTCGCCGTCGCGCACGCATCGAACAGCGCGGCCTCGCTCCAGCCGTGCGCGCGCAACGGCGCGAACGCGTCGTCGTCGAGCTGCCACGGCGCGAGCGCGACGCGCTCGACCAGGCGATAGAGCTCGCCGTCACCGTCGGTGGGCGTCGCGGCGCCGAGCCAGCCTTCGTTCCACGCGGCGATCTGTGCGCGCATGCTCGGCAGCAGCGGCTCGGGCTTGGCCAGCACATAGTCGCGCCACGCGGCGATCGCGGCGGCGGTCGCGGGCCGGTGCGCGAGCTCGAGTATCGCTGCGGTCGTGACCACGCGAGGTGCGCGAGCGAACGGTGTGCGGGCGTGATCGATCGGCGGCGCGGCGATCGCGACGGCATAGTCGAGCGGCACCGCGACCGCGTCGGCGATGCGGTTGAGGTGACCGAAATACGCCGACAGCGCGACCGCATGGACGAGATCGCCATCGTCGAGCACGTGCCATCGCACGCGATGCTCGCGCGACAACGACCACGGCGCGGTCGTGACGAGCTGCACGAGCTCGATCAGCGCGCGCTGGCGGGGCGCCAGGTCGAGCTGGGTGGGATCGCCGTGCAACACGGCGCGTGGCAGCGTCTCATCGTTCCCGAGCGCGACACGCAGAAACTCTGCGTGACACGACATTCAATACAGACATTGGTTGAGCTGCGACGTGGTCGCGTTGACGAGCTCGCGCTCGGGCCACGCGAGCGGGCCGGCGCCGTTGAGCGTCGAGCTCGTGCCGAATACTTTCGGGATCAGCTCGGCATCGAGGCTG
This sequence comes from Kofleriaceae bacterium, assembly GCA_036271395.1. Taxonomy (GTDB): domain Bacteria; phylum Myxococcota_A; class Polyangia; order Haliangiales; family Haliangiaceae; genus JABFXX01. The sequence continues at coordinate 48,177 of DATBAS010000176.1, forward strand.
TGCGCGACGATGATGCCGGGCGCGCCGCCATGCGCGGGGCGGTACACCGGCGGCAACGGCCGCGCGAGCATCGCGTCGTAGACGTCGCGCAAGCGGCCTTGCGAGCTCGCGTGCGGGACGTACGCGAGGCTCAAAGCTTCGTGACCTTGTGCACCTGAAAGTGCGGGCCTTGCATCGCGATGCCCATCGCGTGCTTGTCGACTTTGCCTTCGAGCTCGGCTTCCATGCCGTCGTGGAGCCCGTCGAGCTTGCCTTCGAGCTGATACTGATCGCCGCCTTCGGCTTGGATCAGCCAGTGGCCGCCCTCGAGGTCGCTGCGCCGGATCGTGCCCTTGAGCTTCATCGCCAAACGATAGCGTACAATTGAAGTATGAGCCGGTGGATCGTGCCGCTCGCAATCGCGATCGCGTTCGCCGTGCCGGCGCGCGGCGAGATCGTGATCCGCGGCCCGCAGCTGACGTTCACGTGTCCATCGGCCAAATCGCTCGACGCGCTCGCGAGCTGCCTCAAGCAGCACAGCTGGACGTACAAGCTCGTGCGCTCGGTCGAGCGCGCGAAGCTGATCGAGATCAACGCGCCGAGCGATCCGTTCGACTTGTCGCCGCCGTCGGTGCCGCCGAACCTCGCGCTCTACGTTCCCGGCGGACCGGGCCTGACACTCGGCGGCTTGTTCGAGCCCGACGGCGCGTACGAGGTGTTCGACGCGCAGCCGGTGACGATCAACCACACGCATGGATTTCGGCTCGACGTCGGCGTGACGCGGCAGGCTGCGATGTCGCTCGCCGACGGCAGCAGCATCCTCGGCGTCCAGCGCACCATGCACGCGCTGTTCTGCGCGGGCACGGACTACGAGTGCACCGATGTGGTCACGGCGTGCGATTGGATCAGCGACGGCCACGAGGTCTACGGCTTTCACGGCGAGCTCACGCTCGACCAACGCACGGTTCGCGTGACCGGCGACGCGCGCTTCGCATCGCCGCTGTGCAACGGCCCGATCGAAGAGCCGCTGGCGTGGCCGTGAGCTAGCTGCTCAAGAAGTCGAGCAGGAGTTTGTTGAAATCGGCCGGGGCCTGCCACAGCGCGAAGTGGCTCGTGTCCTTGAGCACGGCGAGCTTCGCGTGCGGGATCAGCTGCGCCATCTCTTCGACCTGCGCGAGCACGATGATCTCGTCGTGATCACCATCGGCGACCATCGTGGTCGCCTGGATGCCGCGCAGCTGATCCTTGGTGAAGCCCATCGGGTTGCGCCACACCGGCAACAGCCAGTCGACGAGCTCGTCGAATTGACGCGGCGACGCCTTCGAGAGCTTGAGGTAATCGGCGCGCGACTTCGCGGCATAGGCGGCGAACGTTGCCGAGCGCTGGCCGCCGCGCGGCTTGCTGCCGTTGACGTCGTAATTCGTGCCGAACACGAACAGGTGGTCGACGCGATCGGGGTGCTCGATCGCGAGCTTGAGCGCGATCTCGCCGCCGTCGCTCCAGCCGACGATCGACGCACGAGCGAGCTCGAGCTTGTCCATCACGGCGATCACGTCGCGCGCCATCGCGTCGTACGTGACCGGCGAGCGGGTGCGCGTGCTGCGGCCTTGGCCGCGGCTATCGATCGCGATCACGTGAAAGTGCTCGGCCAACGCCGGAACCTGGTTGCTCCAATGATCGGAGTTGCCGAGCCCGCCGTGCAGCAAGATCACCGGCGCACCCCGGCCGTAACTCGCGTAGTAGATCTCCGCGCCGTCGACGTCGACCGTGCCGTGCGATGTGGCTTCGGGCATCGGCGGCGGCAGCGGGCACGTCTGCCAGCGCGGCGGCTCGGCGGCCGCGACCGACGTCAGGGCGATCAGAACTGCGATCGCGGCTCGCACCTCGCGATCATAGCGTAGGATCGCTCGCGATGATCTACGTCCGCATCGTCGTCGGGATGACGGTGTTCATCGCCGTGATCTGGGCGGTCGTCGAGCAACGCGTCCGGCGCGTCGGCCGCGTGATGCGCCGGGAGCTCGCCGCCGCTGGCGATCGCATCGAGCTCGGACCCGTGCGGTGCAGCTTGCGCGGCGACCTGCCGAAGCAGTTCGACATGGGGCAGCTGGCGCTCACCGATCGCCGCCTCGTGTTCTATCGAACGGTCGGCGCGCCGATCGAGATCCCACGCGCCGACCTCGCGAGCGCGCGGCCCGAGAAGTGGTATCGCCACGCGCGGCGGTTCGGCGAGCCGCACCTGGTCGTGACGACGCACTCGGGGATGGAGTACGGCTTCATGGTGAAGCGCACGAACCGCTGGCTCACTGCCCTGGCTTCAAGATCAAGCTGAGCGCGTACGTCGCTTCGTCGCGCGGCGCCTTGAACTGCCAGTGCGCCATCTGCGCCGCGATGCAGTGATCGACCGCGTCGCTCACGCCGGCCGCCGATGGCTCGCTGACGCGGCCGTTGTCCTGCACGGTGAGCTCGAGCGCGACCTTGCCCTCGAGCGCGCCGTCGTCCTCGAGCGCGAGCCGGTAGCAGCGCTGCAAGCCGGGCACGTACGCGCTCGTGATCTTCGCGATCACGTCTTGCTGGTTCGGATCGCGGTGCGGTTGCGGCTCGATCGCGACGCGCACCGGCACGTGCTCGTCGGTGCGTTGGACTTGTGTCAACGTTTGCTCGCTCGTCTGCAGGTGCGAGCCATCGCCGATGTGAGCGCGATCGTCGACCCGCGAGGTGTGCGAGCCATCGCCGATGGTCGCGTGCGTGGTGCGCGCATTCGCGATCTGCGTGCCGAGATCGGCGCCGGGCTGGCGCGCGCTCATGCCGGCGAAGCCGGTCGTGCCGTCATCGCCGGTGAGGATGTTCGCGAGCCGCTGCGCTTCGTTCTGCGACGGTGGCGGCGGTGTCGTTGGCACGATCTGGTGATGCGGCACTTCGTGCGCGACGCCCGGACCGGGTGCGTGCGATGTCGTCGGCGGCGCGATCGTCGGATCGATGCGGTCGACGTAGTCCGGCAGCTGCACGTCGATCCCTTCGCGATAGTGCTCGGCGAAGCTCGGCAGTACTTCGACATCGCGCGTGATCGCCCATGCGATCACGGCGGCATGCACGGCGAGCGATGCTCCGACGATCGTGGCGAGCTTGCGATCGAAGCTCACGCGGCGAAGCTCGGCCGGCAACCGTGGGCGCGGCACCGGCGCCGCGAGCGCGATCGCTTGGAACAAGATCGTCAGCTGGCCGAGCTCGAGCTTGCCGCGGTGACCGACCGTCGTGACCGTCGCGCCGGGCATGGCCTGCAGCTCGAGCTGGTCATCGAACAGCACGTGCTCGCGCGGCAACCCATCGACCGGCAGCGACAACGTGCAGCGCAGCGACGTGCCGAGCGTGACCGGGCCGGCGCGCAGGATGCGCTCCTCGACCAGCTGGCCCGAGAGCACGACCCCGATGCGCAAACCTCGCGACATGATGATGAGAACGCGCGTCGCGTCGCGATGGTCTAGACAGCCGGCACAACAACGGATATATGTCTGTCATTGCGGACGTACCTTCGGCCACACCTCCGGGCGCTCGAGGACGAAGCGGTCCACGTGATGCGCGAGCTCGCGGCCGAGCGCGAGCGGCCGTGTCTGCTGTTCTCGGGCGGCAAAGATTCGATCGTGCTCCTGCGGTTGGCCGAGAAGGCGTTTCGGCCGGCGCGGTTTCCGTTTCCGCTCGTCCACGTCGATACCGGCCATAACTTCCCCGAAACTCTCGAATACCGCGATCGTCGTGTCGCCGAGCTCGGCGAGCGCTTGATCGTC
>DATBAS010000177.1:0-66030 GCA_036271395.1 Kofleriaceae bacterium
CGCCCGTCGAGACGTTCAATCCCCTCGGCCGCCATCACGAGATCCTGCTCGCGAACTTCTTCGCGCAGCCCGAGGCGCTGATGCGCGGCAAGACGCCCGACGAGGTCCGCGCCGAGCTCGCATCGCAGAAACTCTCGCCCGAGCAGCTCGAAGCGTTGGTCCCGCACAAGACGTTCACCGGCAACCGCCCGACCACGTCGATGGTCGTCCAGAAGATCACGCCGAAGACGCTCGGCTCGATCATCGCGCTCTACGAGCACAAGATCTTCGTGCAGGGCATCGTGTGGAACATCTACAGCTTCGATCAGTGGGGCGTGGAGCTCGGCAAGCAGCTCGCGCAGAAGATCCTGCCGGAGCTCGCCGGCGACACGAAGGTCACGTCGCACGACAGCTCGACGAACGGCCTGATCAATCTCTACAAGTCGCGGCGTCAGGCGAGCGGATCGAAATAGACCGCATCGACCGAGAGCGTGCAGCCGATGCTCTCGAGCTGCACTAGGTCGGCGCTTGATTGCTGCCAGGAATCGTCAGGCATTCGCCGGACAACATCGACCCTACGCACATCGTGAGCAACGAGAACGATCTCGCGCAGCGAGGGAATCTGTTTGTAGTGCGCGAGCTTTTCGCCGCGATCGTACGCCGCAGTTCCTGGGCTAAGCACGTCGACGATCACGACCGGGTTGGTCATCGCGAAGCGATCGTCGCGGTCAGTTTCGATCCACCCACACGACACTGACGTCGGGATACCTGTCGAGCCCCGTGGCTTGAACGCGCACGCGTGCATCAGCCGTGAACACGCGGCACGGTTTTCCGGCGAGCTGGTTTGCGAGCGATTGGATGATGTTCGCTGCGAACGCCGAGTGGTCCGGAGTGCCGCCCGACATCGCCCAGATCTGGCCCGCATAGAACTCGTGCTTCACGTTCGAGAATTTCTCGAGCTGCACGTACTCTTCGATCGTGTAGACCCGGTGCGGCGCCAGCGTCACCATCACCGCAAGTCTACTCGAAGATTGCTGACCAGCGACCATACACGCTCCGGGCTTCGGTTTTAGATTAGCGACGGGAGATGAGATGACGGACGCCGAGCTCGACCAGCTTTGCATCAACACGATCCGCACGCTGAGCATCGACGCGGTGCAGGCGGCCGATTCCGGCCATCCCGGCACGCCGATGGCGATGGCGCCGGTCGTGTACGAGCTGTGGAACCGCGTGCTCGACTTCGATCCCGACGATCCGATCTGGCCGAACCGCGATCGCTTCGTGCTGTCGATGGGCCACGCGTCGATGCTGCTGTATTCGATCTTGCACCTGACGCAGACCAAAGCCGTCGATCCGAAATACGAACGGCTCGGCACGCCGACGGTCACCGTCGACGACATCAAGAAGTTTCGCCAGCTCGACAGCAAGTGTCCCGGCCATCCCGAATATCGCTGGACGAGCGGTGTCGAGACCACGACCGGTCCGCTCGGTCAGGGTTACGCGACGAGCGTCGGCATGGCGATCGCGCGGCGCTGGCTCGCCGGTCACTTCAACAAGCCGGGCTTCGCGTTGTTCGACTACGACGTCTACGCGCTCGGCGGCGACGGCTGCATGATGGAGGGCGTCTCGCAAGAAGCGGCGTCGCTCGCCGGCCACCTCGGCTTGGCCGAGCTGTGCTGGATCTACGACAACAACAAGATCACGATCGAAGGCTCGACGTCGCTCGCGTTCTCCGACGACATCGCGACGAAGTTCATCGGCTTTGGTTGGAACGTGACGCGCGTGGGAGATGCCAACGATCACCAGATGCTCGCGCGTGCGTTCGCGACGTTCCAGGCCGAGACGCAGCGGCCCACGTTGATCATCGTCGACAGCCACATCGGCTACGGCTCGCGCAAGCAAGACACGCACAACGTGCACGGCACGCCGCTCGGCGATGACGAGATCAAGTACGTCAAGCGCGGCTACGGCTGGCCCGAAGACGTGAAGTTCCTCGTGCCCGACGGCGTCTACGCGCAGTTTCAAAACGGCATCGGCGCGCGCGGCAAGCAAGCACACGCGGCGTGGGATCACATGATGCTCGCGTACGCCAAAGAGTATCCCGAGCTCGCCGATCAGCAGCTGCGCATGCAGCGCCGCGAGCTGCCGGCCGATTGGGACGCGGAGCTGCCGACGTTCAAACCCGATCCGAAAGGCATCGCCGGCCGCCAAGCGTCGGGCCAGGTGCTGAACGCGCTCGCCAAGCGCATCCCGTGGCTCGTCGGTGGCTCGGCGGATCTGTCGCCGTCGACGCTGACGCGACTGACGTTCGACGGCGCCGGCGATTTCGAAAGGAACGAGGCCGGAAGAAATTTTCACTTCGGAATCCGCGAGCACGCGATGGGCGCGGCGCTCAACGGCATGTCGCTGAGCAAGCTCCGGCCGTTCGGCTCCGGCTTCTTCGTGTTCGCCGATTACATGCGGCCGCCGATTCGCCTCGCGGCGATCATGGAGATTCCGGTCGTGTTCGTGTTCACGCACGACTCGATCGGCGTCGGCGAAGACGGTCCGACGCATCAGCCGGTCGAGCACCTCGCCGGGTTGCGCTCGATCCCGGGCCTGATCGTGCTGCGCCCCGGCGACGCGAACGAGGTCGTCGAAGCGTGGCGCTTGATCGCCGAGCAGCGCCATCATCCGTGCGTGCTCGTGCTGTCGCGCCAGGCGATGCCGACGCTCGATCGCACGAAGTACGCGCCGGCGTCGGGCCTGCGCAAAGGCGCATACGTCGTCGCGGATTCTGCGAATCCCGAAGTGATTCTGATCGGCACCGGCACCGAAGTGGCGCTGTGCATCGCCGCCCACGACGCTCTGGTCGCGCAGGGCGTGAACTCGCGCGTCGTATCGATGCCATCGTGGGAGTTGTTCGAAGAGCAAGACGCCGCGTATCGCGAGTCGGTGCTGCCGAACGCGATCGACGCGCGCGTGGTCGTCGAGCAGGCGTCGAACTTCGGCTGGGAGCGCTACGTCGGGCGCACCGGCGCGATGATCACGATGCGAACGTTCGGCGCGTCGGCGCCGCTCAAAGAGCTCCAAACCAAGTTCGGCTTCGCGCCGGATCACATCGTCGCGGCTGCGAAGGCGCAGCTGCAAGCAAGGAGAGCGTGATGCAACTCGGAATGATCGGACTCGGCCGGATGGGCGCAAACATGGCGCGCCGGCTCATGAAGAACGGCCACACGATCGTCGCGTACGATCGCAGCGCGGATGCCGTGAAGCAACTCGCCGGCGAAGGCGCCACCGGCGCCAACTCGCTCGACGAGATGATCAAAGCGATGCCGAAGCCTCGCCACATCTGGGTGATGGTGCCATCGGGCGGGCCGACCGAATCGACGGTGAACGACCTCGCGGGCAAGCTCGAGCCCGGCGACACGATCATCGACGGCGGCAACTCGTTCTGGAAGGACGACATCCGCCGCGCGAAAGCCGCCGCGACGAAGCAGATCAACTACGTCGATGCCGGCACGTCCGGCGGCGTGTACGGCCTCGAGCGCGGCTACTGCCTGATGGTCGGCGGCGACAAAGCCGTCGTCACGCGGCTCGATCCGATCTTCAAGACGCTCGCGCCCGGGCGCGGCAGCGTCGAGCGCACGCCCGGCCGCGACAAGGTCGGCGGCACCGCCGAAGATGGCTATTTGCACTGCGGCACCGTCGGCGCGGGCCACTTCGTCAAGATGGTCCACAACGGCATCGAGTACGGCATCATGCAGGCGATCGCCGAGGGCTTCGACATCATGAAGGGTGCGAACAACCCGACGGTCGATGAAGGCCATCGCTTCCAGCTCCCGGTGGCGGATGTCGCCGAAGTCTGGCGCCGCGGCAGCGTGCTGTCGTCGTGGTTGATCGACCTCACCGCGAAATCGCTCGTCGAGGATCCGCAGCTCGCCAAGTTCAAGGGCAGCGTGGAAGACTCCGGCGAAGGTCGCTGGACGGTGGACGCCGCGATCGAAGAGCGCGTGTCCGCGAATGTCATCGCGGCTTCGCTGTTCACGCGGTTCCGGTCGCGCGAGGATCACTCGTTCGCCGAGAAGCTGCTGTCGGCGATGCGGTTCCAGTTCGGCGGCCACGTCGAGCAGAAGCCGTAAGCGATGCTCAAGGTCCTGCGCTTCGCCAACCCAGACCTGGTCGCGCGCGCGGCCGCCGACCAGCTCGCCGCGATCGTGCACGCGATTCCGGGCACGTGCCACGTCGCGCTGTCGGGCGGCTCGACGCCGAAGCGGTTGTTCCAGCTGCTCGCGTCGCGCGGCCGCGAGTTTCTGCCATGGGATCGCGTCGAGCTGTGGTGGAGCGACGAGCGCTGCGTGCCGCCGGATCATCCCGATTCGAACTACGGCATGGCGAACGCGACGCTGATCACGCCGCTCGGTTTGGATCGCTCGCGCATCCATCGCATGGAAGGCGAGCGCGATCCCGAGCACGCCGCGGCCGACTACGAGGCGTTGTTGATCGAGACGCTCGGCACCGCGCCGGGCGTCGATCTCGATTTCTTGGGCATGGGCCCCGATGGTCACTGCGCGTCGCTGCATCCCGGCAGCGCCGGGTTATTCGAGACGAAGCGCTGGGTGATCGCGAACCACGTCGACTCGCCGCTGACCAACGGCAAGGCCGTACGCCTCACGTTCACGCCACCCGCGCTCAACGCGGCGAGGCACACGCGGTTCCTCGTCGCCGGCGCCGACAAAGCGGCGACGCTCGCGAAGGTGATCGAAGGTCCGAAGGGCATGTTTCCGTCGCAGCTCGTCCAAGGCGGCGACGTCGTGTGGCTCGCCGACGATGCCGCGGCGGCGGCGCTGACAGGACACAAAGCGTGATCCTGGCCGGAGACGTCGGCGGCACGAAGACCAACCTCGCGCTGTGCGACGACGCAGGTAAACCGCACCGCGAAGCGACGTTCGCCGCGAAAGACTACGCCTCGCTCGAAGCGATGGTCGCGACGTTTATCGCCGGCGAGTCGATCACGGCCGCGTGCTTCGGCGTCGCCGGGCCGGTCGACACCGGCGCGGGCAGCGCGAAGATCACGAACTTGCCGTGGACGATCCGCGCCGATCTGCTGAGCAAAGAGCTCGGCGGCGCGCGCGTGTCGCTGATCAACGACCTGCAGGCGACCGCGCTCGGCGCGCTCGTGATCCCGCAGAGCTCGTTCGCGGTGCTGCAAGTCGGCGACGTACCCGACGGCGCCACCATCGCCGTGATCGCGCCGGGCACCGGCCTCGGCGAGTCGTGTCTGTACCACGACGGCACGCGCTATCAGGCCCTGCCCTCCGAAGGAGGCCACGGCGATCTGCCCGTGACCACCGACGACGAGATCGAGCTGCTACGGTTTTTGCGCGGCAAATACGGCGACCACGTCAGCGTCGAGCGCGTGCTGTCGGGCAACGGCGTCGCCGATGTTTATGACTACTACGCGCGCGGCGATGCCAAGCCATATCCCGGCGATCGCAACGCGGCGATCTCCGACGCGGGTCTCGCCGGCACCGATCCGAACGCGGCGCGCGCGCTCGAGCTATTCGCGCAGATCCTCGGCGCCGAGTGCGGCAACCTCGCGCTGCGCTACCTGGCGACGGGCGGTGTGGTGATCGGCGGCGGCATTCCGCCGAAGCTGTTGCCGGTATTGCAGCGCGGCTCGCTGATCGAACGATTCGCCGCGAAGGGCCGCTTCGCCGACTGGCTGCGCGCACGCTCGGTGCGCGTCGTGCTCGATCCCAAGGCGGCATTGCTCGGCGCCGCGCACTACGCATCAACCACCAAGGACGACCGATGACCGACACGACGACACGCAAGCCTCCCAGCTCGACCATCACCGGCGAGATCCTCAGCACGCCGGCAACCAAGAAGAAAAAGAACGAGCCGGCCACCATCGTGATCTTCGGTGCGTCGGGCGATCTGTCCGGCCGCAAGCTGATGCCGGCGCTCTACAACTTGATGCTCGACGGCGGCCTCGGCGATCCGACGATCATCTTGGGCGTCGGTCGCCAGGCGATGACGCCGCAGGCATTCGCCGATCAGATGAAGCCCAAAGTTGCGGAGTTCTCGCGCCAGAAGCTCGACGAAGATAACTGGAAAAAGTTCGCGTCGTTGATGGACTACGCCGGCGGCAACTTCGACGACGACGCGGTCTACTTCGAGCTCAAGAAGCATCTCGAGGCCAACAAGGCGAAGGGCACGAAGGGCAACCGCGTGTTCTATCTGTCGGTGCCGCCGTCGGTATTCCCGGTGATCCTCGAGAAGCTCGAGAAGCACAAGCTGATCGAGAAACAGGTCCAAGACGGCAGCGCACCGGCGTGCCGCATCATCGTCGAGAAGCCGTTCGGTCGCGATCTCAAGAGCGCTCGCGCGCTCAACGACATGATCAGCCACTACGTCGACGAGTCACAGATCTATCGCATCGATCACTACCTCGGCAAAGAGACGGTCCAGAACATCCTGGTATTGCGGTTCGGCAACTCGATCTTCGAGCCGCTGTGGAACCGCAACCACATCGACTACGTCGAGATCACCGCGGCCGAGACGATCGGCATCGAAGGCCGCGGCACGTTCTACGAGCAGACCGGCGTCGTGCGCGACATCATCCAGAACCACCTGCTCCAGGTGATGTCGCTCGTCACGATGGAAGTGCCGGCATCGTTCGGCGCCGACGACATTCGCGACGAGAAGTCGCAAGTCCTGCGCTCGGTGCAGAACATGACGCTCAACGACGTCGCGAACCACTGCGTGCGCGGCCAGTACCGCGGCTATCGCGACGAAGACGGCGTCGCCAAAGATTCGCAGGTGCCGACCTACGCGGCGATGCGCTTCATGATCGACAGCTGGCGCTGGCAGGGCGTGCCGTTCTTCCTGCGCGCCGGCAAGAAGCTCGCGGAGCGCGTGACCGAGGTGAACATTCACTTCAAGAGCGTGCCGCTCGTGCTGTTCAAGGAAGAAGCGGCCGGCAGCGTGCTGCAGCCCGCGGTGCTGACGCTGCGGATCCAGCCGCACGAAGGCATCTCGCTGCGCTTCGTCGCGAAGGTGCCGGGCGAGCACATCAACGTCGGCAACGTGCTGATGACGATGACCTACGCCGACGCGTTCAAGCGGCCGATCGCCGAGGCATACGAGCGCCTGCTGCTCGATTGCATGCGCGGCGACGCGACGCTGTTCAACCGCCGCGACTCGGTCGATCGCGCGTGGGAGCTGATCCAACCGGCGCTGCAAGTCTGGGAAGCGACGCCCGGCGTGCACATCTACGAGGACAGCTCGTCGGGCCCGAGCACCGCCGACGAGCTGATGGGCCGCGAGGGCCACAGCTGGACCGAGCTGATTCCGGGGAAGTAGCTCAGCTACCGCAGGGCAGCGCGGTCTTGAACGAGCGAATGTCGTCGATCGAGCCGTTCATGAACGCACCGAGCGGCAGCCACTGGCCGTTCTGACCGTCGTACGGTGGGAACGTGGTCTTGAGCCCGCCCATCGGAATCGCGACGGTCGAGACCATCTTGCCGTCGATGCAGACGTTCAGCATCCCGTTGGAGTGCACGGCGCGGATGAAGTGCCACGCGCCGTCCATCGGATACGTGCCCGTCGCGATCGCGAAGCCGAGCGGGTCGGAGTTCGGATCGGTGCACGTGCCGACGTCGATCGCGAGGCCGGTGCCGGCCGAGTTCTCGTAGATGTCGAAGCCGAGCCCGCCGCCGTTATTGAGGTCGTAGTCGGAGAACACCCACGAGCCGTAGGTATCGGGGATCGTGCCCTGCTCGACCCAGAACTGCGTGGTCGTGTCGGCGCTGCGATCGATGATGTCGGCGCCGACCATGAAGTGATCGGCGGTGAACGTGGCAGCCGAGCCGAGCTCGGGAAACGGGCCGGCGCCGAGCGTGATCGGCGCTGGAGTCGGGTTCTCGTCGGTGTCGTTGACCATGCCGGTGAACTGCGTGCCGCACGCGTTCGGCGTGGTGTTGCCGCTGACCGAGCTCAGCTGCAGCGCGAGCTGGCACTGCTGCGGAAACGTGCCGGCGCCTTGGCTCGCGAAGAATTGCAGGCCGATGTCGGCGGTGCCGGCGGCGACCGGCGCGACGGCGACGAGGAACCGATCGCCGGCGAGCGCGTCGAGCACGATCGAGCCGTCGGCGCGCGTGCCCGGCATCGCCTCGATCGTGACGAGCGCATCCTCGCGCGCGTTGCGATAGAGCCGGATCGTCTGCGGCGAGCCATCCGACGGCACGAACGCGCCGAGCTCGATCGCGACGCTCGCGTTCGACGCGGCCGTCCACTCGATCGCCGGATCGGCGACCGACGCCGAGCCCGACGACGAGACCAAGAGCGCGTCGGGCAGCTGCGCGCACGCCGGCGCGCTCGAGTTGTTCGCGCACGCGTCGATCTTGTTCATCGCGTCCATCGTGCCGACCTCGGCCGTGCCCGACATCGTCATCGGCGTCCACTTGCGATCGCGCGTGTCCTCGAGGTAGCGAAAGCCTTTGCCCGACATGCCGAAGTCGCTGCCGCCGTCGGCGAGGCACGGCGCCGGGCATGACGACAGGCCCATATCCGAGCCCGAGCCGCTGCCGCTACCATCGTCGTCACCGCCGCCGGACGAGCCGGGGTGCTGATCGAATAGCGATTGGCTGCACGCCGCCAGCACGACCGAGAGCAAGGCGATTCTCAGAACCATACGTCGCCTCCGATGAACGCGGGGAACGTCGTGCCGTGGCTCTGGCCCGCGTAGCTCGCGTAGCCTTCGAGGTGCAAGCCGATCGACGGCGTCGCGTGAAAGCGCACGCCCAATCCGCCCGCGCCGGCGATGAAGTGCTCGCTCGTCATGTTCGAGGTCTCGAACGCGAGCGGCGCGGCGGCGAGCACGTGGAGCGAGAGTCGATCGCCGACGAGCCGCACGCGCAGCGTCGGGACCACCGCGTATGCGACCACGACGGCGTCGATGCCGAGCTCGACGCGCGAGCCAAGCCCGATGCCGATGCCGACCTCGGGCGCGCCGGTGTTGCGTACGTTCTGCACGTTGGTGCCGTACGACAAGCCGAGCCGCACGCGCACGAAGCGCTCGGGCTGGGCGGCGGGCTCGGCCGGCGCTTCCTGGCGAATCGCGACGTGCGCGCTCTCGACCTCGACCGGTTTCGGCGGCGGCGGATCTTTCGGCGCGAGCTCGACCGTCGGCTCGTCGCCCGATGCGACGCGCAGCACCTTGGTCGCGTCGTCTTTGCCGTCGACGTGCGCGACGAGCTTGTGCTCGCCCGGCCCCACGATCAGCGGCTGCGGGATCGGCGAATCGAGCACGTTGCCGTCCAGCGACAGCTGCGCGTCGGCCGGAGTCAGGTTGATCGTCACGTGCGCCGTGTGGGCCAAGATCCCGTCGAGCTCGGCCTTCGCCGCGGTCAAGCGCGGCGCCGGAACCTTGCCCGCGCCTTCGCTCAAGAACCGCTGATAGAACGTGACCGCCTCGCCGTAGTGCGACAGCTCGCGGTGACATGCGGCGATGTTGTAGAGCACGATCGGCGCCGGCGCGATGTCGTACGCGCGCTGGAACTCGGCGAGTGCCTCGGAAAATTTTTGCGCGTCGAACAGCGCGACGCCGTTCTTGAACAGCCGGTCGGCTTCTTTTTGCTGCTTGGTCGGCTTGGGTTTCTTGTGCGGCGCGGCCGACGCGCCGACGGAGATCGTCGATGCGGCGAGCGCGAGCAATGCGACGGTTGCGATGCGCATCAGTTGCCGTAGGGGCTTTCGCTCTCGATCGTAGGCTGTTTCGGCTTGGTTTTGCCGGTCGGTTGCGCAGGTTGTGCCGGCTTCGTCACTTTCGGGTCCGCGACCAGCTCGATCGCGAGCTTCTGGCTCTCGTCGAACTTGAGATCCTCGTCGTGATCGACATAGCCGGGCGCCGAGATCTTGAGGTGATGCGTGGCGCTGTCCTTCGCGACCGAGAGCGCGGTCGTCGCGACCGGCTTGCCATCGAGCGTGACGATCGCGTCTTTGGGCTGAAGCTCGAGCGTGAGCGTGATGTTCAGCTGCGTGACCGTCGGTGCCGGCGTCGGCGGCGGTGCGACCGGTGCCGCGATCGTCGTCGTCGCGACAACCGGCTTTGGCGGCGACGACGACGAGGACGCGATCACCGCACCGACACCAATCGCCGCGGCGATGACGACACCGCCGATCACCCACGGCAGCTTCGAGCGAGCCTTCGCGACGGTCTGGATCGGCGTCGGTATCGGTGGCCCGCCGGTCTGATAATGATAGGCGCCCGGCGTCGGGTACGGCGTCGCACGCGGAAACGGCCCGCTCGCGGCGTCGAGCGTCTGGCGAAACGTCGGCCGGCAGAACGGCGCCAGCGCGCGCTCGAGCTCGGCCGCGCTGCGTGGACGGAGCGTCGGATCGAGCGCCATCGCCGCGATCACGATCTGCTCGAGCTCGATCGGGATCTCGGGCCGGCACTCGCGCGGCGGGCGATACTCGCCCGACATCACGCGGTACATCAGCTGGTTGTAGTTGTCGCCGAGGATCGGCACCTGACCGACCAGCATCTCGTAGAGGATCACGCCGAACGAGTAAATGTCGGCCGCGAGCGTGATCGCGCTGTCGCCGCGCGCCTGCTCGGGCGACATGTAATACGGCGTGCCGAGCACGAGCCCGGTCGTGGTCAGCCGGAACTCGGTCTCGAGGCCCTGCGCGCGCGAGATGCCGAAGTCGAGCAGCTTGACGAGCTCGCCACGGCTCTGGCGCACGAGGAACACGTTGTCGGGCTTGAGATCGCGATGGATGATCCCGGCGCGGTGCGCGGCGTCGAGCGGCGACAGGATCATGCAGCCGAGCTCGCACGCGATATCGATCGGCAGCGGCGCCGCGTGCTTGAGCCGCGACGCGAGCGATTCGCCTTCGAGCAGCTCCATCACGAGGAACGGCTCGCCCGACGATGACATCCCGAGGTCGGTGACCTGCGCGATGCCTTCGTGACCGATCTGCGACGCGGTGATCGCTTCGCGGTGGAAGCGCTCGATCATCAGCGGCGTCGCGAGCCCCGGGTTCAGGACCTTGATCGCGATGCGCTTGCGCAGCTTGATGTGGGTGCCGACGTAGACCGCACCCATCCCACCGACCGCGAGCAGCTCGTCGATGCGGTACTTGTCGTCGAGCATCGTGCCCGGCGCAAGCTGGCGCTGCTCGGCACCCTCCACGCGATCGATCTTACGCCATGCGCGCTACCGGTGCCACGGCAGGCATCACCTCGTCGAACAATGCGAGTAAGGCCCGCCACCAACGCCGATCGGCGGCTTCGTCGTAGGCATCGCCTTGCAGCGTGAAGCCGTGGCGTGCGCCGCCGAGCACGAGCATCTGCCAATCGGCGCCGGCCGCTTCGAGCTCGCGCCGATCGCCGCGCGCGCCTCGCCGTTCGCGTATGGGTCGGCCGCGCCGGTGCAGATCAACACGCGCGCTTCGATCTGCGTCGCCGGCTGTTTCGTCGCGAGCCCACCGTGCACGCTCGCGACGGCGCGAACCTCGGCGCCGCTGCGCGCGAGCTCGAGCACCGCGAGCCCGCCGAAGCAATGACCGACGGCAGCGACGGGCAACACGCACCCGACGCGCTCGACCAGCGCGCGATGCGCGGCGTTGACTCGCGCGCGCAGCTCGGTGGGCTCGGCGACCAACGCGCCGATGACCGTCATCGCGTGTGCGCGATCGCGAAATGGCTCGCCGAACAGATCCGGCGCGAACGTGGCGAAGCCGAGCGACGCCCGCTGGGGCGACGAAGATGTTCTGCATGCGCTCTCCTTTGTGAAAGCGCCGGTCTAATTATCACTATTTTCGTAGAAAAATCAATATAATTAACCAGATGCGCTCGTTTGCCTTGCTCCTGAGCCTCGTCGCGTGTGGCGACGATGGCATTCGCCACATCGCCGATGCGCCGGCGTCGTTCGACGATGCGGGGCCGCGCGGCGATACGCCGGTCGCACCGGCGCCGGTGACCGTGACCGTCACGTTCGATGGCTCGGGCGTCGCCGGCGTCAGCGCGATCTTCACGAACCTCGACGGCTCGCCGGTCGCGATCGTGCAGACCGATGCGACCGGCGCCGCGAGCCACGTGCTCGGCGCCGGCGGCTACGTCACCGTGGTCGATCCGTTTCCGATCGAGCCCGGCTTCATCGCGAGCGACGTCACGCCGAGCAACCTGTACACGTGGGCCGGCGTGAAGCCCGGCGATCAGCTCGTGCTCTACGAATCCAACGAGAGCGGCAGCGCGACCAACTTCACGCTCGACACGGCGGCGGTGCCAACCGCGACGACGTACAACGCGACGGCGGTGTGCCAGGGCGGCGGCGGCTACGGCAACGGCTCGAGCGCGCTCCTGCCGATGCAGCTGTTCGGCTGCACGACCGCCGACATCTACGTGGCCGCGTACGATTCGTCGAACGCGCTGCTCGCGACGCTGTTCCATCCGGCGCTGGCCGTGACCGCCGATCAAACCGTCGATCTGTCGGCGAGCGATCACTACGTCGCCGGCGTCGCGGCGACGTACTCGTTCACGAACCTGCCATCGAGCGGCGTGCAGATCGACTACGACATGGTCGGCTCGGCCGGCGTGCTCAACGGCTTCGCGCAATTCACCGGCGTCGTGACGGGCAGCGCGTCGCTCGCGATCACCCAATCGGCACTGCCGGCAGCCGAGGTGGCGTTCGTGATCACCGACTTCGCAACGCCGCAAAACACCCACGACGTCTACGCCTGGAGCCCGGCCGCCGCGACGAGCTACGCGCTCGACGCGAGCACCGCGATGCTGCCCGACGTCACCGCGGTACCGGTGTTCGACTACGCGACCGACAAGCTCGCGTGGACCGCCGGCAGCGGCGTCGCACCCGACGCGATCCTCGCGGAGCTGAATTTCCAGAACGATCCGGCGGTCGCGTCGTGGTCGATCGTCGCGCCGTACACCGATGGCGAGCTGCAGTTTCCACCGATCGCCGGGATGATGCCGGCGATGACCGACGCGATGGAGATCGGCGAGCTGGCGACCGCGAACGTCCCCGGTGGCTACGATGCGATTCGCGCGTTCGCGCTCGCCGAGCTCGACCCGGCGGTGCTCGCGCGGCTCGGCGGCAGCGGCCAGGTGCTGCTGCAGTCGTATATCGGGGCGACGAGCGACCTGCGCCACGTTCGCAGCCGCTCGCGTGCGCACGTGCTGGCAAAACGCCGCCGCGACTCGCTATGATTCACCGCGATGCGTGCGTTCGCGTTGGTGGCGGTGATCGTGTTCGCGTGCAGCGACAGCGGGACGCAGTCGATCGATGCACCGGCACGTAGTCCCGATTCGGGATCACCGCCGCTCGACGTCAATGCCGTCACGGTCACGATCACGTCCCACGGCGCCGGTCTCGCGGGCGTCAAGGCGTACTTCACCACCGCGGACAACGCGACGACCACGATGCGCGAGACCGATGCGACCGGCATGACCGGCTACGACCTCGGCTCGGGCGGCTACGTCACCGTGGTCGATGCGTTCGGCAAAGGCAGCGACGGCCACCACTCGTTGCAGACCTGGGCGGGCGTGATGCCGCGCGATCAGCTCGTGCTCGACGATCCGGCCGGCGCGAACACCAACTTCTCGTACGAGATCGACACGGTCGCGAGCGGCTATGAATACGACGCCACCACGTTATGCAGCGACGGCGTTCCAGGCAACGGCCAGCTCTTCGTGACGACCGGGTCAGCGAGCGCGCAGGGCGCGTCGACCACGGCGTGCTCGACGCCCGACGTCTACATCTCCGTCGAGGACATGGGATCGAACCTGCTCGCCGGACTATGGGTGCCGGCGGCGAACGTCGGCAGCGGCTCGATCGATCTCACGGCCGATCCATTCGTGAAGTTCGTCCCGGCCACGTACTCGTACACGAACTTGCCGGCGAATTCGCAAACGCGATTCGACGTCGAGCAGGTCAACGCGACCGGCACGATCTTCACCGGCGGGCTGCCGACCCCGACGCTCGGACCGGGCACCGCGTCGGCGAACGTGCCACAAGCGCCGCTGTTTCCGAACATGACGTCGCTCGTCGACACCGTGATCATCACGCCGTCTGACCAACACGATATTCAAACGTGGAGTCAGACCGCGACGACGAGCTACTCGCTCGACGTGAGCAACGTGCTGCTGCCCGAAATCATGGCGACGCCGACGTTCGACTACGGCTCCGGCGTGCTGGCGTGGACGGCGGGCAGCGGCGCTGTGCCCGACGCCGTGTTCGCTCAGCTCGTGTTCGTCAACGATCCGATGGTCGACAGCTGGGAGCTCGTCGCGCCGTATGGCTCGAACGCGCTGCAGTTCCCGACCATCCCCGGCATCGCACCGGCATCGACCGACACGCTGCAAACGCTCGTGCAGTTGATGAAGGTCTTCGACGGCTACGACTCGTTCCGCGCCCGATACTATGTCGGCTCGACCGCGCGTCGCGTCGGCAGCGGCGAAGCGGTGTTCGTCGTCCGCAAGAACTAGCGCACCGGACGGACCAGGCGCGCGACGAGCTCGCCGAGCGCTGCCATCGGGTCGTCGCACAAGCCGGTGTGCACGGGCGACGTCTGGATCACCGCGCTCCGCGGCGCGACCAACCAGTGAAACCGCTCGCCCGTCGGCAGCGCGGCGATCGGCCCGCCGCGCGGATCGCCGGCCGCGATCAGCGGGATCGCGGCGAGGGCCGCTTCGATCTCGCCGAGATCGACGTGCGCATCGAGCGCGCGTACGCGGTTGGCATCGAGCGCGATCGTCGCGGCCAAGAACCGTTGCGTCGCACATGCGACGATCACGCCGGCGTTGACGAATTCGCCGCGTTCGACGCGCGGCACGACGCGAACGATCGCGTAGTCAAACGACTCGGGCACGCTCGGCCTCCTCGGCAAACGCGCGCGGCGCCGCGATCCGCTCGAGCAAATGCTCGGTGTAGCCGTCGCGCGTCGCATCGCCACCTAGTAGCTCGTCCGGAATCTCGGCCGCGATCGCGCGCAGCACCGGCTCGGTGATCTTCGGCGCGAGCTCGGCATCGGCATCGGCGATCGAGCTCGCGAACGGCAGCAGCGCGTGCTGCTTGATCGCGGCGAACGGGCTCTTCGCGCGGCTCATGTGGCCATCCCACGCGTGATGAAAATACAGCGCAGCGCCGTGATCGATCAGATACAGCCGCTTGTGCCAGCGCAGCATGTTCGGATTCTTCGCGGTGCGATCGACGTTGGTGACGAACGCGTCGAACCAGACGATCTTGGCGGCCAGCGCCGGATCGGCCCCGAACGACGGCTCCCAGTTGAGCGCGCCCGGCAAGTAATCCAGCCCGATGTTCTCGCCCGCGCTCGCCGCGAGCGTCGCCTGGATCTCCGGATCGGGCTCGGAGCGCGCGAGCAGCGGATCGATGCCGACGCGTGCGAGCTGCGGCACCGGCAGGCCGAGCACGCGGCCGAGCTCGCCCGCGATCACCTCGGCGATCAACGCGCGCGGCCCCTGCGCGGCGCCGCGAAACTTCACGACGTACGTCCCGCAATCATCGGCCTCGACGATCGCGGGCACCGAGCCGCCTTCGCGGAGCGGCGTCAGGTAGCGCGTCGCACGGACCGACTTCACGCGCGCAATCTACTACGCGACGCCAGCGCGCGCGCGACGATCGGCTCGATCGCGCGCAGCGTCTCGACGCGGATCGAATCGGCTGCGAGCGCCACGTCGCAACCGACCCGGCGCCGGACCGCGTGCGCGAGCCGCTCGTCGTCGAGGACCCGCGGATGGATGTACGACGCCTTGCACACCGCCGGCGTGTGGCCGAGCTTCTCGGCGACGACCGCGATCACTTGCTTCGGCGCGACCTCGCCCGCACACGCGACGAGCAACGCCGCGCCGAGCGTGCCGGCCCACGTGCGGTAGTCCTTCGCGGTGAACGACCCGCGCGTGGCCTCGCGCAGGTACGCGTTGACATCGGTCGACGCGATCGGCCGCACGCGATTGCCGTCGAGGTATTGAAACAGCCGCTGGCCGGGCAAGTCGCGGCAGCTGCGAACGACCCGCGCGAGTCGCTTGTCGGTGAGCTTCACGTGCCGCGGCACACCGGCCTTGCCGCGATACACCAGCTCGATCGTGTCGCCGCGGATCTTCGCATGGCGATCGCGCAGCGTCGTCGCGCCGTACGAGCCGTTGGTTCGCGCGTACTCGTCGTTGCCGACGCGCAGCTGGCCCGCTTCCATCAACGCGACGATCGTCGCGACGACCTTGCGCTTGGTCAGCTTCGGCGCCGCGAGATCGCGCGCGACGATCGTGCGCAGCTTCGGCAGCACCGCGCAGAACGCGACGAGCCGGTGGTATTTCGCGTCGTCGCGCAGCGCGCGCCAGCGCGGGTGATAGCGGTACTGCTTGCGACCGCGCGCGTCGCGGCCGGTCGCCTGGATGTGACCGTTCGGATCGGTCGCGATCCACACGGTCGTCCACGCCGGCGGGATCACCAGCGCGCGGATCCGCCGCAGCGTGGCCGGATCGCGCACGAGCTTGCCGCCCATGTCGACGTAGTCGAAGTGCGCGCCGCGCTTGCGTCGTGCGAGCCCCGGCTCGTCGGCGTGCACGTAGCGCATCATCGAAACGCTTGCACTGCAAGCACGGAGCCAGCGCGGTCAGATTCGCCCGCCGTGGAAGCGACCGAACGTCCGCGCACCGAGCAGCGACATCGCGAGGATCCCGGCGGCGAGCACGAGCACGTGCTGGGTGTCGCGCAGATCGAAGTTGCCGACGCGACAGACCAGCAAGTAACCCACGGCGAGGTTGAAACATCCCCAGAGCACGTTCACGGTCGACGACGACAGTCCCTGCCCCGGCGGCGATGCGAACGGGCTCTGGAACGGTCGACCCGAGATCCCGTTGCCGAGATGCGGCAGCGCGTTCGCGAGAACCGCGCCGCCGAAGAAGTAAGCCACGTAGTGGTACCAAAGCATCGTTGTCTCCGTTCGTTGATCAGGTTCGAAGCAGCTTGCTCAACAGCGCGAGCGCCGCGGCGAGCGTGCGTTGCTCGTCGGCGTCGAATCGTTCCGCCACCAAGCTCGCGAGCCAGCGATGGCGGCCGGCGCGGTTCGCGGCGAGCGCCTTGCGACCCGCGACCGTCACGCTGACGAGCCGCCGGCGCGCGTCACCGGCATCCTCGCGCCGCGCTACGTAACCCGCGTCTTCGAGCGTGCCCACGAGCCCGCCCATCGCCTGCGGCGTGATGAGCTCCGCCCGCGCGAGGTCGGCGGTGGTCGCCGAGCCGGCCTGTTCGAGCCGCTTGAGCACGGCGTGCTGGGCGTATGGCAGGGTCTGTCCGGCATAGTCCGCGTGTGCGCGGCGCTTCAAGCCGACCACGACGTCGACGAGCTGCTCGACGATCTCGTCCGCCCTGCGAGCCACGCCGCTATTCTGACAATTAGAAGGTCACTTTGCAAGGTTACTTTCTAATAGGCCCGGCGTCGCTCTGGCAACGCCGCCCTGTTAGGATGCCGGCCATGGGGTGGTGGCTCGTCTATCCGGCGGCGATCGTGTGGGTCGCGGTCAACGCGCTCGTCATCGTGATGCAGCGCCGCCCAGCCGCGTCGACGATCGCGTGGTTGATGGTGCTGACGTTCCTGCCGTTCCTCGGCTTGGGCGTGTACATGATCATCGGCCCGCTGCGGATTCGCCGCCGCCGCCGCAAGCGCACCATCAGCGCGCGGCTCGTCGACGAAGGCGTGCGCGGGCTGGCGAAGCTCGACGACGATGCGGTGCATCACCAGCTCGCGATGGTGTCGATCGGCCTCGGCGGCCCGCCGCCGCTACTCGCCGAGTCGGTCGAGCTCTACTTCGACGGCGCGTCGGCGTACGCCGCGATCTTCGACGCCGTGCGCGCGGCGACCGATCACGTCCACGCCGCGTACTACATCTGGGAGCCCGACACGATCGGCACGCAGCTGCGCGACCTGTTGATCGAGAAGGCGAAGGCCGGCGTGCGCGTGCGCGTGCTCCTCGACGGCACGGGCTCGAGCGATCTGCACCGCAAGTGGCTCGCACCGCTGCGCGCGTCCGGCGCCGAGGTCGCGTGGTTCAACCCGATCCGGTTGCGCTCGTTGCGCGGCCGGCGCGCCGACTTTCGCATGCATCGCAAGAGCGTCATCTGCGACGGCGCGATCGGCTTCACCGGCGGGATGAACATCTCCGACGTGCACAGCGCGCTGCTGTCGAAGACGTACTGGCGCGACACGCACATGAAGCTCGTCGGCGCCGCGGTGTGGCCGCTACAGCGCGTGTTCTTCGAAGATTGGTACTTCGCCGCCGACGAGCTGATCGAGGTCACCGTCGCGACACTGCCGCCGCCCGCGCGCGAAGGTACGCACCTCGTGCAGGTCGTGCAGTCCGGGCCCGACACGCTGTCCGCGTCGATCCAGAAGGTGTTCTTCACCGCGATCGGCGGGGCCGCGAAGCGGTTGTGGCTGACCACGCCGTACTTCGTGCCCGACGATGCGTCGTTGACCGCGCTCGCGACCGCCGCGCTTCGCGGCGTCGACGTCCGCGTGCTCGTGCCGAAAAAAGGCGACAGCCGGCTCGTCGATCTCGCGGCGCGCAGCTACTTCCCCGAGCTGCTCGAAGCGAAGGTGCGGTTCTTCGAGTACACGCCGCGCTTCATCCACGCCAAGACGCTCGTCGTCGACGACGACGTCGCGATCGTCGGCACGGCGAACTTCGACAACCGCAGCTTCCGGCTCGACTTCGAGCTGATCGCGGTGCTGTTCGGCGCAGGCGCGAACGAGCGGCTCGCCGCGCAGTACGAACGCGACCTCGCCGATTCGCGCGAGATCGGCCGGGCCGAGTTGCTCGCGATGCCGTTCGTGCAGCGGCTCGGCCAGGCGTCGGCGCGGCTGCTATCGCCGCTGCTTTAGCGCGCCGACGACCAGGCCCGTCGCGGCGCCGGCGAACAGCGCACCGACCGCGACGATCAACGCGTGGTCGTGCAACCACGCGAACGGCTTCTTCGCGACCTCGACGACGTGCTCGACCTCTTCGACCACATGCTTGGGCCGTTCGAGCTTGTCTTCGACGAGGTGCTTGAGCTGGCTCAAGTGCGTTTGCAAGTTCGCCTGCGCGGTGTCGAGCTCGTCTTGCAGGTCCTTGGGATCGCGCATCACTGCGTCAGCCCTTTCTCGATCGCATCCATCGTGTCGCGCGCCTCGTCGATCTGATGCTCGAGCTCGCCGCCGCCGGCGTTCGTGCCGACCTTCTTCGCGATGTAGAACGCCGCACCGCCGCCCGCGCCGATGTACACGACCGACATGAGCAGCATGCGCAGCCACAGCTGCGGGATCACGGGGTGCAGCGCGAACACGGCCGTCATGCAGAGCATCGCGAAGCCGATCAGCGCGACGGTCGCGCCGAGCAGGCCGACGCCGAGCTTGATCACGATCGACTCGAGCCGGTCGCCCAGCGCGGCGCGGCCCATCTCGAGCTCGTCGCTCGCGATCGTGCGCACGTCGTGGCCGATGTGCTCGAGCAATTCGCCGATCCCGGCGCTCGCCGGCACGTTCATCGTGGCGCTCATCGTGGCGCTCCGGGTGCGGCGGCGAGCTCGTTGATGACCGTCTTCACGCCGGGTATCCGGCGCACCGCGTCGTCGACTCGGCGCTTCGCGTCGTCGTCGCCGATCGCGCCCGACAGCGTGACGACGCCGCCGGTGACGTCGATCGCGATGCCGCTCGCGTCGTCGCGCAGCGCTGCGACGATCATCTCGCGCAGCTCGTCGTCGCGGATCACGGGCTTCGGTTCGGGCGGCCTGTCATCGGCGAGCGTGCTGCGCGAGCCTTGCGGCACGCGGTCGACGGGATATTGCATCGCGCCGGGCGCGCGCTCGTCGAAGTACTGCTGGCCCGCGGTGTAGCCGCTCTGTCCTGGCCCGCTTCGCTCCGGTGGGTTCGCCATGATCCGCATCGATGCAGATTTAGGTCCAATACGGCGTGGCACCCCATTGGCGATACACGCCTTGCGCGTAGTCGAGATCGCTGAGATCGGGCCAATGCTCTTTGTCGAAGCCCTGCATCTGCTCGAGCGTCTGCTTGTTGACGTTGACGACGAAGCGCTTCTTGGTCTCGTCGATCGTCAGCGTCGACCACGGCAGCGCGAACAGCTTGCCGCCCATGCCCAACAAGCCGCCGAACGACAGCACGGCGTACGCGACGCGGCCCGAGACCACGTCGATCATGAGCTCTTCGATCTTGCCGATGTCTTGGCCCTCCAAATTGACGACCTTGTCGCCGTGGAGCGTCGAAGCACCGAGCGTCCTGCGAAACTTCATCATGTCGCTACTCCCTTGGTTAGTTGTGGATCGCAGATGCGGATCCGGTTCTGGACGTCGTGCACGCCGCGCACGTGCAACGCGACATCCTCGGCCATCCGCTTGATGCGATGATCGGTGACCATGCCGTCGAGGATCACCTCGCCGTACGCGACCTCGACGGTGATCCCCGTCGCATCGAGCTGATCGTCATCTTGCAGCGCCTCGCCGACGAGCTGCTCGATGCGCTCGTCGGAGCGGGTGAAGTTCGCCGGGCCTTTGCCGTAGTGCGGTCCGCGGCTCCACGTCGCGCCGCCGCGACCACCGCCATAGCCCGAGCGCTCGCGGCCGAAGCGATCGCCGAAATCTTCGTCGGCCTCGACGCGATCGCTGTAATAGTGGCTCGCGCCCATCGCGCCGTTGTCGGTCCGGTCGGCGTAGTAGTGCGTGCCGCACGGCTGGCCGAAGCGATCGGCGAATCGCTCCACGGGCGGTTCACGGATGTCGTCGGAGAATCGGTCATGCGGTGAGGTGGCCATGCAGCTTCGAAGCTGCATCGCATGTGCCCGCATCGACGATCGCGACTAGGTATTTGTTGCGGGCGCGTACGCACGGTCTGTTCGAGCACGGGACTTGCTCTCGAATCCCTAGTGTCATGCGCCGCTTGCTCTTGATTCTCATCCCGCTCGCGCTCGCCGGCGCCACGACCGCCGACATGTTGGACGGCCCATCGCCGGCGGGTCCGCCGCCCACGCCGAGCTCGGGCAGCAGCAACGATCCGCCGCCGATGAACCTGCTCGACGGCGGCGTGCTGCGTACGCCACCGCCCGACGTGATGGCACCGCTCGACGGCCGCGCCACGCCGAGCTGAATCGTCAATCGGTCGGTGTGCTCGAGCGCAGCGTCGGCGATTGCAGCTTGGCCGCCTGCTCCGAATGCTTCTGCAACGTCGGCTTGAGCGCCGTGAGCATCGACTTGAGGTTGGCGTCGGTGACCATCGACACGTTGGTGTCGAGCTTCGTGATCTCCTGATCGTGCGCCATCTTCATCATCGGCAACAGCTCCTGATCGAACGCGCTGCCTTTGAGCGCGGCGAGCTTGCCCTTCTCGGTGTCCATGTCTGTCTTCTCGGCCGGCGTCTGCGTGGTGTCGTAGGGGATGGTCGACATGCCGTGCTTGTTCGCGAACGCGGTGAGCTTCGTATCGAACGCCGTGTGGTCTTTCACGAGCATCTGGCCGTACTGCTTCACGGCCGCAGTACCGTTCTTCTGCGCGAGCTTGCCGAGATCGATCTCGAGCATATCGACGGCGTGCAGATGCGCGACGACCTGCGCGTCCATGTCCGCGAGCTTCGTATGATCGGTCGTCGTATCGGTGGTGGTTGGCCCGGCGAGCGCGATCGAAGACGCGCCGAGAGCAGAGACGAGCAAGATGGTGCGAAGTTTCATGATGGATCTCCTGTTTGGTGGTCGTCAGGAGTGCAAGCGAAGGGCCCGCGCGAAACGATCCGCGTTCGCGCTCGAGCCGCGTTACCGGGCCCGCGATGTCGGGCGCTCGCGACACAGCGCGACGGTCTTCGCCGCTCCGCACGTGCTAGCCGCGCGATAGCGGCAGATCGAAGCGAAACGTCGTACCGATGCCGGGCGTGCTGTCGACATCGATCGTGCCGCCGTAGCTCTCGACGATCTCTTTCACGACCGGCAGGCCGAGCCCGGTGCCGTCGGTACGCGTGGTGAAAAACGGTTCGAAGATATGCGGCAGCACATCGGGCGCGATCCCGTCGCCGGTGTCGTGGATCTGGATCTCGACACGGCCGTCGAGCGGGCACGCGGAGATCAGCAGCTTGCCGCCGTTCGGCATCGCCTGCACCGCGTTGATGACGAGGTTGACGAGGATCTGCTCGATGCGTGTCGCGTTGACCGTGACCATCACGGCCCGATCTTCGAGCGCGAGCTCGGTCTCGATCCGATTCAAGCGCCCGGCGCCTTGCAGCATCGCGGCGACCTCGCCGATCACGCGGTTGATGTTGAGCCGCTGCGCGTGACTCGGACCGGGCCGCGCCAGCTCCATCAGCCGGCGCGCGTGATCGGCGACGTGCTGGCCGATCCGCGCCAGATCTTTGACGGCGAGATCGAGCACTTCGTTGGGCGGAAGCTGCGCGACCTCGTGTTCGAGCGAGTCGAGCTGGCCGGCGTAGAGCTGCGCGATGTTGCGGAGCTCGTGGCCGACTCCGCCGGCGAGCGTGCCGAGCGTCGCGCGCCGCTCGGCGGTCAGCAGCTGCGCGCGCGACTGCTCGAGCCGCTGTTCGATCGACGCGAGTGCCATACGCAACTCGGCTTCGGCGACTTCGCGGCGCGCGATCTCGGCATCGCGCTGGGCCACGAGCTCGCGAACCGTACGAACGTCGCGCGCGACCACGACGATCGAGGCCGCGACGCCGTCGTGGTCGACGATCGGCGCGGCGGTGACCGAGACCGGCAGCCGCTCGCCACCTCGGGCGACGAGCCACGAGTCCGTGCGCGACAACGGCGTGCCATGGCTCACGCGCTCGCGGACGACGGTCCGCAAGCCGGATGCTTCGTCGACGATCAGCGTGGCGACCGGCAGCACCGCGAGCGCGGCGCGGTCGTAGCCGGTGACGCGAATCGCGGCCGAGTTCGCGGCGATGATGCGGCCCTGTACATCGACGACGAGCACGACATCGACCATCGCCTCGATGACCTGATCGAGCGGGCCCGGAACCATGCAGCAAACTACTACCACTGTCAGTGGAACGCCTAGAAGCGCTCCACTGTAGGTGGATACACGGACGCGCGGCTCGGTCGACTCGGGTTGCAATGCCCGACGATGGCCTCCGCAAGCTAGGCGCGCTGATCCGCAGCTGCCGATCGGCCGCGCAGCTGACTCAGGCCGAGCTCGGACGCCGCGCCGGCATCGTCGGCAAGTACGTCAGCGAGATCGAGCGTGGCACCCGCGACGTTCCGTTCAGCACGCTCCGCGCGATCGCGGAGGATGGGCTCGGCCTCGTGCTCGACGTCAACTTTCGACCGAGCGTTGGCCGCGTCGCGGCGCAGGACGAAATTCCCGCAGCCGTCGCGGGTCTCGCGCGCGATATTTCGGCGCTCGCTCCCGACCAACGCGTGCGCGTCATCGCCATCGTCAAGATCCTGCTCCGCCTCGCAAATCGGTGATCGATCGTGCGAGCCCGCTCGATCGAGCGCAATCGCACAGATCGCCCCGCAATTTGCCCGTCCGAAGGGCCTCACCTTGGAGCGGATTTTGTAAATCCTCGGCGAACGCGCAATGGCGGAAGTTGGAGAAGCGGCGCGCTCGCCGGCCCTGGAGTCGGCCGACTCGGCCGGAGAGGACCAGGTCCAGGACCTCGCCGACGCCCTCGCCGCCCGCGACAACTTCATCGCGGCGGTGAGCCACGAGCTTCGCAACAACGTCGCACCCCTGATCTTGCTCGCCGAGCAGTTCGAGGTCCTCGGCGCGTCGATGAGGCCCGAGCAGATCGCGACGAAGACCGCACTGCTCACGCGCAACCTCCGCAAGTTCGTCGCGACCGTCGATCGCGTGACCGAGGTCGCTCAGCTGCGCGACGGCAAGCTCGAGCTCGAGCTCACGCACTGCGACTTCGCATCGATCGTCCGCGACGTCGTCGCTCAGCTCGTGCGCCAGGCCGCGGCGGGCGGCGTCGAGCTCGTCGCGAATGTGCCGACGCAGGTCGTCGGCACGTGGGATCGCGTGCGGCTCGCGCAGATCACCACGAGCTTCGTCACCAACGCGATTCGCTACGGCGTCGGCGGCGAGGTCGAGATCGCGCTCGTGCAGCGCGGCGACGAGGTCGAGCTCTCGGTCCGCGATCACGGCCCCGGCATTTCCGTCGCAGAGCTGCCGGGGATCTTCGATCGCTTCGATCACCGCCGATCGCGCACCACGGGTGGATTCGGTGTCGGCTTGTTCATCGCGAAGACGTTGGCAGCGGCGATGGGCGGGCACGTGCGCGCGGCAAACGCGGCCGGCGGTGGCGCGCGCTTCAGTGTCGTACTTCCTCGTGGTTAGATGCGTGCATGACCGAGAGCGGAGCCATGAATCGCGTCGAAACGGGCGTGCCTGGGCTCGACGTCATTCTCGACGGTGGATTGTTTCGCGGCGGGGTCTACATTGTCGAAGGTGCACCGGGATCGGGCAAGACCATCCTCGGCAACCAGATCTGTTTCCATCGCGCCGCGTGCGGCGAGCGCGCGGTGTACATCACGCTGCTCGCGGAGTCGCACACGCGCCTCATCCAGCACCTGCGCCGGATGGAGTTCTTCAAGCCCGATCTGGTCGCATCGTCGATCTACTACATCAGCGCGTTCAAGGTGCTGGAAGCGTCCGGGCTCGACGGCCTGCTCAAGGCGGTCCAGCAATCGGTCGTCGGCCGCGATGCGTCGTTCGTCGTGCTCGACGGGCTGGTGTCGGCCGAAGAGTTCGCGCCATCGCCGCGCGACTTCAAGAAGTTCATCCACGAGCTGCAGACCGTCACCGGCATGACCGGCGCGACGATGCTGCTGTTGTCGTCGACCGAGCGCGCCGCCGGATTTCGCCCGGAGCACACGATGGTCGATGGCATCATCGAGCTCGGCGACACGTTGCAAGGCGTGCAATCGGTGCGGCACGCGATCGTCCGCAAGCTGCGCGGCACCAGCCAGCTCCGCGGTCGTCACTCGGTCGAGATCACGAACGCCGGGATCAAAGTGCGGCCGCGGATCGAGACGATCTTCGGCGGGCTCTCGGCGACCGAGCCGCTGCCGCCGCCGAGCGCTCCGCGCGGCTTCGGCATGCCCGGGCTCGACGCGATGCTGCACGGCGGTGTGCCCGGCTGCTCGAACACGCTCGTGCTCGGTCCGTCGGGCAGCGGCAAGACGATGCTCGGCCTGCAGTTCCTCGCGGCCGGCGCGCGCGTGAACGAGCCGTCGCTGTACATCGGGTTCTTCGAGCGGCCCGCCGCGGTGCTGGCCAAAGATTCGCGCATCGGGCTCGGCCTGCGCGAAGCGGTCGATGCCGGCATGCTGCATCTGTTCTGGGAAGCACCGATCGAAGGCGTACTCGACGCCGTCGTCGATCGCGTGCTCCGCGCGGTCAAGGACTTCGGCATCAAGCGCCTATTCTTCGACGGGCTGCACGGGTTTCGTCACCACGCGGAATATCCCGAGCGCACGCGTGCCGTGTTCTCGGCGCTCGCCGACGAGCTCGCCCGCAACGCCGTGACCTCGCTGTTCTCGCTCGAGCTGCGCGAGCTGGTCGGGCCGAAGATCGAAGTGCCGATGGATGGCGTGTCCGCGCTCGCCGACAACTTGATCCTGCTGCGCCACGTCGAGCTGCGCGCGCACTTGTTCCGCCTGATCTCGATCCTCAAGGTTCGCGACCACGCATACGACGGCGCGATCCGCGAGTTCCGCATCACCGACCGCGGGCTCCTCGTCGCGGACACGTTCGAGAGCGCCGAACAGATCCTCACCGGTACCGCCGTGGTGTCCCAATCCAACGAATGACGTGACTCGCTCGGTCCTCATAGTCGACGACGAATTCGGGCTCGCCGACATCGCCGCCGATCTGCTGCGCGACGTCGGCTACGACGTCGTGATCGCGATCAACGGCAAGGTCGGGCTCGCGAGCTTGTCGACGCGGCCGGTCGATCTCGTGATCGTCGATCTGATGATGCCGGTGATGGACGGGCCCGAGATGATCGGGCACATGCGAGCCGATCCGGCGCTCGCGCACATTCCCGTGATCCTGATGACGGCGTTACCCGAGGCGATCAAGAGCGATACCGGCGCGGATGCGACGCTGGTCAAACCGTTCGGCTTCAAGCAGCTGCTCGAGACGATCGACCGTCTGCTGAAACGCATCCCGGGGTGACATGACCGTACCGTTTCGGTGACGAACTTGCGATAATCCGCGCGATGCGGGCTCTTGCTATCGCGCTCCTGACCGTCGCTGGATGCACTTCGTCGCCGAAGGAACCGCCGCTCACCGACGCCACGTCGCTGAGCTGCCCGACCCCGGGCGACCTGCCGTTTCGCATGACCTCGAGCGGGTTCGTGATGCCGGGCAACGCGAGCCTGGTGAACAAGGATCCGCGCAACAAGGACGAAGCGTCCGACACGATCGGCAACCCCGGTGGGCCATACGCTTCGATCTATGCCGCCGACACCGACGCGCCGTCGACCGCGCCGGTCGACTACCACGGCATCAAGGCCGTCACCGGCGCCGACCAGGGCCTCGAGCTGAGCGTGATCCCGGGCGAGTGGGTGAGCGCCTGGTACTACGACGCCGCGATGGGCTGGGTCTCGATCGGGCGCATGCAGACCGGCGACGATGGCTCGTACGATTTCCCGAGCACGGGTTACACCGCACCGAATGGCTCGCCGGTCTACACGATGCTCGAAGCCGACGGCGCGTGCGCGACGTCGTACAACATGCTGCTGCCATCCGGCTCGAAGGTCGTCGTCGCCGACATCGACGGCACGCTGACGCTGAGCAACCAAGAGTTCTTGAACCAGCTCTCCGACGACACGTACGTGCCGCAGATGATGGGCGCCGCGAACACGCTGATCCAGACCTGGTCGATGAAGGGCTATCCGATCATTTATCTGACCGCGCGCGCGAACGAGTTTCGCTCCGAGACCGCGCAATGGCTCGCGATGGATGACTTTCCGGTCGGTGCCACGATCACCGGCGACGACAGCAACAGCGCCAACGCGCAGGCCTACAAGACCGTGTGGCTGCAGCGGATGGTGACCGATTTCGGCTGGAACATCGTCGCCGCGTATGGCAACGAGGACACCGACATCGGCGCGTATCAAGCGGTGAGCCTCCCGAACTCGCAGATCTTCATCGTCGGCCCGTCGGGCGGCGACATGGGCAGCACCGCGATCCCGAACCTGGACTTCACGCAGCACATCACGGCGTACGTCGACGCGCAGCCCGATAACGATTAGCGCACGAACGTGAAGCGCGCCGCGCCGAGCATGTGCGGCAGCGCCGGTAAGCCGAGCGCCGCGAGCGTGGTCGCGGCGGTGTCGACGGTCTCGACCGTGCCGTCGAGCGACGAGCCCGGCACGATCTGAGGACCGCGCACGATCCACGGAATGTCGCGATCGACGGTGTCGTGACCGTCGGAGTGGCGGAAGCCATGGCCGCCGTGATCGGCGGTGACGATCACGAGCGTCGAGTCGGCGACGCCGCTGGCATCGATCGCCGCGAGCACGGTCGCCAGGCAATGGTCGCTGTTCTCGACCGCCTTCAAGTACTCGGGCGACATCCAGCCGTTCGCGTGGCCGTATTCATCGGGATCCGAGAAGTGGATGAACAGCAGATCGGGCTTGGTCTGGACGAAATATTCGGCGGCGCGCTTGGCGACGCCACCGCACAGATAGCTCGGCCGCTCGAAATGATCGACGGTGCCCGGAATCGCGATGTGCCTGAGCTTGGGCTTGCCGACGATCATCGCGGTCGACAGGCCCGCCGCGTGCGCCGCGGAGAAGATCGTCGGCACGTGAATGTAGCCGCGCTCGGCGTGATAGCTGTTCCACCACAGGCCGTGCGAGTCGGCGCTGACGCCCGACAGCATCGACGCGTGCGACGGCAGCGTGTCGCTCTCGCGGATCGTCTCGGCGAGCTTGGCGGTCGCGCCCTGCTTCATGAGCGCGACGTGCGTCGGCGCGCGATCTTCGGTCAGCACGTCGGGCCGCATGCCGTCCTCGCTGATGATCACGACGCGGCGCGGTTTGATCGGCGCCGGCTTCACGGCCACCGGCGGCGTGGAACGTGCGGGCGCCGCCGGCATGATGATCGCGAACGGCGACGGCGACGGCGACGGTTCGTCACCGGCGCGACAAGCCGCGACCAGGGCGAAGCCAACGAGGAGCGCGCCCCGATTCATCCGAAGACATACTAGCACGCGTCGCGCGATCGCTCGACGTGCGCGCATGCACGTGCACGAGCTCGCGAGCGGCGTACTTGTGCGCATGCGATCTCGGCGGAGTCCGAATCAACGCCGGCATGTCTCGTGCTGTGGCTTCGAGTATGCGACCGCACCTCGTTTCCAAAGTTCTCTCACTCTACGACCGCGTCGCGCATCACCGACCCAAACGCGCTCCGGATGTGTCGCACGTCGCCGACATCGCGGACGCGACCAGCGATGACGACGACGACGACAGCGATGTCGACGTCGATGTCGACGTCGCCGCCGATTCGGCGCAGCTCGATCACGACGAGGACTCCAGGACGACCGCGCCCATGGCCGCCGTGCTTGATCAGGGCGACTTGTACGGCGTCCACACGCCACCGGCCGCCGATCGCAGGATCCCCGACAACGACGCCGCGTTCGACGCCGGCCAGAACTGGATCGAGGCGCTCGAAGAACGCGCGGCCGAAGGCGGCCCCGAGCCCGAGCACGAGCTCGAGGTCGTCGACGAAGCCGACGAAACCCACCCGCACACCGACACCAAGGACCGCCCGATCGCCGATCTCGGATCCGGCGGCCGAGGCGGGTTGTAGGACCACGTCATGCCCGAAGCTCGAACGCTCAAGGCCGCCAAGGCCAAGCTCGCCGCCGGAGATTCACCATCGACTGCCGCCGGTGAGTTCGTGCGCGAAGAAATCGATCATGTTCGCGAAGGCAAGCACGGCGCGCGCTCGACCAAGCAGGCGATCGCGATCGGCTTGTCGAAGGCGCGGCGCGCCGGCGTCCGCGTGCAGCCCGGCCCGACCGCGAGCGCGCGGACCAAACGGAGCGCGCAGCGCGAGCTCGATGAAGCCTCCGGCAAGCGCGCCAAGCGCGCGCCTTCCGCAACGCGCAGCCGCGCCACCGAGCATGCGCTGCAACGCGAGCCGCACGCCGCGGGCTCGCACGAGGCACTGTCGGCGCACGCGCATCAGGTCGCGCGCATGCGCGGACCGGCGGCGCGGCGTGCATCGGCTCGCAAGGCCGCCCGCACGCGCGCTCACCATCGCTAGGCCCCAAACCCACAAGGAAGCAATCATGCGCAATCGAATGGCCCATGCGGTCGCCAAGACCAAGGGCGTGATGAAGGGAATCAAGGCTCGCATCGACGGCCTCACCGGCGTGTTCGAGACGCTGTCGAAGCAACACGGCGAGGCCATGGCGCTGCTCGACGCGATCAAGAAGGACCCCGAAAAGCGCACGCAGCTGTGGCCGCAGGCCCGCACCGCCCTGCTCGCGCACGAGCGCGCCGAGATGCGCGTCCTCTATCCCGAGCTGCGCATGTACGACGAGCTGCGGCCGCTCGCCAACCAGCACGATGCCGAAGCGACGGAGCTCGAGCGCATGATCCACGACCTCGAATCGATCGAGGTCGCGTCGGACACGTGGGGCAAGCTGCTCGATCGGCTCGCCGAGAACATCGCTCGCCACGCGAACGAAGAAGAGACCGATATCTTCCCGCGCGCTCAGGATTCGTTGGGCGTCGCGCGCGTCAAGCAGCTCGATGCGAAGCTCGGCGCGGCCTACGACGCGCTGCTCGAAGCGCAATGATTCGCGCCGCGCTCCTCGCGATCGCATGCGCCGCATGCAGCCGCGGCGCGGTCGCACAGCAACCGCCTGCAGACGAGGCGCGGCCGACCGCGTTTGCGGTCGAGGTCCATGGCCATGGCCGAGCCGTGATCTTCATTCCCGGCCTCGGCTGCCCCGGCTCGATCTGGCACGACGTCGCCATGCACTTCGACGCTGCGCACTACGAGACCCACGTGCTGACGCTCGCCGGGTTCGCCGGGCAGCCGCGCATCGACGGCCCGCTCGCGAAGACCACGCGCGACGAGCTCGCCGGCTACATCCGCGCGCACCATCTCGAGCGCCCGATCGTGATCGGCCACAGCCTGGGCGGCTTCATCGCGTACTGGCTCGCCGCCGACGAGCCCGAGCTCGTCGGGCCGACGATCGTCGTCGACGCCGGCGCCGCCATCGGCGACGATCGCGAGGCGCTCGCCGCACAAGCCGCACAGGTCCGCGACATGTGGAGCAAAGCGAGCGACGATCAGTTCCGCGACCAAGTGCACACGATCTTCGGCTCGATGGCGCAGAACCGCGATCGTCTCGCGCCGTTCCTCGACGACATCGCGCGATCGGATCGCGCGGCGATCGGCGATGCGATCTACGAGCTGTACACCACCGACGTGCGCCCCGAGCTGCCGAACATCCACGCGCCCGTGCTCGCCGTGCTCGCCGACGGTTCGGAGCAAGTGCAATTTCGCGCGCAGGCGGGCGCGGTGCCGAATCATCGCGTCGTCGTGGTGCCGAATGCCGGGCACTTCGTGATGCTCGACGATCCGGATCAGTTCGAAACCGCGGTCGATGGCTTCCTGGCCGCCGAGCTGTGATCACTCGGCGATCGCGACGCGGTTGCGGCCGGCGCGCTTCGCCATGTAGAGCGCCCCGTCGGCTTTGACCAGCATCTCGGCCGGCGTCATCGTCACGCTCGAGTGGCACACGCCGAAGCTCGCGGTCACCGCGATCGGCTCGACGGCGGTCTCGATCGTCGTGCGCAGCCGCTCCGTCAACATCGCCATCAGATCCGGATCGACGTCGGTCTGGACGACGCAGAACTCCTCGCCGCCGAGCCGCGCGACGAGGTCGGTGCGCCGTACCGCGTCGCGCAGTGCATGCGCGACCTCGACCAGGACGCGATCGCCGACGGCGTGGCCGTGCGTGTCGTTGACGCGCTTGAAGTGATCGATGTCGACGATCGCGAGCGAGAATCGCCGGCCGCGCCGCGCTTCTGCGGCGAGCAGCTCGAGCCGATCGTCGAGCACGCGGCGATTCGGCAGCCCCGTGAGCGCGTCGGTGACCGCGAGCTCCGCGACCCGCGCGTGCGCGCGATGCAGCGCGGTGACGTCGCTGATCGTGACGACGGCGCCGCGGACCTGCGCGCGATCATCGCGGATCGGGCGGCCCGTGAGCTGGAAGTGCGCGCCGTCCGGATGCATGGCGTTCTTGATCACGACTCGCACACCGTCGGCGACCTCGCCGCGCAGCGCGCGCAAGATCGGCAACTCATCGCGGTCGAACGCGGTCTCGCCGTCGGCCTTGTAGAAGCCGCGCTCGGCGGCGACGTTCGCGCCGTACTCGAGCGGGGCGTCGCTGACCTCGATGCCGACCAGCCGGCGCGCCGTCGAGTTGGCGATCACGATGCGGCGATGCTCGTCGCTGACGACGATGCCCTCACCGGCGCTCTCGAGCACGGCCTCGAGCACGCGCACGCGATCGGCGAGCAGGTGCTCCGCGTCGCGCGCCCGCGCTTCGGCGGCGACGAGCGCCGTCACGTCGGTCGCGATGCTCAGCGTCTCGGTCACGCGGTGCTGGCCGTCGCGGTCGAACGGCATCTCGCGCACGAGCAGCGCTCGAAACTCGCCGTCGGCGGCGCGGACGCGAAACGTGTCTTCTTCGTAGAACCCGTCGGGCAGCCGCGCCACGCTCTCCGCGTGGGAGATCGCGAGCGCGCGGTCATCCTCGTGCATGTCGCTCATGATCAGCTCGAACGCGCCGAGCTCGTAGCCGAGCAGCTCGTTGGCGGCGCGGCTCGCCCAGGTCACGCGCTGGTGCTGCGCGTCCAAGATGTAGATCGCGCTCGGCGATAGGTTCGTGATGCGCTCGAAGAGCTTGCGGTCGCGTGCCGCGCGGCGGAGCTCGAGCTCGTCGACGACCATGCCGGCGAGGTCGCGCAGCGAGTCGAGCTGGCTCGGCGTGAACTCTCGCGGCCGCCGGTCGATCGCGCAGAGCGTACCGAGCCGGAACCCGCGGGCGGTCAACAGCGGCGCGCCGGCGTAGGCGCGCATGTTCGGCGGGCCGGTTACGAGTGGGTTATCGCGAAACCGCTCGTCGGCGAGCGTGTTCGCCACCACGAACACCTCGTCCGACATGATCGCGTGCGAGCAAAACGCCACGTCGCGTGACGTCTGCGTCGCATCCAACCCGACGCGCGACTTGAACCATTGGCGCTCGAGATCGACGAGCGAAACCAAGGCGATGGGCACGTCGAGCACGCGGGCGACGAGGCGCGTGATGCGGTCGAACGACTCCTCGGCCTCCGTGTCCAAGATGCCGTACTCGCGCAATGCCTCGACGCGAGCCTGGTCGTCCACCGGGATCGGGACGGTCACGTGGCCATCGTAGCCGATCTGGCGTGTACGCCGCTGTGTGCCGCTGCGAACCCTGAACGCGCGGGCGACGTGGCCGTCTTCTCTTGATAGATGGTGAACCGCAGTGCTCTGGTCGCGATCGTCACGGCGGCGACGGCGTCCGGTGCGACCGCGGCACCTGCCGGAACATGCGGGACGTACGCGGAAGATCTCGGCGCGCTATCGCCGCAGGCCCGCGAGACGGAACGCCACGCGCAGGCCTACACGTTCGCGGTTCGCACCGAGGCGACCTACGAGTGCCCGTGGTACGCGCCCGACGGCAGCCTGCGCAAGACCAGCCAGCACGTGCAGGCGCACGGCACCGCGTTCGGCCTCCGGCTCGATGGCAACGACACCTTGCTCGTCACCAACGATCACGTCGCGGCATGGCCCGCGGCGACCGACGGCGACCATCCCGTCGACGGTGTCGGAGCCGGCTGTCGCCGCGTCGCGACGAGCCTGAAGATCGTCGACGACGATCACGATACCTATGCCGCCGACGACATCCCGCTCTCGGTCGTCGTGACCGATCCGGCACTCGATGTCGCGGTGTTGCGCGCGCACCAGAAGCTGCCGGTCATGCCGTGGAAGATCGGCACGAGCGCGGCGCTCGTCACGCGCGACGTCGTCGAGGTCCGGGGCTTTCCGCTCGGCGAGCTCGCGGCGACCAACGTCGGCAAAGTCATCTCGACGTTCGATCACGACGAGCAAGGCGAGTGGAACCACGACGACTTCTTGGTCGACGCGCTGGTGTCGTCGGGCAACTCGGGCTCGCCGGTCCTCGCGCTGTCGTGCAAGACGGGCGAGTTCGAGCTCGTCGGGATCTTCCACGCGCACTACAACAACGCGAGCGCGCTCAACGTCGTGATCTCGATCGACCAAGTGCACGATCTGCTGGCGACGCTCAAGCCGAGCGCGAAGCCGACACAGACGATCGCGCTCGACGCCGCGGCGCGCGACAAGCTCGTCCACGCGCTCGCGGGCGACGCCGATCCGCCGTTCTTCACGTTCGGCGCGCTGACCGCCTCCGTCCGCGCGCGCCCCGACGGTGCGCTCGTGTTCGCGGTGTTCGCCGCCGATTTTCCGCGCACGACGCGGCCGCTGCTCGTCGTCGAGGACGTCGCGAGCGTCGGCGGGTTCGGCGCGCTCGGCGCGAGCTACGTCGGCCGGAATGCGGCGCTCGGTGGGCTCGGGGCGATCGCAGGGCTGACTAGCGACGACAACGCGCTGCTCGGCCGCGCCCTCGACGCGCTTCGCCGCGACGCACTCGCGACGTTCGAGCTCCGCGAGCAACCGGAGCCGAGCTCGAAGGACCAGTACAAAGCCATCGAGGCCAAGCGCAAGGCGCTCGCGCGCATGCTCGATGGCCAGCGCGACATGCAGCAGGCGGTCGCCGATCTCGCGGGGCGATCGCACGCGGCCGCCGACAAGTCGATCTCGCTGTCGCAGCTCGAGAGCGTCGGGCACGCGCAACGAACGCCCGCGAAGCGCTGATATGCTCGCGCGCGAATGATCGAGCCGGGTCCGGAGCAGCCGCAAGCGAGGTCCATACAATGACCGCGTTCGAGCTGTTCGCGACCGTGTTCGGCGTGATCTTCGTCGCCGAGCTGCCCGACAAGACGGCGCTCGCGGCACTCGTGCTCGCGACGCGGCACAAGCCGCTGCCGGTGTGGCTCGGCGCATCGTTCGCGCTGACCGTGCAGAGCGGCGTCGCGGTCGGGGCCGGCTCGTTGCTCTCGGCGTTGCCGCGCCGTTACGTCGAGCTCGGCTCGGGCTTGTTGTTCGTCGTGTGTGCGGTGCTGATGTGGATTCGCAAGGGCGAAGCCGACGACCACGCCGAGGACAAGGCGCGCGGGTTTTGGTCGTCGTTGTGGACGACGTTTGCCGTCGTGTTCGTCGCCGAATGGGGCGACCTCACGCAGATCGGCACCGCCGGCTTGCAGGCGAAGTATCGCGCGTGGCCGATCGTGTTCGGCGCGTCGGCGACGGCGTTGTGGTGCGTCGCGGCACTCGCCGTCTTCGTGGGCAACCGCGCCGGCAAGCTGCTCGACCCTCGCGTCACACAGAAGATCGCCGCGGTCATCTTCTTGGTCGTGGGCGTCGCGCTCATGATCGGCGTCATCTAGCAGCACGGTGCGCGCGGGCGCACGGCGGTCGGCGACGCCGCCGGATGCACGAGCACGTGCTCGAATGCACTTCTCCGCAAATTTCTCGGGCACGCGCCTCGCAGGTGCGTCGCGTCATGCCGCGTTCTCGCTCGGTCTGGCCCGGTCGTCCGTTTCCGCTGGGCGCGACGTTCGACGGCTCAGGCACGAACTTCGCCGTCTACTCGAGCGTCGCCGAAACCGTCGAGCTTTGCCTGTTCGAGGGGGAAACCGAAGAGCGGCTGCCGTTGACGTGTGGCACCGCGCAGGTCTGGCACGCGTACTTGCCCGAAGTCGGCCCGAGCCAGCGCTACGGATTTCGCGTCCACGGTCCGTGGGATCTATCGCGTGGCTTGCGCTGCAATCCGGCCAAGCTGCTCGTCGATCCGTACGCGCGCGCGATCAGCCGCGGTTTGCAATGGGCTCCCGCGCTGCGCGGTGATGATGGCAACGGTGGGCCGTCGAGCGAAGACAGCGCGCCGCTGACGTTTCGCTCCGTCGTGGCGCAGCCGTACTTCGATTGGGGCAACGACCATCCGCTCGAGCATCCGTGGAACGAGACGGTGATCTACGAGGTCCACGTTAAGGGCTTCACCGAGCGCCATCCCGACGTGCCGGCGGAGCTGCGCGGCACGTATGCCGGGCTCGCGCATCCGGCCTCGGTTCGCCATCTGCGCCAGCTCGGCGTCACCGCGGTCGAGCTGTTGCCGGTGCACGCGTTCGTCCACGATGGCTTCCTGCTCGAGCGCGGCTTGCGCAATTACTGGGGCTACAACTCGATCGGCTACTTCGCGCCGCACCCCGAGTACGCGAGCGTGCCGTCGGCGACCGGCGCCGTCGCCGAGTTCAAGGCGATGGTGAAAGCGCTGCATCACGCGAACATCGAGGTGATCCTCGACGTCGTCTACAACCACACCGCCGAGGGCAACCACGAAGGCCCGCAGCTCTCGATGCGCGGCCTCGACAACCCCGCCTACTACCGGCTCGTGGCCGATCAGCCCGAGTTCTACATGGACTACACGGGCACCGGCAACACGCTCAACATGCGCCACCCGCACGTGCTGCAGCTCGTGATGGATTCGCTGCGCTACTGGATCGAAGAGATGCACGTCGACGGGTTTCGCTTCGATCTCGCGGCGACGCTCGCGCGCGGCCTGCACGAAGTCGATCGACTCGGCGCGTTCTTCGATCTGATCCAGCAAGACCCGGTCGTGTCGCGCGTGAAGCTGATCGCGGAGCCGTGGGACGTCGGCGAAGGCGGTTATCAGGTCGGCAACTTCCCGCCGCTGTGGTCGGAGTGGAACGGCAAGTTCCGCGATTGGATCCGCGACTACTGGCGCGGCGAGCCCAGCTCGTTTCCAGAGCTCGGCGCCCGGATCACCGGCAGCTCCGACCTCTACCAATCGGGCGGCCGCTTCCCGCACGCGTCGGTGAACTTCATCACCGCGCACGATGGCTTCACGCTGCGCGACCTCGTCTCGTACAACGACAAGCACAACGAAGCGAACGGCGAAGACAATCGCGACGGCGAGAGTCACAACCGGTCGTGGAACTGCGGTGCCGAAGGCCCGACCGATGACAAGGCGGTCGTCGAGCTACGCGCGCGCCAGCAGCGCAACATGCTCGCGACGATGTTCTTGTCGCAGGGCGTGCCGATGCTGCTCGGCGGCGACGAGCTCGGCCGCACGCAGCAGGGCAACAACAACGGCTACTGCCAGGACAACGAGCTGTCGTGGATCGACTGGGCGCACGCCGATCGCGGCCTGATCGAGTTCGTCGCGCAGCTCTCGGCCCTCCGGCGCAGACATCCGGTGTTTCGCCGGCGCGGTTGGTTCCAAGGCCGGCCGATCCGGCCCGCGCGCGGCGGCAAGGCGGCGCTGCCCGACATCGCGTGGTTCGATCCCGAGGGCGTCGAGATGACCGACGAGCAATGGGCCGAGCAGCTGTCGCGCTCGTTGCAGGTCGTGCTCAACGGCGAAGGCATCCCGGTGCCAGACGTCCGCGGCAACCCGATCCTCGACGAGACGTTCTTGCTCGTATTTCATGCGCACCCCGAGCCGCGCGAGATCACGCTGCCGGGATCGCCGTGGGGCCCGAATTGGCGCCACGTGATGGACACCGAGCGCGGCTTCGCGAAATCCGGCGAGCGCGTCGCCAAGCAGCTCGTCCAGGGCCGGTCGTTGTGGTTGTTCCGGAGAGAGTCGTGACCGCGACGTATCGCCTGCAGCTGCACGCCGGGTTCACGCTGCGCGATGCGAAGGCGGTGCTGCCCTACCTCGCCGAGCTCGGCATCACGCACGTGTATTGCTCGCCGATCTTGCAAGCCGCCGAAGGCTCGACGCACGGCTACGACGTCGTCGATCCCGAGCGGGTGTCGAGCGCGCTCGGCGGTGACGCCGCGTTCGACGACTTTGCCGACGAAGCGCGCGCGCGTGGCCTGCAGATCCTGCTCGACATCGTGCCCAATCACATGAGCATCGCCGGCGCGCAGAACCGCTGGTGGCTCGACATGCTCGAGAACGGCGCGGCGAGCTACTACGCGCAGTTCTTCGACGTCGATTGGGCGACCGACGATCGCGTGACGTTGCCGATCTTGACCGAGCGCTACGGCCGCGCGCTCGGGACCGGCAAGCTCGGCATCGTCCACGACGGCGCCGGCGATTTCGCGGTGCGCGCAGGCGACGTGCGCTTGCCGATCGCGCCGCGCACGTTGGGTCCGATCGTGCGCCGCGCGGGCGAGCGAATCGATCACGCCGAGCTCGCGTTCGTCGGCGACGCGCTGTCGATGCTGCCGCGCGAGGTCGATGCCGAGACGCGCCGCCGCCGCCACCGCGACAAGGCCGTGCTCGCGAGGCGCCTCGCCGAGATCTGTCGCGACCGGCGCTGCGCCGCCGCGCTCGACGCCGAGGTCGCCGCGCTCGATGCCGATCGGGTCGAGCTCGATGCGATCCTCGAACAGCAGGCGTATCGGCTCGTGCACTGGAGCATCGCGAGCGATCAGCTGTCGTATCGGCGATTCTTCGACATCGACACGCTCGTCGGGCTGCGTGAAGAGCTCGCCGACGTGTTCGATGCGACCCACGCGAAAGTGCTCGAGTGGACGAGCGACGGCACGGTCGCCGGCCTGCGCATCGATCACGTCGATGGGCTGCGCGATCCGGCCGGCTATCTCGCGCGGCTGCGCGAGCGTGCACCGAACACGTGGATCGTGGTCGAGAAGATCCTCGCGGCGAACGAGGAGCTCCCGGCGTGGGCCGCCGATGGCACCACCGGCTACGAGTTCGCCGAGCGCGTCGCCGCGCTGTTCGTCGAGCCGGCGCACGAAGCCGCGATGACGCGGGCGTTCGAGCAGGCGACGGGCATGGCGTGGGATCCCGCGGGCGGCAGCCGCGCGGCGCGGCTCGAGGTCATGCGCGCGGGCTTGCACAGCGAGGTCACGCGGCTCGTCAACCTCGCGGTGCGCGCGTGCGCGGCGAGCCCGAGCTGCCGCGACTTCACGCGCGGCGAGATCGCGAATGCGCTGCGCGAGCTCTTCGCCGGCTATCCGGCGTATCGCACGTACGGCCCGTCGCTGCCGGCGACGCGCGAGCGGATCCATCAAGCCGCCGCGGCGGTTCCCGAGTCGGTCGATCGCGATCTACTCGCGTTCTTGTGCTCGGCGCTTGCGTCGGAGATCGCGAGCGCCGATGCGCTCGAGCTGGCGGCCATCGCGCAACAAGTCACCGGCGCGATCGTCGCGAAGGGCGACGAGGACACGCTGTGCTATCGCCAGACCCGGCTCGCATCGCGCTGCGAGGTCGGCAGCGATCTTCGCGTCTACGCGCTCGCGCCCGCCGACGCCCATCGGATGTTCGGGCTCGGACCCGCGAAGTCGTTGCTCGCGACGAGCACCCACGACACCAAGCGAGGCGAGGATGTTCGCGCGCGGATCGCGGCGCTGTCGGAGATTCCGGAGCAATGGCTCGCCGCGGTGACGGCGTGGCGCGCTCGCACCGATGCGTACTGGGGCGATATCGCCGACCACGCGCTCGAGTATCTGATGTGGCAGGTGATCGTCGGCGCGTGGCCGCTGGATGCCGAACGCGCGAAGCAGTACATGCACAAGGCGGCGCGCGAGGCGAAGCTGCGCACGTCGTGGCGTGCGCCCGACGTGCGCTACGAAGCGGCGATCGACCGCTGGTGCGACGGCGTGTTCGCCGACACCGAGCTGCAGGCTCGGCTCGGCGCGTTCGTCGCAGAGCTCGCGCCGCGAGGCAACGCGAACTCGCTCGGCCAGCTCTTGATCAAGCTCGCGGCTCCCGGCGTGCCGGATTTGTATCAGGGCTGCGAGCTCGTCGACGCGAGCCTCGTCGACCCAGACAATCGCCGGCCGATCGATTTCGACGAGCGCAAGCGCGTGTTGCGCGAGCTTGCCGATGCCAAGCCGGCCGAGGCCGCGCGCGAGCTCGGGCTCGCGAAGCTCTGGACGATCCGCCGCGTCCTCGGCCTACGCGCGAAGCGGCCCGAGCTCTGCGCGGGCGCATATGTTCCGCTCGAAGCGACTGGTCCGCGGGCCGAGCGCGTGTTCGCGTTTGCGCGCGGCGAGAGCTTGATCGCGGCGGTGACGCGGCTCGGCGCGCCGGATCCGGCGACGCGGCTCGCGTTGCCCGCGGGGGTGTGGCGCGACGTGCTGGCCGACCGGTCGTGGAACGGCTCGATCGCGGTCGCAGATCTGTGGGCGATCTTTCCGATCGCGCTCCTGGTTCGCGACGACATCTGACATCGAGATCGCCGCGCTACTCGCGCGCGAGGAGTAACCACGCGCCGACCGCGACCGCGGCCCACGCGAGCGTCGCGAGCGCGAGCACGAGCGGCGCCGGCATCGAGCCCGCTGCGATCGCGACGACCGTGGCGAACGCCGCCAAGCCAAGCACGCCGATGCGGCCGCCGCGCGCGTCCTCCTCGGCGCGTTCGCGGCCGTCGTGCTTTTTCACCAACGTCACGCTCGCCGGCAAGATCGCCGGAAACGCCATCAACATGCCGGCGTACGTGGCCCAGCGCGCGCCGACGATGCCGGTGAGCACGCACAGCGCGCCGCCGAACGCGAACCGCACCGCGTATTCCCACACCGCGATCTCGCGCAAGTGCGACGGCTGGAGCTTCACGCCACGACTCCGTGCAACGCGACCGCGACGACGATCCACACGATCCACGCCGCGAACGCGCCGAACGAGACCGAGATCCTGCGGTCGCGACAGACCGCGACGCATGCGCACGTGTACGCGAACATCGCGCCGCACCCGAGCAGCATCCAGCGCGCGTCGCTCGCGGCTCCGCGCGCGCTGGTTTGCACGAACGCGATGCCGAGCGTGGCGATCGCGACCGAAGGCGCGGCGCCGAACAGGCCGCCGAGCGTCTCCGGCTCGAAGCACTCGCCCGCCGCCGAGAACAGCAATACCGCGAGACCGCCGACGACAAATCTGACCACGAGGTCCACGTGGCGATTCGGTTGCAAGTCGAAGGCCGAGCGAAACACTCGCAGCTAGCTCATCGGCAGCGCGATGCGGACCGTGCCGGCGTGTTCGATCGCCAGCGTGCCACCGTGGGCGCGCATGACCGCCGCGCCGACCGTGAGGCCGATCGCGACCGAGCTGTTCGCGCGTGGCTCGGCGAGCGGGCCGTCGCAGCTCGCGGTCACGATGGCGCGTTTGCCGACGATCTCGACGTTGACGCGCGCGCCGGCCGGCGCCTGGTGAGCGACGTACGCGACGACCTCGCCGATCACGCGCTCGAGTCGAACCGGGTCCGCGCGCACGGCGATCGGCGGGATCGGCGCGAGCTCGATCCAGCGGTCGCGCTGTGCGGCGCGCTGATCGGCGACGATCCGCTCGACCAGGTCGGCGAGGTCGACGGGCTCGAACGTCATGCCGAGCTCGCCGCCGAGCCGGAGCTGCGCGGCGTCGAGCAGGTCGTCGACGATCCCGCTCGCGCGCTGGGCCGCGCGGCGAACCCGACCGATCGCCGGTGCGGCGTCGGGCGCGCGCACGTCGAGCAAATCGCAGCCGAGCGTGATCGCGTGCAGCGGCGTACGCACGTCGTGGCCGAGCACGCCGGCGAGCATGCGCTCGAGGTCGCACAGCCGGGCGCGTGTCACGGCGAGCTCGAGCTCGACGGCGCCCGGCTCGGCGGCGCCATCGTCGAGCTCGACGACCGGCACGCTCGGGCATG
Source organism: Kofleriaceae bacterium (assembly GCA_036271395.1). Lineage (GTDB taxonomy): Bacteria > Myxococcota_A > Polyangia > Haliangiales > Haliangiaceae > JABFXX01. The sequence goes on from DATBAS010000177.1 coordinate 40,805, forward strand.
CCGCGTGAAACGCCGCGCCGTCGAGCGCGGTGTCGATCACGGCGGCGTCGAGCGCGTAGCCGAGCTCGCGCGCCTTCGCGATCGCCGCGTCGATCGATGGGACCGTCGCGACGACGCCGGTCGCCGGCGTTCCGCGAGCATGCGCCGAAACCACGAGGATGTTCACGAGGCACGAACCAGCGCGCACGCGAGCGGCGGCAGCTCGCTCGAGCTCGCGAGCGCTTGAGACGCGATCACGACATCGCCGAGCTCGGCGCTGGCCGGGACGTCCGAAAAATTGCTGACGAGCGCGAACGGGCCGCGCTGCATGCGCAGCACCTCGCCGGTTTGCTCCACGACCGTGCTGCTCGGCGACGCTGCGTGCAGCTCGGGATGGCCGCGCCGCGCCGCGATCAACGCGCGATACCACGCGAGCATCTCGGCGTGTGCCAGCGCGCCGCGCTCCGACCACACGAGCGAGCTCGCGTCGCGGGTGTCGGCGGAGCACGGATCGTACGCATCGGCGGCGCCGTGCTCGGCGGCGCGGCCCTCGCGCACGGCCTTGCGCAGCTCCGCCGACGTGAAGTCGCAGAAGAACAAGAACGGCGTCGACGCCGCCCACTCCTCACCCTGAAACAACATCGGCACCATCGGCGATAGCATCATCACCGCGGCGGCGAGCTTGGCGCGCGCGTGACCGGCGAGGCGTACGAGCCGTTCGCCGTTCGCGCGGTTGCCGACCTGATCGTGCGATTGCGTGTACGCGACGAGCCGATCGCGCGGCAGCTCGCCGTACGGATGACCGTGCGGGCCGCCGCGAAACGGCGAAACGCGGCCGTCGAGCCAGTAGCCGTGCCGGAGCACGTGCGCGAGCGCGCCGGGATCGGCGAAGTCGCCGTAGTAGCCGCCGCGCTCGCCGGTGAGCTTGGCGTGCAGCGCGTGATGGAAGTCGTCGTTCCAGTGCGCGGTGCACCGCCAGCCGTCGTCGCCGACGACCGTCGGATCGTGGTCGTCGTACTCGGCGATCACGACGAGCTCGCGGCCGAGCCGGCGCTCGAGATCGCGAACCGCGTCGGTGAGCTCGCGGATGAAGTGCGTGGGACTGGTATCGACGATCGCGTGGACCGCGTCGAGCCGCAGCCCGTCGATGTGATAGTCCTCGAGCCACGCGAGCGCGCTGTCGATGAAGAAGCGGCGAACGTCGCGCGAGCCGGTGTCGTCGAAGTTGATGCCGGGCCCCCACGGCGTCTTGTGCTTGTTCGAATGAAACGGCCCGAACTGGTCGAGATAGTTGCCGTCGGGGCCGACGTGGTTGTGCACGACGTCGAGGATCACGGCGAGATCGCGCTGGTGACACGCGCGGACGAACGCGTGCAAGCCGCTCGGTCCACCGTACGCATCGTGTGCGGCGAACTCGTCGACGCCGTCGTAGCCCCAGCCGAACGCGCCTGGAAATTGCGCGACCGGCATGAGCTCGACATGTGTGACGCCCAAGCCGTGCAGGTGGTCGAGCCGCTGGATCGCGCCGGCGAACGTGCCCTCGGGCGAGAACGTGCCGACGTGAAGCTCGTACACGATCGCTTCCGACCACGGCCGCGCGACGAATCCACGCACGACGGCGCCGAGCGAGCCGCTCTCGATCGTGCGCGATACGCCGTGCACGCCGTCGGGCTGCCAGCGCGACCGCGGATCGGGGCGAGGCGGACCGCCGTCGAGGCTGATCGCGTAGTCGGTGCCGATTGTTAGCGCGGGTCCCTGCCACCAACCGTCGCCGCGTGCGTGCATGCCCACGCGCTCGGCGCCGAGCGCCACCGCCACGGTCTTGGCCCGTGGCGCCCAAATCTGCAGCGCTGGCTTCGCCTCGGGCATGGTTCAGAGGACACTTACAAGTCGCATACCAGCGCCGATGCTACGGACGCGCGGCTTTGCGTAAGCTATGCACATGCGCTCGTGGATGTTGATCGCGCTCGTGGTCGCCTGTTCGCCGCAGCATTCCGGAACGCCGGGTGACGGCAATGACGATGCAACCGCCGATGCGTTTGCAGGTCCGTATCCGGATTTCCCGGCATCGCCGATCGTCGATTCGAGCGCGCCGCCCAATTCGGGCACGCTATTCGGCGGCGCGGGCACTGGTTCGGCGAGCGGCGGACCGTGCATGTACGAACCCGAAGTCGGCACGTTGTATCCGCAGAACTGGTTGCGTCCGAGGTTCTCGTGGGCCGCCGGCGGCAGCGAGAACTTGTTCGAGGTCCGCGTGACCGCCGCCAACGAGGTCAACCCGCTCGTCGTCTACACTGCGATGACGACGTGGACGATGCCCGCTGATATTTGGTCCGCGCTGTCGAATCACATCATCGAGCAGCCGATCACGGTCACCGTGCGCGGCGCGACCTACGACGGTTCGTCGATGCTGACGAGCGGCCCCGAGATCGGCACGTCGGGCGACATCCAGATCGCGTCGGTCAGCGCACCCGGCGCGATCGTCTACTGGACGACGAGCAACGGCACCGGGTTCCGCGGCTTTCACATCGGCGATGAGAGTGTCGTGACCGTCGCGGCACCGAGCGACGACGGCGCGGCGACGCAGTGCATCGGTTGTCACTCGTCGACGCCCGACGGCACGTACGTCGCGTACTCGGCGACCGATACGGCCGGCAACGGCGATCCCGCGATGCTCGGCCTGATGAGCTCGGATGGCATGCACACCAAGCCGCCGTTCATCTCGGCGGCGGCGATGACGCTGATGCAGCGGCTGAATCAAGAGGCGCCGCAGTTCTCGAAGAACCACTGGCAGACCGGCGACCACGTCGCGATCAACATGTACCCGACCGACGGCGTGACCGATCCCGGCGCGTACGAGATCATGTGGACTGATCTCGAAGCGACGTCGACGGCGACCGGCACCGGCTACGTCGCGCGCACCGGCGATGCGAATCACGCGGCGAGCGCGTCGTTCGCGCACACGAGCGACACGATCCTTTACGTCAGCGCGCCCGCGGTGAACAGCGGCGTGACCGTGAGCAACGGCGACATCTGGACCGTGCCGTACAACAACCGCGCCGGCGGCGCCGCGACGGCCGTGACCGGCGCGAGCACCGCCGACAACGAGTACTACCCGTCGTTCTCGCCCGACGATAAATACATCGCGTACGACGTCGTGCCCGGCGGCTCGTCGAGCTATGCGAACCCGTCCGCCGAGGTCTACGTGATCGCGTCGAGCGGCGGCACGCGCGTGCGGCTGGCGGCGAACGATCCGCCGACCTGCACGAACCAAGGCTCGAGCCCGGGTGTCGAGAACAGCTGGCCGAAGTGGGCGCCGCAGGTGAGTCAGGGCAACAGCAAGACGTACTACTGGCTGACGTTCTCGTCGACGCGCAACAGCCCCATCCTCGGTCCGACCCCACAGCTCTACGTCACGCCGATCGTCGACGATGGCACGACGCTGACCACGTACCCGGCGCTGTATTTGTGGAACCAGCCGAGCGACGAGCACAATCACACGCCGGCGTGGGACTTCTTCGAGATCCTCCAGTAGCACGTCGATTGCAACCGATGCCGGGCATGGAGCCCGATGTCCTCGTCGTAGGTGCCGGCCCGACCGGCCTCGTGCTTTCTCTGTGGCTCGCGCGCATGGGCGTGCGCGTACGCATCGTCGACAAGGCGCCTCATGCCGGCACGACCTCGCGCGCGGTCGGCGTGCAGGCGCGCACGCTCGAGCTCTACGAGCCGCTCGATCTCACGGCGGTGCTACTTGCCGAAGGTGTGAAAGCCAAGCGCGTCAACATGTGGACGCACGGCCATCACGCGGCGCAGATCGAGTTGCTCGCCGGCTCGGATCTGTCGCGCTATCCGTACATGCTCGTCTACCCGCAAGATCGCCACGAGGCGCTGCTCGAGTCGCGCCTGGGCGAAGCCGGCGTGAAGGTCGAGCGCGGCGTCGAGGTCACGGCACTCGATGGCACCAACGCGACGCTGTCGACCGGCGAGCACGTCACCGCCAAGTTCGTCGCCGGCTGCGACGGCGCGCACTCGATCGTTCGCCGCGCGCTCGGCGCCGAGTTCGAAGGCGGCACCTACGAGCACGTGTTCTACGTCGCCGACGTCACCGCGACCGGCAAAGTGATGAACGGCGAGATCCACGTCGCGTTCGATGGCGGCGAGTTTCTCGCGTCGTTCCCCCTCGACGTGTCGACGCGCGCGCGCCTGATCGGCGAGCTCGCACGCGACCGCGACGACATGACCTGGGACGACGTGCCGAAGCGGATCCTCGAGCGACTCGACATCGCGGTCACGCACGTCAACTGGTTCTCGTCGTACAAGCTCCACCATCGCGTCGCGACGACGTTCGGCGACGGCACGCGGTTCCTGCTCGGCGATGCCGCACACATTCACAGCCCGGTCGGCGGTCAGGGCATGAACACCGGCATCGGCGACGCGATCAACTTGGCGTGGAAGCTCGCCGCGGTGGTCCACGGCCGCGCCGGAGCGGACATACTCGCGAGCTACGCCGAGGAGCGCGTGCCATTCGCACGCCGTTTGGTCGCGACGACGGACCGCGTGTTCGAGCTGCTCGCCGCCGACGGCACGATGGCGAAGATCGTGCGCGACGATGTCTTGCCGCACGTGCTCTCGGCGCTGTTTCACTTCGACGCGGCGCGCCGCTTCGCGTTTCGTACCGTCTCTCAGATCGAGATCGAGTATCGCCACTCGCCCCTGTCACAAGGCAAAGCCGGCCGCGTGCACGGCGGCGATCGCCTGCCGTGGGTCGAATCCGCCGACAACTTCGCGCCGTTGCGCTCGCTCGACTGGCAGGTCCACGTGTTCGGCGAGCCACCGCAAGATCTTCGCGACGCCTGCGCCGAGCTGCGGGTCGCGCTGCATCACTTCGCATGGAGCGACACCGCACACGATGCCGGCTTCGCCGAGCACGCCGCGTACTTCGTGCGGCCCGATGGCTACGTCGGTCTGGCGACGCGGGAGTCCCGCGAGCTGCTCGCGTATTGGGATGCTCGGCGGATCCGCCCGTGATGCGCGTGATACGCTCGCACCGTGCGGAGCTGGCTACTCCTGATGTCCGCAATCGGCGCGGCTTGCCGCTTCGACCCGCATCAAGCCGGCACCGACGCGAACAAGACCGACGCCGTCGTCGCGCCCGACGTGACACTCGATAGCGACGGCGACGGCGTTCCCGACTCGATCGATAACTGTCCGTCGATCCCGAATCCGGATCAGCACGACAAAGACGGCGATGGCCGCGGCGACGTCTGCGATCCGTGCCCTCACGTCAGCACTCCGAACGAAGTCGACACCGATGGCGACGGCATCGGCGACGAGTGCGACCCGCGACCCGATTCACCGGGCGATACGCGCGTCGCCTTCGATGGGTTCTATTCGGCCGCCGACATCGCGACGTGGACCGCGATGCCTGCAACGCCGCCGTGGCAGATCACGTCGCAACAGCAAGCACAACAAGCCACCGTCGACGGGGCGCCGCACGCGCTCGCATTTCCGAATCCGATCGCAAATGCGTATTCGGCCGTCCAGTTCGAGGTCGGCCAGCTCGGTCCGAACGGCTCGATCGGCGTGTGCTCGGGCCTCGCCGGCGCGGAGTACTACTGCTGCGTGTTGCTCAGCAACAACTCGAACGCGTACTTCTACGCGACGTCGCTGGGCGTGAACACCGGGGTGGCCTGGCTAGGCTCGTTTGGGCCCGGCGACACCGTCATGATGGTCCAGAACCTCGCCACCTCGAACCACTGCGAGGCGACGGTCGGCGGAAACATGCAGGTCGTCGAAACGGCGCTCGGCCCGACGACGGACGGCTCGTTCGAGCTCTATACCGATGCCGCATCGGCGGCGTTCGACTACGCGTTCCTCGTCGACATCGGACCATGACCGCGTAGCCCCAGGGCTCGGTTGCTAGTGCCACGTGCACGTGCTCGTCCACGACTCTCCGCGTTCCCGCCGATCCGAAATGCAGAACACTCGGCTCGCCCGACGGATCTGACAACAGCGACGCGGCGACACGATCCGGCACGGGGCACGAGAACCGCGAGCTCTGGGTCTTAGTCGCCCGCCGGCTTCACCGTCGCCCAGCTCGAGTCGCCGGTGAGCCACGCTTCGACCCACAGCCCGACGAGCTCGCCGTTGGGGCCCACGATCGTAGTCAACCCGCCGAGCATCGTGTGGCTCGTGCCGGCCGCGACGAACGCGTGGGTGAGCGGGTGCGTGTAGTGATCGCCGACGAGCTCCATCGTCGCCGGCACGAGCGAGCTGGTGTAGCCGAAGTAGGCGCTGATCGTCGCGTCGTCGTCGAACGTGAGCAGGCCGATGCGGCTGCTCGGATGCGCGCTGGCGACCGCGTCGAACGCCGACGTGAAATCGCTGCCGCAGTCGGTGCAGCCGGGCGGAAATTGGATCTGCCACGCGGCCTGGAGCGTCGAGTAATTCGTGATGAACGGAACGAACGGGCTCGAGTCCTGGAGCAAGTGCACGCTCGCGGCCGGCCACGCGCCGGTGAACCGATGAAAGTTCATCGTCGCGCCGAAGCCGCCGGCGCTCGAGCCGGTCACCCACACGTTCGCGGCTGCGGGAAACGCCTGCTGCAGCGCCGCGACGAATGCGGCCGTGTTGGTCGCGCCGGTGTGATGCACCGTGCCGGCGCTGCCGTAGTTCATCACGTTGCTGCCGGCGTGGATGTCGCCCGTGCAATACGGCACGAATACGAAGTTGACCGGCGCGAGCGCGCCCGCCGACGCGCGATCGATCGTCAGCGCGGCGACGTCGCTGCCGAGCTGAGTCGCGTCGTACGTCGTCGCGATGTTGACGGCCGCCTGCTCGGTGAAGCAGGTGTTCGCGTCCCAACACGCGCCGCCACCTTCGAAGTAGACGAACAAATCGTTGCCGCTGCCCGACGGGTTGATGCCGAATCCGGCGACGCTGCCGTTGCCGCACGTCGTGCCGTCGACGGCGATCCACGTCCACTGATTCGCAGGCGCGATCGGCGCGCTGCCGTCTGTCGTCGATGAAGCGGGATCGCCGCCGCACGCGACCATCGCCAGCAGCCAGACCGCCAAGCGCATCGCCTGGATCTTACGCCTCGCGCTGGCCGGCGCGCACGTCGATCGCCGCGGCCAGCAGTTTTCGCGCGATCGCGCGCTCGCGCTGCGCCGGAATCCAGTCGTAGATCAAGGTCTCGATCGGCCGCCACATCACGACCCAGCCGGAGATCACGAGGCCCTCTTTGAGGCCCGCCCCGAGGCTGCCGGGCACGATGCGGCCGACGAATTGCGACAGCGCGATCAGCCCGACGACGAGCATGATCGCGAGCACGAGCGTGAGCTGGCCGATGCGCCGGCGCCGGCGCCGGACGCGCTTGTTGCGCCCGATCAGATCTTCGAAGTGCGCATGCACGGCCGCTTCGATCTCGCCGGGACGGCATGCCTGATCGAGCCAGAACACGATGCGGAAGTGATCCTCGTCGGCGAGATCTTCGCCCGCGTCGAACAGGTAATCGGCGAGATCCGGATCGAGATCGCGCTCGCGAAACGGCGCCGGGTCGCGGTTGTCGAACAGTTGCTCGATGCTCGCGACGCGAACGTCGACGCAATGCTCGCCGTTCTCCTCGCGATATCGCGACTTCTCGCTCTCGCTCATGACTCGATCGTACGCAGGATCTCGGCGCGAAGTCCCGCGTCGCGCGCGCCCGCCGCATCGCGAATCGCCGCCGCCACCACCGGATCCGCCGCGAACGTTGCGAGCGCTGTTGCCGCCGCGAGCGCTTCGGCGCGCTCTGCCCTCGCGATCGTGTCGACCAGCAGCGCGTTCGCACGCGCATCCCGCAACAACGCGAGCGCGAGAAACGCGACCATCTGGCGCTGCCGCGCCGCGCATTCGGCGCTCCACGCGACGAGCAGCGGGAACGCATCGGCGAGCCGACTGCCGCCGAGTGCATAGGCCGCGAGCTCGGCGCGCTCGTCGTGCGCGACGAGCAATGCCGCGACGAAGTCGATCGCGGCGTCGCCGGTGAGCCGGAACAGCGACTCGAGCACGGCGGCGGTGACGTCGGGATGGGCGTCGCCGACGAGCGCCTTGTAGCGCAACAACGCCGAGCCGTCGCGGCGCGAGTCGCCGAGGCCTTGCGCGCCCGCGATGCGCGCGACGGGATCCGCGTCGGCGAGCAAGCGCGCGAGCACGTCGAGGGCTTCGCTCGCGCCGGCGTGCGCGTACGCGATGCCGCAGATGCCGCGCAGCTCGCCGGCGGTATCGACCGGACCGCCGTACGCGGGCTCGGGCTGCTGGTACGTCACGCCGCGCGCGAACACGCCGTCTTCCCAGCGATCGTTGTCGTGAAGCCAGCGCGCGATCGCGACCTTGCCGCGGCATCCGGGATCGCGCTTGACGCCCTGCTCGCACAGCCGCTCGAACGCGGGCGCGAGCTCTTCGGCGAGACCGTGCGTGTCGACGTGACGAAGCGCGGCGGCGACGAGCACGCCGATATTCCCGCGAAGTGCAGCGAGCGTATCGACGCGGCTCGGCGCGTCGCGCAGGGCCGCCAACTTGGCTTCGAGCGAGCGTGTCGCCACGGCGTGCGAGCGTATCAATAAGCCCGATCTGACTACGGGCGCGACCGCGGATCCCGGCTAGACTCGCTGGGTGAGCCGATCTGCGTGTTTTGTTGCATTGGCCGGCGCGCTGATCGCCTGCTCGGCAAAATCGACCACCTCGTCGCCGCCACCGGCGCCGCCGCCGGCGATCGCGTCGTCGCAGGGCACGCCGCAGCCGCCGCCGCCCGACCCACGCGAGGTCAAGCTGTCGTCCGCGGTCGCCGGGCTGCTCGAGCACCAGCACTTGCTCGGCAAGCCGATCGACGCCGCGTTGTCGCGCGATGCGTTCGCGGAGTACCTCGATCGACTCGACGCGCCGAAGCTGTTCCTGTTGCAGTCGGATCGCGACGAGCTCGCGCGCTATGCCGACAAGATCGGCGACGAGCTGCACAGCGGTCGGCTCGATCTGGCGCACGAAGGCCAGCGCATGTTCGTCGAGCGCGTCGCGCAGGTCGACAAGATCGTGGCCGACGTGCTGGCGGCGCCGATGAACCACGACGACGAAGAGTATCTCGAGCTCGATCCCAAGAAGGAGCAGCCGCCCGCGAGCGATGACGAGCTCAAGGACCGCTGGCGCAAACGGCTCGAGCTCGACGTGATGGAGCGCGTGTCGCAGATGGAAGATCGGCTCGCGCATCAAGGCTCGGCCGCCGGATCCGGCTCGGCCGGCTCGGCCGCCGATCCGACGCTGCCCGTCGCGGAAATTCCGGCGACGCCCGAAGCGCGCGAGGCAAAGGCGCGCGGCGAGCTCGCGAAGATGTACGCCGCGAAATTCAAGCGGCTGCGCGAGCCGGGCCCGCTCGACGCCGCGTCGGATCTGATCAACGGCGTCACCGCCGCGCTCGATCCGCATACCGATTACCTGCCGCCTGCCGCGAAGGCGAACTTCGACATCGCGATCACCGGCTCGCTCGAAGGCATCGGCGCGTCGCTGCGCGAGCACGACGATCTGATCGAAGTGTCCGATCTCGTGCCCGGCGGCGCCGCGTGGCGACAGGGCAAGCTCACCGCAGGCGACTTGATCTTGACGGTGCAAGAGCCCGGCAAGGATCCGGTCGATATCGTCGACATGCGGCTCGACGACGTCGTGCAGCTGATCCGCGGTCCGAAAGGCACCATCGTCACGCTGCGCGTCCGCAAACCGGACGGTCACGAACAGGTCATCGCGATCACGCGCGACGTCATCAACATCGAAGAGTCGTATGCGCGCGCGGCGATCGTGCAGCACAAGAACGGCGTCGCCTACGGCTACATCCACCTGCCCAGCTTCTACGGCGGCTCGAACACGCCGCGGCGCGCCTCGAGCGACATCCGCCGGCTGATCCACGAGCTCGATCAGCGCCACGTCGCCGGCATCATCCTCGACATCCGCGACAACGGCGGCGGCCTGTTGCGCGACGCCGTCGATCTCACCGGCGAGTTCATCGACAAGGGGCCGGTCGTGCAAGTGCGCGATCACGCCGGCGACCTCGAGGTCATGAAGGACGAACATCCTGGCTTCGAGACGCAGGCGCCGATGATCGTGATGGTCAACCAGTTCAGCGCTTCGGCGTCGGAGATCCTCGCCGGTGCGCTGCAGGACTATCACCGCGCGTTGATCGTCGGCACCGGGCCGACGCACGGCAAAGGCACCGTGCAGGCCGTGATCGATCTCGATCGCGACTCCGATCAGCCCGAGCTCGGCGTCCTCAAGATCACGATCCAGCAGTTCTTCCGCGTCAGCGGCGCATCGACGCAGCTCGAGGGCGTGATTCCCGATATCACGCTGCCCAACCCGGCGAGCTACATCAAGAGCTCGGAGCGCACGCTCGATCATGCGATCCCGTTCATGAAGATCGCGCCGGCGCCGCACGACGATTGGAAGATCAGCTACGACGTGCTCAAGCTCCAGCGCGACAGCGCCGCGCGCGTCACGAAGAGCGCGCTGTTCGGCAAGATCGCCGCGACCACGCAGATCCTCGCGAAGCATCGCGACGATACGCGGGTGCCCCTCCAGCGGGTGGCGTGGGAAGCGCGCGAGAAGAAGGCCAAGGACGAGCTCGCGGCGGTCGCGCCCGATCTCGAAAAAGCTCCGCCGATGCTGTCGGTCAAGACCGTCGAGGATCCGACCGTGGGCCAGCCGGTGCCGCCGCCGGGCGCCAAGCCGGACGATCGCCTCCAGCGTTGGCAAGACGAGCTCGCGCACGATCCGTGGCTCGACGAGGCCATGAATCTCATGGCCGAGATGAAGTAGAACCGTCGCGTGAACTTTCTCGCGGTCAACCTCCCGGCCGAGCCGACGATCGCGCGCTCGCCATCCGGGGTCGTGGTCGCGACGCTTGGCTGCGCGAGTGACAACGCCGACGCCGAGCTCATCGGTTTGCTCGAAGCCGTCGATCGCGAGCTCGCCGAACCACCTGCAGAGATCGAGCTCGCGGCGCTCGTCGAGCCGCTCGAGGACCAGCAGATCGAAGCCGCGCCGACGTGGCCGACGGCACGCGTGCCGGCGCCGTTGATCTGGGGGTTTCACGCCGGCGCGATCGCGTCGGTCATGACGAGCGCGACCCGCCGGCTCGCGCTGTTCCAACGCATGCGGCGCACCGTCAATCGCGGCCAGCTCGTCGCGATGATGGCGCAGCCCGGACCGGCGCTCGACGAATTCGGGGCGATCGTGCGCGGCCTCGGCATCGCCATCAAGACGCTCGGGCCGCAGCTCGTCGTTCACGTCGAAATCGAGCGGGCCGACGCCACGAAGCTCTCCGCGTTCGGCGGCCGCGACTACGTCGTGCGCCAACGGTTCGGCGCGCTGCGCGCGATCGACGACGGCGCGTTCGCGACGACGTTGCGCGAGATCACCGTCACGGAGCCGGTCGTGATCTTTCGCTCGCCGCGGCTCCGCGCGATCATCGACGCGAACCCTCGCGCCGAAGAGCTCGCGCGCGAGCTCGTCGCGCGGCGCGAGCCGATGTTCGCGATGCGCGAAGGCGACGGTGATGGCATGTTTCAACCGCGCCTGATGGACGGCGAGCGCGTGTTGCCGATCTACGGCGACAAGCTCGCGGCCGAGTGGGGTGCACACGACCACGGCGTGCCATCGGCGACGATCGGCACGATCCCGTTTCACGTCGCGGCGCAGCTCGCGACCAAGCACGAGCTCGGTCTCGGCATCGGCGTCTATCGCGATCGCAAGACGCCGGTCTACGCGCTATTGCCGGCGAGCTTCGTGGCGACCCTCGCCTAGCGCGCATCTCATATCCAGCGCGAGGCGAGACCGAGCGAGGTGGAGCGAATTGCGGCGCACGCCCGGAACGCGCGGCGAGGCCCTGGCTTGCCGCCCGGGTCGAGCGAGAACCGGACGCACGCAAGGCGCCCGCATCGCGACGATCGCAGCCCGTGATGCGGACGAGATGCGCTCTAGTCGCAGCCGTCGGGGCCGCACACGGCGCCGTCGGCGAATTCCTGCTTCTCGCCCGCGTCGCTCCACGCCTGGTCGAGCGCGCCGCGCAACACGTCGGCCGGCTGCGCGCCGGAGACCGCGAGTCGGCCGCCGAAGACAAAGAACGGCACACCGCTGATCCCGAGCTCGCGCGCGAGCCGTTCATCGGCGCGGACCTCGTCGGTGTACGCGGCGCCGGCGAGCGCCGCATTCGCCGCCGCTTCGTCGAGTCCGACGCCCTTGGCGCACGCGAGCAACACGTCGCGGTCATAGATCGCATCGCCGTCGGTCATGTACGCGCGGAACAGGCGCTCTTTGAGCGCGTCTTGCTTGCCGTGCACGTGCGCGAATGCGAGCAGGCGATGCGCATCGAACGTGTTCCCGGGCTGCATGCGATCGAAGCGAAGCTCGAGGCCATCGTTCGCGCCGACCCCGGCGACGCGCTCGAGCTGCGCCTGCGCGGTCGTCGCGTCGATGTGGTACTTCGCGGCGAGCCGCTCGGCCATCGGCTGCCGCGTCGCCGGCGCGACCTTCGGCGCGCTCGGATCGAGCTCGAACGCGCGCCACACGATCTCGACGTGCTCGGCATGTGGAAAGCTCGCCAGCGCGTTCTCGAGGTGGCGCTTGCCGATGTAGCACCACGGACATGCGATGTCGGACCAGATGTCGATGCGGAGGGTCGTCACGCGCCAACCGTAGCAGTACGGTTGCGACGTGGCGATCGAGCGCATCACCGACACGCCGCATCGGTTCAACCTCGCTCGCGGCGACACCGCGACGGTCTCGGTCGGCGGCGAGTCGCGCGTGCTGCGCTGGGGGCTGCTCGCGCCGTGGCGCGGTCATGGCGGCAAGCGGCCGCCGCCGATCTACGTTGCCGAGTCGGCCGCGATCGCGGCGACGCCGGTATTGCGCCGCGCGTCGGCGTGCTCGATCCGCGCCGACGGCTTCTACGCGCGGTACAAGCGCCGCGCGTTCTGGATCCACGGTGCGACCGCGTTTGCCGGGCTGGTCGCGACCCACGGCGACGACGGTGTCGAATCGTTCGCGATCGTCGTCGAGCCCGCGCCGCCGGCGATCGCGGCGATCACAGCAATGGTTCCGATCGCAGCCGGCGCGAGCTGGCGCGCGATCGAGGTCGCGACCGACTTCGCATCGCACGACGATGCGCGCTGCATCGCACCGGTCGGCAATCCGAACCAGGGCGAGCTGTTTTAACGCACTGCTATTGCGCGACGCCCGCCGCGAAGTCGGTATCGATCGCGGTCTTCACTTTGGCGAGCTCGCTGGGCGCTTTGACGATCACGCCGAGCTCGCGGTTGTAGCTCAGCGAGCCGGTCGAGAAGTTCTCCGAGCCGACGAAGCCGCGCGCGCAGCTCGTGCCGTTGCAGTCGACGACGATCGCTTTCGCGTGGATGTACGGGTTAGACGTCGTGCCGTCGCTCGAGCTCGGGCCGGTCATCACGACGTGCGCGCCGGCCAGCTTGACGCGATTGATCGAGGTCGGATCGGGATCGTCGTTGGCGACCACGACGTGCACGGTGACGCCGCGATTCGCCGCGTTCGTCACCGCTTGAACGATGCCATTCGAGTTGAGGTCGGAGAACTCTTCGCCTTCGACGTCGAGCGACGTCGTCGCCGTGTCGATCAGCGCGACCAGCTCGCCGCGCGCGTTCGTGTTCGACACGACGAGCGGGCCCGACGGCGAGATCGTCATGAGCGCGTGATCGGCCGAGAAGATCGCGGTCGCCTCGGCGATGTCCGCAGGATCGGTATCGATCGCGAGATACTCGCGATTGCTGTTCGGCGCGGACGTCGTCGCGTTCATCGTCATGATCCACGCGGTCGCGCTATCGATGACGATCGTCTTCTCGTGGGTGAACGTGAACGCGGTGCTCGACCACACGGTCGCGACGCCGGCGGCCGTCAGCTTCGTGTACGCGTCCATGTTGAATGACTTGTTGTCGACGCCACTCTGCGCGCCGCTGCCGGTCGCGCCGTCGAGGATCGCCTGCACTTTGACGCCCGCTTTCGCGCGCGCGACCAGCGCGTTGATGATGCGGTCGTCGGAGATCTCGTACATCGTCATGTCGATCGACGTGGTCGCCGCTTCGATCGCGCTCACCAGCTGCGCCGCGTCGCTGCCATCCGGCTCGACGATGATCGTGACCGCGGTCGTGCCGGCTAGATCGGCATCGGCGGTCGGGCCTGGCGCGTCACCGCCACCGCCGCCGTCGCCCGAGCCTCCGGAGCCGCCGGAGCCGCCGCCGCACCCGATGAAGCTGGCGGCAACGACGACGGCGGTGAAACTACGCATCCGGCGAAGCTACATCGCGCGTGTCGGGATGGGGCAAGATAAACTGCGAGCTGGATCACAGCGACCGTGTCAACGCTATAGTCCGCGGATGACGACGCAGATGCGCATCGCCGTCGCGTGCGACCACGCCGGATTTCCGCTCAAGCAGCGCGTGATCGACACCGTCCGCGAGCACGGCCACACCGCGATCGACCTCGGCACGAGCTCGACCGAGCCCGTCGACTATCCCGATTACGCGAAAGCGATCGGCGAGGCGATCCAGCAAGGCCGGGCCGACCGCGGCGTGCTGCTGTGCGGCAGTGGCGTCGGTGCCGCCGTCGCGGCGTGCAAGCTCAAGGGCATTCGCGCCGGCGTCTGCCACGACACGTACTCGGCGCATCAAGGCGTCGAGCACGACGACATGAACGTGCTCGCCCTCGGTGCGCGCATCATCGGCCCCGAGCTGATCCCCGAGCTCGTCGGCGCGTACCTCAAGGCCGACTTCACGCATGCCGAGCGGCACGTGCGCCGGCTCGCGAAGATCGCCGCGATGGAAGCCAACCGCTAGTTAGCTCGCGTTCGCGGCCGAGCGCGCGACGAAATCGACGAACGCGCGCACCTTGGCCGGCGGCAAATGCCGCGATGGATAGATGATGTGCAGCGGATAGAGCTCGTCCTGCCAGCGCGGAAATAGCGGCACGAGCTCACCGGCGCGAATGCGCTCGCGGTTGCCGAGCTCCATCAGCTGCGCGATACCCTCTCCCGCGAGGCACACCGCAAGGCCGGTCGCGGTGTCGTTGACGGTCAGCTGCTCGTCGACGTCGACGACGAGCCGCTTGCGGTCGCGATGAAATTCCCACGGGAACGGCCGCGCGCTCGCCGGGTCGATATAGCGAATGCAGCGATGGCGCGCGAGCTCGCTCGGGTGGCGCGGCCGGCCGTAGCGCGCGAGGTAGCGCGGCGCCGCGCAGGTGAGAATGCGCGTCTGGAGCAGCTTGCGCGCGACCAATGTCGAAGGCGGCAGATCGCCGAATCGGACCGCCGCGTCGAAGCCCTCGGTGACGAGGTTGCCGGCGCGATCGCCGATCACGAGCTCGAGCTCGAGCTCGGGATGCGCCGCAAGAAATCCGCCGAGTTGCGGTCCGAGCACGTGCGACGCGACGAACGCGTGGACCTGCACGCGCAGACGCCCGCGCACGGTGCCGGCGGCGCCGGCGGCATCGTCGATCGCATCGTGCAGACCGGCGAGCAGCGGTGCGACGCGCGCGTAAAATCGCCGGCCGTCGTCGGTCAGCGATACGGCGCGCGCCGTGCGATCGAACAAGCGAACGCCGACGCGCTGCTCGATGCGAGCGATCGCACGGCTCACGCCCGATTGCGTCAAGCCGACGACTTCGCCCGCCCGCACGAAGCTGCCGTTCGCGACGACCGCGGCGACGACTTCCAAGCCTTCCATCATGCTCATTTGTCATCATTGTAATGTGATTGCTGCGGTGGCGTCATTCTTTGCCAAGCGCCATCGTAGCGGCATGACATTGCAAAATTCTCGAGTCGTGGTGCTCGGCGGAACGGCCGGCATCGGGTTGGCGGTGGCGCGTGGCGCGGGCGCGCAAGGTGCGACCGTCGCGATCGTGTCGAGTAACCGCGTGCGCGTCGATGCCGCGGTCGCTGCGGTCGCGCGCGCGGAGGGCCACGTCGTCGATTTGCGCGACGAAGCTGCGATCGCGGCCGTGTTCGAGCGCATCGGCGCGTTCGATCACCTGGTCTACACCGCCGGCGACTCGCTGGTGATCGGCCCACTCGCCGAGCTCGATCTCGCGAAGTCGCGCAGCTTCTTCGACGTACGCTATTGGGGAGCGCTCGCCGCCGTGAAGCATGCCGCGAAGCGCGTGCGATCGTCGATCACGCTGACCGGCGGCACCGCCGGTCGGCGCGGTCATCCGGGTTGGGCGCTCGGCGCCAGCGTGTGCGGCGCGATGGAGTCGCTCGGCCGCGTGCTCGCCGTCGAGCTCGCGCCGATTCGCGTCAACGTCGTCATCCCCGGCCTCGTCGAGACCGAGCTGTGGGCCAGCATGGCCGCCGACGCGCGCGCGAAGCTGTTCGCGCAGTTCGCCGAGACGATGCCGGTGCGACGCGTTGGCCAGCCCGAAGACATCGCCGCGATGTACCTGGCGGTGATGGCGAACCCGTACGTGACCGGCGAGGCGATCGTGGTCGACGGCGGCGGCGTGCTCGTGTAGACCTACGCACGTTGGCCGAGCGACTCGTGCATCACGGCGACGGCGTCGAGTTTCTGCGAGTCGCGCTGCCACCCGATCACGCGATCGTCACGTCGCTGCCGGACCACAGCGAAGTGCCGCAGCTCGGCGGCGTCGATGCGTGGCGGCGCTGGTTCGTCGACGCGGTCGCGCTCGCGTGCCGCGCGGTCGCCGACGATGCGGTCGCGATCTTCTATCAGACCGACGTCAAGCACGACGGTCGCTGGATCGACAAGGGCCACATGGTGATGTGCGGCGTCGACGCGGCCGGCAGCTTCGCGCTGTGGCACAAGATCGTGTGCCGCGTGCCGGCGGGCACGACGACCTTCGGGCGCCCGGCGTACACGCACTTCATCTGCGCGAGCCGCGTACGCCGGCTGGCGCCGGGCACTTCGACGCCGGACGTGTTGCCGGCGCTCGGCGAGATGACGTGGTCGCGCGCGATGGGCGCGGCGGCGTGCGACGCGGCGGTCATGTTCTGCCAGTCGATCGGCGCGACGACCATCGTCGATCCGTTTTGCGGGATGGGCAGCGTGCTCGCGGCCGCGAACGCGCGCGGGCTCGCCGCGGTCGGCGTCGAGCTGTCGCGGCGCCGCGCCGGGAAAGCACGCAAGCTGTGAAGTTGCTCGTCTACAACGTCAACTGCCGCAACCCCGACATCGATGGCACGGTCGCGCTGATCGACCGAGTCGATGCCGACCTCGTGCTGCTGCAAGAAATCTCGCAACCGTGGCAGCTCGCACTCGAGCGCCTGCCCTATCCACATCGCGCCGTGCACCTCGACGCACGCGCGTCGGGCGGTCTCGCGGTGCTGTCGCGCGCGCCGATCGAGCACGACGAGCTGATCGCGGCGACGCCGGATGGTTGGTTTCCGGCGCAACGCGTGCTCGTCGCCGGCTTCGAGATCCTGCACGTGCATTTACGCCCGGCGATGGACGAGCGCGGCTGGGTCACCGGCTACGTCACGACGCCGCCGATCCGGTTGCGGCAGATCGAGAGCTACTGGCAGCACGTCACGCGCGCGTGTCCGGTGATCGTCGCCGGCGATTACAACGAAGAGCCGGCCGGCACGACATGCGCATTTCTCGTCGCGCGAGGTCTCGCGCGCGCGGTCACGGCGGGCGTGACGACCTGGCACTACGTGCGCGACGGTCGCGAGGTGCTGGCGCTCGACATCGATCACGTCATGACCGAGGCGCGCGTGGTCGCGAGCGACCCGCACGTGCTCGACGAAGGCACCTCGGATCACCGGCCCGTCGTCGTCGACATCGCGATCCAGCGCTGAGCGAGCGCGACGAGCACCGCGAGCCGGCGTCCCGCGCGCCCAGGCCCGAGTGGGGACAGCGCAGTCGCCGCGACCAGCGCGCCGTACGTCTCCAGCGAGCCGACCTTGCGTTGCTCGAGCCGCTGCGCTGCCGCGCGCATGTCGAGCTCGCTGCGCAGGCCGAGTAGGTCGATCGAATACGTGCCCCACGCGCAGATCGGGCTCGCACCGATCCATGCACGCGCTCGTTCGATCACGTTCGCCTCGCCGGCGCGCAGCGTCGCCTCGTCCAGCTCGGTGTGAAACGTCGTGCTCGGCGCGAGCGCGCCGCGCGGCGGCGCGATCAATGACAGCGTCTCGCCGGTCGCGAGGCGATGCAGCGCGACGTGAACGAGCTCGTCGGGCGGCGAGCTCGCGTCCCGCCGCGGCCATGCATTGGCCTCGGCGATGACGAGCACCGCATCGCGCGAGATGCTCGGCACGCGCGGCGCCGGCGCCGGCTTGACCTCGCGCGGCCGCCGAAACGACGACCGCCGCGGCGCGTTCGCCTGCGCGGCGAGCTGCGCATCGACCATCGCGTGAAACGGGTCGAGCAGCGCGCGGATGCGCTCCGCGTCGCCTTCGAGCACGCCGAGCACGTGCATCAGCGCTTCGATCGTCGACACGTAGCGGTCGTCGGGCTCCTTGCGAATTCGATAGTGCGACGGCTCCGGCGCGGCGAACGCGTAGCGGGGCAGCGCTTGCAGCACGGGGCTGCGATTGACGATGCCGCGCGCCTGTGACCACGTGCCGTCGACGCAGATCACCGTGACCGGTGGCTCCGGCGGCTCGCGCAGGATGTCCTTCGCGCCGGGCCCGGGATACAGCAAGATCGCGTCGTCGAGCACGTCGGCGAGGGCCTCGCGCGTCCACTGCATGCCGACGCGCAGCGTCGCGTTGGAGAGCGCCAGCGTCGCCATGCGCGCCGTGCCGATCGGCATGTCGCGCTCGCGCGGGTGCTGCAAGATCACCACGCGGGTACGCGTGTCGAGCCGCGGCAGCGCCGCACAGTAGCAGACGGTCGTCGGCCGCTTGCACCGCGCGCAGATCGGCCGCGCGTCTCTCACCGATCACACGCGGGCGCGTCGATGCGGGCGAGCAACCACGCCGCCGCCGTGCTCGCCGACTGTTTGTCGCGATCGACCATCGCGTTGGCCTGGCGCATCAGCTCGACCGGCACGTGCAGCGGCGCGAGCGCGCACGTGACGCGCGGATCGTCGGCGACGCGTGCACCGAGCAAGATCGTCGCGTCGTACGGCGGCAGCGCGCCCGCCGGGTCGGCGAGCGTCGCGAGATCATTCGCCGCGATCCGACCGTCGCTGGAAAACGCGGAGATCGCATCGACCTCGCCGCGCTCGACCGCTTCGTAGAGCAACGCCGGATCGAACGTCGCCGATCGCGCGAAGTGCACGCCGTACGCGCGCACGACCGACGCCCACTCGGCGCGGCCGAGGAATTCGTAGTCGGCGCCGAGCGACAGCCGCGGCGCGACGCGAGCGAGGTCGGCGAGCGTGTGTAGATCGAGCTTCTGTGCAGTGTCGCGGCGCACCGCGATCGCGTACGTGTTCTCGAAGCCGAGCGCGAAGCTGCGGATCCCGTATTCGTGCGCGAGCCAACCTTCGATCTCCGCGAGCACTTGCCAGCGCGCCGGGCCACTCGCGCGATGCATCACGTTGGTCCACAGCGTGCCGGTGTAGTCGACGTAGACGTCGACGTCGCCGCGCACGAGCGCGTCGAAGATCACGTTCGAGCCGAGGCTCTGCGCGAGCTCGGCGGAGATGCCCGCCGCGGCGAGCCGCGCGCGCACGAGCTCGGCGAGCACGTACTGCTCGGTGAACGTCTTCGCGCCGATCCGCACGTGCGTGATCGCCTGCCGCTTTGCCGCGTCGGGTCGTACCGCCACGACGTCGACGCCCGATGACGCGATCGCGCGCGGCAGCACGCCGACGATGATCGCGACGAACAGCGCGAGCGCCGCGAGCGGGATCCAGGCGCGGCTGCGGCGACGTCCGGCGAGTGCGACCTCGACCGCGGCCAAGATCGCGTCGAGCGTGAGCGCGAGCGCGGCGGCCGCGGCCACGCCGGCGAGCAGCATCGCAAAGTTGCGCGTCTGCAACCCGGTGAAGATGTAATTGCCGAGGCAGGCTTGGCCGACCGGCGTCGCGAGCGTCGCCGCGCCGACCGTCCACACCGCCGCGGTGCGAATGCCGGCCGCGATCACCGGCGCCGCGAGCGGCAGCTGGACGAGGCGCATGACCTGGCCGCGCGACATGCCCATGCCCGTCGCGGCCTCGACGGCGGCTGGATCGACGCCCTGCAAGCCGGTCACGGCGTTGCGCATGATCGGCAACAGGGCGTACAGCGTGAGCGCGACGAGCGCGGGCGCGAACCCGAACGGCGGCGCGCCGATCGACGCCAAGACCGGCACCATCAGCGCGAGCAACGCGAGGCCCGGGACGGTCTGGATGATGCCGGTCACCGCGATCGCCGCGGCGGCCAGACGCGGCCGGCTGCTCGCCGCGATCGCGAGCGGCATGCTGATCGCGGTGCCGAGCACGAGCGCGACGAGCGCGAGCTCGAGGTGCGCCGCGAGCAACGGCGGCAGGCCACGCAGCAGCTCGGTCACGCGAGGCTCCTCACGAGCTCGGCTTGGTCGCGCGCGAGCCCGACGAGCTTCGCGACGTACTCGTCGGCCGGCTGGGTGGCGAGCTCGTGCGGCGTCGCGACCTGACGCAGCTCGCCGCGGAACATCACGGCGATCCGATCGGCGAGCGTGAACGCCTCGACCATGTCGTGGGTGACCATCACCGAGGTCAGGCCGAGCTCCTTGTGAATTCGCGCGAGCTCGCGCTGCAGGCCGAGCCGCGTGATCGGATCGAGCGCGCCGAGCGGCTCGTCGAGCAGCAGCAGCTCCGGTTTGGCGGCGAGCGCGCGCGCGACGCCGATGCGCTGGCGCTGGCCGCCCGACAGCTGCTCGGGATAGCGCGCACCGACATCGGGCAGGCCGACGAGCTGCAGCAGCTCCTCGACCCGCGCGGCGATCGCGGAATCGGTCCAGCCGAGCAGGCGCGGCACGGTCGCGACGTTGTCCGCGACCGTGAGGTGCGGCAGCAGGCCGATGTGCTGGATCACGTAGCCGATCCTGCGCCGCAGCGCGACGACGTCCTCGCCGCGCACGTCCTTGCCGGCGACCCGCACGACGCCGGCGTCGGGCTCGACGAGCCGGTTGATCATCTTCACCAGCGTCGTCTTGCCGCTGCCGGATTCGCCGAGCACGGCGACGAATTCGCCTTTGGCGACGGTCAGCGACACGCCCTTCACGGCAAGCGCGTTGCCGAAGCGTTTGACGACGCTCGCGAGCTCGATCACCGAGCGAGCGTATCAGCTCGCGCGGCGGTACGTCCCGACGAGCAGCCCGCGCGCGATCGTGTGACCCGCCAGCGCCTCGACGACCGCCGACCGGCCCGGATGCGGGCCGAGGTCGGGATCGTGATCGATCGCGAACACCTGAAACACGTAGCGATGGTCGCCGTGGCCCGGCGGCGGATCGGGCGGCAACCACGCCGCCGAGAAGAACGAGTTGCGGCCGACCGCGAGCTCGGCGCCGTGCTCGCGTAGCGCGGCCTCGACGAGCTCGCCGGCGTTCGGCGCGACGTGCACCGCGATGCCGTGGACGAGCGGCATCGGCGATGGGCTATCGGCATCCTCGATCACGATGGTGATCGCACGTGCGGACTCGGGCACGCCGCGCCACGCGATCGGCGGCGAGATCCCGATGCCGTCGGCGGTGTACTTCGCCGGGATCGGCTCGCCTTCGCGAAACGCGGAGCTCGTCACGACGATCGATGGCGGCGCGGCCGCGATGCCGGCCCGCAGCGCGACGACGCGATCGAATCCGGAGCGAACGCGATCGAGTCCGCGCCCGACGAACGCTGGGATCTTCTCGAGCATGATCGAAGCTTGACGGCTGCGATCGAGCCGGCAAGCGAGCGAATGCGCTCAGTAGCGATGACGCCACAGCATGTCGACGCCGTCGTAGTTGCGATCGCCGGCGGTGACCTGCAGCTCGAGCCGGTGCGTGATCCAGTACTCGAGCGTGCCTTCTTCGTCGTTCTCGTCGGGCCGCGCTTCCGGATGCTCGGTGAACTGGAAGAACACCGTGTGCGTGATCCACGTGCCCGCCTCGATCGCTTCGCTGCTGGTCGCGCTCGCCGCGTTGTACTTGAGCACGTCGACCTTGATGCCGGGGATCGCCTTCTTGACGTAGTTGCCGAGCTGCGCGCCGATCAGCGACTCGCCGGCCGACGTCGCGGTATCGGCGACGCTGCTCGCTTGAGTGTCGCCGCCGGGCTCGCCGCCGAGCAAGAACCCGAGCAGCTGGCTCTGCGTGTAGCTGCCGGGGTTCGACGAGAGCTGCAGTTGTGGTTTGCTCGCACGCCCGTTGATCTTCGCGTCGAGCGTGACGTCTGGGAAATCGTACGAGATCTCGACGGCGAGCAGCGGATCGGTCGAGCCGTCGAACTGCACCTGGGCTTGCTCGATGCGATAGCGGCGATCGAACAGCTCGACGTCGCCGCCCTGCGTCTCGATCTTGCCTTTGATGTCGATGCCCTGCAGATCGGCGACCGCGTGCAGATCGCCGCGCACCGTCGTGCGCACCTGATCCGATTCGACCGGCGTCGGCTGCAGCTTGATGTTCGCGACGAACATCGAGCTCTGGGGCTTCTTCGTCTTGCCGTCGGGCTGCTTTGGCTTTTGCGTGCTCGGCGACGGTTTCGCGCCGAACGCGAGGTCGCTCGGTGCGCCGACCGGCTTGAGCTTCTCGCCGCCCTGCGTGTCGAGCTTGATGAAGCCGTGGTCGATCGTGATGTCGGCCTGCCAGCCTTCGCCTTTGTGCGCGAGCTTGGCGACGATCTGCGCGTCGATCAGCGGCTGCACCGAGCCGATCGGCGACACGTGCTTGAGCACGATCGTGGCCTGGCCGCCGGTCGGCGAGAACTTGTCGAGCGCGATCGAGCCGTCGGCTTTGAGCGTGCCGCGGCCGAGCTTGCCGTTCGCGCTGAGCTTGAGGTCGTGCTGCTCGATCGCGATGTCGACCGACGCATCGCGCAGCGTGCCGACCTCCGGCGCGATCGGGATGCGCGCGTCCTTGATACTCAGCTTGCCGGCGATCTGCATCGTGCGCGGATCGAAGCTCTTGACCGTGACGGCGCCGTCGAGCTGGCCCGCCGCGCCACCGGCCGGCCCCGGTGCGAACGCGAGCACCGGCACGAGGTCGAACGCGGTCGCGGTGATCTTCGCGGTGCCCTGCGCGAGCTGTTCGGGCGCGACCTGCGCATCGACCGAGAGCTTGCCGCCCGCGGCCTCGACACCGTCGATCTTCAGCGTCGCGTTCGCGCCATCCCAGGTCGCGTCGATCGCGAGCTGCTTGACCTCTTTGATCGGCTTGCCGCCAGGACCGGGCGGGACCTGCAACCCGTCGGCTTCGAGGTGGACCTTGGCCGTCGGCTTGCCGACCGTGCCGCCGACGTCGATCTTGCCGCTCATGTTACCGCCGACGATCTCGGTGCGGCCGAACACGTTCATCAGCTGCGGCGCCGAGGTCTGCGGGATGTCGATGCTCGCGGTCAGCGGCAGCGCGGTGACCCGTTTCGGATCGCCACGCAGCTGAGCGAGCGAGATCGGCACTGCCGCGGTCATGTTCAGCATCGCGGTATGCGCGTCGGTCTGGAGCGCGAGCGTCATCGTCGCGCGCTTGCCGTCGATGTCGGCCTCGAGATCGGCGCCGGCGGGCTTCGCGAGTGGCGAGCCGCGCAGATCGGGGATCTTGACGCTCGCCTTCACCGATGTGAGCGCCTCGCCGACCTCGACGTCGAACGTCGCGTGGCCGCGCAGCATGCTCGACGCACCGAAGCGCTTGAGCAAGCCCGGATCGAACGCGAGATGGTTCGCGCGCAGCGACGCCGATTTCAGCGCGCGCGCGCCGAGTCGCTGCCACGCCGCCGGATCGAACGGCTTCGCCGGCAGCTTCAGATCGAGTGCGGCATCGACGCGACCGAGCTGTTTCGCGGATACCGCGAGCGTCGGTGCGAGCTCGTCGGCGGTGGGTTGCGCGATCGCGATATCGGCGTCGATGCCGCCCGTGCCCTCGAGCGCGGGCGCGCGCAGGTCGCGGAGCTGGAGCGTGCCGTCGGCGCCGGTCGCGGTCAGCTCGAGCTTGCCGCCGAGCTTGCCGGAGAGCTTCGCGCTGCCGGCGCCGAGCGTCGTCGCGAGCTTGCCGAGATCGACGTTCGTCATCTCGATCTTCGCGAGCTCGATCGCCTTGCGGCCGCTCGCCCGCCACGCGGCGACGTCGGCGAGATTTTGCGGCGCGACAACTTGCACGTCGAGCGCGCCTTTGCCGATCTGCGCGCTCGCGAAGTTACCGTCGAGCGCGATGTGGCCCGGCTTCGCGTCGAGCTTCGCGTGCAGATCCATCGGCGCGACCTTCGGCGCGAGCGCGATCCCGTTGCCATCGACGTCGAGCTGCGCGGTCAGCTTGCCGCTCGTGCGCTGGGCCGCGACGTGCGCCGCGAAATCGCCGGTGTAGCCCTGCTTCAGCGACGCGAGCGCGATGTGGCCGATGTCGACCTTCGCGTCGAGGTCGCCGGTCTTGGCGTAGGTCGCGTCGATGGTGACGTCGCCCTGTTTGCTCGAGCTCTTGAAGCCCTTCACCGCAACCTGCTCCGGCGCGATGACGATCGTGCCGGTGTTGCCGCTGAAGTCGGCGCCGCTGCGCGTGCGCACGCGGTGATGCGCGATCGCGATCTCGGTCGTGCCGGTGGTGCCCGGCGGCTTGACGCGCGCCGCGAGCTCGACGATCCACTGCGGCGCCTTCGACGTCAGGTCGACATCGAGCCAGCCATCGGCGCGACTCGTCGCATCGAACGCGAGCTTGCCGTAGCGCGTGTCGCCGCGCGCCAGGTCAAATGCGTGGACGTGCACCGTGCCGTGCGGCTCGTTCGGCATGCCGCGCGTGTCGAGCGAGACCTCGACGTCCGATGACGACACGCCGAAGGCCGCGAGCTGCTTGCCCTGCACGGCACCGACGACCGTGAGCGACGGCCGCGGCCACAGCGGCCCGTGCGCGGCGAGCTTGACGTCGATGGCGCCTTTGAGCTGCGGCGCCGGATCGTGCGCGGACGCGATGATGCTCGCGCGATCGAGCCGATAGCTCTGGCCGTCGCGGGTGACCGCCGCGGCGATCTTCGCGGTCGCGGCGCCGCGCAGATCGAACGTCGCGTTCGCGTGCTGGCCGCGCGAGTCGACCGCGACGACGAGATCGGTTTTCGGCAGCTCGTTGTAGGTCGCGTGCGCGGTCACCGTGGCGCGC
>DATBAS010000178.1:0-64525 GCA_036271395.1 Kofleriaceae bacterium
CGCTTCGACAGCGCGTTCATGTTCGCGTACTCGGAGCGCGACCTCACGTTCGCCGCGAAGAAGCTGCCCGATGATGTGGCGCCCGCGCTCAAAGCCAAGCGGCTCACCGAGATCGTCGCGCTGCAGGAACAGATCAGCGCCGCGGTGTTCGCCGCGCACGTCGGCCGGCGCGAGCGCGTGCTCGTGACCGGGCCGAGCAAGCGCGATCGCGCGCAGCTGATCGGCCGGACCGACGGCTTCAAGTCGGTGATCTTGCCCGCCGGTGTCGGCGCGATCGGCGAGCTCGTCGACGTCGAGATCGGTCGCGCGACGATGGCGACGCTGTTCGCGAAGTGATGGTGCCAAACGTCCGCGCGATCGAGCGCAACGAGCTCGCGCTCGTCCAGCGCTTGCACGAACGCTGTGCCGACTTCTGGACGCTCGTCGAAGGCGAGCCGCCACGCCCCGGCCTCGCCGAGGAGCTGATGCACGAAGTGCCGCCGGGCGGCACGATCGATCACAAGCACGTGCTCGGCGCGTTCGACGCCGAGCTCGTCGCGCTGCTCGATCTCTACGATGGCTATCCAGAACCGCACGCCTGGTACGTGTCGTTGCTGTTGGTCGCGCCCGAAGCGCGCGGCGGCGGGCTCGGCCACGAGCTGGTCGCGTACGCGGAAGCCTACGTGCGCGCCCGCGGCGGACGCGCGCTGCGCTTGATCGTGCAGGAGCAGAACCCGCGCGCGCTCGCATTCTGGATGCGCGAGGGCTTCGTCTACGAAGCGACGACGACGCAGAAGATCGGCCGGCCGAACGTCGTCACGCGGCTGGTGAAGCCGCTGTCGCTCAGCCCGCGGACGCGAGCATGCTGAGCGAGACGTGCTTGAGCGTGCTCATCGGCTGGCCGCGGCGCGCGTGAAAGCGCGCGATCAGCCAGTGCAGGCGCGCGTGGTCGCGCTTGTTCGTGCGCGCGGCAGCGTGGGCGCGCATCAAGTGCGCGAGCGCCGTCGCCGCATCGCCGGCGGCTTCCGCGCGCGCCGCGAGTTGGACGTCGGTCGGAACCGGTGGAGTCATTTCCATGGCTCTACGATGCGCGGCGCGTGTTGCGGAGATGTGTGACCGTTCGTGAAGAAAGCTTGCGTTACACTCCGACACAGGGGGCACCATGGGCTTGACGGGCACGCTCGACGACGCACGGCGCTTCTACGCCGAGGAGATTCGCGCGGTCTCCGACATTCGCGGCGATGCCCTGATCGAGGCGCTGGCGCGAGTGCCCCGCGAGGCGTTCCTGGGCCCGGGTCCGTGGCGGATCGTCCGCACGCGACCGCTCGCGATCGGCGCGGCCGATGTGTCGTATCGAATGACGACCGACGCTGACCCGCGCCGGCTCTATCACAACGTGCTCGTCGCGATCGATCCCGAGCGCAAGCTCAACAATGGCCAGCCGTCGGCGCTGCTCGCGTGGATCGATGCGCTCGATCCGAAGCCCGGTGATCGCGTGCTGCACGTCGGCGCCGGCGTCGGTTACTACACGGCGATCATCGCCGAAGCGATCGGCAACACCGGCTCGGTGATCGCGATCGAAGCCGATGCGGAGCTCGCCGAACGCGCGCGCGCCAATCTCGCGGCGTGGCCAAACGTGCGCGTCATCACCGGCGACGGCGCGACGTACGATCCGGGCGCGTTCGATGCCGGTTTCATCAACTGCGGCGCGACGACGCTGATGCCGAGCTGGCTCGACAACCTCGCGGTTGGTGGTCGCGTTCACGTGCCGATGACGTCGGACACGATCAAGTACGGCGCGATGTTGCTCGTCCACCGCATCGACGGTGAGCGTTGGCGTGCGCGGTTCACCAGCGGCGTCGCGATCTATCCGTGCAGCGGTGCGCGCGACGACGACACCAACGCGGCGCTGACCGAGCTATTCAAGAAACACCAGGCAGCGAAGGTCCAGTCGCTGCGCCGCGACGATCACGCCGCCGACGAGACCTGCCTCATGCACCGATCCGAGTTTTGTCTATCGCAGCTTCCGCCTGCTCGCTGAGCCGCTCGATG
Source organism: Kofleriaceae bacterium (assembly GCA_036271395.1). GTDB lineage: Bacteria > Myxococcota_A > Polyangia > Haliangiales > Haliangiaceae > JABFXX01. The sequence continues at coordinate 2,032 of DATBAS010000178.1, forward strand.
ATCGCGCGAGCGACGCGGCGCGAGCCGAGCAGCGAGACGTGGCCGAGATCTGGATAGACGATGCGCTCGGCGCCGGCGATCGGCGGCTGCTTCGCGGCGGGGACGAGCACGTCGGCCTCGGACAAGATCGTCGTCACGCGCGCGTGCTGCAGCGCCGACGACGCGGCGAGGCGCGTGACCAGCTTGCTGCCCAAGATCAGCTCGCGGCTGGCGTGGCCGATGCCGACCGCCGAAACGTCGGTGCCGAAGTGCGGCGAGCCGAGCGTGACCAGACGATGCACGTGCGGATCGCCACCGCCGAACGCCAAGTAGTAGCGCGCGACGACGCCGCCCATCGAGTGGCCGACGATGTCGACCTCTGCGGCGCCGGTCGCGTCGCGCACGTGATCGATAAACCAGCCGAGCTGGCGCGCACCGGCGGCGACGCGGCCGAGCGTCCAGTACTCGAACCCGAAGATCGGACCGAGGCCTGCCGCGGCGAGCCGGCGCGCGAGCACGACGAAGTTCGCGCGGTTCATCGCGTAGCCGTGCAGCATGATGATCGGCCGCGGGCCGCGCGCCGTCGCGCCCGGCAACGGCAGAAACCCGGCCGGCCGCAGCGCCGAGACTGCGAGCGCCATGCCCCATTCGGCGACGGCCACGCGCGCGGAACCGACGTGCTCGCCCTTGAGCGCGCGCCACGCATGCACGCCGAGCGGATACAAGCCGCTCAGCATCAGGCCGTCCGACACCATCGCCACCCCGCCGCGCCACATCAGATGGCGGATCGAGTGACGCTTCTGCATCACACCTCGAGACCCGGCACGTCCGCTTCGATCTCGTGCGCGATGTCCTTCGGGATGTTCAGCATGCCCTGCAACCGATCGAGCATCTTGCGCTCGGCATGCGCGAACACGTGATCGACGATCGCCATCCGACAAGCCGCGCGATAGATCCCGCGGCGCGCTTCGGCGTTGACGTTCTGCAAGTACAGCTGTGGCAGCTCGACTCGCGCTTCGAGCAGCTTCGTCGCATCGGTGCGCTCGCCGGCCGTGAGCTCGGCGTTGCGGATCAGCCTGCGCAGGCCCTCGGCTTCCGCCTCGGCGAGCACGCCATCGGCCCACGCGACGGCCGCCCACACCCCGATCACGCTGACGATCTGCGACTCGGCCATGGCGCGAGGATACTACAGCGCGAGGTCGAGCCCGGCGTGCTCGCGAACGAGCCGCGTGATGGTCGCGCGCAGCTCGTCGCCGGACTTGGGCGAGCGCCAGCTGCCGTCGGCGCTGGGATCGAAGTGCCACGCCGACGCGACCGCGGCGAGCCAGATCTGCCGCGCGGCGCGGTGGCTGTTGATGACGACCTTGGTGCCATCGCGCAGGTCGAGGCGCAACACGCCTTCGCTGGTGGTGACGTCGACCGCGTCGGGATCGACGTCGGCGAACGCATCCTCGATGTGGCGCAACTCGGTGCGTGCCTCTTCGTCGAACGCGACCTCATCCATTTGCGGGTTTATAGCCCGAGTCGGCCCGTTTGGCGTACAGTCGATCGGCATGCCCGGCTCTTCGGACTTCGACCTCGACGGCGAGCCGGTCGAACGCGAGGGTCACGAGACGCTGTTGCCTTCGGTCACGCGCAGCGTGCTGTCGCGCTCGAGCTACGTCGCGAGCGAGCTCGAGGCGGCGGCGACGGGCTCGGTCGCGCCGATCGACGCCGATCTCGAGACCACGCCGATCGCGAAGCTCGACGCGCGTCCGCGCGGCGCGCGCGCCGGAGACGTGATCGGCAGCCGCTACGTCGTCGATGGCCAGCTCGGCCGCGGCGGCATGGGCCGCGTGATGCGCGTGCGCCACCAAGCGCTCGGCAAGGCGTTCGCGCTCAAGCTCATCAAGAGCGCGATCGCGACCAATCCGCGCATCCGCGAGCTGTTCTATCGCGAGGCGCGCCTGGCCTCGGCGCTCACCCACGACAACATCTGCTCGATCGTCGACTTCGGGCAGGACGAGACGTTCGGCTTGTTCATGGTCATGGAGCTGCTCGAAGGCCAGACCGTGCACGCGAAGCTGCGCGCGTCGGGCCGGCTCACGCCGAAGGTCGCGTGCGACGTGATGTGGCAGGTCGGCGACGCCGTGCGCTTCATCCACGGCCGCCAGATCCTGCACGGCGACATCAAGACCGAGAACATTTTCTTGGTGCGCACGCCGGCGCAGCGCCGGCTCGCGAAGCTGCTCGACTTCGGGTTGTCGCGCGCGGACCTCGGCCGCGACGACGGGCTCGACGGCACGCCGGAGTATCTCGCGCCGGAGCGGATCGATGGCGAGCCCGCATCGCAGGCGAGCGACATCTACGCGATGGGCGTCGTGTTCTGGGAGCTGTTGACCGGCGCGCTGCCGTTTACCGGCGACACCAAGACCGTGTTCGAGAAGCAGCGCACGAAAGCGCTGCCGCCGCCGTCGAAGTTGCTCGACGAGCCGCTCGACGAACGCGCCGACGCGATCATCGCGCGTGCGACCTCGAAAGATCCGTCGAAGCGCCATCACGACGTGCCCGCGTTCATGTACGAGCTGCGCACGCTGATGGGCATGCTCGGGATGGAGCAAGGCGGCGCGCCTCGACGCCGCGCGCTCGCCCCCGACGCCGCGCGCGAACGCCGCGAGCACGATCACCGCGTCAAAGCCGGCGCCGAATTGTTCGGCGCGGTGCCGCTGCCGATGGCTTCGTGCGACATCGCCGGCCGCGTGCGCGCGGCCAACCCGGCGTTCCTCGAATTCTTGGGCGCTGCGGGCGATGCCGGCGGGCTCGAGCTTCGCGACTCCGCGCTGCCCGAGGTCTACCCGACGTTGTTCGAGGATCTCGAGCTCGTCGCCACGCGGCGTGCGCCGCTCAAGCGCGTCATCTATCTCAACGAAGGCGGCGATCGCGTGGTCGAAGCCGCCGTCGTGCTGAGCCCGGCGCCGAGCGCGGCCGAGGTCACCGCGGGCGAGATCCACATCGTGCTACACCCGCTGCGCGCGCTGCTCAGCTAGCTCGGCGCTTGATCTTGGTCTTCAGCCACGCCTCGATCGTTTCGGTCGGCGGATAGCTGTCGACGCCATCCGAGTCGCCGCTCGTCATCGCCATCATCGGGCAGTCTTCGTCGGGCGGAAACGTCTTCTTCTCGATCAGGTCGCCGGTGCGGCGGTTCCACAGCGAGACTTCGGTCGGCTTCAAGTTGACGACGATCGACGGCTTCGGCCCGTTGTAGCCGTTGCACGTCTTCTTGCCGGTCATGTCTTGCATGTGCGTCGCGAAGAAGTCGATCTGCTGCAGCGTGCCCGACTTGCCGATGAGGTCGCCGGTCATGCCGCCGCCGAGTAGAAGATCGAATCGGCCGGCGGGCTCGGTGCCGAACGTAACCGGCTTGTGATCGATCTCCTTGAAGATCTCGCGCGTGTGAACCCGGAAGCTGATCGGCGAGATCTTGCTCTCGCCGGTGCGGCCGTCGGGCAGCGTGAGCTTGAGCGTCAGCTCGGATCCGACGACGCGTGGCCGCCGCCGCCGCCGAGCGCGAACGATTGCTCGATCGATTCTTCGGTCCACGTGATGGTCAGCGGCTTTGGCGCCGGCGGAGGCGTATCCGCAACCGGCGCTGCAACCGGCAGGTTGGCAGTCGGCATGGGCTCATCGCTGTGCGACTTGCAGGCAACGCACCCGAAGGTCGACGCGACCGCGCGCCATCCTCGCATGACGTCGATCAGAACAGGCCGAACTGGAAGCCGACCGACGCGTCGACCGAGACGCCGTTGTTCATCGGCGCGGCGCCGATCGTGCTGACGACCGCGAGGCCGACGATCGCGCCGAGATCGGCGGTGAACCGCACCATGTCGCCGAGCTTCTTGCCGTAGCCGATGCCGCCGCCGACGAGCAGCGGGCCCTGGGCGACGACGTCGGTGTCCATGCCCATCATCGGATCGTCGAGCTTGATCGTGTTGCGCAGGAAGCCGAAGCCGAGCTCGCCGAGCACGTGCAGGCCATCGCCGTCGTCGCTCAGCGCGTAGTGCACGCGGACGAGGCCGCCGGGTGCGCCGGTCGAGTGACCGTCGAGGTTCGCGCCGAGCGGCAACCCCATGCGGAACGCGACGCCGATCGCGAGTTGCGGCGAGACGTTGTAGCCGAGCTCGCCGAGCAACACGACCGGGTTCTCGCCGAGGCAGCAGTTCTTGACGGTGTTGCCGCCTTCGGTCGTGCCGGTGACGTAACCGCCGCCGGTGCCGCCGTTGACGCCGATCCACACCTTCTTCGGCTTACCCGGCACGTTCGTCCCCGCGCTGATGCTGGTGTCATCGCCCGAGCTCGAATCGACTTGCGCGACGGTCTTCTTGCCGCCGAGCGGATCCTCTTCGTCGCCGTTCTTGCCGCCGCTGCCGCCGCCGGTCACCTCGATGATGTTCGGCGCGCCGGCCGAACCCTTCGACGCGATGAGCTTGCCGCCCCCGTCGTACGCGGCGACGTAGTAGTGCACCATCCCTTTGACGGCCGCGCTCGGAATCTGCCCGGTGTAGTTGCAGCCCGACTTCGACAGCTTCACCTCGGTGAAGTCGCTCGCGCCTTCGCTGCGGAACATGACGGAGACCTTCGCGGCCTTGACGTCGTTGCCGACCTGCGCCTCGATCTTGATCGGCGCGCCGCCTTTGGCCGTGTCGATCAGCTGGTGCTCGAGGCCCTTGGCCGAGCTGCAGTCGCCACCACCACCGGCTTCGGGGCCGAGGTTGAGCTCGTCGCCGCCACCGCTGTTGCCGCCGCTGGTCTTCGCCTCGAGGCGCGCACGGTCGAGCAAGCTCGCGAGCTCGGGCGACTTGTACGCGACGTCGATCTGGATCTTCGGATCGATCTGCGCTGCCGACACGAACGCTTTTTTCGCCGCGTCCTTGTCGGGCACCGCGAACGCGACGATGCCGAGATCCAAGTACGCCTTCGCGAGGATCGGATCTTTGTCGAGGTGCGCTTTCTCACCGGCCGCGATCGCCGCGGTGAGCTGCTTGCGCGCACCGTCGTAGTCGAAGGTGTCGTACGCCTCCATCGCCGCTTTCAGCTTCGCGGCGATATCGGACTTGGCGTCCGCGCGCGCGACGCGGGAATGCCCCGCAACCACGAGCAAGCTCAGGACGGCGACGACGACGGCGAGAGAACGCGCTCGCATGGGACGACTGTCATAACAAGAAATCCGACCCGCCGAGGACATTTTGGTAAGTCGGTGTTCTGCAACCCGGAACCACTGACCGATGCTAGCGTCGCGGCATGAAGGCGATGCTGGTCATTCTCGCGCTAGCTCGCGCCGGGGATGGCTGCGGCTCGTCGAGCGTCCCGGCCGCCGGCAGCGGCGGCTCGGCGGGCAGCGACCGGGTCGCGGCGGCACTCGAGCGGTTTGCGGCCGGCGGCTCGGCCACCGGCTCGGCGGCGGGCTCGGCGACGAGGATCGCGGCCGTGGCCGAAAAGCCGGCGAAGGCCGCCAAACCCGCGACGAGCTCGGGGACCTGGAAAAACTACTTTCCCGAGGACGGCCCACGCTGGACCGCGGCGCGAATGCGCGACGTGATCGAGTTCGAGAACGGCAAGGACACCTGGGACAACGGCAGCGTCCGCAAGAAGCCCGCCATGACCTACTACGGCGACATCTACGTCGCGTATCGCTGCCACGACCGCGACGGCTGCGGTTCAGAAAACGGCAACCAGTGGACCCCGATCGGCTGGTGGCTCAATAACTAGCGCTCGGTGATCAGGAACTCGACGCGGCGGTTCTGCGAGCGGCCCTCGGCGGTGCGGTTGTCGGCGATGGGCACATTTTCGCCGTAGCCCTTCGGCACCATCCGCATCGCGTCGATGCCGCGCTTGACCAGGTACAGGCGCACGGACTCGGCGCGCGCCTGGCTGAGCTTCAAGTTGAAGTTGTCGTCGCCGACCGAGTCGGTGTGGCCGCCGATCTCGACCTTGATCTTCGGGTTGTCGGCCATCGCCTGCGCGACCTCGTTGAGCAGCGCGAACGAGACCGGCTTGATCGTCGACTTGTTGAAGTCGAAGTAGACGGTCTGCTTGAGCTCGATCTTCTTCTCGGTGACGACGACGAGGTTGTACTTCCTCGGGCAGCCATCGGGCGCGACCCCCGGATCGTTCGGGCACTTGTCGTCTTTGTCGAGGAAGCCGTCTTTGTCGTTGTCGGGATCCGGGCAACCGTCCGCGTCCTCGAAGCCGTCTTTGTCTTCCGGATCGTTCGGGCACTGGTCCTGGACGTCGGGGATGCCGTCCTGATCGTTGTCGGGATCCGGGCAGCCGTCGGCATCTTGGAAGCCGTCTTTGTCCTCGGGCTCGTTGGGGCACTTGTCGACCGTGTCCGGAATGCCGTCGCCGTCGTTGTCGGGATCCGGGCAGCCGTCGGCATCCTGGAAGCCGTCTTTGTCCTCGGGCGAGTCCGGACACTTGTCGATGTTGTCGGGAATGCCATCGCCGTCGCGATCGCCGTAGACCTTGCACTTCGCGGGCGGCGACTTCTCGATCGCGAGGTTCGCGTTCGACTCGGCGATCGACGCCGCGTGCTTGGCATCGAAGTAGTTGCCCTCGTCGAGCGCGTGCTCGGCGAAGTCGTTGTGCGATTCGGCCATCGCGAGCTCGACGGGCGCGCAGCGTTGCGCGCCGTTGTCGCGTGCGGTCGCGATGAGCCCATCGGTCGACGTCGCTTGCGTGCGCACGGTCGAGCCGGCGCACCCGGCGACCACGAGGAGCGCGAGCCATCTCACGGCGTTTCCTTGGCGGGCGCGACCGTCGTCGGCGCGGGCGTCGGCGCAGGCGTCGGCGAATCGGGCGAGGCGCGATGCGCTTCCGCTTCTGCCTTTGCCTTGATCGCCGCTTCTTCCGCGAGCCGGCCGAACCGATTCGCGCCTTGGAAGTCGGCGCGCCCTGCGACCTCGTGCGCCATCCGCAAGTACTGCGTCGCGCGGGTCCAATAGTACGGGCTGGCCTGCTCGGCGCCCGCGGCGCGCGCGTCGTCGACCGCATCGTCGGCTTTGAGCGTGACCTGGTTGACGTACGCGACCGGTCCGCACGCCGCCAGCACCACCGCGAGCACGAGCGTTCTCATCGCGCCTGAACTCTCCTGCTATCGCGGCCGAGCTCGATCGCGACGTACACCGCCGAACCGAACAGCGCGAGCAGCGAGATCGCGAATGCCCAGCCGAGCTGGACCGCGAACAGCGACACGCCGTGATGCGACACGTAGCCCGGGAAATCGGCGGCGGTCGACAACCGGCCGATGCCGACGGCGACGAGCACGAACAACAGCAGCGCGATGGCGCCGCCGACGTACATCAGCGCGCCCTGCAGCCCCTTACGAATCAACACCGATGCCGAGTACCACGCGCCGATCACGAGCGCGGCGTGGCCGACCATCAGCGGCAGCACGACGATGCCCGACAGCTTGTTGGGGTCGAAGAAGTACATCCAGCTCCACGCCGGATGCACGGCGTAGAAATACAGCGCGATCGGCGCGACGACCGTGGCCGCGTGCAGCGCGACGAGCGGAAATGCCGGTGCGGCGAATGGTCCATCCGCCTTGATCCGGTCGCGCGCGACGAGCGCGAACCCGATCCCGAACAGCAGATTCACCAGCGCGACGACCGGAATAGTCCAAACTCCCGCGCCCACCCTACTATATTTACTTCCCCGCGGGCTTCGCTTCGCTGCTCCCGCCCGCGGGTGGGTTTCTGCTCAGCTGCGGTCGCGCCGCTCGATCGACGGCGTGCGCTTGCCGGTGTCGGGATCGGCGTCGGGCGTGAGATTGCCGAGCAACGTGCTCGCCGCGGTGAACTCTTGCTTGGTCGTAGGCGGCGACGGCGTCGGTACGTCGATCTCGCCGGCGACGAACGCGTTGTCTCCCGCGACGGGCAGCGGCGCCGACGGCGTGGGCTGGCGGTTGCCGTCCGCAGGCGTACCGTCCTCGAGCTGGCTCACCGCGCCGCTGTCGAGCTCGACCAGCGGTACCATCACGCCGGCGACATTGGTCACGACCCAGTCGTCGTTGGCCGGCGCCGGCGGCGCGGTCAGGCTCGATACCGTCCACACGTTCGAGGTGTCGTTCGGATCTCCCGGCGGCGCGGGCGCGACCGGCACGCGGTCGAGCGTGTCGTCGCTGGCCTGCGCGCCCGACGAATCGTGATCGAGCTCGCCCGACGCGACGGCGCCGCGCTGGCCGGTCTCGAGGCCCGCGAGCGCCTCTTCGAGCGCGTTCGGATCGCCCATGCGGTTGAGCCCGGTGTCGTGGTGCGGCACGACCGGCGCTTCTTCAAACACCGTAGCCTCGAAGTCGTCGTCGGCGAGCAGCTCGACTTTCGGCGATTCGTCGTCGCCCGGCACCGCGTCGAGCTTGCCGAACCGATCGTACGCGTTGCGCACGGCGCGCCGCGCGGCGCTGGCGGTCAGCTCGCGGCGCACGCGGTCGTACGCGTTCGATGCTAGCCGGTCGCGCAGCTCGGGCTCGCCCAGCAGGCGCAGGACTTTGCGCGCGAGATCGATCGGATCGCCCGGCTCGAACAGCAGCGCCTCGCGGCCGTGCTCGACGACCTGCGTGATCGTCTCGCGGTTCGGCGCGACCACGGCGCGCTTGCACGCCATGTATTCGAGCAGCTTCGTCGGAAACACGACCGTCGGGTTCGGCGTCAGATCGGCGGCGGCGGGCACCACGCACACCGTCGCGGTCGCGAGCAGTGCCGGGATCTGCTCGTGGTCGACCGCGCCGAGCAGCTCGACCTTATCGACGAGCCCGAGCTCGCGAATGCCCTCGCGCAGCTGCGCCTCGAACTTCGCCGAGACGACCGGCCCGGCGAGGACGAGCCGCGCATCGACCTCGCGCAAGATCGCCGACATCGCGCGGATCAGCACGCGCACGCCGCGGCCGGGATCGATCGACCCCGTGTAGAGGATGCGCGGCGGACCGCCGCCCGACGGCGCATCGTCCCAGTCGAAGCGATCGACATCGACGCCGGGTGGCGACAGCACGATCCGATCGGGGCTCCCGGTGGTGGGCCGACCGGCGAGCGACTTCACCGCCGCCAGCGTCGGCGCGAGCACGACGTCCGCGTGTGCCACGCAGTCGTCTTCTTCGCGCGCGTATTGCGCGTCGAGCTCGGGCTCGAGCGGCGCTTCGCCGAGCGGCGCGCGCGCCAGATCGTAGACGACGCTATAACCGAGTCGCTCGCGCGCCTCGAGCACCGTGTGGCCGCTCCACGCGTCGCGGCAGTGCACGACGTCGTAGTCGGCGCCTTCGAGCTGGCGCTTGAGCGCGCGCTGGAACGATTGGATCTGCGCATCCAACGCGGCTTCGGGCGTCGGCACGCGCAAGATCCGGATGGAGCCCTGGCGTTCGACGTACGCCTGATCGCCTTCGCGAATCACCAGCAAGTCGACCGAATGCAATGGGGTGAGCGCACGGATCACGTGCCGGAGCTGGACCCCTGCTCGTCTCGGCCCCGGCACCGCACAAAAACCCGTGAGCAACACCCGGGGCATCCCGCCCATCATCGTCGGGCGTTTCATCGGCGGCTGCAAGCATAGTCGTCGCCTTGATCCGGACGCTCGGGTGAGTTAATCAGCTTCCCGTGAATCGGCTGATCGACTATCTCCGTCAGAACTTGATGATCGACTTCCAGGGTGATCTGTCGGTGGCGAAGGTGAGGGAGTTACTCGCCGGGGACGATAGCCGCGACGCGAAGACGTTGCTCGCGAAGCTCGTCGCCGAACGCAATGTCGAGGACATGATGCTCGTGCTCGCGGACTGCTTGCTCGAGCCCGTCCAACGCTCGCTCGGGGATGACCTGATGCGCGAACAGTTGCGGATGTATACAGAAAGCTGACGTGCTAGCGTAAGCGCATGGCTGATCCGACCCCGGACTCGAAGACGCCCGCGCTCGCCGCGTTCGGTCTCGCGATCCTCGGGCTCGTGATCGCCGCCGTGCAGGGCTCGGTGCTGCACGGGTCGATCACCGGCGGAATCATCGCGTTCTGCGGTGTGATCCCGGCGTGCTTCGGCATGTGGAAGGGCATCCAGCAAGAGACGCAGACCACGCTCGCGCTGTCGGTCGCATCCGTGCTCGTCACGCTCGGGACCGCGGCGGCGCTGATCGTGTTGCGCGTCGTGTCGTTCGGCGTGCATCACGTTCGGTAGTCATGCGTCTAGTTGTCGCTGCCTTGCTCGCGCTCGCGTGTCAGGCCGGCGCGCAACCTGCGACCGGATCGGGAACCGGGCATCCCGGCAAGCTCGTCTATAAAGACACCGCGATGGGCACCAACGTGTCCGTCTGGTTCTGGACCGATCGCGAAGCCGATGCCGCGCGCACCGCGCAGGCGATGTTCGAGGAGATCAAGCGGCTCGATCGCGAAATGACGACGTGGAAGCCGGACTCGGAGATCTCGCAGATCAACGCGGCGTCGGGCGAGCACCCGGTCAAGGTCTCCGACGAGACGATCGAGGTCATCGCGCGCGCGGTCGATGTGTCGCGCCGCTCGGGCGGCGTGTTCGACATCACCGTGCAGGCGTTCCACGGGCTGTGGAAGTTCGACGAGGACATGGACGGCTCGCTGCCGGACCCCGCCGACGTCAAGAAGCGCCTCGCGCTGATCGGCTGGCGCGACATCGTCGTCGATCGCGCGAACAAGACCGTGTTCCTGCGCCGCAAGGGCATGGCGATCACGCTCGGCGGCATCGCGAAGGGCTACGCGGTCGACAAGTGCGCCGCGCTGATCAAGAAGGCCGGCTTCACGGACTTCATGGTGCAAGCCGGCGGGGACATGTACGTCTCGGGCAGCAAGGGCGCGGAGTCGTGGATGGTCGGCATCCGCGATCCGCGCACGCCCGATTCCAACCCGGATCTATTCGCGCTCGCGCCGATCACGAACCACTCGTTCTCGACCAGCGGCGACTACGAGCGCGGCTTCGTCAAAGACGGCGTGCGCTACCACCACATCTTGGATCCACGCACCGGCCAGCCGGCGCACGCCTCGCGCTCGGTCACGATTCGCGCGAAAGACGCGTTCACCGCGGACGCGTGGAGCAAGGTGATGTTCATCGACGGCCCGACCAAGGGCATGCAGGTGATCAAAGACAATCACCTCGACGACTTCGAAGCCGTCTGGGTCGATGACAAGAACAACGTCGTCATGACGCCCGAGATCAAGAAGGTCATGATCATCAAGCACCCGCCGACCGACGGGATCTAGCCGGCTTCCGGCTGCGTCTCGATCTCGACCATCGCATCCGGCCGCGCCCACCGCGCGACCGCGGCGTCGACGGCATCGGGCGTCGCCGACATGTAGCGCGCGAGATCGGCCGCGAGCCCATCCGGCTCGTCGGTGTAGAGCGCGTAGCGGTGCAGCAGCTGCGTGCGGCGCACGAGCCCGGTGAGCGACCACACCGAGCCGGCCTCGTGGCGGGTCGCCGCGCGCGCGATCGCGTCGGGATCGATCGGCCGCGCGATCACGTCGTCGACGATCGCGCGAACGGCATCGGCATCGGCGCCGGGTTTGAGATCGACGGCGACGTGAAGCTCGCCGCCGAGCCGCGAGTTCGTCGTCCACGCCGACACGCGCTGCGCGAGCTGCGTCTCGTAGACCAGGCGGCGCCACAGTAGGCCCGTGCCGGTCGCCGACCACGCGGCGACCGCGAGATCGAGCTCGGGCTCGTCGGCGGCGAACGCCGCGGGGCCGTGCCAGACGCGATGGACGCGGCGCAGCGTCGCGAGCCCATCGCGCACGACGTCGCGCGTCGCGCGTGAGGTCACCGAGAGCGAGCTGCGCGCGGGGCGCGTCGAATGCGGGAAGCCGCCGAAGTATTTATCGACCTCGTCGAACGCGCGGGCGGGCTCGACGTCGCCGGCGATCACGAGCGTCGCGTTCGCCGGCACGTACCACGTGCGATAGAACGCGGCGATGTCGGCCATCGTCGCGGCTTCGATGTGCTCGCGGAGCCCGATCGTGAGGTGGCGATGCGGGTGACCTTCGGGATACAGCGCCTTGCCGACCGCGAAGCGCTCGACGCCGTACGGCACGGTCTCGTAGCGACGCGTGCGCTCGGCGACGACGACCTCTTGCTGCTGGCGCAGCCGCGCCTCGGTCATCGCCGGCCAGAAGTAGCCCATGCGATCGCTCTCGAGCCACAGCGCGAGCGACAGCTCGTGTGCGGGCACGACCTCGTAGTAGCCGGTGCGATCGACGTCGGTCGATGCGTTCGCGTCGCTCGAGCCCGCGCGCCGCAAGATCTCGTAGTGATGCGCCGGCACGTGCAGCGAGTTCTTGAACACGTGCTCGAACAAGTGCGCGAAGCCGGTGAGCTCGCGCTCGTCGGAAGCGCCGACGCGATACCAGATGCTCGTGCACACCTGCGGCGAGCTCGGATCGGCGTGCACGATCACGTCGAGGCCGCAGTCGAGCGTGCGCCGCTCGTATGCGAGCTCGAGGTTCACTTGCGATCTCCACGTAACGACAACGCGAGCTGGTAGAGCTGGCGGCGCGGCTTGCCGGTCGCGATCACGAGGCGCGCGGCGGCATCTCGCGGGCCGAGGCCCTCGGCCATGAGGCGCATGAGCTCGGCGGATGCGTCGATGTCGGGCGGCGCGCTCGCGGCGCCTTCGACCACGAGCGTGCACTCGCCGCGCGGCGACGTATCGGCATATTTCTGCCCGAGCTCGCCGAGCGTGCCGCGCACGTGCTCTTCGTGCAGCTTCGTGAGCTCGCGGCCGAGGCTCGCGCGACGATCGTCGCCGAACGCGAGCGCGAGATCAGCGAGCGTCGCGCCGACGCGATCGGGCGCCTCGTAAAAGATCATCGTGACCGGCTCGGCGCGCAGCGTGCCGAACAGCGCCTGACGCGCGCCGGCTTCGCGCGGCGGAAAGCCGACGAACGTGAAGCGATCGCTCGGCAGGCCCGAGCCGACCAAGGCCGCGAGCGCCGCCGATGGCCCGGGGATCACCTCGACGCGCGCGCCTGCCGCGGCCGCTGCGGCGACCGCACGCTCGCCCGGGTCCGACACGCCCGGCATGCCGGCTTCGCTGATCACCGCGACGCGCTTGCCGGCTTGCAGCGCAGCGACGATCTCGCCGGCGCGGCTCGCTTCGTTGCCTTCGAAATACGACGTGATCGTGCGGGCGGGGTTCACGCCACCCGCCGCATCGGCGTGCGCGAGCAGCGTCTTCGCGGAGCGCGTGTCCTCGGCGGCGATCACGTCGGCTTCGCGCAGGATCCGCGCGGCTCGCAGGGACAAATCTTCCAAATTTCCGATCGGCGTGCCGACGACGTAGAGGATTCCCGACACGCTATTACTCACGCATGAAACTAGCGCGCGCGTGATGCTCGGACGACCCAACGGCCGGCGTCGTCTGGAATAACGAGCTCGCGGATTGCAACCGCATCGAGTTCGATTCCTGCATCCAACAATCGCGAAACCATCCGACTGTACTGTCTGGGAACGTACCCGGCTCGACGGCCGTGGTTGGTCGTGGCCAGGATTGTGGCGTGCGGGTCATGTTGGTTAAGAGGCTCGCGCTCGAATCGCAGTTGCGCGCCGATGGTCAGCTCGGCGCGACTCTCGAGCGGCACGTACTTGACGCCAGCGACACGAAACTCGAGCGGCTCGACCAACAGGTCATCATCAGCGCGATACTCGGCAACCTCGATGCGATCGGTGGCGCGCAGACCACCGCTCTTCGCCAGGATTTCGAACTGATCGTCGGGATGCTCGACTCCCCAAGTAACAAGCATTTGTGCCGCGTCCGAGCGATGCGGCGACGGGATCCTGCCAGCAAACGTGGCAAACAAGTAGCGCGCTTCGAACGGATCACGCTCGGAACGATGCTCTGGAAACGCGGGCAACAACGTAAAGCCTCGCGCTTTTGCGGCGCTCAGATCCGGTTCGTACCAAAATTTGAATGCCGCTGAGCCGCCTCTACTGAGGTGCCCAACGACGTGACGTCCGCCGTCACTTGGTGCGCCCCAGATCACGAAGAGGTGGTCGATGCTCATGACGACGGTCCTGCGAGCATATTGACACGACCCTCCAACAAACGACGGACAAGCTGCTTCCGCCGTTCGGACCACCAATCGGTCGGAACCTCCATAAGTAGCGCGTCGGCTATGCCCAAGCTCTTAGAAAAGAACGAGATTAGCGGCGGCGCGATCTCGCTCCATTCAGGCCAACGTCTCAGCTTCTCGACGAGGTTCGCGTGAAGGATCCCTGGGTCGTCGACGCCGTCGCCGAAACCGGATGGGCACTTCGCGATGTAATGAGCAATCGCCGACGTTTCGTCGCCCGAACCGAACTTCGACTGCACTGATTCGTCAGTGAGGTTCGCAAGCAAACAGCCGGCGGTGTCGTACATCGGAGCGAGCCGACAGACGGAGCCGTGGAGAGGGCCTCGCACGAGGATCGCCCAGTTAGCTGAGTGTCGGTCGCCGTTGCCGATCCACGCGTCGAACACGAGCATGCCTAAGAACGGCCGGAGAAGGGCGACGCCATAGCGCTGCTCCTGTTTCTTCAACACCGTCCGCGCAAGCTCGAGCGTCGACATCACGCGTCGACGATCTTCCGCTGCGTCGCTGGAGAGATCGGACGGTAGTCCGGCCTCTCCTATCTCCGCCGCAAGCAACGTCGCTCCGACAGTCTGCTCTTCTGTCGTGTCGTGAAACCGTCTCGATAGGAAGCCTCGCATGCTGCGGCCGGCCTCATCGGTCCACGTGCAACAGTTCCCCGACGCGACGATGTAACCACACCGACGAGCAAGCTCGAGCGTGAACGCCTCGACCTCTACCTCGCTCGATCGCTACGAGAGCGGCTCTTTGCGCAACCAGTACGCGCCCGTCGAATCGAGCACCCACGTTTTGGGTCGAAGACCGAGCCATTCGTCCGCCACCTTCGGCCACGAGCTCACGTCGGGTGTGAACCACCACGGCATGTCCAGAGGGTACGCGATTCGAGGCCTCTATTTGTGTAACGCGCTACGCTCCGCGCGTGGACACCGCGCTGCTCGGAACTCCGCTCGTGTACCCGTCGAAACAGCGCCGGCCGGCGACGACGGCGGCGGAAGCGGCGCGACTACGCGCGTTGCCGTGCTCCGAATACTGGCTCGAGATCGCGCGCGAGCTCGTGTGGACGCACGCGCCGACCGTCGGGCTCGACGGCGGCTTCGGTGACTTTCGCTATTTCGCGGGCGCGACCGGCAACGTCAGCGTCAACTGCCTCGATCGTTGGCCCGCCGAGCGCGTCGCGCTGCACTACGAGCGCGAAGACGGGCTGCGCGAGACGTGGACGTACGGCCGGCTCACCGACGCGACCGCGCGGTTCGCGGCGGCGCTCGAAGGGCTCGGCGTCGGCAAGGGCGATCGCGTCGCGGTCTACGCGAGCAACGTGCCCGAGTCGTTCATCGCGATCCACGCGTGCTATCGCATCGGCGCGGTCTACAGCGTGATCTTCGCCGGGTTCTCGGCCTCGGCGGTGCGCGATCGGCTCGAAGACGCCAAGCCGAAAGTCGTCGTCGTCACCGATGCGACGCTGCGCCGCGGCCGCGTCGTCCCGCTCAAGCAAACGCTCGACGAAGCCGCGACAGGCCTCGACATCCCGCACGTCATTGTTGCCCGTCGAGTCGATGCGGATTATCCGCTCGCGCCGGGCGAGCACGATTTTCACCAGCTGCTCGATGCGACGACGCGGCGTGCCGCGGCGGTCGCGCTCGAGGCGAACGAGCCCGGCTTCATCATCTATACGTCGGGCACGACGAACAAACCCAAAGGCCTCGTCCACGCCGGTATCGGGTTTCTGGTCGGCGCGTACGCGAACGTCAAGTGGTCGTTGAATCTCGGCACCGACGATGTTTATTGGTGCACCGCCGACGTCGGCTGGCTGACGTTCCCGATCTTCGCGCTCGTCGGCGGGCTCGCACACGGCGCGACGCACGTGATCTTCGAGGGCTCGATCGATACGCCGACGCCGGCGCGCCCGTACGAGCTGATCGAGCGCTACCGCGTGACGAAGCTGTTCACCGCGCCAACGGCGCTGCGCATGATGCGCCGCGCGGGCGACGCGATCGTGACAGGCACCGGCTCGCTGCAGCTGATCTCGCTCGTCGGCGAGCCGCTCGATCCCGACACGTGGCACTGGACGACCGACGTGCTCGGCCAAGGCGGCGCGTTCGTCAACAACACCTACGGCCAGACCGAGACCGGAAGTGCCTGGACGAGCTCGATGATCGGCGCGACGCCGACGCGCCCAGGCAGCTGCGGCCATCCGCTGCCGGGTTATCGCGGCCTCGTCTTGCGCGACGACGGCAGCGAAGCGGCGCCGTGCGAGCTCGGCGCGCTCGTGATCGGCGAGCCGTTTCCGTGCCTCGCGCGCACCGTGTACGGCGATCACGCGCGCTACGTCGAGACGTACTTGGCGCGCTTTCCCGGCTACTACGCCGCGTCCGATGCCGCGCTGTTCGATCGAGACGGCCAGCTCTGGGTCACCGGCCGGCTCGACGACGTGATCAACGTCGCCGGCCATCGCCTCGGTACGATGGAGCTCGAAGCCGCGCTGCTCACGCATCCGGCGGTGTCCGAAGCCGCGGTCGTCGTGCAGCCCGACGACATCAAGGGCACCGTGCCGGTCGCGTTCGTGGTGCCGCGCGCCGGTCACGCGGATTCGCAAGAGCTGCGCGACGCGCTATGCAAGGCGGTCGTCGCCGCGGTCGGCGCGATCGCGAAGCCGGCGCGTGTCGTGGTCGTCTCGACGGTGCCGCGCACGCGCTCGGGCAAGATCATGCGGCGCGTGCTGCGCGATCTGCTCGTCACCGGCAAAGCGAGCGGCGATCTGACGAGCCTCGATAACCCCGACGCGATCGACATCGTGCTCGCGAAGCTGCGCGAACCGTGACCACGCTCGCCGACATCACGACGGCGCTCGCGACGGCGAGCTACGAGCTGCCGCACGCACGCACGGCGATGCTGCGCGGACCGTTCAAGCTGCACGAAGGCGAGCTCGCGCTGCCCGAGCTGACGATGCGCACCGGCACGCTCGTCGTGATCGGCGCGCTCAAGATTTCGGGCGCGCTCGAGTTGCAGCGCGACAGCCGGCCGCTCGCGCACGTGATCGTCGCCGGGGCATGCGAGCTCGGCCTCGCGTACGTCGACGGATTCCTGGTCGTTCGCGACGATCTGCGCGCGACCGTGCTGGTCGCCGATGCTGCGTGGGATGGCGGCGTGTTCGTCGGCGGCACGCTCGCCGCCGACGTGCTCGCGATTCACAACACGGCGATGACGATCAAGGGCGCGACGACCGCGCGCATCCACGCCGACACCGCGCGGCGCGAAGCCGCGCAAACCGCGTTGCCGGAGCTGTTCGCCGACGACGACGTCGAGGCGCTCGCCTACTTCAAGTCGCTGCCGCGTTGATGTCGCGGTTGGTCAGGATGCGCTCGCGATAACCGTCGCGCGCGACGTGCAACATCGCGCGACCGACGCGCTCCGTCGACGTCACGCTGCCCGGCGCGACCACGCGCGCGATCTGCATGAACGGCCAGAGCAGCGGATAAAGCACGTTGTAGAGCCGCGTGCGCGATCGAATGCCGTGTAGCGGACGGATCATGCCCGGCCGGAACACGAACACGCGCTGCCACGGCATCGCCGACAGCTCGTCCTCGGTGCGCTTCTTGACGCGCGCCCACATCGCGGTGCCGTCGGCGCCTGCGCCCGACACGAACACGAGCGTGCACGCCGGCGCCGCGAGCACGCGCGCCGCGGCGATCGCGTAGTCGTGCGTGATTCGCGTGTACGCGGCTTCGTCGAGCCCGTTCGAGCTGACGCCGAGGCACCAGAAGCATGCATCGAAGTTGGCCTCGAGCCCGGTGAAGTCGGTGAAGTCGGCACGCACGATCTCGCGCAGCTTCGGATCGGACTTACCGCTCGCCGTGCGCGCAACCGAGACGACCTCGCTCACGCCGGCATCGAGCAAACATTCGCGCAGCACGCCCTGCCCGACCATGCCGCTGGCACCGAACAAGATAACTTTCACGTCGCGACCCTACCGCTTCAGCACGCGGCGCGCGACCTCGAGGAACGCGCGCAGCTTCGGCTGCTGGCTGCTCTTGCGCGTGAAGTACAAGAAGAAGCCGGGCACGGTGAGCGCGTAGGCTTCGAGCACGGCCACGAGCTCGCCGCGCGCGACGTGATCGGCGATCGCAGGCTCGTGCATGTAGACCAACCCGAGGCCACGCAGCGCCGCGGCGATCGAGCGCGAGCACGTGCCGATGGCTCACGAGTACGGGCTCGGCATCGTGCCGTGGAGCCCGCTCGCGCAAGGTCTGCCCGCCGGTAAGTACTCGAAGACCGATCGCGGCGAGACGACGGGCGCCGGGCGCATCGAGGCGTTCGCCGGCTCGACGAACCCGGTGTTCGAGCGATTCGCACATCCGTCGAGCCGTGCGTGGAGCGTCGTCGATGCGACGGCGCAGATCGCGAAAGAGCTCGGCCGCACGAGTGCGGAAGTCGCGCTCGCGTGGGTGATCGGCCGGCCCGGCGTGACCTCGACGCTGCTCGGCGCGACGAAGCTCGCGCAGCTCGATCGAAACCTCGAGGCGCTCGAGCTCGCGTTACCGGACGCCGCGCGCGCTCGGCTCGATTCGATCAGCGCGCTCGAACGCGTGCATCCGTACATGTACTTCGGGCCCGAGTTTCAGGCGCTCATCCACGGCGGCGCCAGCGTGACCTCGCGCTAGCCGACGTTGCGTAAGAAATCGGCGACCTCGGCAAATCGCTTGTCGAGAAACGCCCGCGCGTCGCCGGTGATCGCCTCGGCATCCATCGCGGCATGCATCGAGCGCAGCCACGCGTCGCGCATCGCTTCGTCGACGGCGACGCGGCCGTGGCGCATGCGTAGGCGCGGATGGCCGTGCTGCTGCACGTAGTCTTCGGGCCCGCCGAGCCAGCCGATCAAGAACAGCGCGAACCGATCGCGGTTGGCTCGCGCGACGCTGCCGTGGTCGTCGACCGGATGCAGCCGCGCGAGCGCCGGCTCGTGCGCGCTCATGTGATCGTAGAACCGTTCGACCAACGCCTTGACGCGATCGCCGCCGCCGAGCAGATCGAACGGAGTCACTAGCGCTCCTGCCGCCGACCCGGGCTCCACTCGACGATGCGATCGGTGCGCGTCTCGAGGAACCGCGCGAGCCGGTGATAGTCGCTACCGTTCTTGATCAAGCGCACCTCGGTCTTGAGCGTCTGCGCGTTGACGAGCTCGTGGAACGGGACGTACGCGAGATCGAGCTGGCCGTGCACGGACACCAGATATCCGTCGAGGTTCTCTTCGACGAGCGCGCGAAACGCGCCGATGCCGAGCTGGCTGCCGAGCATCACGTCGAACGCGTGCGGCGGCGAGCAGCGCGACTCGTAGCCGAGCTGCAGGCCGGTGACCTTCTTCTTGCGCTGCGTGCGCTGCTCGTAGCGCTTCTGCACGAGCGCCGCGATCGACTTGCCGAAGTCGAGCTTGCCGAGCGACAGGTGACCGTGCTCGTCGCGCGGCACGTCGCCGAGCGCGGACGGCGGCAGGCTCTCGGCGAGACCTTCGGCGAGCACGACGGTGCCGTAGTGTTTGCCGCGCTTCTCGCGCGTCAGGATCAGATCGACGATGCGATCGACGAGCGCCTCGAGCTTGAGCTCTTTGGATTGGGTCGCGAGCTCGCCATCGACGTCTTCGCCGGCGAGCACGAGGTTCGCTTCGCCGGCGATCGCGACGCCGTACGAGAGCCAACCGGCCTTGCGGCCCATCGTCTCGACGATGAAGTAGCTCGATGTCGCGATCGCGTCGGCGCGCAGGTTTTGCAGCTCCTTCGCCATCACGTCGACCGCGGTGAAGAAGCCGAACGTGAAATCGATGCCGCTGTAGTCGTTGTCGATCGTCTTGGGCAGATGCACGACCTGCACGTGGCGCGCTTCGGGCGGCAACCGCTTCTGGTATTCGACGAGAAAGTTGGCGGTCTTGAGCGTGTCGTCACCGCCGATCGAGATCAACGCGTCGATCTCGAGATCGACGAGTGCGTTGTAGACGTTGCGCAATGCCGCGGTCTTTTTCGGATCGTCGAGATCGGCCGGCTTGTCGATCAACTTGCCCGGGTTGCTGCGCGCCGTACCGATCACGATGCCGCGCGTGTTGCGCAGACCCGAGATGTCCTTCTCCTGGAAGATGCGGTAGTGCTCGTCGGGCAAGAGCCGGTGCGTGACCGGGTGATAGTCGGCGAGGTTCGAGTAGCCGTGAAAGAAGCCGATGACCTCGCGGTCGTCGTCGAGAAACGAGATCGCCGCCGCCGAGATCACCGCGTTCGCGGCGGGTGCCGGGCCACCCGAGAACACGATGCCGACGCGTTTGACGTGATCGCCTTTGCGTTTACCACTGGTCATCGCGCGGGACCGTACCGCAACTGCTATTCGCGCGTGAGTGCTTCGATGTCGACGGCGGTGCCCATCTCGGCCTCGAGGTACTTTTTCAGCCGATCGAGCATGCGCTTCTCGAGCTGGCGCGCGCGCTCGCGGCTGATGTTGTAGCGATCGCCGAGCTCTTGCAGCGTCAACGGCTCCTCGGATAACCAGCGCTCGCGAAAGATCGCCTGCTCGCGGCCCTCGAGCGTGGTCGCGAACGCCTCGAGCTTGCCGCGCAAGAGCTGGGAGAACTCGCTTTGCGCGACCGCGCGATCGGGCCGCACGTCTTCGCTCGGCAGGTAATCGAGCCGCGTGCGGACGCCGTCGTCATCGCCGGAGCCGAGCGGCGCATCGAGCGACGCTTCGGGCGCCGCGAGCCGGCGCTCCATCTCGATGACTTCTTTTTCCGGAACGTCGAGCTTCTCGGCAAGCAGCGCCGTCGTCGGCGCGAAGCCGAGCTGCTCGAGCTTCTCGCGCTCCTTGCGCAGATTGAAGAACAGCTTGCGCTGCGCTTGCGTCGTACCGATCTTGACGAGCCGCCAGTTGTTCAAGATGAACTTCAGGATGTAGGCGCGGATCCAGAACGCCGCGTAGCTCGACAGCTTGACGCCGCGGTACGGATCGAACTTGCCGACCGCTTGAATGAGCCCGATGTTGCCTTCCTGCACGAGGTCGAGCAGGTTGCGATGCGCTCGGCGATACTCGTACGCGATCTTCACGACGAGGCGTAAGTTTGCTTCGATCAGCTTTCGAGCCGAGGCCGTGTCGCCGTGCTCGACGAGCTTGACCGCGAGGTCGTGCTCTTCTTGCGGCGTGAGCAGCGGGTAGCGCCGGGTCTCGGCCATGTAAACCGACAGCGGATCGCGGCGGGCGAGCGAACCACCCTTGCGCGATACGGCTGGTACGTCGTCGGTCTCGGCGCGCTCGGTGGCGCGGTCGTCGTGCGGCGCATCTTCGTCGCCGACATCGATCGCTCCCGCGTTCGCGAGATCGGTATCGACGCCCTGGTCGTCGCTTTCTGCCTCGTCGTCGTCGTCGTCGGCATCCTCGACGGGCTTGGCCTCGCCGCCGTCGACGTCGATGACCTTGGCAGACTTGCGACGCTTGCCTCCCGCTTTCTTCCGATCGGCCATCGCTTGCGGCTCACCATACTACATGCCCGTACCAGCCGGGCCGTTCGAAAGCTTCCGTGATGGCGTGGTCGACGTTGCACTCTATAATCGCGAGATGCGAAGTAGGTTGAACCTGGCCGTCGTGAGCCTCGCCGGCATGTTCGCGCTGGTGCTCACGGTGGTCCGGCGCAGTCCCGAAGGATTTGTTCCGCTCGTTCCGATCGGGCTCGCCACGCAAGAAGTTCGCGCCGCTCCGGG
Organism: Kofleriaceae bacterium; assembly: GCA_036271395.1. Classification (GTDB taxonomy): domain Bacteria; phylum Myxococcota_A; class Polyangia; order Haliangiales; family Haliangiaceae; genus JABFXX01. The sequence goes on from DATBAS010000178.1 coordinate 23,838, forward strand.
CGCCGCGCCCGACACGCGCCACGACCTGTCCGCGCTGAAGATTTTCAACATGACGCTCGTGCGGATCAAAGAGCGTTACGTCGATCCGTCGCGCATCGATCCGAAGAAGATGCTGTACAGCGCGCTCGATCAGGTTTCGTACAGCATCCCCGAGGTGCTCGTCGAAGCCGACACCGCGCGCAACAAGGTCACGGTCGCGGTCAACGACAAGCGCGAAGTGTTCGACACCGACGATGTCGATTCGCCGTGGCGGCTGTCGGCGAAGCTCAAGAACATCTTTCGCTTCATCGAGACGAACATGAACGCGGGCGCCGATCTCGACAAAGTCGAGTACGCGGCGGTCAACGGCATGCTCGCGACGCTCGACCCGCACTCGATCCTGATGGACCCCGAGCAAGCGCGCGACATGGACGTGTCGACGAGCGGCAAGTTCGGCGGCCTCGGCATCGTGATCAAGCAGGTCGGCCATACGCTGCTCGTCGTGCGGCCGATGCGCGACACGCCCGCGTACAAGAAGGGCATCAAAGCCGGCGATCACATCGTCAAGATCAACAACGAGCTGACCGAGAACTTGTCCTCGAACGAAGCGGTCGATCGCATGCGCGGCGAGCCGAAGAGCGCCGTCACGTTATGGGTCGAGCGCAAGGACGCGCCGAGCTTGTTGCGGTTCGATCTCATGCGCGACGTGATCCGCGTCGCGCACGTCAAGCACAAGCTGCTCGAGCACGGCGTCGGCTACATCAAGGTCGATCAATTCTCGAAGGGCATCGCGAGCGACGTCGCCGACGCGATGAAGAAGATGTCGGCGCAGGGCGCGACGTCGTGGATCTTGGATCTGCGCGGCAATCCGGGGGGACTCCTAGAGGAGGCCGTGCAGCTGTCGGATCTGTTCGTCGATTCGGGCACGGTCGTGACTACGGTTTCGGGCCGCGACCGCGAAGCGCGGCGCGCCGAGCGCGGCTTCGGCGATACGACCAGCTCGCTCGCCGTGCTGGTCAACGGCGGCTCGGCATCGGCGTCGGAGATCGTCGCAGGTGCGCTCAAGAACCTCGACCGCGCCGCGATCATCGGCACGCGCACGTTCGGCAAGGGCTCGGTGCAAGAGCTCTACGACAACGACGACAAGTCCAAGCTCAAGCTGACGATCGCGCAATACCTGACGCCCGGCGATCGCTCGATCCAGAACCTGGGCATCGTCCCCGACATCCAGCTGCAGCGGATGTACGTACCCGACAAGAACGACTCGGCGAGCGATTTCGTGCGCCTGTTGCCGCCGACCCACAGCTACGGCGAGAAGGACCTCGACGCGCACCTGGTGTCGACGTACGCGAAGGACATCGACAAGCCTGCCTTCGAGCTGCCGTTCCTCTACGTCAAGCCGGTGCAGACCGACAAGACCGCCGCCCCCGCGACGCCGCCTTCGGCCGATGACGGCGACGATGACGACAACGACGGCATCGACGATCCCGAGGTCGTCGAAGACTTCGAGATCCGCTTCGCCAAGGACCTGGTGTCGACGGTCAGCGCGAGCACGCGGCCCAAGCTGGTCGCCGGCGCGAAGGCGTTGGTCGCGCGCGTGCGCGGCGAGCAAGACAAGGCGCTCGTCGCGGCGCTCAACGTGATCGGCGTCGATTGGACGCCGGCCGCGCCCGGAAACGTGGCGAGCGACGCGGCGAACCTCGACGTGCAGGTCGCGACCTCGGCGGCGACCATCAAAGCCGGCGCGGACGTCAGCGTGACGGCGACGGTGAAGAACGCCGGTGCGGGTGTCGCGTATCGCGTGCTGCCGCGGCTGCAATCCGATGACGGCATGTTCGAGGACGTCGAGATGCCGATCGGCAAGCTCGCGCCGGGCGAGACCAAGACGTTCACCGCGAAGCTGAAGATGCCGATGGATGCGAACGATCGCGTCGACCGGCTTGCCGTCGAGACGCACGAGGCGAAGAACGCGATCAGCCACTCCACGCCGATCGAAGTGCACGTCGAGTCGTTGCCGCGCCCGGTGTTCGCGTACGCCTGGCAACTCATCGACGACGGCAACGGCGACGGCCTGGTGCAGAAGAGCGAGTCGTATCACCTCCAAGTCACGGTCAAGAACACCGGCTCGGGTCCGTCGACCGCCGAAGAGAGCGCCGGCGGCATCGGCGACGGCTCGATCGTGCTGCTCCGCAACGCGACCGGCGATGGCGTCGTGCTCGGCAAGTCGCGATTCACGATCGGCGCGCTGCAGCCCGGCCAACAGAAGCAGTTCGACTTCCCGCTGCAGACCGACAACTCGCTGCAGGGCGACGAGGTCGTGCTCGAGCTGATGGCGTACGACTCGAACCTCGATGTCGAATCCCGCGACAAGCTGCACTTCAAGCTGCAGGCGCCGATCGCGGGTCACGACGCACACGGCGCGGTGAGCGTGCGCGCGCCGATCGCGATCCACGCCGGCGCCGATGCCGACTCGAGCCTCGTCGGCACGGCGAAGAGCGGCGGCAGCTATACCGCGCTCGGCATCTACGGCGCGTGGACGAAGGTCAAGCTCGATAGCGCGCGGGTCGGCTTCTTGCCGACCGCGGCGGTATTCGCCGGCGGCACCGGCGCCGGAGCGTACGCGCCGTACTGGAATTCGACGCCGCCGCAGATCGCGCTCGACGCCAAGATGCTGATCACGTCGGGCGATACGTTCAAGCTGGTCGGCAGCGTCACCGACGAATCGCACCTCGAGGATATCTACGTGTTCGTCGCGAACCAGAGCGCGAAGGTCGAGGCGAAGAAGGTGTTCTATCGCTCCAACCGCGGCGGCAAGGACGGCCGTTCGCTGTCGTTCACCGCCGACATCCCGATGTATCCGGGCTCGAACGCGGTGACGGTCGTGGCGCGCGAGAGCAGCGAGGTCCGCTCGCTCAAGACGCTCTACGTCTATCGCGATCCGCCGCGCACGGCCCAAGCGCCGTGAATGTCGTGGCATGATCGGCGTCTAATCCCGTGATGCGCTCGCTGATCGTTCTCGTGATGTTGTCGGCGCCCGCGTTTGCCGACGTCGATCCCGCCGGCACGTTCGACGTCAAGTACACGGAGATCGGGAACAACTGCTCTACCGCTCCGGTCGCCAGCATTCCGAATGGAAGACTCGGCGTCGCGACGAACGCGCGCAAGAATAGCCTGACCGTCAACATCGACACGATTCCGGAAATGGTCGGCGTCCCCGAGCGTGGCGGCAAGGTCAACGCGACGACGCTGAAGGTCGTCGCGACGACCGTGCAAGGGCTCGATGGGCGGTATTCGATCGGCGGCAAGGTCGACGACGCCGGCGTCGTTCAGCTCGTGCTCACCGCCGAGTACCAGCGCCACGACAACCACAAGCCGTATTGCACCCAGTCGTGGAACGTGATCGGGCTGCGCGCCGAGACGAAGTAGCGCTTACTCGGCGCGCCAGCCGGGATACGCGGCGACGAGCTCGCCGCTGCCGACAGATGCCGCCGAGGTAAAGCTGCGGCCGTCGGGATGCGGCAGATCGATGTCGAGCACGTCGTCCATCGCCGGACCGCCGCGGTACACGCCGACGTCGTACGAGGACGTGATCACGACGATGTCGGGATAGCCATCGCCGTCGATGTCGCCGGCGTCGGCGAGCGTGCCGGGGAGCTGCAGTCGCGCGTCGTCGAGGCCCGGGCCGAAATAGACGAGGACGTCGGAGCCATCGCTCACCGCGAGATCGCCGAACCCGTCGCCGTCGAAGTCGCGCGCCACGATCGGAAAGCTGCCGGTCGCGAGCACGCGGCTCGGCAACCCCGATAACGCGACGCCGCCGAAATAGACGTCGAGCTGATCGTGTTGGAGCACGAGGTCCTCGCGGCCATCGCCGTCGACGTCGCCGGCCGACTGCAGCGCGTCCACGCCGAACTGCCCGATCACGACGGGCGCCGACGTGATGTCGAATCCAGCGCCACCCCGGTAAAAGCTCACGTCGGAGCCGGATGCGACGACGAGGTCGGCGATGCCATCGCCATCGACGTCGATCGGCGCCGCGGCTGCGACGTAGCCCGGCAGCGCGACGCCCGGCTGGTCGAACGGATGCACGCTGCCCGGATAGAACAGCTCGGTGCTGGCGTAGTAGGTGTCGAACGTCGCCACCAGAACATCGGCGCGGCCGTCGCCGTTCAGATCGCCGAGTGGAACGAGTCCCATGTGATCGCTCGAGCTCGTCGTGGCGCCGCCTGCCAGATAGAGATCGGTCGCCTCGTCGGACGACACGAAGTAATCGGGGCGGCCATCGCCGTCGACATCGCCCGCTGCGACGACGCTCAGCTCGTACCGATTCGTGTCGAAATTCGACACCGGCGTCGAGCCGTCGAAGACGTAGATCGCGCCGGCGTCGCTGCACGCGGCAAGCAGGAGCAACATCGCACGCATGACCGCGCGGTTTGCACGGCCGGGGCCGCGTACACGCGACGACTTTCACGGACTTGCCGAGCGCGCGATCGCCGCGATGCGCGAGACCGCGACACCGGTGTCAGCAGCCGGTCGGCTTCCAGCTCGGCTCGAAGTCGCCGTAGTTGCCGGTGTACAGGTCGACACCGAGCTCGCTGGTCTCGGGCAAGCACGCCGGCCCGTACGTCGTGTACGCGCAACCCGGGTTCGAGTTGTGCGGGCAGTCGTAGTCTTGATCCATCTCGATCGCGTAGGGATCGACGAGCGTCTCGAGATCCTGACGGCCGAGCGCGCTCGTCGCGGCGTTCGAGGTCACGTCGGAGAAGTACTGCGTCTGGCCGCGCGGCGCGCCATCGTTGGTCTCGTCGCTGAGATCGAACGGCGCGTGCGGGCCGCCGAGATCGTGCGAGTCGCGCCAGAACCCTCCGCTCGGGATATCGGCGATATCAAACGGCGCCGCGCCTTGGTGGCCGTTCGCGGCGAGCATCGCGGCGTGGAGCACCTCGTCCTGCTGCATGATCATGCGGTTGTACTCGCCGCCGCCGCAGCTGCCCGGATCGGTCGCGGTCGCGGTCTGGCCGCCGACGGCGCGGTAGAGCTTCGTGATGTGATCGAGCACGCGCGAGCTATCGGCGAGCACCGCGCCCTCGAGCCGGTGCGTGATCGTCAACACCACGTCCTGATCCGAAGGATGCAGCGCGCTCCACAGCTGGCACACGGTCGTGATCGTCGCGCCCGAGAGTCCGTTCGATTGCGTCGTGGTCGGCGTGCTGGCGAGATACGCGAGATAGGTCGCGAGCAGGCGATCGCGGTTGCCGTCGAGGGTCGCCGCGAAGCTTGCCGCATCGGCGGGCGGCGGTTGCATCGCGTCGAGCGCCGATGCGTCGACGCTCGCGACGTCGCCGCCGTGATGCGAGCACGCCGCGGCGACGATCAACGCTGCCGCGCGTCGCATCCCCATGGCGCGATTCTAGCGAATGTGACGGCCGCGCCGCGTTACATCAACGTTTCCATACTTCACTTAACGTCGCACCGTCGGCATCGACGTCGAACACGCGCGTGAAGCCGGCCGGAATTGCACACGGATGGGTCGCCGGCGAATACGTCACGATCCAGTCGGCGGCGTTTGGCGTACGCACCATCGGGCCCCACAGGTCGTAGCGAAACCACGCGAGGTGCGCGGGCTCGATGCAGTCGCGAAAGACGTGCGCGTGGTCCGCGGCGTTCGCGTTGACGTAGTCGACCGAGCGGTCGACGCCCTCGCCCCACCACGCGGTCTCGAACCAATCGTGCTTCGCGACCGTGCCGGCGCCGCCGACCTGCTCTGCGAAGTAGTCGAGGTAATACGGGTGCACGCGCACGAGCGTCGCGGCCAGGTAGATCGCGATCGCGGCGGTGAGCGCGGCGAACGCGTAGCGCCAGCGCATGTATCCGGCGAGCGCTTCCCAGCCGGCCGCGGCGAGCAGCGCGAGCGCCACGACCGATGGCATCACGTAGCGCACGCCGTCTTGGCGAACCGGCGAGATGATCGCGAGCATGGGAATCACGAGCCACAGCAGCGCGATCCCGATCGCTTCGCGCTCGCCGCTGCGCCGGCGCCACGCGCGCACTGCGAACAACCCCACGCCGAGCAGCGCGCCGAGCGGCAGCGTCGCGACCAGGTATGCGGCGAAGTAGTGCGCGCCGGGACGCGCGGTCATCGCGCCGAGGAACGGCTCGGCGCCGTGCGTCTGCGCGAGCTTTTGCAAGGACGCCTGCAGCGCACCGATCGGGTGCAGCCACATTCGCGGCCACACCGCGTAGAGCGTCGCGAACGCGATCACCGGCATCGCGATCGCGGCTTCGAGCGTGACGTGCCAGCGCCGCGGCGGCGGCGTGCGGATCGCGATGATCGCGAGCGCGAGCACGCCGACGAAGCCGTTGACGAACCGCGACGCGACCGCGATGCCGATCGCGACGCCGGTCCACGCGATGCGCGTGCGTGTGGTGCGAACGTCGTCGACGTCGGAGACGCCGAGCGCCGCGAGGATCGCGAGGTTCCACCACATCACCGTCGGCGCTTCGTGCCCGACGATCTGGCCGTGGGCGACGAGCGGCGGCAGGAGCGCCGCGATGATCGCCGCGAGCACGCCGACGCGGAACGAGAACAGCCGCGCGCCGATCGGCACGAGCAGCGCGCAGCCGATCGCGACCCAGATCGCCGACAGCGCGCGCGCCGGACCATAGCCATCGGCGAACTGCGCGCCGATGCCTTCGAGGTACTTCATGATCGGCGGGTGCTCGTAGTTCCAGCTCCACGACGAGCTGCGAAAATCGAGCGACAGCAAGTTGGTGACGTAGTTGCGGCCCGCGGCCCAGTTGACGTCTTCGTCCCAGGTCTGGCCGTGGCCGGAGAGATCGATCCAGCGGACCACGCACGCGGCGACGAAGATCGCGGCCATCGCCAACCACCATCGCCGCGGTAGAGCGCCGAGCCGGCGCTTGGCGAGCACGCACAATGCGGTCACGACGATGATCAGGCACAGCGCGCTGCAAATGCCGTCCGCGAGCGACGTGTCGGCGCCGAGCTCGCGGGGCCGAGCGGTGACCGCGTTCGCCGGCACGTATTCGGGATCGCCGCGGCGGCCGACCGGGCTCCAGATCAAGCGCGCGCCCGGCGGCGCGTCGAACCGGATCGCGACCGGGCCGGCCGGCAGCAGCACGCGATCCTTGACGACGCCGCTGCCGGTGATCGTGTGATCGCCGACGACGAGCGTGCCCGGACCATCGGCCTGGAAGCCGACGATGACGGGGCCGCCGCGCGCGATCTCGAGATAGCCCCGGCCGCGATCGAGCTTGTCGACCGGGTTCGTCGCGACGAGCGATCGCACGATCAGCACGAGCACGATCGCGACGATGGGAACGCCGATCGTTAGTGCACGAGCCCGGGACACGCGAGGTGCCGATCCTTTTTCACGAGGAACGTGTAGTACTCGCCCGCTTGCTGCAGCGCGGGCACGTGAAGCGTGACGGGCTCGAAGCCGCGACTCTTCCAGAACCCGACGTCGCACGGCAGCGCGGGTGGCGTCGGGTTCGGATGGATCGCGTAGCAGCTGAACACGAAGTCGGGATCGTACTCCGCGAGCAGCTGATCGCGCGCGAACTTGGTGTGGCCGGCACGAGCGCGGCGCCGCGGCTCCTCGTGCGCGATGCGATCCGAGACCAGGCCGAACACGTCGATCCCGCGCATGCGCGCGTAGTACGGCTGCGCGCCGGCGCCGCCGAAGATGCTGAAGTCGTCGTCGCTGAAGCAACCCGCCATCGCCTTGCCGATCGCCGCGCGATCGGCGGTGTAGATCATCAAGTACGCGGGCGAGTCGATGCCGTGATCGTTCGGGCACGCTTGGCCCGCGCACGACCGCGTGCTGTCGATCGTCAGCCTCACCTGCGTGGCGGCGAACGCGGCGATCACGATCGCGGGTAGCGCGATGCATAGCATCCTATGTTTCGTGCCGATCCATTCGAGGCCGAGCGCGATCAGCACGGCCGCGCACACGAACACCGGCATGATGAAGCGGTGCAGCCCCATGAAGTCACCGCCGACGCTCACCGCGTACGGCAAGTACACGATCGCGATCGCACCGCACGTCGCCGCGAGCACGAACCGCGGCGTGCGCGGCCTGACGATGAAGCCGAGTAGGGCGAGCGGCAGCGCGTAGAGCACGTGGGTCTGGCGCGCCCACGTCCACACGTAATAGAGCCCGTTCGCGCGCATCTCGCCGGCGAGGTTCGGGCTCACCCACGGACCGCTCGCCTTGACGTAGTACGTGTTCGGAAACGGCCAGCCGTAGTAGTGCCAGCGCCACGCGAACCAAGGCACCCAGATCGCGACGAAGATCGCGGCGGCGATCAGATCGCTCTTCGTGATCCAGCGCTTGGCGAAACCGTTCGAAGCGATCCGGACCGCGCCGATCGCCGCGGCGATCAGCGGACCTTCGGGCCGGGTCATCGCCGCCAAGGCGAGCGCCGCACCGGCGCGATACATCGCTTTCGGATCACGCTCTGCGGCAACCACGGCGTCGATCGCGACCGCGGTCAGCATCGTGAACAGCTGGGTCTCGAGCCCGCCCGATGTCCAGCATGCGAACCCCGACGAGCACGCGAGCAACATCGCGGGCACGGCGGCCCACGCGGTCGGCCGCTCGAGCGCGCGCTCCATCGCGCGAAATACGAAGTACAAGCAGCCGAGCGCGCACGCCGTGCCGAGCACGCGCGAGCTCAGCTCGGGCGGAATCCCGACGAGCATCAGCACGCCGAGCAGCACGGTCCACGAAAAATTCGTGTAGCCCTCGACCGGCGTGCCGCGCGTGTCGAATGCAAGCCGGCCGTGCTCCGCGAAGTTCCGCGAATACACGAACGAGATGAACGCGTCGTCGGTGACGAAGTTATAGACGAGCGAGTGCGCGACCAGCACGACGGCGGCGGCTCCTAAAAGGAGAACGCGCGCGCGGCCGCTGAGCATCGCGAGACGTTACCACCCGCGGTATGGTCGCGGGGTGCAACGCCGGCCCCTGCCCTTCGTGCTCGGCACGGGCGCGTTGACCGGCGCGCTCGCCGGTGCGCTGGCCGGCGCGATCGATGCGGTGTGGTCGTGGCGGCACGCCGCGCAGTTCGTGCCCGGTGTGCTGGGCCGGCTGCGCTTCGTCGCGTACACCGCGCTGTCGCACGGCGCGGTCGGCGCGGTCGTCGGCTTCGCCACCGCGCTCGCGCTGATCCTGCTGTCGCGTTACTCGCGGCTCGGCGACTTGTTGCGCTTCGCGCTCGCCGAGCACGACACGCGCGCGCCGAAAGATCGCGTCGCCGGGCTAGCACTGGTGCTCGCCGGCCTACCCGTCGCCGCGATCGCGCTCTACATCGCGTATCGCTGGGCGCTGGCCTACCTGCGCGATCGCCACTCGCTGCCGCTCGAGGTCATCGTCGCGATGCTCGTGGGCCTCGCCGCGATCGCGATCGCGATCCCCGTCGCGTTCGTGATCGGCCGCGTCGTCGAGCGCGGGCTCGCGCGGATCGCGGGGCCACGCATCAGCTCGCCGCTCGCGCCGCCGATCGCAGGAGGCGCGATGATCGCGCTCGCCGTCGCGGGCTGGGCGATCTCGCAGTGGGAAACCGTGCGGCAGCTGCCGCTGCGCGGCGACCTCGTCGCGATCATCGGCATCGCGCTCGCACTGCCGGCGTTCGGCGTGGCCAGCGCGATCGAAGCGCGGCTCGAGGCGATGGCGCCATGGCCACGGCGCGGCGCGTGGCTCGCCGGCGCGATCGCGCTCGCCGCATCGACGCTGTGGGCCGGCGGATCCGCGTCGCTGATCAAAGCCGAGACCAACTACACCGGGCTCGGCGGCGGCATCGCGCGCGGGCTGCGCACCGTGCTCGACCGCGACCGCGATGGTTACTCGCCGTTCCTCGGCGGCGGCGATTGCGATGATGGCGATCGCACCGTGCATCCAGGCGCGCCGGAGATTCCCGACGACGGCATCGATCAGAACTGCATCGGCGGCGACGCGACCGGCAAGCCGGTGAAGGCAGATCCCGCGTTCGTGCAAGTTCCGGCGAGCGTGCCGAAAGACTTCAACGTGCTGCTCGTGACGATCGACACGACACGCGCCGATCATCTAGGGACGTACGGCTACAAGCGGCCGACGTCGCCGAACATCGACAAGCTCGCCGCCGACGGCACCGTGTTCGTCAACGGCTGGGCGCACGCGCCGTCGACGCGCTACTCGATGCCGGCGATCCTCACGGGCCGGTTGCCGCTCGATGTCTACTACGACTACGGCGTCGGCGGCTGGCCGGGCCTTGCTTTGAAGGCGACCACGCTCGCCGAGATGCTCAAGCCGCTCGGCTTCGCCACCGGCGCGATCACCAACTACGAGTACTTCGATCCGAAGCGGCACTTCAACCAAGGCTTCGACGAGTACGACAACTCCGACGCCGCGCTCCACGGCGGCGTCGCCGGCAAAGGCCCGGAAGAGACGCACGGGTCATCGTCGCGGCAGCAGACCGACAAGGCGATCGCGTACGTCGACCGACACGCGAGCCAGCGCTGGTTCCTGTGGGTGCACTACTACGATCCGCACTACGCGTACGAGCCGCACCCCGAGGTGCCGTCGTTCGGCAGCGATCGCATGGCGCTCTACGACGGCGAGATTCGCTTCACGGATCTCCATCTCGGCCGATTGTTCGACGAGCTGCGCGCGAAGGGGCTCTACGACAAGACCGTCGTGGTGATCACCGGCGATCACGGCGAAGCGTTCGGCGAGCACGGCTACGACATGCACGGCTATCACCTGTACGAGACCAAGGTCCCGCTGATCATCCGCGTACCCGGCCTCGCACCGCGCCGCGCGACCACGCCGGCGGGCCACGTCGACATCATGCCGACGCTCGCGAACCTCGCCGGCGGCGCGCCGACCGATGACATGATGGGCCGCTCGCTCGTCGACGTGCTCGCCGGCAAGGACAGCTCGCGCGTCGTGCTCCAGCAACTGTCGTACGAGAACAACAACGAGAAGCGCGGCGGCGTCGACGAGCGCTGCCACGTCATCTACAACGCGTCGCCGGAGCCGAGCTGGGAGGTCTATCGCGTCGATCGTGATCCCGACGAGCAGACCGATCTCGCCGACGACGATTCCGAGTGCAAAGCGACGCGCGATGTCGTCGCGCACTGGTACGACAACTCGACGGTGCCCGCCGGCGCCGCCGATGCGCTCGTGCCGTTCCCACCGGCGATCAGCAATCCGATCGACGCCGACCTCGGCAGCTCGGTTCGTCTACTCGGCGTCGATGCGCCGGCACGCGTGCACCCGGGCGAGCCGATCACGCTCGCGTGGACGTTCTTCGCCCGCGGCACGATCGCGCCGGGCTGGAAGCTGTTCGTCCACCTCGATGGGCCGGGCAAGACGTTCGTCAATGCCGATCACGTACCGGTCCGGCCGTTCGAGTGGTGGCGGCCCGGTCAGTTCATTCACTACACGACACAGGTCACGATCCCGCGCGGATCACCCGCCGGTCGCTATACGATCAAGGTCGGGATGTTTCGGGGCAACGAACGCGCGCACGTCACGCCGACCACCGACGAAGTGCTCGCGGCGATGCTCGAGGTCACGCCGTGAAGCCGGCGGTGCGCGTCGCGTGGATCCTGCTCGCGCTGCCGGCGATCTATCAGCTGCTGTTGCTCGCGACCGCGATCGCCGGCCGCGTCGCATATCCGTACGACCTCGAGTGGATGGAGGGCGGCATGCTCCATCACGCGCTGCGCATCCGAGAAGGTCACGCGCTCTACGGCACGCCGTCGATCGACTTCATCCCATATCTCTACACGCCGCTGTATCCGGCGCTGCTCGCGGTGCTCAGCAAGGTGTTCGGCCTGACGTACGCGCTCGGTCGCACGATCTCGATCTTGTCGCTCGTCGGCATCGCCGCGACCGCCGCGATCTCCGTCGCCGGCCGCCGCGATCCGATCGCGTGGTGCGGCGCCGCGCTGGCGCTCGGCCTGTTCGCCGCGACCTACCCATTCGTCGAAGGCTGGTACGACCTGGTTCGCGCCGACACCCTGTTCCTGGCGATGGTCACCGCCGGCATCGCGGCGCTTCCGTACTTGTGCCGCGGTGGCGCCGGCTGGAACAGCCACGCGCGCGTCGCGGCCGGCGCGGCGATCTTGGCGCTCGCGTTCTTCTGCAAGCAGACCGGCATTTTCTACGTCGCGCTAGGCGGCGCGATCGTGCTCGTCGTCGCGTGGCGGCGCGTGTTCGCGTACGTCGCGATGGCCGGCGTGATCGGTCTCGGCGGCACCCTCTTGATGAACTCGGCGACGCATCACTGGTTCTGGGTCTACATCTCCGAGATCCATCGCGCGCACGACTTCAACCTCGATCGGTTTTGGGCGTCGTTCGGCCATATCTTGGGCCATTTCCCGGGATTGACGATCGTCGTCGCGCTCGGCCTCGTGATCGTCGCGATGACCGCGGTCAAGCACCGCGCGCTGCCACCCGAGACCAAGCCGTTCTTGCTATGGAGCGCGGCGTTCGCGGTGTCGGTCGTCGTCGGCGCCATCGGTTGGGGCACCGAGTTCGCGCACTTCAACGCGTACATGCCGGCGTTCTTGCATGGTGCGTTCGCCGCCGGCGCCGCGCTGTCGGCGATCGATGCGTGTGCACGCGTGCTGTGGCCCGAGCAACCGCATATTCCGACGGTCGCGTCGATCGTCGCCGGCGCCGCGCTCGCGTTCACGTGCATTCACGCGCGCTGGAGCCCGAGCGAATTCGAGCCGACCGATCGCGACGTCGCCGCGGGCGACAAGCTGATCGCGCGGCTGCGCTCGCTCGACGGCGACATCTGGGTGCCGTCGCATCCGTGGTACGCCGAGCTCGCCGGCAAGACCGCGCACGTCCATCGCATGGGCATCAAGGACGTCACGACGCGGCAGACCCGCCAGATCGATCGACTCGACAGCTCGCTGACGCAACACGCGTTCGGCGCGATCGTGATGGACGACCGCGACTTGTTCCTCGAGCTTCCGCAGATCGCGGCGAACTATCACGTCGCGATGCGGCTGCCCGGCGACGAGCGTCCGCGCGTGTTCACCGGCGCGCACGTCGTGCCGGATTCGATCTGGCTGCCGCGAATGTCGCCGAAGCCGCCGGCCGGTGCGCACGCGCTGTTCGACTTCGAGCACGTCGGGTGGACCGGCTGGATGAAGTCCGGCCCCGCGTGGGGCGACGGCCCTTCGCCCGAGGCGCTGCCCGGCCAACCGATGGTCACGGGCACGACCGGCGCGCGATTCGCGACGAGCATGCACGGCGGCGATTCGGCGACCGGCCACGTCACGTCGGCGCCATTCGCGATCTCCGGTCCGCGGGTCACGATGGCGCTCGGCGGCGACACCGATGCCGCGAAGCTGCGCGTCGAGCTGTGGATCGACGGCAAGCTCGCACGCACCGCGAGCGTGCCCGAGCCGGGCGGCGAAGCGCTCAAGGTCGTGACGTGGAACGTCGCCGAGCTCGCCGGCCAGCAGGCGACGCTCGTGCTCGTCGATGATTCGATGAGCGGCCACCTCGACGTCGACGACGTGTGGATCTGGGACGCGCCATAGTGCGACGATGCGGGCATGCGTTCGCTCGCGCTGCTGCTGATCTCGACTGTCGCGTACGCCGATCAGGCGCAACCGCCCGCCGGCGCGCCCGCACCGGTGATGACGCGCCCGGCGCCACACGTCGTGGCGACGCCGCCGCGCATGCCACCGCCGCCACCGCCGCCGGCGCCACCGCCGCCGCCGAGTGAGATCGCCGCGCTCGCGAGCAAGGTCGCCGGCTCGTACACGTGCAAGGGCGTGACGTTCGTCGGCAACGGCGCGTCGACGCCGATGACCGGCAAGGTCGGCATCAAGCTCGCGCTAGGTGGCGCGTGGATCGTCGTGACGTTCGCCGAGACGGCCGGCGTGACGTTCGATGACTACCGCACGTTCGATCCCGTCGCGAAGCAATGGCATCGCTTCGTGTTGGCGTCGACGACCGGCTACACCACGTACACGTCGCTCGGCGACACCGGCGGCACGTGGACGTGGGAAGGCACCGCGACCGCGCCGAGCGGCACGATGCAAGTTCGCGATCACGAAACGCCCGGCGATCGTCAGCTCAACGCTTGGGGCGAAGCGCTGCTCGGCGGCAACTGGCAGAAGCTCTACGAAGTGACTTGCAAGCGCTGAAGCTCGGCGGCGAGCGCGCGCGTGTCGATTTTCGGCGGCGCCTGGATCGTCGCGGCGGTGATCGAGCCGACCTCGAGCGCGGGTAAGAGCAGCAGCAGGTAGCGCACGTCTGTCGGCGTGCGCGCGATCAGCTCGAGGTCGCGATTCGCGCGTCTCGCGATCGGACCCTCCTCGAGCGGCGGGAACGAATACGTGCTCGCGCGATCGATCAGCTCGGCGAGCTCGGCGGTGCGGTGCTCGCGCCACATCTCGAGCAGCGCTGAAGCACGCGGGCCAATCGCCCTCACGCGCGGCGTCGAGTGCCGTCATGGCCGCTTGTACAGCGACACGATCGGCACGCCGTTCGCGCGCAGCACGAAGATCGGCTGCACCGTGCCATAGGCTTTCCAGATCATGTAGTCGTGTCGATTGAAGTGCTTCTCGTGGATCACGATCGCGAGCTTGCTCGCCGCGATGCCGGCGGCTTCGTGGCCGGCGTCGGGATAGCCCTTCGGGACCAGCCCGAGCCGCTGATACCAACCCCACGCCGGCGACGCGTCGTGCGTGTACACGGGCGCCGGCGGTTGTTTTGCGATCTCGGCCAGCACGCCGCGCGCGGCGACACCCCAGAACTGGCGATTCATGCCGAGGTCGGCGCCGCCGGCGTCGCCGCCCGCGAGCGCTGAATACCAGGTCAGCGCATAAGGCTCGGCGGCGATGACTTCGCTCGCGCCGGCCAGCACGAGCCCGCCACCGACGACGATCGTCGCGATCCTCGGCCGGCCGATGGCTTCGCCGGCTTTGCGCGCCGCCCATGCCGCACCGACGCCGGCCGCAATGCACAGCGTCGGCAAGATCGGCATCCAATGTTTTTCGGCACCAAAGATCGGTGTGGTGCCGAGAAAAAACGGCCCGATCGAGGCGCACGCCGAAACCAGCAGCAACACGCTCGGCAGCTTGAGCTCGCCGCGCTTTCGCATCACGCACGCGCCGATCACCGCAGCGACGAGCGTCGCGGCCGGCACGGTGAGCAACGTCGTCACGATCGCGACGTGCCAGGGAAACGGCGGTGCGTTCCAGTTCACGCCGAGGTACTCGAAGTTGTAGTGCACGTGGTGCATGTGGAACGCGAGCCAGTCGCGCACGTGTGCGATCGGCGCCGACCACAGCCACGGCCACAGCACGAACAGCGTCAGCGGCCCGAGCACCGCGAGCGAGATCACGACGCGCCAGTGCTCGATGCGCCGCGCGCGGATCGAGATCGCCACGAGGTGCACGCCGAGCGCGAATGGCAACAGCAGCGCGGTGTGCTTGGTCGCGAGCGCGAGTCCCCACGCCACACCGACCTGCCACGGCCACCTGCGGCCGTCGAGGCAGCGCCAGTACGCGTAGATCGTCGCGAACCACAGCGCCATCGACGGCGCGTCGAAGCAATCGAGGCCGGCGTGAAACAGCGCGCGCGGCAACACGATCAAGCACAGCGCCGCGAGCACCGCTTCGGCGAGGCCCCACAGCTCGAGTGCGAACGCGAACACGAGGTACGCGCACACGCCGTGCAAGATCGCCGACGGCAGACGATACGCGGTGAGCTCGCCCGCAAACGGCAGCCAGCGATGCGAAAGCCCCGATGCGAGCTTGAGCAGCGGCGGATGCTCCGGGTTCGCTTCGCCGCCGAATGCGCCGCCGAACGTCTGCGCGATCGTCGCGTGGCTGCGAAACGTCAGGGTCTTGACCCACCAGTCGGCGTAGTGATCGCCGGCGGTGAAGTACACGGTCTCGTCGCGCGCGATGCCGACGCTGCGCTGATTCACCAGCACGAGCACCGTCGTCGCGATCGCGAGCAACAGGCCGATGCGCTTCGGCGTCAGCGTCAGCGTCACTGCCGGGCCTCCGCGGCGAAGCAGATCAAGCGCTGCGGCGCGGTCGCGCTCGCCGTGAACGCCACGTCGTGCAGGCCCGCCGTCGTCGGCGCTTCGAACCGCACCCAGCCATCGTCGACGCCGGGATGGACGTCGGCGACGCGGACGCCATCGATCTCGACGGCGAGCTCGCCCGGTCCGCGAATATCGCGTCGCGTGAACACGTCGGCGAGCCCGACGTAGCCGACGAGCGAGCCGCCGAGCGCCGCGGCGTGAAACGCGAGCGTTGTCGGTTTTCCCGGAATCGGGATCACCTGCACGCACTGATGCGGCGCGAAGCCGACTTCGGCGAGCTCGAGCGTGGGATGGACGCCGTCGCTGGTCGCGCCGCCGAGCGCTTGCGCGAAGTCGGTGACGACGACCGCGGCGCCGCGCTCGAATCGCCGCACGGTCACGCCTTCGATCGTCTGCTCGATCACGGGCGAGAGCCCGATCGTGTCGCGTGCACGCGCGCCGCGGACCGAGACTTCCCAGATCCGGCTGTAGCGCGCGGCATCCATCCGCGCCGCGACGCCGGGCGCGATCAGATCGCCGAGGTGCAATCGGCCGACCGGATCGATCCAATCGGGCGCGAACTCGATCAGATCGCCGGGCCGATAGTCGGCGCGCACGATCGTCGCGGCCGCATCCCAAGCGGCATCGCCGGGCACGCTCGACACGTCGCGGTGCGTCGCCACGATCTCCCACAGCGACACGAGCACGATCAGCAGCGCGGGCGCGATGACGAGCAGCTTCCGCGACACCGGCTCGGACGCTACTTCACATCGGCGGCTGCGTCACCAAGTACGCGTAGATGTCCGCGAAGTCCTGCGTCGACAGCAGCGCGCCGGTCGAGGTGTCGGCGAACCAATCCGGCATCGGCGCGCGGAGCTCGAGCCCGCCGTTGTCCATGTCGTTGCGCGCGGCGACGGCGAGCAGCGCCGCATTCCAATCGGGGTCGCTCGCGAGATTGCCCATCTCGGTGTCGAGCCCCGGCGCCGGATACGCATACGTCCCACCATCGACCGTGAACGAGCCGTCCGCGTTCGCCATCGTTCCCGCCGCCATCACGCCGTGGCACGTCGCGCAGCCCGCTGCGAAGACAGCGCCGGCGGTCGAGCCCGCGTCGAGCACGAACAGCACGCCCGCGAGATCATCGTTGCGATCGACGCGCAGCGCGTTGTCGACGAACACCGACGTCGGCGTCGCGCCGAATGCCGGAATCGGGCTGTCGGCAGTGCTGTCGGGATCGAGCGTCTCGACGGTGATCGGCGCGGTCCACGTCGCGCCACTCGCGGGCTGCGTCGAGCCGTCGGAGAACGTCTCGACGAGCTCGAGCGCGAGCGCGTCGCCGGCGACCACCGACGTCAGATCGCGGCCGGTCGCCGACTGGATCGCGACACCCGTCGAGGTCGGCGACGCCGCGCACCCGGCGATCGCCATAATGAGAATGACTTTCATATTCATGATGACTTGGCAGCTCGCGCGACCGATCGTCAACGGGACTTACGGGACAATGATTTTCAATTTCAAATCTGACGACACGATCCAGACGACGATCGCCGCGCACGCACGCGCGCGCGACAGTGCGTTGCCGTAGATTGCGGCGGTGAAGCTCTACGCCGTGCTGTTCGCGATCGGCCTCGCGGTGTACGGCGCGCTCGCGGGCAGCCGGCTCGGCGGGCAATCGACCGCGCCGCAGTTCGTCTATCAAGCCGACGCGTGGCTGCACGGTCGCGCATCGATCGATCCGCCGCTGGTCGACAACGACTGGGCGAAGCTCGAGACCGTCGCGCTCGCCGATGGCCGCGAAGTCACCGGCCGGCGCATGACCACGCGCGCGGCGTTTCGCACGATGTCGGGCGAGATCGTTCCGCTCGCGCAGCTCCGCGCGAGCAAAGGCGCGACCTGGTACATGTCGTTTCCGCCGCTGCCGACGGTCGTGATGCTGCCGTCGGCGCTGATCTCGGGCCGCGCCGGCAACGACGTGATCCCGACCGTGGTGCTCGCCGCGTTGATCCCGCCGCTGATGCTGCTCGTCTTGACCACGCTCGCAGCCGCCGGGTTATCGAAGCGCTCGCGGCGCGACAATCTGTGGCTCGCCGTCGCGATGAGCTTCGGCACCGTCATGCTGTTCACGTCGGTGCAGGGCAAGGTCTGGTACACCGCGCATGTCGTCGCGGTCGTGCTCGCGCTGATCTACGCCTGGGCGTCGATCGAGGCGAAGCATCCGATCGCCGCCGGTCTCGCGCTCGGCGCCGCGGCGCTGTCGCGCACCGCGATGGCGTTCATGCTGCCGCTGTTCGTCTTCGAGGCGTGGCGCGCGTGCGGCGGCGATCGCAAGAAGCTCGCGCCGATCGCGCTGCGCTTCGTCGCGCCGGTCGCCGCGTTCGCGATCGCCGGCATGATCTACAACGCCGTGCGGTTCGGGTCGCCCACCGAGTTCGGTCACACGTTCTTGGATGTCCGCCAGCAGACGCAGATCGAGCAGTGGGGCCTCGCGAGCTTTCACTACCTCGGCCGCAACCTCGCGGTCGCGTTCACGCTGCTGCCCGAGTTTCTCTCGCACGCGCCGTGGGTGCAGATCAGCGGCCACGGGCTCGCGATCTGGGTGACCTCGCCGATCTTGCTCTACGTCGTGTGGCCGCGCGACAAGCCGCCGATCCATAGGATGCTATGGATCACCGTCGCGCTCGTCGCGATCCCGTCTCTGCTCTACATGAACTCGGGCTGGGTGCAGTTCGGCTATCGGTTCGCGCTCGACTACATGGTCTTTCTGATCATGCTGATCGCGGTCGGCGGCCGGCCGATCGACGCGCTCGCGAAAACGCTGATCGTGATCGGCATCGTGATCAACCTGTTCGGCGCGATCACGTTCGACCGCGATTGGCAGTACTACCGCGTCGGCGGCAACACCTATGACGTCGTCGTGGCACACTGAGCCCATGCCGACTCCGCCGCGCAGTGAGATCCTCGATCGCGTCCGCGCGCTGCACGGCGAGCTCAAGGCCGATCCTGCGCACGGCGAAGCGACGCGCGCGCTCGAGACCGTGATGGTCGAGCCCGAGTCGAACGCACACGACAAATCGCTCTCGGACCGGCTGCTCGAGCTCGAGGTCGATCACCCCAAGCTCGCCGCTTCGATCCAGCAGCTCGTCGACTTGCTCAACGCCGCCGGGCTCTGAGACTTCGCGGCTCATTGGGACGGCACGACGTTCACCGACGTCGCGTTGTCCGACGCGATCGCAGTTGGCCTCCGCCGGCTGCTCGACCAGCTCGCCGACAAGCCGGAGGTCGGGCGAGCCGCGCTCGTGCGCTGCGGCGTGCGTCTCCGCATTGCCGAGCGGCAGAACGGAAAGCACCGCTTCTGGCTCGTCGGATCGATCGACCTCGGAGCCGTCTCCGGCGGATCAGGCGGAGGTTCGCTTTACGGTCGGAACGGCTGCTCGTCTTTGCCGCGCACCGGGCTCGCGAGCCTCCGCGCGACCGCGTCTTGCTCGTCCTTGGTGAGCCGACGAACGTAGACGCCCGCGGCGTCGATGCTGCGCGCGCCGAAGAAGCCTTCGGAGACCGCGTACTCGACCTCGATGATCATGTACGGGTCGTCGCCGATCCACATCAGCTCGTGCTTGCGCGGGATCCCGACCCACGACGACAACGTGAACTTGTCGCGCGACCCGTCCTCGTTGAGGACGACCATCGTGATGCGCTCGGTCGCCGTCACGGCTCGAACCCTAGCACGCTCTGCATCGTGTAGCTGCCCGGCGGCTTGCCGACGAGCCACGCTGCGGCGCGCAGCGCGCCGACGGCAAAGATCGAGCGCGACGTCGCGCGATGTGCGAGCTCGATCCGCTCGGCGCCGGTGAAGAAGTACGCGACGTGCTCGCCGATGACGTCGCCGCCGCGCACCGACGACACGCCGATCTCACCGGCGGGA
Organism: Kofleriaceae bacterium; assembly: GCA_036271395.1. Taxonomy (GTDB): domain Bacteria; phylum Myxococcota_A; class Polyangia; order Haliangiales; family Haliangiaceae; genus JABFXX01. The sequence goes on from DATBAS010000178.1 coordinate 43,810, forward strand.
CGCGGGCCGATGTCGCCATCGCGCGCGTGGCGTTTTACCGTGTCGTAGTCGACGCCGCGGCCGGCGGCGATCGCGCGCGCGATCGCGAGCGCGGTGCCCGACGGCGCGTCACGTTTCAGTTTGTGATGCGTCTCGACGACCTCGGCATCCCACTCGGGACCGAGCGCGTGCGAGGCGGTTCGAGCCAAGCCGAGCAACAGATTCACGCCGAGCGAGAAGTTGGCACTGACGATCACCGGCGCATGCTCCGCAAGCGTTGCAATCGCGCGCGCCGCATCGGCGCCCAAGCCGGTCGTGCCGATCACGGCGGGCACGCCGCGCGCCGCGGCGAGCTCGGCGGCAGCACGCGTCGAATCGGGCGTCGTGAAGTCGATGTAGACGTCGCACGCGGCGAACGCCGGTGCGAGCTCGTCGCCTTGATCGGCGGTCGAGCTGACGCGCAGGTCGGCGCGATCGCGAGCCGCGTCGAGCAGCGCCTTGCCCATCCGCCCCGACGGGCCGAGCACGCACACACGGGCGACAGTCGACATCCACTGCGGGATATCACGAATCCGTCGCGTGTTAGCGTCGTCGCGTGCTCCTCGATCGCGTGTCGCGAAGCCATGTCACCGTCGCGGTCGGCATCGGAACGATCGCGGCGCTGCTCGAGGTGATGATCGTCGCGCATACGGATCGTGCGTGGGCGCTGGCGGCATCGGCGCTGACTGCGCCGGTCGGATTCGCGATGGCGTTCGTCGTGCTCGGGATCCAGGTCGTCAACCCGGGATGCTCGTATCGCCTGCTGCGCTGGGCATGCACCGGCTTCTTCGCGGCCGGTTCGGCCGCGGCTGTGGTGTTCGTCGCGGCGTATCCATTCGACTACGACGCGAGCGCGCCGATCCACATGGCGCCGTGCGCGCTCGCGATCGCGGCCGCCGCGTACGTGATCTGGCGGCGCTACAGCAAACGCAAGCTCGGCGTTACAGCTCCGTGATCGCGCGCGCGGTCGTTGCCGAACCGCGTACGATCGTCGCATGAGCCGATCGGCAGCGTTCGCGTGCTGTCTGGTCGCATGCGGCGATCCACACGCGGCGGTGCGCGATGGCGGCGCCGACGCCGTCGCGATCGATGCAGCTGCGATCGACGCCGGCTCGTCGGCGACCGGGTTACCGCAGGCGTTCTTCAGCATGACGGTGTCGGCGCAAGGCTCGGCTGCGTTGCCGCCGTGCCGACGTCATGTTCACGTTCGGCCGCACGCCGGAGTGGGCGTCGGCATCGAACGCACCGTGTGGCTACGGCAGCGGCTGCGCGCCGCCGCCGAGCGACGTCGATACGACCGATCAGATCCTCGAGGACTTCACGACCGCGCTCGTCGAGCACTCGCTCGCCGGCTCGGGCGCGCGCATCAAGTACGACGAGATCTTGAACGAGCCCGATCTATCCGGCACGTGGCAGGGCGCTCGTGATCGGTCCGTCGCCATCGACCGGCAACCGATACCGGATTACTTTGCGGCGGGCGGCGCGCCGTACGCGGACGTCGTCGGGATGCACGCGTATCTCTACGGCAGCGACGGCCAGTTCGCGGACGTCCCCGAAGGCATCGCGACGACGATCGATCAGCTGCGCGCGCTCATGACCACGTATGGCGTCGCCGCCAAGCCGATCATCTTGACCGAAGGCACGTGGGGCGGCTCGCCGACCAACGCCCCCATGACGATGGACGACAAGGTCGCGTATCTCGGCCGCGAGCACGCGATCATGTGGATGAACGGGATCAGCCGCTACTACTGGTACGCGTACGACAACCCGGGCTTGGGCACGCTCTACGATTCGAGTGAGCTCGCGACCGGCGTCGCGTACGGCAGCATCGATGACTGGCTCGTCGGCTCGACGCACGGCGACGCACCGTGCGCGCAAGCCGCCGACGCGACGTGGACGTGCGCGCTCGTGCGCCGCGACGGCACGCCCGCCGTGATCGCATGGAACGCGACCGCGACGCATTCGCTCGCCGCGCCCGCGGGCATGACGAGCGACCTCACGCTCGACGACACGACGAGCCACCCGATCGCCGCGGCGGCGTTGCTGTCGGCGCGAAGCCGATCATGCTCGTGCCGTGGCTAGAGCATGCCCTGCGCGATCATCTCGGCGCGCAGCTCGTCGATCAGCTTCTGCGACGCGGCAACGAGCGGCAGCCGCACGTCGGTCGACGACCGCGACATCAGCGCGAGTGCCGCCTTCGTCGGCGCCGGGCTCGGCTCGGCGAACAGCAGCTGGTCGAGCACGCGCAGCTTGAAGTGTGCGCGGCGCGCGGTCGCCCAATCGCCGGCCTTGACCGCGTCCCACATCTCGGCCATCTCGCGCGGCGCGATATTCGACACGACGGAGATCACGCCGCGCGCGCCGAGCGCGTAGAGCGGAAACGCGGTGCCGTCATCGCCGCTGAGCACGGCGAGCCGGTCGCCGGCTTTCGCGATCAGCTCGGCGCCGCGCGCGAGGTTGCCGGTCGCGTCTTTGATCGCGACGATGTTCGGCATCGCGCACAGGCGCACGACCGTGTCGGTCGTCATGTCGCACGCGGTGCGCGACGGCACGTTGTAGAGCACGATCGGCAGCTTGGTCGCCTTCGCGACGGCTTCGAAGTGGCGGAACAAGCCCTCTTGGCTCGGCCGGTTGTAGTACGGCGTGACATGCAGCAGCCCGTCGGCGCCGGCGTCTTCCGATGCCTTGGTCAGCGCGAGCGCTTCGGAGGTCGCGTTACCGCCCGCGCCGGCGATGACCGGCACGCGACCACGTGCGGCCTTGACGGTCGCGGCGATCACCGCGACGTGCTCTTCGACGTCGAGCGTCGCCGACTCGCCCGTCGTGCCGACGGAGACGATCCCGTCGACGCCCTGCTCGATCTGCCAATCGACGAGCTTGGCCAGCGACTCGAAATCGACCCGCCCGCCCTTGAACGGGGTCACCAGCGCGGTGAGACAACCTTCGATCGCGATCGCCATAGGGCCCTCATACATCTAACGCTGGTGCAGGCCAAGAGATTCCATTCCCTCCGGCGCTCACATGCGCTATGAAGCCGCGCCATGAAACGCGTCGCGATCTGTCTCGTCCTTGCCGGTTGTGCGCTGTCGCCGGATTCGTCGAACGAAGCGTCACAGGACTCGAGCGCGACGCAGTACGTGAACATCGAAGATTTCGCCACGATCGATCAGGGCGCGTGGTTCGACGCGATCGGCAAGCTGAACAACGAGTTCGCGGCGCTGTGCCCGAGCACGTTCTGCACGACCGGCGCATACGCGACGTACACGCCGCTGACGTTCTACTGCTCGGTGTCGAGCAAGGAAGGCAGCGTCAAGGACTGCGCGTGGACGTTCGCCGCGACGAACGCCGCGGTCGATGCCGGCACGGCGGCGATCCAATTCGACGTGCCGACGTTCCAGTGCCACATCCACCCGAAGACCACCGCGACCAAGCTCGTCGCGCTGCTCGAAAGCTCGACCGACGCGATCCACGAGGTGCTGCCGAGCACCACGTCGATCGCCGATTCGCTCGCCGCATGCTTCGCGAGCCCGATCGGCGCGACGCCGATCACCGCGACAACCAGCGCATCGCCGACCTACGTCGACGCCGTCGACTACTACACGACCACCGCGAACCGCGCGAAGTGGTCGGCGGCGTACGCCGAGCTGCAGAGCGGCTTCGACAATGTCTGCGGCGACACATTTTGCAGCAGCGACTACGCCGATCTGTGGTCGATGCAGCTCGCGTGCGCCGTCACGAAGTCGACCGGCAACCTCAAGGGCTGCACCTGGGCGTTCGCCGGCAGCTTCACGACGGTCGCGACGTCGGGCGAGCTCGCGCTGACCTCGAAGTCGTGGCAGTGCCCGGTCGCGGTGAAGGGCACGGTCTCGCAGATGATCGGCGCGCTGACGTCGACGACGGATACGAACGACGGCGTGCATCGCATCTTGCCGGGCGGCACCGACGCGTACGATTCGATCGCCGGCTGCCTGCCTTAGAAGCGGGCGAGCAGGTCGCGCGACGTCATCGGCGTCGAGAACATCGGGAAGTCGTAGCTGATCGCGTTCGCGTGCGCCTCGCTCGAGGTCGCGGCCATGCAGTCGGTGAGCGTGATGACGTCGAAGCCGTGCTCGTAGGCCGTGCGCATCGTCGATTCGACGCAGCAGTTGGTCAAGAATCCGCCGATCACGACGGTCTTGATGCCCTTGCTGCGCAAGATGAAATCGAGGTTCGTGCTCGCGAACGTGTCGAGGCCGCGCTTGCCCTCGATCACGATGTCGCCGTCGCCGGGCTCGAGCGCGTCGCAGATCGCCGCACCCCACGTGTCCTTGACGAACGCGTTGCCATCGACCACGCCCTTGAGGATGCCGTACGGGTGCTTGGTGAGCTCGGTGTAGCCCCGCGCGAACGTGATCGGCGCGTGCATGATCGCCACGCCTTTGCGGCGCAACGCGGTCACGACCTCGACCGTATTGCCGAGCATCTTGGTCTCGGTCATCACCTTGGCGACGGCGTCGTGGAGCACGCCACCTTGCGTGGTGAACTCGTTCTGGTACTCGATCAGGACGACGGCGGTTGTCGACGGATCTAGCGTCATGGAGTGCCTCCTGCACGAGGCTTACCACCGTTCTTAGACGCGCGATGCCAACAGCGCCGTACCGTCGCGCAGCGGCAGCTCGATCATGAACCTCGCGCCGCCGCCGGGCGCATCGCCGATCGTGATGCGGCCGCCGTGATCGCTGACGATGCGGTGCACGATCGCGAGCCCGAGACCGGTGCCGCCCTTGGTCTGCTTCGTCGTGAAGTACGGCGCGAACACTTTGTCTTTGGCGCCGGGCGGCACGCCGGGCCCGTTGTCGTCGACGACGAGCAGAACGCGATCGTTCGCATCGCCGCGCTTGGTCGTCACCGTGACCTTGCCGTCGTCGCGGCCGCCGAGGGCATCGCGCGCGTTCTCGACGAGGTTGAGCAGCACTTGGTTGATCTGCCCTTTGTCGGCGTCGATGCGCGGTAGGTGATCGGCGAGCCGCAGCTCGACCGGCGGCGTGCCGCCTTTATAGAGCGCGAGCGACGCGCTCACGATCTCGTTGAGATCGGCGCGGCCGAGCTCGGGTTTGGGCATGCGCGCGAAGTCGGAGAACTCGGCGACGATGCGCTTGAGTCGATCGGCTTCTTCGAGCACGGTCGCCGTCGATTCGTCGAGGATCTCGGCAAAGTCGGGGTGCTGCTTCTTGTAGCTCTTGCGCAGCGTGTCCATGGCCATCTGGATCGGCGTGAGCGGGTTCTTGATCTCGTGTGCGAGCCGGCGCGCGATGTCCTGCCACGCCGCGATCCGCTCGGCGATCACGAGCTTCTCCTTCGACGTCTTGAGATCTTCCATCATGAAGTTGAACGCGCTCGCGACCGCGCCGACCTCGTCGTTGTCGCGGACCGGGACGCGGTAATCGAGCTCGCCGCGCGCGGCCGCGAGCGAGCCTTCGACGAGGACGTCGAGATCGCGCACCGTGCGACGCGCGACGAGCATGCCGACGAGCACCACGCCGGCGAGCGCACCGAGCGCGAGCAGCGCACTGGTGAGCGTCAGGCTGCGCACGATCTGATCGAGCTCGCCATCCGAGACCGCGACCTCGACGTACGCGACCGGCTTGTGATCGGGGCCGAGCATCGGCACGCGGATCGGATCTTTGACGCGTGCCCATTCGGCATCGCCGTGCTTCGGCGGGAGCACGAGCTCGCCGCTCGCCATCACGATGCGCGCGTCGACGGTCTTACCGTAGACCGATTCGAGCAGCGCGTCGGTGACGCGGCGACCGGCCCACAGCGCGACCGTGTACCCGGTCTCGGCATCGTGCGCGAGCCGCGCCGACTCGACCACGAGCACGGTCTCGACGGTGTGCGGCGTCCTGATCGTGTCGCGCGAAAAATACGGCGCGCCGCTCGTCGCTTCGGCGCGCTTGCGCACGATCGCCACCGCGTTCGGATCGCCGATCTGACCGTGATAGTGCGGCGAGACCAGCACGACATCATCGGGCCCGGTGATCGTCAAGATGTCGAGCGCGAGCCCGCGCATCGTCGGGCCGGCTTGCTCGTCGAGCCAGTGTTGCGCCTCGGGCAACGGCGCGCCGCTGCCCTGCGCGACGTCGGTGAGCAGCGTGCCGACGAACGGATGATCGCGCGTCGCGAGCGAGCCGGCCGCTTGTGCGACTTGTGCCTGCATCGTCTCGAGCGAGGTCTCGACGGTGCGCTGCGCCTGCTCGCGGCGCGCGTGATAGTCCTCGCGCAACTTGGCCGCGATCACGCGCGTGGTCACGACCGCCGCGATCGTGATCGGCACCAGCGCGGCGAGCGCGAGCGTGACGGTGAAACGGCCGCGCAGCTTCACGGCTTGCCTCGCACCGGTGAGCCGAACAAGAACGCGTCGGCGAGGCATGGCCGGCCCATCGCGTCGAGCTCGAGACCTTTGAGATCGGTGCGGTGCCACAGCCGCAGCGAGCGAAACATCAGCGGCACGATGGGCAGATGATCGCCGAACAGCTTCGCGAGCGTCGCGGAATCGGCGCCTTGTTGCAGCGGAAGTAGCGCGGCATCGTCGTTGCCGGCGGCAAACGCGGCCGCCCACCAGATCGGCGCGGCGGCGACCGGCTCGGCGAGCTGGCCGATCCACAAGTCGGCTTGGCCGCGACCGACGCGTTCGCGCAACGCCTGCGCGCCGACCGGCGTGATCGTCCATGCGATGCCGAGCTTGTCGAGCGCGTGGCCGACGCGCTCGGCGATCTCGCGATCGTCGGGCCGCGTATCCTCGACGAGGATCTCGAGTGACAGCCCGCCGCCGCGAAGCTCGGCCACGCGGGTCGCGGCATCGGCGAGCTGCGCCTTCGCGGCGCTCAGATCGCCGAGCGTGACCGCGTTGTCGATCGAAGGGCCGCCGGCCTCCGCTGGCAGCGGCACGCGCGTCGGCAACACGCGCTCGCCGCTGGTCACGTTCGTCAACCCGCCGCGCGCGATCGCGAGATCTAATGCGCGGCGGAACGCGGGATCGCGCAGCACGGCGGCGTGTGCGGCGCCGAATCCGACGAAGCTCAGCACGGACGCCGGGCCGGAGACGTCGCGCGCCGCGAACGTCGGCTGACCGCCGGAGAACGCGGCGACACCGCGCGCCGAGACGTGGGCGTTGCCGGTCTCGAACCTGCGCGCTTCACCGTCGGGCGTGTCGTACCAGCGCAGCTCGAGGTGATCGATGTACGGCCGGCCCGCGAAGTGATCGTCGAATGCGCGCAGCGCGATCCTGTGGTGCGCGAAGTCGAGCTGATCGACCGCGAACGGCCCGGAACCGATCACGTGCGCGCCCGGCGGCTTGCCCGCCTTGGTCACCGAGGTCTGCGGCAGCGCGAGCAACGTCGGCAGATCGGCGACCGGCGTCGACAGCGTCAACACGATCGCATCGCCGTCGACCGCGATCGAGGTCACCGCCGGCAGCGTCCACCGAGCCGTCTGCCGGGCGCGCTCGAGCGACGCCGCGACGTCTTGCGCGGTCACCGCCGTGCCGTCTTGAAACACGACGCCGCGCGACAGCTCGACGCGCGCCGTCGTGTGCTTCTCGTCCAGCGTCGGCATCGCTGCAGCGAGCCGCGGCTTCGGCACGCCGTCATCGCCGATCTGATAGAGCGTGTCGAACACGAGCGCGGCCACGGTCGCTTCGGCGTGCGTGCGGGCGAGCACCGGATCGATCGTCGCCGGCGCGCCGAGCAGGGTCGCTTCGACGCTGCCGCCATAGTGCGGCCGCGATTCGGCGTGCGCGATCGCGGCCATCGCCAACGCCGCGGCGACGACTACCGCTTTCAATTCATCCTCCAGAGATCGACGCGCGATGCGCCTTCGAGCCGCACCGCCGCGATCGCGACCGGCGCCTTGCGCTCGAAGTCGCCGACCGTGATCGCCGCGACGCCGCCGGCGCTGAACGCCTTGCGCAGCTTCGCCTTGTGCTCGTCGTCGCCGAGCGGCACCACGCGGAGCTCGTCGGGCTCGCCCGGCGCGCCGGCATCGGCGAAGATCGCCTCGGGCGTGCCGTCGCGATCGAGATCGGCGAATTCAAACCCCACGCCGACGTGCGTGTACGAAAACTCGCCGGCCTTCGCGCACGCGCCGGCGAGCTCGCAGCGCTCGACGGTGACGCGAAGCTTGCCATCGATCGCGAGCTGGCCGCGGACGTGCAGCGGATGGCCGTCGGCGGCGACGAGATCGTTTTGGCATCGCGCACCGTAGCTGCCATCGGTGAAGTAGTCGCGGCCGGGCGCGAGCTCGCGCGTCTCGCCGGAGCACAGCGCGATGCCGGGCGCGACCGACCGATCGACCTCGCCGACGAGCTGCTTGCCCTTCCAGCTGACGCCGAGTGCGTGCGCGTACGACGACGCGCTCGCGATCAGCCGCTTGCCATCGACGAACGCGGTGCCGACCGGATCGCGCGGGCGATGCGCGGCCGGCTCGCCGGCAAACGCCACGCGGCCGAGCTCGCGCACGCGCGTGCCGCTGATCGCAAACGCGATCACTTCGCGCGTCGTCACGACGTAGAGCTCGGCTTTGCCGTCGCCGTCGAGATCGCCGGCCGCGAGCGCGACGAGCGGCGCATCGAGGTCGAGCGATGGCGCGAGCTTCTGCGGGTGCCAGGCGATCGTGATCGGCGTCGGCGGAGTCAACTGCGGGGCACGCGCCGCATCGAGCGCCGCGAACCGCTGCTCGAGGTGGTCGACGAGATCATGCAGCGGCCCGGCGTGGGCGGTCGATGCGAGCGCGACGACGAGCGTGCACGTGATACGAGCACGTCGGCTCGACTCAGTCGCCGTACTCACCAGTCACCGAGCTGCCTTCGGTCACCTCGCCCGGCTTGGGCGCGACGTCGGTCGGCTGCGTGCCCTCGACGAACACTTCGGTTAGCGTCGTCTTCTTCGGCGCGCCGTCGGGCGCGAGCAGGCCGGTCTGGCGATCGATCACTGCCTCCACGACGTGCGGCGGCCGCACGAACGGCTTGTTCGGCAGGTTCATCTGCTGCGCGATGTCGAGAAACACGGGCGCGGCCACTTTGGCGCCCTGCTCGCCCGGCATCGGCCGGTTGTCGTCGTAGCCGATCCACACGCCGATGACGTAGTCCGGCGTCGCGCCGATGAACCAGGTGTCGCGCGCGTCGTTCGACGTGCCGGTCTTGCCTGCGATCGGCGCCTTGATCTTCTCGCCGATCGCGGCGCCGGTGCCTTCGGTCACGACCGAGCGCATCGTGTCGGTCATCACGTATGCGATCTCGGGCGCGACGACTTGCTCGCCTTTGTCGCTCGGCGTCGCGACGCCGTCGTACGCGTCGATGAACTTCGGCTTCTCGAGCACGCCGCCGTCGGCGAGCGTCGCGTACGCGTTGACGAGCTCGAGCGGCGTGACCTCGCCGGCGCCGAGCGCGAGCGACATCTCGTTCGGCAAGTCGCTCGCGATGCCCAGGCGATGCGCCATGCCCACGACCGTCTCGGGCTTGATGTCGTACGTGATGCGGATCGAAACGGTGTTGATCGATTTCGCGAGCGCATCGCGCAGCCGCACGGGGCCGAGATATTCGCCGGTCTCGAAGTTTTTCGGCCGCCACAGGTCGAACACCTCGGGAGCGTCGTTGACGACCGTCGCCGGCGTCGCGCACACCGTCTTCTGCGTCGGATCGTTCGCGTGGCACTTGGCCTGCGCCGCGCGCTCGTACGCCGCGGTGTAGACGATCGGCTTGAAGCTCGAGCCCGGCTGGCGCTTCGCCATCGTGGCGCGATCGAAGCCGGCGACGCGCGACGAATAGCCGCCGACGAGCGCGCGAACCTTGCGCGTCTTGACGTCCATGATCACGACTGCACCCTGGGCGCCGGGCGCGAACACGACGCGGCGCGAGCCGTGCGCGAGCTTCGCCGGCTCGGCTACATCATCGTCGTCGGTCGATTTCTTCGCCGGCACGCCCGGGACGATCACGTCGACGACGTCGCCGATCTTGAACCGCTCGCTCGGCTTCTTGCCATCGGGGTTGTAGCGGGTGTCGTCGTCGCCGCCGAGCTTGATCGTCGCCGGCCACTTGCCGAGATCGACCTCGAGCTCCTGATCGTCGTCGTGCACCGACGTCACGAGCGCGTCGTAGACCTCCTTGCCGCCCGGCTCGGCGTTTCCGCGTTTCTTGGCGAGCTTCGTGAGCTCGGCCTCGACCTTGTCGGGTTTCACCGACCGCACGGGATGGCCGATGCCGTGGTGCTTGTCGACGACGCGCAGGCCGGCTTGCAACGCGCGCTGCGCCGCTTCCTGGAGCTCGGGCTGCATCGTCGTGCGCACGGTGCCGCCCTTGTCGATCGCATCGTCGCCCTTCGTCGCGATCAATTCTTTGCGCACGAGATCGATCCATTCCGGCGAGCTGCCGAGCTCGGGGAACGGCTTCTGGATGATCTGGATCTTGGCGTCCATCCACTTCTGTGCGTCGATCGGCGTGAGCTTGCCCATCTCGCGCAGCTGGCCGAGCACGTACTTCTGGCGCTCTTTGGCGTACAGCATCATCGGCGTGACCTTGGTGCTCGTGCGCATCGAGATCAGCGCGCTGCCGAGCTTCTCGGGCTCCTTCGGCAGCGACGCGAGCACCGCCGCTTCGCCGATATCGAGCTGCGAGACGTCCTTGCCGAAGTAGAACCGCGCGGCTTCTTGGATGCCGTAGCGACCGCGGCCGAAATAGATCTGGTTGAGGTAGATCGTCATGATCTCCTCTTTGCTCAGCGCTTTTTCCAACCGCCGCGCGAGGATGATTTCCTGGATCTTGCGGCGGAACGAGCGCTCGGGCGTGAGCAGCAGATTCTTCACGACCTGTTGCGTGATCGTCGACGCGCCTTCGCGCGCGTGGCCGGCTCGCAAGTTCGCGACGAACGCGCGCGCCATGCCGGTGTAGTCGATGCCGCCGTGCGACCAGAACCGATTGTCCTCGGCGGCGATGAACGCGTCGACGACGAGCGGCGGGATCTTCGAATACGGCACGAACGTGCGCCGCTCGGTGTACAGCTCGCCGATGCGGCGGTCGTTCGAGTCCAAGATCGTCGTGACTTGCTTGGGGTGATAGTCCTCGAGCCGGTTGATGTTCGGCAGCCGTGGATCACGGCCGTACATCCAGAACACGAGCGCGATCGTCGCGCAGCCGAGCGCGGCGCCGGCCACGCCTGCGATCACCAGCCACTTGACGATCGATACCCACAACGCGCGCCTCGCCGGCGGAGTTGGTTTTTCGAGCTTCGGGTTCGGCTTCTTCATCGACGACAAACGGGAATATCCCTCGCCTGGGACGCCATTGCCATAACGCGTCGAACTAGCGGCAAATTCCTACGCAAACGCCCCGCCTAGAATGCGGTCGAGCACGCCGATCACGCCGCGAATCCGCAGCGCGAACCAGCGCGCGCGCAGCTCGGCGCGCAGCTCCGCCGGCAGGTCGCCCGGCGCGTTTATGTAAGCGCGGCGGCGAGCGGCGAGCGTGCTGGTCGCGAGCGCGACGGTCACCGACAAGTTGAAGCTCTCGGTGAAACCGAACATCGGCACCGCGAGCGCACCGTCGCACGCGGCGACCGCGGCGGCCGACAGCCCGTTGTGCTCGTTGCCGAACATCACGGCGAGCGGCGTGGTGACATCCACGCTGTCGATCGAAACCGCGGCAGCGGCCTGCGTCGCGTAGACGCGAAACCGACGCGCGTGCAGCGCTGCGACGGCGGCTTCGGCGTTCGGCCAGCGCTGCAAGTCGATCCACTTGTGCGCGCCGCGGGTGACACCCTTGGTCGCCGAGAATCTCAGTTCCGGCTCGATCACGTGCAGCTCGTGCAGGCCGAGTGCCTCGCTGGTGCGAATCGTCGCAGCGGCGTTGTGCGGATCGTAGGTGTCCTCGACGGCGACCGTGACCGACGCGAGCCTGTTGCCGAGCACGTGATCGATGCGCGCGATGCGCTCCGCGGTCAGCATCGGCTCGAGCGCGCGGCAGATGGCGTCGGGGCCGTGCCTGAGAATGAGTCGGTGGATCGCGTCTGGCAAGGGACCGCATGATAGCGTCGGTACGTGGTCTTTGCGCCCGAGGGGCTTGGGCGGTTCATCGGCGACCGTTACCACCTCGTTCGCGAGCTGGGTCGCGGCGGCATGGGCGTGGTCTATCTCGGCCGCGATCTGCAGCGCGACATGGACGTCGCGATCAAGTTTCGCGGCATCACGCATCACGCGGCGACGCTGTGGCTCAAGCGCGAATTTCGTGCAGTCGCCACGCTGCGCCATCCAAACCTCGTCGAGCTCTACGAGCTGGTCGCCCACGAGGCGTCTTGTTACTTCACGATGGAGTTCCTGCGCGGTGTCGATCCGCGGCGCTACGTCGAGAAGGCGCCCGCGAACCTCGACGACGTGCGCCCGCCGAGCGAGCACTCGACGCAGTCGGCGGTGCCGGTGCAAGACGCCCGCACCGAGACCCCGGCATCGCTCACCGGGCCCGGCGGTCCGGCGAGCGCGCGGCCGGTGCCCGACGTCGACTTCGCGAAGGTCCACGCCGTCGTGCTCCAGCTCGCCGAAGGCCTCGCGTTCTTGCACGCGAACGGCGTGATCCATCGCGACGTCAAGCCGTCGAACGCGATCGTGACGAGCACCGGCGTCAAGCTGCTCGATTTCGGGCTCGCGCTCGAACGCCGGCGCGCCGACACCGAGCTCGAGCGCGAAGCGCGCGTGGTGGGCACGGCGGCGTACCTCGCGCCCGAATACGTCGAGCAGCTCGTCGTCAGCCCGGCGATGGACGTCTACGCGCTCGGTGTGGTCGCGTACGAGCTCGTCACCGGCAATCCGCCGTTCGGCGGCACGATGCACGTGCTCGCGCGGCTCGCCAAGCGCGCCGTGATGCCGCGGGCGAGCTCGGTCAACGCCGCGGTGCCGGCCGAGCTCGACGAAGCGATCGCCGCGATGCTCGAAGGCGACCCGCACAAGCGGCCGACCGCGCTCGAGATCGCCGAGCGGCTGACCGGCGAGCTGTCGCAGCCGCGCGCGATCCGCCGGGCGCCGCGCTTCGTCGGCCGCGAGCGCGAGGTCGCCGCGCTCACCGCGCGCATCGATGACCCCGAGCCCGCCGGCCGCTTCGTGCTCGTGACCGGTCCATCGGGCGTCGGCAAGAGCGCGCTCGTCGACACGGTGGTCGGCGGCATTCGCCGCGACGACGCCGCACACTTGATCAGCTGGCGCGGCCGCTGCCACGAGCGCGAGCGCGTGCCGTATCGCGCGTTCGACTTCGTGATCGACGACGTCGCGACCGAGCTCGCGTACAACCCGCAGCTCGCCGCCGCGATCGAGCACGCCGGCGCGTTGTCGCGCGTGTTTCCGACGCTCGGCGCGATCGCCGAGGCCGCCGGCGCGTTGCAATCGCCGCCGGTCGAGGACTTGCGCGTCGAGCGCGAGCGCGCGCGGCTCGCGTTGATCGATCTGTTCCGCCACGTCAGCGCGATGCCGCGCACGACCAGCTCCGATGTGCTCGGCAGCCGGATCGTGCTCGTGATCGACGACCTGCAATGGGCCGACGACGATAGCCTCGAGCTACTCGCGCTGCTCGTCGAGCGCATCGCGCGGCCGCTCACGATCGTCGCGACGTGGACCACCGGCACCGACTTGCCCGACGTTCCCGCCGCGTTGCTCGAGCGCCTCGCCGGCGCGGTCGAGCGCATCGATCTGGCGCCGATGACCACGCGCTCGCTCGAGGAGCTGATCGCCGATCTCGCGCCGCAAGCCTCGCTCGCCCACCTGCGCGACGCCGCCGAGCTCGCCGCCGGCAGTCCGTACCTGGCCGAATTGATCGGCCGCGAGCTCGCCGCCGACGACTCGCGCGGCTCGCAGTCCAATCGCAGCGTCAGCGCGGAGCGCCGCCGGCTCGATCGGTTGACCGCGGCCGAGCGCGCGATCGCCGAGCTCGCTTCGCTGGCGAGCGGCGCCGCGACGTTCGAGCAGCTGCGCACGCTCGCGAGCGTACCCTCGCTCGAGCTGCACTCGGCGTTGCGCGGGCTCGAGGACGAGCGCGTCGTGCGCCGCGCTCCCTCGCCGACCGGTGACTCGGTGTTCGTGTTCTATCACCAGCGCCTGCGCGATGCGGCCGCCGCCGCGATCGAGCCGGTCACACGCAAGGCGATCCATCGCCGCTACGCCGAGCTGTTCGAACGCGATCAGAGCGCGCCGGCGCAGCTCGCGTATCACTGGAGCGAAGCCGGCGAGCCGACGCATGCCGCGCGAGCCGCGATCACGGCCGCCGAAGCCGCGCGCGCACAGCTGGCGTGGGCGCTCGCCGCCGATTGGTATGCACGCGCGCTGGACTTGGGCGGCGACGATCCGGATCTGCGCGCGCGACGCGCCGACGCGCTGTTCCTGGGCGGCAAGCTCGCCGCGGCCGCCGCCGAGTTCGAGCGGCTCGGCGGCGATCGCTACCTCGTGCGCGCCGGCGAGTCGTATATCAAGCTCGGCGAGATCGCACGCGGCCTCGAGCTCCTCGATGGCGTGCTCGTGCGTCGCGGCGCCGCGCGCGCCAAGGCACTCACCAGCGGCCGCGGCCTGTTCGCGCGCGAGCGTGCGCGAACGGCGAGCACCGCGCGCGCGATCGGCGTCGCCGCGCGATTGTTGGTGCCGACGTCGCTGCGGTCGCGCCACAAGCCGACCGACGAGATCGTCACGCAGGCGTATCGCGTGATCGCGAGCTTCCTGTCGACGCCGTTTCCGATCGAGTCGTTCGAGTACGTCGTGCGCGGCATCGACATCGCGGCGCTCGCCGGTGATCGCGCCGCGCACGCGCTCGGCATGGCGATGCTCGCCGCGTACCTCGCGACCGGCTCGCTCGGCCGCTTCGGCGATCGTGCGATCGCGAGTGCGCAACGGCTCGCGATCGAGAGCGGCGAACCCTATCCGCGCATGGTCGCCGCCGGCGTCGGCGGTATCGTCGCGATGCTGCGCGGCAGCTGGAGCCAGATGCGCGACGCGCACGAAGAGGGCTGGCAGATCTGCACGCGCATCGGCATGGAGCGCTCGTGGGAAGCCTCGTTCCTGCACATGTACTGGGCGCTCGGCGAGCTCTACGCCGGCGACCCGCAGCGCGCGCTCGCGATCCTGAACGAGCTCGGCGACGCCAGCGACGATCTGATCTCGCGCGCGCTCGTCGGCAGCTATCGCGGCCGCGCGCTCGCGATGCTCGGCGACTTGCCCAAGGCGCGGGCGCTCGCCGCCGAGCTCGCCCGCTCGCCCGCCGCACGGCTCGGGGTCGCCGCGATCCATCGCCAGGTGTTCGCCGCCGAGCTCGCGCTCGCCGAGCACGATTGGCCGCGCGCCGCCGCGATCGGTGCCGAGCTCGCGCGCACCGCGCGGTCGCAATGGCTGTCGGCGTTGCCCGCGATCTCGGCGATGGTCGATGTCGTGCGCGCGACCGCCGAGCTCGGGCGCGCGGCATCCGAGCACGATCGAGGCGCCGCCGTTCGCGCCGGCGAGCACGCGCGCGGCTTGTATCGCCGCGGCCGCACGTCGTTCTACGCCGCGACCGCGCTGCGCGTGTGGGGCCAGGCCGAGGCGCTGCAAGGCAACGAATCGCGCGCGCGTGCGATCCTCGACGATGCACGCGTCGCCGCCAACGCGCGCGGTGGCAAGATCGATCAGCTCGCACTCGCCGCACTCGCCGGTGCTCGCATCGAGCCCGGCGTGCTCGCTTCTGCCGTCACGTGGTCCACGGGCGGCGTCGTCACCTGAAAAGAACACCATGGCACCATCGGTCATCGTCATCGGCGGCGGCGTCGCCGGACTCACCGCGGCACACGAGCTCGCCGAGCGCGGGTTCAAAGTCGACATCTACGAGCCGCGCGCGGCGTGGGGCGGCAAGGCGCGCTCGCAACCCGTCACCGGCAGCGGCACCGGCGGCCGCCAAGATCTCCCCGGCGAGCACGGCTTCCGCTTCTACCCGCGTTTCTACAAGCACGTGATCGACACGATGCAGCGCATCTCGTTTCCGGGCGGCGGCTTCGTCGCCGATCATCTGCAGGCGACGACCGAATCCGCGATCGCGCTCGTCGACGACACGACCTGGTATCGCTTCGCGCGCACGCGCGTGACCAAGCCCTATGACATCTTGGAAGCGCTCGAGCTGTTCTTCCAAGAGCTCGATTTCGACGACGGCGACGTCGGCGTGTTCTGCGCGAAGATCCTCGAGTACTTCACGTCGTGCGAAGAGCGCCGCGAGCAGCAATACGAGCAAGTCTCGTGGTGGCAATTCCTCGAGGCCGATCTGTGCTCGGCGAAGTTCCAGCGCCAGCTCAAGGCGATCCCGCGCATGCTGGTCGCGATGGACGCGCAACACGGCTCGGCGTTCACCGTCGGCACGATCACGATGCAGCTCTTGCTCGACTACTCGACGACCGGCGTCAACAACGACCGTACGATGGGTGGCCCGACGACCGAGATCTGGATCGATCCGTGGACAGCGCAGCTCGCATCGCTCGGCGTCGACCTGCACGCGAGCACCGGAGCCGCGTCGATCCAGGTCGCCGGCGGCAAGATCGCGAGCATCACGCTGACGAGCGGACCGACGGTTTCCGCCGACTACTACGTGCTCGCGGTGCCGATCGACACCGTCGTCGGCATGATCACGCCCGAGATGGCCGCGCTCGATCCGTCGCTCGCGCTGCTCGCCACCAAGAACCCCACCGATCTCGTGTCGTGGATGAGCGGCATCCAGTTCTATCTCTACGAAGACGTGCCGCTCGTCCGCGGCCACACGTTCTATCCCGACTCGACGTGGGCGCTGACGTCGATCTCGCAGCCGCAGTTCTGGCGCGGGCTCGGGTTGTTCCGCCGCACGTTCGGCGACGGCGAGGTCGGCGGCCTGCTCTCCGTCGACATTTCGGAATGGGACACGCCCGGCGTGTACACGCCGAAAACCGCGAAGCAGTGCACGGCCGACGAGCTCGCGAAAGAAGTCTGGGGCCAGCTCAAGGCCGCTCTCAACGGCAAGGAAGCCGACGAGCAAGTCCTCACCGACGATCTGCTCGATCGCTGGCACGTCGACGACGACATCGATTACTCGTCGGGACTGCCGCCGACCAATCACTCGCGCTTGCTCGTCCATCCGCCCGGGTCGTGGGCGTATCGACCGAACGCGGGCACGCAGATCCCGAACCTGGTGCTCGCCGCCGACTACGTGCGCACGTTCACCAACATCGCGTCGATGGAAGGCGCGAACGAAGCGGCGCGCCGCGCGGTGAACGAAGTGCTCGCGCGCTCCGGCTCCACGGCGGCGCAGGCGCAGATCTGGCCGCTGTCGGAGCCCGATGCGTTCGAGACGTGGAAGCAACTCGACCGACGCTTGTTCGAGCACGGCAAGCCGCATCTGTTCGAGCTCATGGGAATCCGGAAAGCTGCACAAGCGGCAGATCTACTGCGGCGCTTCTCCGCTTTCACCGGGCTCTCAAAAATCGACGATCTGCTCGACAAGATCAAAGCCACCGACGTGATCCGGAACATCTTGGGCCGGCTCGGCGTGCCGCTCGGTCCCGACAACGCGTAGCCGCCCGACGCGAAATCGGCGAAATCAAACTTGGGAGACAGAGAGGGAGAGCGGTGGTCAACGGCTGCTCATCAACAATCGATTTTCGCCAGCGGGACCCGCGACGGCGTGGAATTTCGCGACGGCGAGCACGCGAGCCAAGCCAAATCGGCGAAATCAATTCGCCGAAAAGTCGCCGTGATCACGCACGCCGCGGCCTCGATCGATTTCGCCGATCTCGCGTCGCCGGCGTCGGCCGAATCGATTCGCGTCTCGCGTGGTAAGCGCGATGACGCGGTCGTGAGAAGTTCGCGTCCGATCGGCCGCTTCGCGCCACGATGATTTCGCCGATCTCGCGTCGCCGGCGTAGGCCGAGTCGATTCACGTCTCGCGTGGGTAAGCGATGACGCGGTCGAGCGTGGTTCGCTTCGCGTCCGAACAGCCGCCGCGCGACCTGCGTGGCGGCTCCGAGATCGGCGAAATCGATTCGGTTGCGTCCCTTACGTTGACGCCACTCGCCTGGATTTCGCCGATCTCGCGTTGCTGGCGTCGGCCGAATCAATTCGCGCCTCGCGTGGGCAAGCGCGATCACGCGGTCGTGACTTGATGAGTTCGTGCTTCTTCGCGTCCGATCGGTCGCCGCGCGATCTGTCTCGCGGTGTCGAGATCGGCGAAATCGATTCCGTTGAGTGGCACTCGCTTGGTGCGATCGAGCTGCGTGTGTCAGGCTCCACGTAAAACTGACCCCTCCGCGCCACTAAAACTGACCCCTCCGCTCCGGAGGGTTAGCGATGGATCAGTGATGCAGGACAGGAGACGGGTAACAGTTCGCGTGCTGAGGGGTGACCACGGCAGCTCAAAAAGCTACGTAGCAGATTGCGACTCGGTCACGCCAGCGTCGGCCTTCGTCATCGGCGTGGTCGCGTCAGCGTCGATGGCAGGAGTGACGGTAGGTGACACGTTCTTGTTCGTACGCGCCCAGCAAGAGGTTACAGAACCAAACCCGATGTTCCGTTGGCGTCTCTTCGACCGCGACGATGTGGCCGGCCAACGTTCTGGATACGTAGACACGCCATTGACGGTGGTCGATGTGGCCAAGCTTGCCGACGACGTGCGGCATCCAAGCTTTGGCGTACTGGGCGATGGTGACCCCGCCGTATTTCCTAGGGCTCGGTCGATAAATCTCGCCCGGCGTCTGCATGCCGAGCGCTTCGTGAGGACGTACGTGATTGAATTCGACGGACCACGTATCGAAGGCTGTTTGCTGCTCGACGATCGATGGTGACGTACGCGACTGGAGCTCGAGCTGAACGTCGACGTGCATGCGCTCGTGTGCACCATTGTCTTGCGGACAACCAGGGCGGCTCTTGACGACGTGAATACCCAACGCAATCCACCATGCCGATAACCGCGTTAGCCCGCCGAGCGAGTACCGACGCGAACGGCGCGCCGTTGTCACTCTGGATCGCGAGCGGCATCCCCCACGTTTTGAACAGCTCTTCGAACACCGGGCGCACGTGCGCTTCCGACGTGCCGGGCACCGCCTTCAGCGCGAGCACGTAGCGACTGTGGGCGTCGCGCACGGTCAACGGATCGCAGCGCACTCCGTCGCCGGTCTGCCACCACCCTTTGAAGTCGACAGTCCAGAGATCGTTCGGTGCATGTACTTCGACCTTCGGCGCGTGCATCGGTCGCGCGATCGCGCGCGGCCGCCACTGGCGACGACGAACGAGCCCATGTTTCGTGAGCACGCGTTCGATCGTCTTCGGGCACGGCGCCTGCTCTCCGAAGTTTCGAAGAAGCAGCACGCGGAGCTTCTTGGCGCCCCACGTCGGATGCTCTTGCCGAAGCCGCACGATTTCGACGTGCATCGCTTCCGCCGTTTGCGTCGGCGAGCGCTTTGGCTTCTTTGATTCGTCGAGCAAACCGGCGACGCCGTGCTTCTTGAAACGATGCAGCCATTTGTACGCGGTCTTGCGGCTGATGCCGTACGGACGCGACAGCTCGGCGATGGACGCTTCTTTGCCCAGAACCTTGAACACGAATTCCTTGCGTAAGCTCACGACGGACCTTCTGGCCACCCCATGCGCGCATGAGATCGCCGTCTGAAGGCCGCCGGTGTTACCCGTCTGGTGACGCCGCGCCGTTACCCATGTCCTGACGCTGCACCCGGGTGGGGTCAGTCTTAGTGGCGTAACGGGGTCAGGTCTTGGTGGCGTTTGACCTGCGTACCACGATCGATTTCGCCGATCTCGCGTTGCTGGCTTCGGCCGACGGTCACGCGGTCGGTCGTTCGTGGTTCGCTTCGCGTCCGATGCGGCCGCCGTACGATCTGCCCGAGATCGGCGAAATCGATTCGGTTGTGTCGCTTGCGTTGAGGGGCAGCCGGGTGCGATCGAGCCTCGCGCCACGATCGATTTCGCCGATCTCGCTAGCTGGCGTCGGCCGAATCGATTCGCGCCTCGCGTCGATACGCGCGGTCACGCGATCGTTCGGGGTTCGCTTCGCGTCCGAAGCGGCCGCCGCGTGACCTGCCCGAGATCGGCGAAATCGATTCTGCTTCGCCAGTCACGTTAAGGGCCAATCGCCTGGCGTGATCGACCTTTGCGCCACGATCGATTTCGCCGATCTCGACGCCGGTCCTCGGTTCGTGATTTGATTTCGCCGATCTTTCTAGGAATCGACACGCCATCGCATAAATCTCTCGCGACGCGCATGTTTTCGCATAGAGTCTCCCAATGCGAAGGCAGGGCGCCCTCGATCTACATCGCGACAAGAACGGCCAGCGCCGCGGCGGTCGTCGCAAGGGTGCGGGGCGACCGTACGCCCACGATCGGCCGAGCGAGCCGCACAAGACGCGCCGTGCGGTTGCAGCGTCGACGCCGATCCACGTCGTCACGCGCATCGTGCCTCGCATCGCGAGCTTGCGTCGACGCGAGCTCTACGCGTGCGTTCGCGCGGCCACGATCGCGGTCAGCAAGCGCGAAGATGCGCGCATCATCCATCTGAGCATCCAGCGCACGCATCTGCATTTGATCGTCGAGACGCGGCATCGGACCGCGCTCGCGAAGGGCATGCAGAGCTTCTTGATCTCCGCCGCGCGTCACATCAATCGCACCGTCGGCGGGCGCGGCTGCGTGTTTCGCGACCGCTATCACG
>DATBAS010000179.1:0-12849 GCA_036271395.1 Kofleriaceae bacterium
AGATCGCGAGCGTGACGAAGCTCGCCTCCGCGCACGCCAGCGAGAACGCGACGTGCCACACCGAGATCCGCGCGACCGAGAACGCCATCAAGATCGCCGACGACACCGCGTGATCGCCGGAGTAAAACGTGCCGGTAAACCAGATGTCGAGGCCGCCGAGCACGCCGGTGCCGGCGAAATCGAGCAGCGTCAGGATGATCGGCGCCCACCGCGACCGCCGCGGCTCGGCGCGCTTGATCCGATACACGCCGATCACCACCGAGACCGCGTACAGCGAGAACCCGAACCCGGCGACGGTTTGCCACGTGTTGTGCTTGCCGCCTCGCGTGGTCGCCACGATCGCGAAGATCGCGATCATCACGAGGCGGCCGATCGCGGCGCGTCGCTCGCCGAGCAACGCGCCCTCGGAGCGAACCTGCAGCTCGTTGCGCTGCGCTTCGATCGCAGCGATCACCGTCGCCTTGGTCGATTCCACCGCGGCCGATCGTATCAAATCGCGACGTCGACCACGACCGCGTCGTGGTCCGTCGCGTGGCCTTCGACGTGGACGACGCGCGACTCGAGCGGTGCCACGCCCTGCCCCGCGAACCAGTCGAGCCGCGCGCGGACCACGCCGCCGAACTTGCGCAGCCGGCGCACGAGCCACCGCGTGAGCATGCCGCCGACGGCCGTCTTCACCTTGTTCAGCGTGTACGGGTCGCTGAAGTCGTAGTTCATCGAGCCGGCCGCGCGATCGTTGAACCCGTCGACCGCGAAGCCCGCATCGCGCAGCGCGGCGAAGATCGGCAGCTCGTAGCGTCGATCCGGCGTCATGTAGTTCGCGACGGTGCCGTCGAAGCCGGTGACGAAGAGCTTGTGCAAGATGTCTTTCACCAGCCGCCACTTCGACTCGAGATCGTAGGTCGTCGTGTTGAAGTCGCCGCCGACGAGCATGCGCGGCACGCCGAGCTGCTTGGCCTCGGCGAGCAGCGCGGCCAGCTGCTGCGCGCGTTGGCGCGACGACGCATTCGAGTCGAGGTGCGCCTGCGCGACGACGATCGGCCCGCTCGCGGTCTCGAGCTCGGCGATCACCGCGCGTTTCTTGCCGAGTCGCTTCTCGCTCGAGCTGAACTTGTCGCGTAGCTCGGGCAAGTCCGCGTTGATCGCGCGCCGGATCGGCGCGCGCGACAAGATCGCGCTGCCGGCGAGCGCGAGCGTGTTCTCGCGACCGTCCGGGTTTTCGAGGTGGTCGTCCTCGAGCGTCATGTACGACACACCGAACGCGTAGCTCATGCCGAGCGCATCGGCGAGATCGCGCGCGACGTTGCGGTTGCTCGACCGGCCGAGCCCGTTGTCGACCTCGGAGAGCAACAGCACGTCGGCGGTGCGCAAGATCGGATCGTCGCGCAGCGCAGCGTGCAGCCGATCGAAGTGAATGCCGCGCTGGATGTTCCACGCGACGGCGCGCAGCGATTTCTCCGGCGGCTTTGCATCGGGCCGATCGCCGCGCTCGACGGCATCGAGCAGCTGGTCGACCTCGCCGCCGATGCTCGCCCAGAGCTCGCTCGCGTGCAGCTGCGCGCGCGTGCGGATGCGGCGCAGCTCACCGAAGTGACGCGCGAGCTCGTGGTGCAGCTGCACGCCCGCGTTATATCAGCTCGCCGCGTCGACCGCCTGGCAGCTGCCGACGAGCACGAGCTCCGCGCCTTCGTCATCGAGCAGCGCGATCGATCCGCGATGGCTCCACGTCGCGCGACCTTCGCCGGTCGATTCGAAGAGCACGATGTGACTGCCGCTCTCGACCATCGGCACGTCGTCTCTTTCGGTGGGCTCGACGTCGTAGTCGAAATGGACGTGATCGTCGTGCTGGATGAACGCGTACGTGCCGATCGCGACGAGCCGCGCCGCCGGTTGGTAACGCTCGCCGCGCGTCTTCGTGGTGTAGGTCTCGGGCTCGAGCTTGTCGCCGAGCGCGCGTTGGAGTGAGCCGACGCGCTCGATCCGCGCCCAGAACCGCTCCCGCGGCTTCTGCGGCATCCGTTTTTTGCCGACGCGCAGGCGGCGATGCACCTCGCGGCCCTCGGGCGACAAGATCGCGAACAAGCTCTGCACGCCGAGCGAGACAGTCATCGCGTCGGCGGGCTGCACCGTCGGCTGGAAGCAGAACTGGATGTCGCCGCGCTCGAGGACCACGCTCCACCATGACAGCTCGCGGCGGCACGCGCATCGCATTGCGAGCGATCATGAGCTCGCAGTCCGACCCCGAAACTCCCAAACCGACGTTCCCGTTTGGCGATGACGACATCGTCGCGGAGCCCAGCCGCGAGTGGAAATCGGCGCCGGCGCGCGTGCACAGCGCGCCACGTCGAGCCGCGCGAGCGCTGCGCTCACGTGTTCTGTAGGTTCTGCTGGCGGAACTCGTCGGCGCGCAGGCGCTCGCGCGACTCGTTCAAGAACTGGCGGGCGGTGCGAAGCGCTGCTTCGGCGCGGCGCTGGTTCTCGAGCTCGTCGGAATGCAGCTTCGCGAAGTGCCCCGCCTCGTCGGGGTGGCCTTGCGCCACCGCGCGATCCCACGCGACCTTGAGGTCGCTCACGCGGTGGACCTCGACATCGACCAATTTGGCATCGACGTCGACGGTCTTGCGTGCCTCTTCGGCACGAGAGCGATCGCCGGCGACATCATTCGGATCGCTGGGTTCCGCCATCGCCGGCGCGGCGAGCCCAAATACGAGCACGGTGGCAAACAAGATGCGCGTCATGATCCAGACGTGTTGCATCGGCTGCGCCAGTGCGACCGAGCGCGCGATATGCTCGCAGTGTGGCAGATCCGATCGAGGCGTTTAGCGAGCGCGTTGCCGCGCTCCGTAGCTCGCCGGCGCCCGCGTACCGCGGTTGGACGCTCGCCTGCGCGATCGCGCATTGCGCGCAGGGATCGAGTGCTCGATGACGCGTTATCCGAAGCTGCGATCGGGATTGTTCCGCGCGACGATCGGCCCCATCGTGAAGCGGCGGTTCTTGCGCGCGCACGCGATGTCGCACGACGTCACCGCACCGATCGCCGGCGCTGCGGAAATCTCCGATGCGATCGCGCTCGACGAGGCATGTGATCGCGCGCTCGCCGCGGCGAGGGCGTTCGCCGCGTTCGACGGCATGCTCGCGCCGCATCTCGCGTACGGCTGGTGCACGAAGCCGGAGTACGCCGAGCTGCACTTGCTGCACTTCGAGGATCACGCGCGCAAGTACGGCGCGAGCTGAGCGACGAACGCCGCGGGCTCGTCGAGCTCGAACGCGATCGAGCTCGCGCGCTTGGTCCTGCCGAACAACCCGACCAGCTCGATCGGCTCGCGCAGCTCGATCACGACGTTCGGAGTCGCGATCGCGACGTCGAGCTCGGCGGGGCCGCTCGCGAGCCGTGCGCGGGTGATGGCCGCGAGGTCGATCGCGCCGCGCCAGCGCGTGCCGAGGCCGATGACGAGCTCGCGATCGGCGATCCGCAGGCCGCCGCGGCGGAGCGCGTTGGCGTCGCCGACGAGCCAGATCGCGCCGTACAGCGATAGCGCCGATGCGATCCATGCAAGCGTCGGCAACCCGAGCGCGGTGAGCACGAGGTGCACGAGCGGTGCTTCGATCAGCGTGAGCGCGGCGAGCACGCCGGCGATCAGCGGCCAGCTGCTCGTGCGATGCACCGTGAACACGTCGCTTCGCGCCACGCGCCAGCCCGCGAACGCGGCGTGCACGATGATCAGCTCGGTCGCGACGATCTCGGCGACGACGCGCGGCAGTACGGCCGCGAGCGCGGTCCGCAGCCGATCGGTCGTCGCCGCGCGCCACGCGAGTCGCGCGCGCTTGATCCGAAACGCGACGATCGCGATCGTGGCGAGCTCGACGATCGCGACGACGATCAGCACGCGGCCGAGCACGAGCTTGGCGGCGAGCAAGCCCGCCGCGACGACGAAGCCCAACGCACGGCCGCGGACGCCGAGCCAAGCCGCGACGATGCCGGCGGTGACGACGAGATCGAAGGCCGCGGCCACCGCGACCGGAGCGGCATGCGTCGCATGCCATGCGCCGAGCGCGCCGAGCCACACGGCGGCCACGCCGGCGACGGCGACGTAACGGCGGTCGATGGCCCACACCCGGCTTCGATGCGGCGCTACGCGCGATCGTTACGTGTCGTCGTTTTCGGGCTTCGGCTCGGTCGTGGCCGGGGTCTCGACCGCCGGCTCGGTGGCCGGAGCTGGATCGTTGCCCTTGAAGCGCTCGCGCGTGCGGGTGCGATCGACCGCATGGATCCCCTTGAACGCCTCTTTCGGGTTGTCGGCTTTGAGCGCGGCGCGCCAGTTATCCGAACCGACCGAGGTCCACGAGATCAGCTTCTCGACCTCGTCCTTGCCGCACGCCTCGCACTTCGTGAGATCCGGATCGGTCATCTTCCGCACGGCCTCGAATTCGCGACCGCACGCTTTGCAGTGGTACTCGTACGTCGGCATCGCCACGAGCATACTGCGGCGATGGATTCGACGCGACTCGCCACAGGCCATCTGACAAGCCGACCAGCCCGTTATGCTCAGTCGATTCGCATCGGTCACCACGAGCTCGTCGCCGACGAGCCGGTCGCGCTCGGCGGCGGTGATGCCGGCATCGCGCCGTATGGCCTGCTGCTCGCGTCGCTGGCGGCCTGCACCGCCATCACGTTGCGCATGTACGCCGAGCGCAAAGGCTGGGAGCTCGGTGAGGTCCGCGTCGATCTCGAGATGACACGCGAGGGCGATGTGGAAACGGTCGCGCGCACGATCTCGTGCGGGGCCGCCCTCAGCGAGGAGCAGCTTCGGCGGCTCGGCGAGATCGCCGACAAGACCCCGGTGACCAAGACGCTGAAGCGATCGATCGCGATCACGACGACGGTGCGCTAGTCGGCTTGTCGCCATCGATCAGCTCGAGCAACGCGTCGAGGCGGAACGGCTTGCGGAGGTGGCCGCACCATTTCGGCACCGCGCCCTTCGCGCCCGACACGACGATGACCTTGAACTTGCCGAAGCTCGGATGGCGCCTGAGCATCGTGAGAACTTCCCAGCCATTCATGTCGTTCATGTCGAGGTCGAGCAGGATCAGCGACGGCGTGTCGTGTGCCAGATAGGCGAGCGCATCCGCGCCGCCGTCTGCCGCGATGACGTCGAACCCGTTGCGTTCGAGCACGGTCTGCATGAGCGCGCGGACGTCGGCTTCGTCGTCGACAACTAAGACGCGGCCGCGGCGGGGAGCACTCCTTGGGATCGCCATCGTAGCGAACCAAAGCAAGCGACGTGCCGCGTTGCCAACCGGCCTGCGCGATGCAGGTTGTTGGTCTATGGCCAAGCGTAATCATCGCCCGCAGAAAGCCGATCAGGTCGACGACGACGACAAACCCGTCGTCGTCAACCCGCTGCCCGAGCTCGATCGCGTCCACAATCCGCACGACATCGAACCCGACAACGCCGCGATGCGCAACGGGATGGAGCACGGCGGCATGCTCGAGACGCGGGCTGATGCGCTCGCCACGCGTGGCTCCGGCGGGCGCAAGCGCTCGGGGGCGTTCGGGCGCTATCGCACGGGTCGCGATATTTCGAAGAAGCGTTAACGTAACCCTAGTCTTCGACGAGCTTGCGCAGCCGCTCGATCGCCGAGTCCCACTCGACCGAGATCTGATCGATCCAGGTGCGCGCGGCGGCGAGCCGGCGTGGCTCGAGCTCGAAGATGCGCTCGCGTCCGCGCCGCGTACCGCGCACGAGCCCGGCATCGGCGAGCGCGATCAGGTGCTTCGTGATCGCCTGGCGCGTGACATCGGAACCGGCGCTGAGCTGCGCGATCGACTGCGGTCCGGTCGCACATAGCCGGCGCACGACCGCGAGCCGCGTCGGATCTCCGAGTGCGGCGAACACCGGCGCAGCGCCGGCGAGCGCGTTACGCGACATAGTTCTCGATGCGCTTCAGCTGCTCGATCCAGCCGGCTTCGTTCATCTCGGTCGCCTTCGCGCGGCGCGCGGCGGGGAGCTTGTCGAAGCCGGTCTCGCGGATCGTCAATTGGCAGCCGCCGTCGGCCTCGGCGAGCTCGAATTCGACGAGCGTGGTCGGCTCGTGCGCGTAATCGACCTTCGGATCCATCGCGTAGGGATGCCACCGATACGCGAAGTAGCTCTCGGCCCGCAGCTCGACGATCTCGATCGAGAACGGCAGATGCTCGAAGCCCTTCGGCTCGGCGATCTTGCCGCTCAGCCATTTGCCGGTGACGAATGGGCCTTCGAATTTGCAGCCGAACCAGGCGCCGAATTGCTCGGCGTTGCTGATCGCGTGCCAGACCTTGGCGCGGCTGGCGCGCAGGAACGTGCGTTTTTCGATCTTGTTCGTCATGCAACCAATTAGTTGCACGATACGATCACGATGGCAACCCTACGGTTGCGCTTTTCGCATTGCGAATAATGCCGTCGTGATCGTCGCGGCGAAGCATCCCGCCGAGATCGCGAGTGACAGTTGCACGCCGATCGCCGCGCCGATCAAGCCGACGGTGCCGCCGGAGAACGCGCGCAGCCCGAGCGACGTCATGTTGAAGAGGCCGAGCACGCGGCCGCGGATCGCGTCGGGCGCGTTGAGCTGGACGAGCGCCTGCGTCATGCTGGTGAACGACAGCTCGAAGAAGCCGGCGCAGAACAGCAGCACGAGCGATGCGCGATAACTGCCACATTGCGCGAACCCGGCGAGCGCCGCCGCCCAAAACAGCGACAGGATCATCGCGACGCGCGGGCGCATCGGCAACACCGTGCGCGTGGTCTCGAGCAACGTACCCGCCACGAGCGCGCCGCAGGCATCCGCGCCGAGCAGCATGCTGTAGTAGAAGTCGCCACGTTCTCTGCCGAGCAGCTCGGCGAACGTCGGCATCTGCGCTTGATAGCTATTGCCGATGAAGAAGCTCGCCGCGCCCGCGAGCACGAGCATCGACGCGAGCACCGGGATCGGTCGCACGTCGCGGATCGTCTGCACGATGTCCTCGAAGCCTTTGACGCCGCGCTTCGGAGCAGCTCGCTCGGCGCCGCGAAAGTGCCTGCCGAACGGCGCGCGGATCAGCCACACGAGCAGCGGGATGTAGAACACCGCATCGACGAAGATCCCGTAGGTCTTGCCGAACAGCTGCATGATGCCGACGCCGACGAGCGGGCCGACGAGCACGGCGAGCGAGCGCGCGGTCGCGTTGATCCGCACCGCGCTCGGCAACAGCTCAGGCCCGACGATGTCGTAGAGCAGCATCTGGCTCGACGTTCCCCAGAACACACCGGCGCAGCCGTGGATGATCAGCAGGCCGCACGCGCGCGGGATCGTCAGCGAATCCGTGACGAAGCAGTAACCCCAGCCGAGCGCGGCGCACATGAACAGCGCCATGCCGATCTGGATGATGCGGCGCGAATCGAAGCGATCATTGAGCGATCCGACCCAGACCGAGCCGAACAAGTACGGCACCCAATGCGAGACCACGGCGAAGCCGCCGAGCGCCTGCGAATGCAGCTTCTCGTAAGCGACGAGGTACGTGATGACGTGCTCGATGTTGTCGGCCATCATCGCGAGCAGATACGTCGCGATGAACCAGCGAAAGCCGGCGTTGCGAAGCGCGCTTTGCATCGGGCGCTGCCTAGCCTTGGGCGAGTAGCTCGTAGACGTGGCGGCGGGCGTCGACGACGATCGCCTTGGCCTTCGCGCATTGCTCTGCGGTGCCGACGCCGATGATCTGGCGCAGCGCTTCTTTGAGCGATCGGCCGGCGTCGCGCAGCTCGGCGGCGGGGCCGTCGTACGTGCCGCGCCACGGCAGCTCGTCGCCGCGCTCTTCGCGCGCCTTGACGGCGGCGGTGCCTTTCTTCGTCAGCGTGAAGATGCGCTTGCCGTCGCGCTCTTCCGACGACACCAGATCTTCATCGGCGAGCGCCTGCAGCGTCGGGTAAATCGAGCCCGGGCTCGGCTTCCAAGAGCCGCCGCTCGCGCGCTCGAGGCGCTGGCCGAGCTCGTAGCCGTGGGCGGCGCCGTCTTGCAGCGCGATCAGCAGCGCGACGCGGACTTCGCCGTGGCGCATGCGACTGCGGCCGCGGTCGCCCGCATCGTGGGGGTTGAATTCGTGATCGCGGCGGCGATGGCGGCCGCGAATGCGTTCGTTATGTCTCATATCGCGATATATCGTAATGCAACACGAGCGATTGTCAACTATCGCTCGATTTCGAAGCGATTACGCGGCGATGACGATGCCGGTGAGCATCGTGCCTGCCGCCGCGACGACCAGCACGACCGCGAAGAACGTCGATCGCTCGTAGCGCGCGGCATCGCTGACGTCGGCCGAGAGCCGCCAGATCGCGATCGGCACCGGCAGCGCGGCGAGCGCGACGGCGATCGCCGGCACGCCGAGCACGTACGCGATCGGCAGCCACAAGTACGCCGCCGCGGTGCAGGCCGCGTACAGCTTCGCCGCGGTGCGAGCGCCGAGCCTGACGACGAGCGTGCGCTTGCCCGTTACAGCATCGCCCGCGGCGTCGGGAAATTCGATCGCGAGCAGCATCGCGAATTGCAGCAGTGCGGCCGGCGCGAACGCGGCCAACGCGATGCGCGTGCCGCCGAGATCCGGCGCCTGCAGCGCGAAGCCGAGCCACGGCACGAGCCCGGTCACGACGATCGCGGTGTCGAGCTCGCCGAAACCCGACGCGCACAACCGCAGCGGCGGCGCGTTGTATGCCCATGCGAGCGCACCCATCGCGACGAGCACGGCGATTTGTTCGTGCAGCGCGGCGATGACGGCAATCCCGATCGCGGCGAGCACGAGCGCGGCGATCAGCGCCGCCGAGCGCGGCAGCTCGCCGCCGGGTAACACGCGGCTGCCGCCGGACCAGCGCGTCGGCGTCGCATTCGCGCGATCGGCGTCGAGATCGAAGTAGTCGTTCGCGTAGTGCGTCATCAGCTGGAACGCGGTGACCGCGGCTTGGCCGAGCGCGTAGCGACGCCAGTCGATCGGGTGGCCGGTCAGCCGCGCGATCGCCGCGCCGAGTGCGTAGTTGATGAAGCCGCCTGCCAAGAACAGCGGGCGACCGAGCCTGACAAACGCTACGACGATTTTCCACACGTCAAGAACGGGCCGCCCGCCGCGCGCGTCGCTTCGCCGGTCGGCCTCCTAAACCGTACCATCACCGGCTTCGGCAAGAGACTGCGCGCGACCACCGCGACCTTGCAGTGCTCGTTCGGCGCACGCAACACAGCTTTCCCGCTGATGACCTCGGCGGCGAGCGGCTTGGCCGCGTTCGGTTTGCCGTCGAGGAACGCTTGCGCGACGGCTTCCGCCTGGTCCACGCACGCGAGGTACAGGCGCGCGGCGCCGCCTTCGACGTTCGCGTCGATCGACATGCCCTTCGGATCTGCGTATGGCCCGAACATCATCACGCCGTTCGGCTGCAGCTCCGCGGCGATGTCCATCGTCTGGCCGATCGGCGCCGCCGCCATCTCGCCCTTCTTCGGACGATCCATCGTGAACCGGATCGTCGACGTGCACAGATCGACCGTGATCGCGAAGCCGTTGTGGAACGCCTTGCTGAACATCTGCTCGCCCTGCTCTTGCGCCGACTGCTTGCCTTCGCGGTCGGGCGACTTGCCGAACACGCTGCCCATGCCGCCGACGATCGACGACCACGCGCCTTTCGGATCGACCGAGACGTCGCCGATCGGCGTGAACTTCACGTCGGGCTCGCGATCCGGCGTGAACCACAGCGTCACGACGTGACTCGGACGCGAGTACGCGATGTCGAGCGCGCCGACGAGCTTGAGGTCGACACCGAACTTCACCCACTGATCGACCTCGAACGTGCCACCGGCTTGATGCTTCGTCGTGTGGTTCCACTGCCAGCCGTTGCCGCCGAGCTCGAACGTGACATGCATGCCGTCGCCCTCGAGCGTGGTCTTGCACTGGCGGATCCACAGCACGCCGGTGATCTTGGTCTTGTCCTTGTCGTCGACCATGCCGCGCATGTTGTGCTCGAACTGCTCGCACGCCTTCGACGACGCGAGGTCGGCGACGAGCGCGCGCATATCGTGATCGCCGACCGCGTCGCGCAGCGGGACCTCCGGCTTCGTAACAGCTTGTTGTGGCTCGTCGTGATGTGCGCGCGAGCACGCGACGAGCGCGAGCGCGAGCGCGATAACGGCATGGAGCTTCATGCGAACGGCTGCTGCAAGCGAAAGACCACGCGGTCGCGGTATCATCGCGACATGCGCGTTGTCCTCGGAACGATGCTCGTGCTCGTGCTCGCGAGCTGCGATCCGCCCCCACCCAACTACGCGCAGTACCGCTACGCGAACGATCCGTCTCAGAATCCGAATCCGCCGCCCGCATACTCGAACGATCCGAACGCACCGCCGTCGACGTATCCGCGGCCTGGACCGCCGCAGCCCCCTGGTCCGCCGCCGACCGCGGCCGGCTACACGACGACGAACGTGCCGCCGCCATCGCCGAACAACGGCGGTGCGCCGCCGCCGATGACGGGCGGCTACACGACGACCGTCGTGCCGCCGGCACCACCGCCGATGGCACCACCGGGCCCGCCGCCGGCGAATTATCCGGCCGCTCCGCCGATGCTGGCGCCCGGCCCGGAGTCGTCGTCGCTCGCGAATGGCCAGTACACGTGCTTTCAAGTCGGGATGGGCGGCTACGTCGCGAGCTCGCTCGTCAACGTCACGCTCAACCCCGATAGCTCGTATCAAGTCGCCGGTTACAACAACGCGGGCGGCTCGTATCGCACCGACTCGGTTTCGGTCTACTTGAACGGCGGGCCGCTCAACGGCTGGATCGGCGCGATCGGCGCGAACGCCAAAGGACCGCTCGTGCGTTTCCGCCCGGATGCTCCGAATAACCCCGGCCGCGACATGCACCAGGGCGATCAGATGTGTTTCCTGCGCTTCTAGCGGGCTGGTCGGCGCTTTGCAGAACATGAGGTCATGCTGACCATCCTCGTGATCCTTCTGCTCATTGCTCTCCTCGGCGGCGGCATCGGCTACGGCCGCTATGGTTTCGCAGGCATGTCGCCGGCCGGCCTACTCATCGTCATCCTGATCGTGCTCGCG
Source organism: Kofleriaceae bacterium (assembly GCA_036271395.1). GTDB lineage: Bacteria > Myxococcota_A > Polyangia > Haliangiales > Haliangiaceae > JABFXX01. The sequence continues at coordinate 11,095 of DATBAS010000179.1, forward strand.
CTGACCGGCCGTTTGTAGGAATCGCGCGCAACCGCCGTGCGATGCGGCCGATATGGGCGCGCATGGCCGACCTGCATGAGCTGAGAGCCGCATATTCGCGGCGCGATCCCGGTGCCGACGCCATTCGCCGCGAGCTCGCTCGAACGATCGGTGATGGCGTCGCGTACTACGAGCTGCTCTGCCTCGTGGCGGAGCAAGCGTGGCTCGGCGGCGAACATTGCCGCGCGGAATCGCTCTTGCGACGCGCCGCGCTGATCGCAGATTCGCTCGATCACGATCCGCGCGGTGCCGCACGGCGGCTCACCACGTGGATCGCCGATGGGCTGCGTTGCGATCCGCTGCTCGCGAGCTCGGCGATCGCGACGTACACGGTGATCGACGTCGAGCTGACGTGCGCGTTGATGCGGTTCGATCACGCCACGCTCGATCACGTACCGATGATGTGCCTCGACGATCGCTGGTTGCTCGTCACCGCCATCGCGAGCGGCGGCGGCAAGCTATCGGCGCGCTGCGCCGTGGTCGTCGATGCGATCATGGCCCATCACAACCGCGGGCTCGCCGCCGGCGCGCCGTACGATCCGAACTTCATCGGCATCAAACGCGTCGAGGCTCGGCTCGTCGGCGGTGACGACGTCGCGGCACTTGCGCCGAGACTGCGGCGCTCGGCGTGGTCGCCATCGCCGCTCTACGCGATCGAAGGCGCGCGGTTCGCGCCGCTGACGGCCGCGCAGCTCCACGCGCTCCTCGGCAACTGACGCACGCCGGGCGTACAGCGCTGTCTGGATCTCGTACGTTCGCGCGCGTGCCGAAACGGCAACTCGCGCGAATCACGGCCCGCAGGCCACGCTTGCTGCGCGGCGAGCGCTGGCGCGCGACTTGCTCCAAGTCGGCCTCATGCGCCAGACCGCCGGGTTGGTCACCGATATGATGACGCTTGCCCGCCTCCACGCCGCGCTCGACAGCGTCGTCGAGGCGCGCCAGCTCATCACGACCATCCACGAGAGCTCGCCGATGCCTCGCCCGGGGCTCGAGCAGATCGGCACGCTGTTCGACGAAGCGCGCGAGTTGTTACGCGCGCTGCTGACGCCGCCGGATCGCCGACACGCTGTCGGATTGCCTCGCAGCCTTTAACGGCGGCGACGACGCAGTGCGACGAGGGCGAACGCGATGGGCCACAGCGCCACGCCGCGCCCCGTGCTGCACGCGTAATAGCTCGACTTGTCGCTCGTGGTGCCGCCGTCGCCGCCGCTGCCGGCGTTCGGATCGTACGGCTCGCCGACGAGCGCGACCGTCGCGCTACCGCCGGCGTAGTCGACCTCGAACGTTGCAGCGAGCTGACCGGGCAGCTGCGAGTTCATCACGACGAGCCACGACACCGTGGTGTTCGCGGGCACCATCATCGACGGCGGTTGCGACACGATCGAGAACGCTTCGGTGTTGTAGGAATCGCTGCCGTAGATCATCGCATCGGCGATCGTGATCGCCGCGTCGCCGCAGTTCGACAGATCGATCTCTTGGCCGAGCGACGTGGTCTGGATCGCGACCTCGCCGAGATCGATCGTCGGCGGCGTCGCGGAGACACCGGCCGGCAAGCCGACGACGGTGAGCGCGATCGAGTCGGGGGTGCCGTTCGGAATATCCGTGGTCACGCCGACCGTCGACGATGCGCTGCCGGCCAGCGTCGGCGCTGCGGTGGCCGAGAACGTCACCGTGTTGCCGGCGTTGCCTTGCACCGATGCGGGCAAGGTCGGCGTG
>DATBAS010000180.1:0-4732 GCA_036271395.1 Kofleriaceae bacterium
GAAAGATCTTCCATTGCGGATGAATACCGAAGTTGTGGATCAGGCGATCGGGATAGACGCCGAGGTTCTGCTCGAAAATATCGAGCACGTTGTTGTAGTAGAGGTAGCCGCTGACGGCGCGATCTTGCGGATGCCACAACAGGTTGAGTGAGAAATTGTTGATGTCGCGATTGACGTTCTCACTCGTCTCGAAGTTCGCGGCGCGGATGATGCGCTGGAAGTCTTCATCGACCCCAAACGTCCACGCGCCCGCTGGATTTACGACGCCATGGAAGGTCGCGCCCACACCGACGCCGCCAGTGTCCCGTGCTACGGCATCACCGGAAATGACCGCGTCGTAGGACGCGCGAACGCTCGCTCGGTATTGAAACGAGGGTTCGACGGGCGCATCTGATTCAGGCTGCGAATCGAGACGCTGCCCTGTTAACGATCCGGCACCGAGCTGCACGAGACCTCGAAGAACGCCGGCGCCGATCGGGTTTTGTGCCGCGTAGAAAACGTTCGACGTGTAGCCACCCTCGAGTCCGAATGCGGGGTGCAGGACCGTGCCTTCGCCGATCTTGATGCCAGGTCCTTCGACGGTCGAGATTGGCGCTACCGCGTTGTCGGGGTCGAAAGCGGAGATCGGCACGTCATCGGCAAACGCAGCTGCCTCCAGCGCGACCAACAAGCCTAACGTTGCGTAGAGACGTGTCATTTCCTATAGGTCCGCGCGCCGATCCGGGGCCAGCATATGCAGGCCTTTTAACGCAAAGCAACTCGCCGTGACCGGGTTAGTGCCTTCATCCGAGCCATCGTTCATTCAGCGTTGATAGAACGCTGAGATCGATTCGATCACGAAGGCCAACGTCTGTTCAGTCATCGCAGGATGCAGCGGTAGAGCGAGCGCTTGCGCACACGCGCGTTCGGCATTCGGAAAGCTGCCGGCGCGATACCCGAGCTCTGCGAAGCACGGCGCGAGGTGAAGCGGCGACGGATAATAGACCTCGGTCGCGATGCCGGCGGTCGCGAGGTGCGCTCGAAGCGCGTCGCGGCGTGGTGCGCGGATCACGAAGTGATGGTTGGCATGGTTTGCGTGATGCGCCGGCAAGCGCAGATCGAGATGCGCCAAGCCGGCGCGGTAGATCGCGGCATGATCGCGCCGAACGTCGGACCACTTCGCGAGGTGCGGCAGCTTGGTACGCAGGATCGCGGCCTGGATCGCGTCGAGTCGAAAGTTCCCGCCGAGCGCGACGTGGTGATACTTCGGCCGAGCGCCCTGCGCGCGCACGATCGCGAGGCGATCGGCGAGTGCCGCGTCGTTCGTGACGACCGCGCCCGCATCGCCGAGCGCACCCAGGTTCTTGGTGGGAAAGAACGACAGCGCGCTGGCGATGCCGCGCGGTGCGAGGCGTGGCGAGTGGGCGGCGTCTTCGATGATCGCGATCGGCACGTCGGGGAGCTCGGCGGGGTGACCGAACAAATGCACCGGCACGACCGCACGCGTGGTCGACGAGCATGCGGATGCGGCGGCGTGCGGATCGAGCGTGAGCGTTTCGTCGTCGATATCGGCGAACACGATGCGTGCGCCGAGCCGCGCGGCCGTGCCCGCGGTCGCGAAGAACGTCAGCGGCGTCGTGACGATTTCGTCGCCGGGCCCGATGCCGAGCGCCATGTAGATCGCGAGGAGCGCGTCGGTGCCGCTCGACACGCCGACGACATGGTGCGCGCCGATCGCGGTTGCGAGCTCGGCCTCGAACGCGGCGACTTCGGGGCCGCCGATGACCTGGCCGCTGTCGAGCACGCGCTTGATCGCGGCGTCGACGTCGGCGCGGATCGGTGCGAGCTCGGCCGCGAGATCGAACAGCGGGACGTTCACGGCCGGCCGATACCGAAATATGTGAAGCCGGCGTCGCGCGCGTCGGCGGGCGACCACACGTTGCGGCCGTCGACGAGGACGTGCGTTCGCATTGCCGCGCGCAGCCGCGCGTAGTCGGGATCGCGCAGCTCGTGCCACTCGGTGACGAGCACGAGCGCGTCGGCGCCGGCCGCGGCGGCATACGCGTCTTTGACAAGCTCGACCGCATCGCCGAGCTGCGCACGCACGTTCGGCATCGCTTCGGGATCGTAGCCGGCGATCGTCGCGCCGGCCGCGCGCAGCTGATCGATCAACACGAGCGCGGGCGATTCGCGGATGTCGTCGGTTTCGGGCTTGAACGCGAGGCCCCAGACGCCGACGCGCTTGCCGCGTAGATCGCCGCCGAAATGGGCGAGCAGCTTGTCGCCGAGCACGCGCTTCTGGCGCTCGTTGGCAGCCTCGGCGGCGGTCACGACGTCGAGCTCGACGCCGAGCTGCTTCGCGGTGTGGATCAGCGCGCGCAGATCTTTCGGGAAGCACGAGCCGCCGAAGCCGGCGCCGGCGAACAAGAATTTGTTGCCGATGCGCGGATCCGAGCCGATGCCTTTGCGCACGGCTTCGATATCGGCGCCGGTCGCTTCGCACAGCCGCGCGAGCTCGTTCATGAACGAGATCCGCGTCGCGAGCATGCAATTCGCCGCGTACTTCGTGAGCTCGGCAGAGCGCACGTCCATGATCTGGATCCGATCGTTCGTGCGCAGCATGCCGCGATAGAGGTCGCGCAAGAGCTCGATCGCGCGCGGCTCGTTGGCGCCGACCACGACGCGCGCCGGCTTCAAGAAGTCATTGACCGCGTCGCCTTCTTTGAGGAACTCGGGATTCGACGCGACCGCGAACGGTTGCTTGGCGGTCTTCGCGAGCGTGTCGCGAACGTTGTCGGCGGTGCCGACGGGCACGGTGCTCTTCGTGACGACGACCGTGAACTGCGTGAGCGCGGCGCCGATCTGTGCGGCGGCGTCGAGCACGTGGCCGAGATCGGCGCTGCCGTCGTCGGCCGATGGCGTGCCGACTGCGATGAACGCGATCTGCGAGCCCGCGACAGCTTCGGCGGTGCTCGTCGTGAAGCGCAAACGACCGAGCCCGGTGTTGCGACGAATGAGATCGTGCAACCCGGGCTCGTAGAACGGCACGTCGCCGTTGCGAAGCTTTGCGATGCGTGCGGCGTCGATGTCGACGCAGGTGACGTCGTGGCCGAAATCGGAGAAGCCGGCGCCGGTGACGAGGCCGACGTAGCCGGTGCCGACGACTGCAAGCTTCATCGCCGCGACGCTAGCACGCCGCGGCGAGCATGCTCAGGGGACGGGCGTCGCGACAAACGTCTCGGCGCACAGCGTGACGCCGTAGTCGGAGGGCAGGCTCGTCGCGCCGCTCTCGGCGCCGACCCAGACCCAGTAGCTCGAGCTCGGCTGCACGGCGAGCGTCGCCATGGTCTGAGTCGCATACGACGTCTCCGTCAGCGGGTATGTGCTGCCGACGGGGAAGACGAAGTAGTCGAGCACGGCGTTGCCCGAGCTCGCCGCGATGCGGAACGAGAGCTGGTTCGTCGTCGCATCGGTGGTGACGAGATACGTGTCGCGATCGAGGTACGAGTCGCCGTCGCCGACGACATCGGCGGAGACGCCGGTCACGAGGTAGCGGGTTCCGCCGGTCATCGACATGCCCGTCGGCTCCGCCGCCGACGCGTTACCGATCATCGCGGGATCGTAGTCTCCGTCGGTGTACGACAGCACGTCGTTGCCGGTGCTGTCCGCGCCGTCGTGCGCTTCGACGTACACCGGGTTCGTGAACAGCGATGCACAGCGCTGCGCCGGATAGTCGGGCGAGATCGCGAGCTGGTAGTCGACAGAGATCGGCGCGTCTTGGTTGTCGTACGCCTCGACGTCGATCTGCCAATTGCCATTGATAAGCACGCCGCTCATCGCGCCGTGATCGCCGCTGAAGTAACCACCGATCGTCTGCACCACGTCGCCGTTATCGTCGAGGCGAACTGCAAAGAACCCGACCGACGAGATCATGTTCATGTTCGCCGCTGTCGCGCGCAGCGTGATCAACGCATTCGCGCTCTGCAGCACGGTGAAGCCGTAGTTGTCGACATCGACCGTGCCGTAGCCCGCGTCGTAGTGCCCATTGTTGACGGTTCCGCAGATGACTTGTTGAGACCCTGCGAACGTCAGCCCGGTGGCTTCGACGCCAGGGCTGTCTTCGTAGAAGTCGTTGGTGGTGTCATCTTGCTCGGTGTAGTCGCACGACAGCGGTTGGATCGCCGAGCCGGAGCCGCTACCCGATCCAGTGTCGGAGCCGCTACCCGATCCAGTGTCGGAGCCGGAGCCGCTACCGCTACCGGAGCCGGTGTCGGAGCCCGAGCCGGTCATGCCGGCATCAGGTGGAGTTTCCGTCGGAGAAGAGCCGGTACATGCCGCGGCTGCGACGAACAGGACGTGGGTAAAACGGACGCTGAAAATTGAATCGCGCATTGGCCTGCCAAACGACTCGGCCCAGCGCGGCTAGTGTTTATGGACGATGGTGTAGGCGCGCGATCGCGGAAATCACGGACCCTGGACGAAGTGCTCGCCGCAAACCGTGATGCCGTAGTTCGCAGGTAGGTCGGTTGTGGTCGAGTCGGATGCCGCGCCGACGGAGACCCAATACTGCGTGTTCGGCGTCACCGCGCTGGTGCCGAACTCGTCGAGGTTCGTCGTCGACATCGCAGCCGAGGTGAGGATCGGGAAGGTATGCGTCGCCGGGAACAGGTACAGATCCAGATCGACGCCGCTGGTGCTCCAATCGAGCCGCACCGAGACTTGGTTGGTGTTTGCACCGGTCTGAAACAGGTAC
>DATBAS010000181.1:0-12135 GCA_036271395.1 Kofleriaceae bacterium
ACGACGTTAGTGCGTTAGAGTCTGTAATTGCGCAGTGAAGAGTTATCTGTCCCTTCTTGCCGCTCGCAAAGGTCACATAGCCACTGCTCGTAGAATACGTACCTGCTGCTATCGAAGTAGGATCGGGAACACATCCGGCACCGTAAATGTCGTACTCGCCCGCTGAAACGGCTTGCATGCCGGCCAACGCTGTTGTCAGAAATGCAATACAACTCAAAACGCTCTTCATCTATCTCCCCCGGTTAGAATGGTTGCTCGATTGCGTGATTCGCTACTGGACTTCGCAGTAGCCGTAGTTGCACGCCGGGCGCGTGCTCGGGCACTGCGCGGCGCTCGTGCACACCGTGCAGTCCGACGGAACCGTGCTGCCCGTGGTCGCGTCGAAGTAGCAGCTGCAGCCGAACGGCGGCTGATATACCGAGAGATCGCCCGCCTCTTCGGTGTGCGAGACCTCCATCGCGCAGGTCGGCGTGAAGCCGGACTGGATGATCGCGGTGACGAGCGTCTGGTCGAGCTTCGGCACGGTGAACTGCGTGACCAGCGCGCTCGCCGCTTGCGATGGCTCGCCGCCGCTGACCGACGCGAGCAAGTGGATCTGGCCCCAGATCGGATAGTGGCCATCGCGCACGTTCATCTTGTCGAGCGCGGTCGGGCTCGAGTCGGGCAGGTAGCCGTAGCTCTGGCCCTGCTGCTGGAATGCGAGCTCGGTCAGGTTCGCGCGGCTGCGATCGGCGAAGTCGTTCGACAGCACGCCGATCGCGGATTCGGCGTTTTCCGGCGGCGTCGCTTCCATCGACTCGACGAGGTTGCCGGCCGACAGCCGATCGAAGCCCCACCACATCGTGGGCATCACGTTGATCTTCTTCGACGGCAGCTGGATCGTGCCGGTGCCGGAGCTGCGCACGAAGTAGTACGTCGGCACGTTCCACGGCATCACGACGCTGTTGCCGCCGGCGGCGAACGTGAGGTGCGCCGCTTCGGCGCTGATCGATCGCTGGGTCGAGCCCGACGGCACGACGAACGTGATCGCCTGGACCGGGCCGGTGTAGTCGGCGATCGACGTGCTGATGTAGCCCGGGCTGCACGTCGTCGGATAGACGTCGGACTCGCCGACGTCGACCGGCTCGCCCGCCGAGCCAAGCGAGCAGAACTGCTGCGTGCCGGTCGTGTCGTAGTAGAACGCGTAGCTGTTCATCACGTCGAGCAGGATGCTGGCGCTGCCGCCGGCATAGATCGACGCGGCGCCGGCGCACGACGTCTGCGGATCGAACACCGCGACGTACGACGGGCTCTGCGCGAAGAGCAGCGGCTGCACCGCCTTGACCAGCGGCGGCAGGTTCGTCGAGCCGGTGATGTACATGACGTTGGTCGCCACGCCCATCGCCGGCAGGTCCGAGCACAAGATCGTCGGCGTCGGCTCGGGGTTGACCGGCGATGGACTCTTGCCGGCGTTCGTGCCGGGCGCGACGCTGATCGTCATCGCGTTCGCGAGCGTGTCCGAGCCGCACAAGTTGAGGTTCTTGCAGTTGTCGTACTGGAACGTCTGCGACACCGTGCACTGGTTCGCGAAGTCGCTCTGCATCGACGGCGTGCCGAGAAAGCAATCGGGCGGGCCGAGGCCGGAGTCGACGCACACGCCCTGCTGGCAGGACGGGTGATTGCCGAAATGGTCGCAGTCGGAGTCGACCGTGCACTGGGTCTCGGTCTTATCGACGATCAGCGAGCAGCCAACGAGCGTGCCGCACGCGATCGAGAACGCGAAAGCTAATCGAGCCATAGTTAAAACCATCCCGCGACGAAGCCGCCGCCTGGTGTCACGCCGAACGTCAGCTTGTCGTTCGCGACCGCGCGGTGGTGGCTGATCGTCAGGTAGACCGCGAGGCCCGCCGAGACCAGCGTCGCGGCACCGAACGCATCGGTGAGCGCCGCCGCGGTCGTGACCTTCGAGCGCTGCGAATCGAGGTCCGCCTTCGACGTCGGAAACGAGTTGCGCAGATTCGACAGCGTGCTCGCATCCGACAGCGCGATGATGCCGGTCACCGTGGTCGCGACGCCGAACACGCCGGTGAACGTCCACGCGGTGATCATCGCCGAGCGGCTCGGCGGACCGGCCGGCTCGCTCGGCTGCTGTGGGTTCGCCGGGTTCGCGGGCGCGCCTGGCACGGCGAGGTCGTTGTCGATCGCGACCGTGACGTCTTGCTGGCCGGCGATGTCGATCACGCGCGAGTCGGCCTCGTGCCCGGCCAGGTGCACGGTGACTTGGTGGCGGCCCGTGTTCACCGTCGCCGGCTCGGGCAGCGGCGCGAAGCCGACGCGAATGTCGTCGACGAGCACCTCGGCGCCGGGCGCGGTTTGCACGACGATGCGGCCGACGCGGCGCGACAGCTTGTCGAGCTCTTCTCGGACCTGGCCGACGCGGGCGGGCGGCACGTCGGAGCCGCCTTCGCGCAGGTAGCGGCGGTACGCGACGAGCGCGCCGGCGTAGTCCTGCAGCTCCATGTCGACCTGGCCGATGTTGTAGAGAATCTTGTACGACGGCGCGAGCTCGTACGCGCGCTGGAACTCGACGAGCGCGCCGCGAAAATTGTTCTCGTCGTAGAGGTCGGTGCCGCTCTTGAAGTGCGCCTTGGCGTCGTCGATCTTGGTGTCGGCGGCCGCGATCGGCGGCGCCGCCAAGACGACGAGCGCGAACGCGAACGCGAGCCGTTTCACTTCTTCCATGGGTTGTCCCGATCGATGGGGGTCTTCTTCGAGTCGTCGTAGATGTTGCCGTCGAGCGAGCGTTTGGTCGATTTCTGATCGTAGACGTCGTTGTCGATCGATCGCTTGTTCGGATCGGTCGACGCCGGCGGCGTCGTGACCGCGGTCGTCGCGGGAGGCGTGGCCGGCGTCGTGGTCGGCGGTGGCGTGACCGGCGTCGTGGCGGGTGTCGGAGCGTGCACGGGCGGATGCTGGCCGCGCGTCTGCTTGATCTGCGCGTGCGCGATCGTCGGCGTCGGCGTCGGCGTCGGCGTCGGCTGCGGCGGCGTGGCGACAACTTGTTTCAACGGATCGAGGCGCAGCTGGAGCATCAGATCCGAATCGGCGGTGAAGCGTCGCGCCACCGGGATGTAGCCATCGGCGCGTACGTCGAGCTGATGGATCTGCGAATCGTGCGGCAGCGCACCGACGTATGGATTCGTGCCCAGCGACTTGCCGTCGAGGAAGAGCGTCGCTTCGGCGGGGCTGACAACCACTTCGATCCGCACGTTCGTCGCAATGACCGGCATCGGTGCGGGCGCCGGTGCGGGTGCCGGCGCAGCCAACGGCGTCGGTGGTGCCGGCTGAGCTGCGCGAGGCCGCGCGATCATCGCGATCGCGATGCCGCCGACCAGCGCGACGCCGCCGACGATCGCGATCGGCACGAACCGCGAGCGATGCGGCGCGGGCGGCATCATCGGCATCTGATGCGGCTGCGATTGCATGACCGGCATCGGCATCGGCGTCGGGTGCTTCGTCACCACTTGCGCCTGCATCGGTCCGGTCACCGCCGGGATCGCCACGCGGACGGGCGTGGTCTGGCGCTCGCCGACGCCGATCGAGATCTCGACCTCGTCGGTGGCTTCGTTGCCGCGATTCGGCGTCGGCTCGAACCGCGGCAGGTCCGGCGGGGCGTACGGGCCGAACGACAGCTGGGTGAGCCGCTGCAGCTGCGTATCGATCACGCTCTGCAGCCGCGACCGATCGTCGGCGACGACCTCGCAGACGTACTGCGCGAGCTCTTCGCGATCGACGGGTCCGCCGTGCGTGTTGATGTAGCGGATGAGATCGGCTCGAAACGTCGCCGCGGTCGGATAGCGATCGTCGCGGTTCGGCGTGAGCGCGCGCTCGCAGATCAGGCGGAGCTCGGGCTCGAGCGGCGTCCCTTCGAGCGTCGGGAGCTCGCCTTGGCCGAGCCGCGACGCGACCATCGGGCCCGTCGCGGTGCCCCAGAAGCGCTCGCCCAACGCGGCCTCGGCCAGGATCACGCCGACCGAGAAAATATCCGCGCGGCCATCGACGCGCTCGCCGCGAACTTGCTCCGGCGGCATGTAGTTGAGCTTGCCGCTGTAGCGGCCGGTCTGCGTGAAGCTGTGCGTGTCGGCGCCCTTCGCGATGCCGAAGTCGAGGATCTTGGCGACGCCTTGCGCCGTGATGATCACGTTCGACGGCGTCAGGTCGCGATGCACGACCTTGAGCAGCTTGCCGTCGATGCCGCGCGCACCGTGCGCGTAGTCGAGACCTTCGAGCACCTGCGCGAGCACCGCGAGCGAGATTCGGATCGGGATGCCACCGCGCTTGGCCGCGCGTTGGCGCAGCCGCGCGAAGTTCGCGCCGTCGAGATACTCCATCACGATGTAGTGACGGCTTCCCTCTTCGCCGACTTCGTACGTCTGCACGACGTTCGGATGCGACAGCTGCGCGGCGAGCCGCGCCTCGTCGAGAAACATCGTCGAGAACATCGGGTCGCCGATGAACCGCGCGAGCTTGACGACCAATAACTTTTGAAAGCCACCGGGTCCTTGCGTGCACGCGAGGTACACGTCGGCCATCCCGCCTTGACCTAACAAAGCAATCAGCCTGTAACGACCCAGTGGTGTCTCGATACTCTGATCCATCACCCGACGTGGGCTCCCCGCAGAAATATTAACCCACGCGAAAGGTGGATCGAAACCCGGACACGACGCATGCGCACATTGTGTATACGCTCGCACTACATGCGGATGTGGCGCTCTAGTACTCGTCGTGTCGGACGATCGTAATCGGGCACGCCGTGGCGGCCTCGAGCGAGGCGCGCGCGGCCTGCGCCGTCGTCACGGCGACCGTCACGGCGTCGTCGGGATGAAAATGGCGGGCGCACGCGGCGCGCACGTCGCCGGCACCCAGCTGCGCGAGTAATTCGGGCATGCGCGCGGTGTAGCCGGTCGGCAATTCGAACACAGCGTCTCGCACGGCGAGCTGCATGCGCTGGCGCGCCGTCGCGACGTGAAACGGCATCGCGCCGACCAGGTAGCTGCGTGCGAAGTCGACTTCGTCGTCGGTCGGTCCGTTCGCGGCATAGCTCGCGTAGAGATCTAATGTGAGCGCGACGGCGGGTCCGGCGACCTCGATCGCGGCGGCGGTCCAGATCTCGAACCAATGCGGCAGCCGGGACCGGCGCAGGGCGCAACCGGCGCCGTAGCTCCAGCCGCGCTTGACGCGGATCTCCTGCATCAGCCGCGAGCTGAACATCCCGCCGAAGATCGCTTCGGCGATCGCGATCGCCGGCGTGTCTGGATGGCCGTAGCGCGTCGCCAGGTGACCGATCCGCAGCTGCGCTTGCGTGCGATCCGGTTTGTCGACGAGGAACACGCGGCGCCCCTTGCCGCGCGTGCCGAAATCGTCGGGCTGGGCGATCGCGGCGCCGGCGGGCAGGCGCTCGACCAAGCGCTGCGCGAGGGCGCGTGCGCGCGGTTCGTCGACGTCGCCGGCGAGGCCGATGACGAGGTTGTCGGCGACGACCTCGCGGCGCCACAGCGCGATCGCGTCTTCGCGCCGGATCTTCGCGAGCGAGCCTTCGGTGCCGAGCGAGGTGCGGCCGTAGGGATGGCCCGGGCAGCACAGCCAATCGAACCAGCGCGTCGCGAGTGCGCTGTCGTCGTCGCGGATCTCGTCGAGCACCTGCGGGGTCTCGCGCAAGAGCCGCGCGTGCTCGTCTTCATCGAATCGCGGCGCGGCCAAGATATCCGCGGCGAGATCGATGACGGCGCCCGCGTGGCGCGACAGCGCGAGCCCGCTGATCGACAGCGAATCGCGGCTGACGCCGACCTCGATCGCCGCGCCGAGCGAATCGAGCGTGTCGTCGAGCACGGCGCGCACGCGCGTGCCGGCGCCGCGGCGGGCGAGCAGGGCGGCGTGGCGATGCAAGCCTTCGATGCCGACCGGATCGGCCGACGCGCCACCGCGGATCGCGATCTCGAACCACACCAGCGGCGTGTCGGGGGACGACTCGACAACCAGATGCATCAGGTGTCCGCTTCCTGATCGTCATCGTCGTCGTCGTCGTCGCCGGCTTCCGGCTCCGCGATCACGATCGTGCGGCGCGCCGGCACGACGTACGCGCGCACCGCGCGCGCGACATCGGCCGCGGTCACCGAGGTCAGCCGCTGCACGAGCGCGTCGAGCCGGCGAAAATCGCCGAGCGTGGTCTCGTAGTGACCGAGGGCTTCGGCCTTGCCGTCGACATCGGAGAGCGAGCTCCACAGATCGGTCTCGGCGAGCGCTTTGGCTTTCTCGACCTCGGCGGCGCTGGGCGGCTGCTCGACGAGCGCCGCGATCTCGCGATCGATCGACGCGATCACTTCGTCGGCGCTGTGGCCGCGTGCGGTGGTGATCGCGAGCCGCAAGAGCGACGGATCGCGAAACGGCGTGAGCTGGGCATCGACCGAGCTCGCGGCCTCTTGCTCGATCACGAGCTTGCGATGCAAGCGCGCCGACGGACAGCCAGCGAGCAATGTCGCGACGATCTCGAGCGCGGCCCAATCGGGATCGTCTTGGCCGGGCGCCTTGTAACCGATCAGCAGCCGGTCGGTCGCGATCGGCTTGGGCGCACGCACCACGCGCTCGCGCGTCTGCTCGGGCTCGACGTGTGGGTCGAGCGCCGGAAGCACGGCCGGCGCGATCGAGCCGTAGTGCTGCTCGACGAGCGCGCGCAGCTCGGCTTCGTCGAAGTCGCCGACGCACACGATCGTCGCGTTGTTCGGCGCGTACCACGTGCGATAGAACGCGCGGATCTCGGGCAGCGCGAGGGCGCGGATGTCTTCCATCCAGCCGATCGTCGGCCAGCGATACGGATGCACCGTGAACGCGTGCGCCATCAACTGCTCGTCGAGCCAGCCGTCGACGTCGTCTTCGACGCGCTCGCGGCGCTCGTTGGTGACGACATCGCGCTCGCTCTCGACCGGATCGTGCTCGAGCACGAGGTGCTGCATGCGCTCCGCTTCGAGCCGGATGCCGAGCGCGAGGTCGCGCGCCGGCAGCGACAGCTTGTAGTACGTCCAATCGACCCACGTCGCCGCGTTCGATTCGCCGCCGGTGCGCTCGACGAGCCGATCGAACTCGCCGGGCGGCAGCGCCTCGGTCTGGCCGAACATCAGGTGCTCGAACAAATGCGCCATGCCGGTCGCCCCCGGCCGCTCGTTGCGCGAGCCGACGCGAAACCACGTCTGCAGCGCCAAGATCGGCGCGCGGCGATCGAGCGCGGCGATGAGGCCGAGCCCGTTGTGCAGGCGAAACCGCTTTGCCGTGACACCTCGGCCGATCGGAGCCTCGGCTTCGAGCTGCCACGCAGACGACGACATACTTGTTGATACCACGGCGCTCGCGAGCGGAGGCGCGTGAGTGCGATCATCGAAAGCTCGGATCGACGGCGAGGCCGGCGATCTGCGCGAGCTCGTGCAGCGCCGGAGCGGGTCGAAACAATTCGCTCGCCGCGCGCATGCCGACCGGGCCGGCCACGCGCGCGATCAGCTGGCGCGCACACCACGCCGCGATCGCGCCGCTGGTCGCATAGAGATCGCGGCCGCGGACGATCACCTGCGCCGCCGCAAATCCACGACGCGCCTGCGCGACGATCGCGAACGTCGTGCGTGCGTACTCGTCGGCGCGCGGCTCGTATGCGACGAGCAACTCGGTCGCGCGGGCCGGCACGAGCGGCATCGCGCGCGCGAGCCAGCGCAACGCGGTCTGTGCGGCGCGCCTGCGCGTCGTCGACGCGAACGTCTGCACGTTCATCGCCGCGACATGGCGCGGCAGGCTGATCACGTCGCCGCCGGGAAACGACGTGACGACGCGCTCGCCGCCCATCTCGAGCCCGGCGTTGACGCGACGGGTTTCGGCGGCCGGCACGCACGGCTCCCAACGATCGCGGCGCCACGCCAAGCCACGCGCGTGCAGTCCGGCGAACACCGCGCGCTGGCCGGCCGGCGACAGCACGAGATCGTCGAACACGTAGTTGACCGCGAGATCGTCGAGGGGCTTGGCCTCGGCGATGCGATCGCGCGGCAGCGTGCGCACGAGCTCGCCGTCGAGCGTGACATCTCTGAGAATATCGCTTCGCTCCGCAGCGCAGACCGATGCCGCCGCCCACGCGCCGGCCCAGTCGCCGATCGCGCAGTCGACGCCCGCGCCGAGCAACGCGACGCGGCCGGCTTTGCGCGCGGTCGATTCGTGACGCTCGTAGAGCGCGTGCGCGACCGACTGATCGCCGCCGACATCTATATAATGTGCGCGCGCGGCCAGCGCGGCGACCAAGATCGGCTCGGCGATCGCCGCCGGTGCGCAGTTGACCACGACCTGCGCGCCAGCGAATGCGCGGTCGAGCTCGTTGCCTCGCCGGTCGGCGCTCGGCCAGTCGCGCACGCGCGAGAGCTCGCGCCCGGCGATCGCAAAGCTGACGCCGTTCTGATCGAGCTCGGCGCAGACGCGTCGGCCCACCAAGCCGGTCGCGCCGTAGACGACGACGTCACAGGTCACGGCGCAGCATCACACGAAACGTCTGTTCCCACCGCTGGTAGCTGCCGTCGGCGCTCTCGATGCCGTAGCCGTTGCGCGTCGACGCGCACGCGCTCGTCGCGTAGTCGTAATCCGACGCGATGCAGTTGATCACCGAGCGCGGATCGAACGCACTGTCGGTGACATTGACGGTCGGGAAGTACTGCACGCCGTACGTCGCCTGCAGCGTGATGCCGAGCGCGAGCCGGAGTTGCACGCCGAGGTCGGCGGTGTAGCTGCGCGGCGCGATCACCATCGCCGTCGTGTCGTCGTCGTCGAGCGACGAGGTCTCGAAGCCCAACCGCGCGCCGAAACGCGCGAACTGGCCGGTCTCGGCCTGCTCGACGCCGGCCCAGAACGCGAACGAGTCGTGGAAGCTCTGCGGCAGCAGCGTCCACTCGGGCACGTTGTATTGGGGAAACAGCGAGCCGTAGCCGCGCACGTCGTACGCCGAGAGCCGCGACAGATCCTCCCAGCGCCCGGCGACGTGTAGATCGAGCTGCTGCGGCAGCCGCGCGCGAACCTCGATGTCGGCGCTCGCCGGCTGCGAGATGTAGACGGTCGCGGCGCCGTGCAAGAGATTCGTCCCGTCGCGCGGCGCCTGCAGCACGTCCATCGTGCCGTCGAGCTCGGTCTGGATCGAGTCGACGCCCGGCGGCGAGTGATACGCGAGGCCGACCCACACGTCTTTGTACGGCGAGATCAGCACGCCGATGTTGGCAACGAGGTTCGCGGTCGAGAACACCGGCGAGTTGACGTGGACGTCGAAGTGCTCCGACGCGAGTGGGTTGCCGACGCCGCACGCGGTCGTGCCGCACGCCGAGGTGATGCCGTTGGGCCCGGTGCCGTTCGCGAGCGCGGTGTCGATCGCGTAGTGCAGGTGCAGATACGTCGAGTCGGTGAGCAGCGACACGCCGAAGTAGAATTCGTTGGTCACCCGAAAGCTCGCCGCGATACCGCCGCCGTAGGTGCGCTGGCTGCCGCCGAGCGTGAAGTACTGCAGGTTGTTTTGGCCTTCGATGAAGCTCTCGGCCGGCGGCGATTGCAGCTCGGCGCCGATCGTCGCGCGGTCGTTGATGTGGACGATCGCGGCGAGCAAGCCCCCGGGCGCGACCTCGTCGTCGCCGACGGTCGGGCCCGGTGTGACCGCGCCCGTCGACGGATCGAGGCTGCCGAGCCGCACGTGATAATGGTCGAGCACCGCGCTCGCGCCGAAATAGATCGCGTTGAGAAAGCTCGGGCCGATCGCGGCCGGGTTCAAGTCGATCGACTCGGCGCCGGCGACGGTCGCGCCGGTGAACACCGCGCGGCCTTCGGTCGGATCGCTGCGCGGCGATGCGAGCACGGGCGTCGCGAGCGCGCAGATCAGCGCGAGGCCGGCTCGAACCATCGCGCCGAACCTATCACCGTCATCGCAACAGAATGGGCTAGGCTCACCGTCATGTTCGTGCGCTTGATCGCGATCGCGTTGCTGTTCGCCGCGCTGGCCGCATGCGAGAAGCCGACGCACGAGAACATCGACAAGTGGAAGGGCACCGAGCACGGCCCCAAGAAGCTCGCCGACGCGCTCGCCAACGAGGGCTTGGATCCGGATCTCGCGGCGCACGCCGGGGTGAACCTCATCAAGCTCGGCCGCGACGCCGACGTCAAAGACGAGCTGGGGCGAATGCAACCGGCGCGGCGCGACGCGGTCGTCGCGAAGATGGCGGCGCGCGAGTGGGATGCGGCGCGCGTCGACAGCGACATGTCGCTGCCGAACCCGGAGCAGGTGCAAGCGAAAGACGCGCTCGTGATGTTGCGCAAGCTCGACGCCGCCAGCCACGCGCAGATCGACGTCTATCTGATCGACTGGTTTTGCGTCGCGTCGTACGAGCGCCGCGCCGAGACCGGCAACGCACTCGGCGCGCCCGTGATCCGCATGATCGGTCCGGCGGCCGGTAAGAAGCTGATGGCGGTCGTCGATGGCCTGCTGACCGCGCCGGCGAAGGGCAACGCGCACGCGCGCGTCGGCGACGAGCTGCTCGTCGGGCTCGCCGCGTCGGGCAACCCCGACGGCGTGAAGTATCTCGTCGACCTCGCGAAGATGAAGACCGCGGATCCGACGCTGCCGATGCGCGCCCTCGAGGCGCTCTACAAGGCGTACGTCGATCCGAACGGCGAGCTCGACGTGCAGGCGCCCGATGCGCTCGCCGCGAACCTCGCCGCGTTCACCGCGATCGCGCGGGATCCCGACGCGGGCGATGCCGCCGCCTACGCGATCAAGCTCATCCGCACGATCGGTCCGCCGGCGTGCATCGCGCCGCTGGTCGGGCTCGTCGGCTATCCGCACCCGAACCCGAAGTTCAAGCTCACGACCGCCGACAGCGCGCTCAAATGCGGTGGGATTCCCGCGATCAAAGACGTCGTGCACGCGCTGCCGGATGCCAGCTACTCGCACGACGACTTGAACGGCGCGGTGATCGCCGATCTCGGCAACATGAAGCCCACGGACAAAGTGATCGCGGTGTTGCGCGAGTTGCTCGCCGAAAAGGGGCGGATCCCCCGCTGGGTCGCGATCGAGGGCCTCGCCGCGCTCAAGTCGGCGGCCGATGCACCTGCGATCGCGGCGGTTTCGTCGTCGGAGAAGCTCGTCGGGTATTGGGGCGATCAGAGCGGCGTCGCGGTGAAAGATCGTAAGCCGGACCCGACGCTAGGCCAGCGGGCGAAGGAGCTTGCGGCGCTGCTGGCAGGGGCCAAATAGGCGGCATCCTCGCGTCCCTGTGATGGATGTAGTACAGTTACGACGCCCGGGGATAGGACACGCGCGCGAGCCTTAGGAGTACTGCCGGAATGGATCAGAGCAAGAAGACGATGCGGCACTTTTACTGCCGCGACGTGCTTTGGGAGACGTTCGAGCAAATGGCGAACGACTTCGATTGTTCGATCGATTACCTCGTCAACGAGGCGATGCGGTACTACGCGCGATCGAAGAATTATCAGTCGCCGGGCGCACCCGGTGGCAACGGCCCAGGCGCGACGGTTCCGCCGCCGATGGGCAACCCCGCTCCAGGAAATAACGGTCAGCATTTCGGCGGCGCCAACAACGGTCCGCCGAGTCCGGCGAAGCGGCCGAACGCGCAGACCTCGCAGCCGCCGATGGCGGCGAGCATGGGCGGTAACGGCATGGGCGGCAACGGCGCGATGCCGTCGCAGCAGCCGCGTCGTCCCGCGCCGCCAACGCCCGGCTACTCGGCGCGCGCGAACCCGAACAACACGGCCGGCCCGACCTCGCACATGCCGTCGTCGTCGCCGCGCGAAGCGCCGGCGCCGATGCCGCCGCCGAACAACAACCCGCCGCCGTCGATGGGCTCGGGACCGACGCTGTTCTTGATCTACAACGGCGAGCGTTATCCGGTGACGAAGGACCAGTTCATCATCGGCCGCGGCAGCAAGACGTCCGATCTTCCGATCAAAGACGGCAACATCTCGCGCAAGCACGCCGCCGTGATCCGCCGCAACGGCACGTTCTACATCAAGGACCTCGGGTCGACGAACGGCATCGACTACAAGGGCATGCGCATCGACAACAAGCGCATCGACGAGGGC
>DATBAS010000182.1:0-28543 GCA_036271395.1 Kofleriaceae bacterium
GCGACCACCGAGCTACCGACGAGCGCCTGCATCGCGGTTTCCGCTCCGAGAAATACCTGGAGGCCTTCGGCGCCACGCGTGCGATCGAGCAGGCGGATCAGCGTCTGCTTGTCCTCGAGGGTGCGCAGCAGCTCGCGGATCTGTTCGGGCTGAACATCGTCGAGCAGGTTCGCCTGGCCGCTGACGACGACCGGCTGCGCACGCTCCGGCGGCGACACGAACACCGCGTGGCCGAGCCGCAGCGCCGACGCGACCGCCTCGTCGTACTTGTTCTTGTCCTCGCCGAGCTCGCGGGTGACGCGCTCGCGCACCTCGTCGAGCGTCATCCCGGCGAGCAGCTCGTTGAGGTAGTTGTGGATGCGATCGAGCCGTGTGGGATCGATCCCGCGGCCTGGCCCAGGTCCCGCCCGCTCGGCCTCGGGTTCGTCGAGCACGAGCCGATTTTCGATGCGGCCGTCGGTCGTCACGAGCACGGCGATCAGCTTGCCGTCGCGAAGCGGCACGAACTCGATGCGCTCGAGCCGCTGCTGGTCCGGATCGGGCGCGAGGATCACGGCGGCGTGATGCGTGAGGTCGCTGAGCAGGCGCGACGCGTTTTGCACGACCTCGTCCGGCGTCGGCGCTGTGACGCGCTCGCGGATCTCGTCGCGCTCGCGCGGCGACAGGCCACGAACTTTCAGCAAGCTATCGATGAAGAACCGCAGGCCCGATGGAGTCGGCACGCGGCCGGCCGAGGTGTGGCGCTGCTCGAGCAGGCCCATCTCTTCGAGATCGGCCATCACGTTGCGCACCGTCGCGGGCGATAGCCCGAGATCGTGGCGGCGGGTGACCGTGCGCGAGCCCACCGCATCACCGATCGACAAGTACTCGGTGATGACCGCGTGCAGGATCTTCTGCGCACGTCTCGACAGGTCGCCTCCGGCCATGGTCGGTCGTACGAGCTTACAACGCCTCGGCGATCCGTGCCGCGATCCGATTGGCGAGCAGAAACCCGCGTAGGCTCGGGCAGATCCTCCCGCCTTCGCGCTCGGCGAGCCTCTCGCCGACCAGCCAGCGCGTCACGTCGGCCGGTAGGTCGGCTTCGGCCACGCCATCGCGCGTTCGCATACCGAGCCACGCCCGTTCGGCGCGCAGCTCGCGCGGCGAGCTCGTGACGATCTCGGCCGGCACGCCGGCGTAGTAGTCGGCGAGCTTGCGCGGGTTCGTCGCGCGCACGCCGCTGCCGTCGGGCAGGACTTCGAGCGACGCCGCGCCGACGCCGAGCCCGACGAACGGCGTGCACCGCCAATACAGCGAGTTATGAACCGCGCGCTTGCCCGGCCGTGCGTACGAGCTGATCTCGTAGTGCTCGAAGCCGGCGGCCGCGAGCCTCGCATCGACCGCCTCGTAAAGCTCGGCGAGCGTGTCGTCGGCGAGCGGGATCAGCCGGCCATCGCGCACGCGTGCGCCGAACGCGGTCCGATCCTCGATCGTGAGCTCGTAGATCGACAGATGATCGACGGCCGTCGCCGCGAATGCGTCGACCGATCGCAGATCTGGCTCGCGCCCCGTCGGCGTGCCCAGAATGAGATCGCACGACGTCGCGAAGCCGCCCGCCAGCACGCGCTCGAGCGCGGCCGGCCCGTCGCCGAAGCGATGGTCGCGGCCGAGCACCACGAGCTCGTCGGCCGCGGTCGACTGCACGCCGATCGACACGCGGCTCACGCCCGCCGATTTCCATCGTGCACAATTTAATTGTGTACAATCGATCGGATTGGCCTCGAGCGTGACCTCGCGAGGCGCGCCGCCGAACGTCTCGCGGATCGCCGCGATCGCCCGCGCGATGCACGCCGGGTCCCACAGCGACGGCGTGCCACCGCCGAAATAGATCGAGACCAGCTCGCCCGAAAATCTCGGCGACCGCGCGGCGAGCTCGCCGAGGATCGCCTCGAGATATGCCTCGTGCTCGGGAGCGCCGGTCGTCACTGCGAAGTCGCAGTACGGACACACCTTGCGGCACCACGGGAAATGAAGGTAGACGCCTAGCTCGGGTATGCAGCCAATCTACCTCGACAATGCCGCGTCGACTCGCGTCGCCGATGACGTGCTCGCGCTCGCCACTGAAATTCAGCGAACCGCATGGGGCAACCCGAGCGCGCAGCATCCACAGGGCGCCCTCGCGCGCGCGCACATCGCGACGGCGCGCGATCGTGTGCTCGTCGCGCTCGGCGACAAGTCGATCGGCGCCGGCGGGAGCGCGCCCGCCGGCGACATCGTTTGGACGAGCGGCTGCAGCGAGGCCAACGCGCTCGCCGTGCTCGGCGCCGCCCGCGCCCGTCCCGGCAAGCTCGTGATCACGACGTTCGAGCATCCGGCGATCTCGACGCTCGCCGATCGTCTCGCCGCCGATGGCCGCGAGGTCGTGTGCGTCCCGCCCGAAGCCGACGGCGTCATCGATCCCGATCGCATCGCCGAGGCCGCGCGCGATGCCGCCGTCATCTCGTTCGTGGCGGTGCAGAACGAGATCGGCGTGGTGCAGCCGGTCGCGGCCCTGGTGGCTGCCGTGCGCCGCGTGGCGCCGAACGCGCACGTTCACGTCGACGCCGCGCAAGCGCTGGGCAAGATCGCGCTCGACGTCGCCGCGGGCTTTGACTCGCTGTCGATCGCAGGGCACAAGCTGCACGGCCCGAAAGGCGTCGGCGCGCTGTGGCTGCGCGGCGGCGCACGGATCGAGCCGCTGTGGGTCGGCGGTGGCCAACAACACGGCCTGCGCGGCGGCACACAAGACGCACCGTCGGCCGCCGGGCTCGGGCTCGCCGCCGAGCGCGCGGTCCTCGCGCTGACCTCGGCGCGCGCGCGCTGGCTCGAATTCGCCGGCCGTGTGATGGCCGCGCTCGAAGCGCGCGGCGTTCGCGCGCGCCAGCTCGTGCCGGATCATCGCCGCTCGCCGCACATCCTCGCGATCGCGATCGCGGGCGTTCCGGCCTCGGCGCTGCGCAACGTGCTGTCGAGCCGCGGCGTCTACGTCTCGACCGGCTCGGCGTGCGCCGACGCCGATCACAAGAAGTCGCACGTGCTCGAAGCCATCGGATTGCCGCCCGACGACGGCATGGTCCGGCTCTCGTTCGGGCTCGACACGACGCCCGGCGACGTCGAAGCCGCGTCGGCGATCCTCGCCGATGTCGCGAGCTCGCTTGCGAAGCGGAGCTGACCGACTATTGCCACGGTTGTCGCTGCGGGCGCATACGGCCGTTTCAAACTGTACGTACGTACGTACAGTCGCGGCGGATCCGCCGCCCGTCAACGCCGACAACGACGTCCTCAGTTGTTCGCAAACGCGAGCGCGAATCGGAACTGGCCGCCCGATGACTCGCGGAACTTCCAGCGCTTGATCTGATTCGCGAGGCAATTGCCGAGCGAGTCGCCCGTGTGATCCGAGAGCTGCACGTCTGTCACGGCGCCGGCCTTGTCGACCGATAACGTCACCGAGATCTTCTTCAGATCGCCGACCTCGAGGCCCATCTCGCCGCGCTGCGCGCGCATGTAGCAGCGATTCGTCGCCGACGAGTTCTTCGTGGCCATGTCCTCGATCTCTTCCGGCTTGAGGTGCACGCCGGTGTCGGGACTCTCCGGGCCCGTCGGGACGGTCGTGCCGAGCTTAGGCTGCGTCGGTTGGGGATGATGAATCGTCTGGTGCGATGCGCTCGCGCTGCCGTCTGCAGGCGTGACCATGTGCGCGCGCACGACCTCTTCGGGCCGCGACGTGTCGATCCCGTGCGTCTGTGGGCCGAGCCCAGACTCGTCCGTCTCGGTGTCCTTGTTGAGCATGAACACCAGCGCCGCGGTAACGCCCGCGAGCAGCAACGCCGCCACGCCGATCAGCATGATGAGCCCGCGGCGATGCGCCTGCGCGACGACGGGCGCGGCGGCGAGGCCCTCCGGCATCGCCGGCAACGCGTCGATCGAAGCCGTCGCGTCGATGCCGAGATGCGACGGATCGAGCTTGGGCGTCGCATTCGTCATCCGGCCGAGCGACGGCCGAGCGGGCGCGACGCGCGGCGCGGCGACGGCGGCGACGTTCGGCTTCGACTTGTTCGCGTGCGAGCGCGCCAGATCGGCGAGGTTGACGACGCGCGAGACCTCGCCGATGTCGAGGTTGTCGTCGCCATCGTCGCCGCCGTCGTCCGGCGCGGGTGCGGACGGCGCTTTCGCGCGCAGATCCTTGAATGCGTCGATGCCGGGTTCGTGGTCGCGCTCGCGCTCGACGGCGGAGATATCGAACGCCGCGGCGAGCGCCGCCTGCGAGGCACTCGAGCCGGTGCCATTCGTCTTGATCGACGGCAGCGGCGCAGCACTTTGTAGTCGCGTCGCCGGGCCGGTGCCGTTCGCCTTCGCGCCGTTCGTCGGGATCGCGGGCACCTGCGCGCTCGGCGAGCGCACCGATGGAATCGCGGCGGGTGCCGGCGCGGCTTTCTCGAGCGATGCCATCGTCGCGGCGAACAGCGGCTTCGGCTCGTCTTCAGGGACCGCGACCGGCGCCGCGGCGGCCGGCATCGCGGACGCGCGATTGCGCGGCATCGGCGGCGGAGCTGAGAGCGGTGGCGCCGACGG
The DNA here is from genome assembly GCA_036271395.1 of Kofleriaceae bacterium. GTDB lineage: Bacteria > Myxococcota_A > Polyangia > Haliangiales > Haliangiaceae > JABFXX01. The sequence goes on from DATBAS010000182.1 coordinate 4,591, forward strand.
CGCAGCGGGCTTGCGGCGCAGGCCGCGAAAGTGGCTGACCTTGTCGACCGGCAGCCAGTCATCGAAGCCTTCACTCCAGCAGTGCAGCTCGGCATCGAACGGTTTCGACCCGACCCAGCGCTGGGCCTCGGCGAGCCCGTATGGCCCCGACTGCGCGCCTTCGATCGAGACGTACCATTCCTCTTCGAGCGCGGGTGGCGGTTTTGCGAGCTGCTCGGCAAACGCCGATGCGAGCGCGCCGTTGTTGGCAGGCGCAGCCACGCCCACGCTCATGAGTGGGGCGGCCGTGGTCGGTCGCCCGCGCGCCGGGTCGTCGTCCGCCGTCATGCCCTCGCGAACCGTGATGACGTTCGCGCAGTTTTTACAGCGAATCTTCAGGATCTTGCCGCGAACTCGTTCGTCGCCGATCGAGTAGCGAGTCTTGCAGCGGTCGCACAGGAACTTCACGCCATCACGCTCCAACGCGTGCGACCGGCGTCACGACCTGAGCCCCAAAACCTGCGAGACACGAGCGCTCATTCTGCCAAAAACTCCAGTAGCAGCAAAGGGCTAGCACGTGAGTGTTCGTCCTAGGCCCGAACGTTCATGGAGTCGCGGAACCGCCGGCGCCCGATGGCGCGGCCGCGTTATCGGCGGCCCCGGATTTGCGATGCAGACGCGGCACTTGGAACGGTGCGAGCACGAGCAGATCGCGCAGGCTCGCGCTCCCGTTCGCGGTCACGCGGGTGGTGAGCAGACCTCCGACTTCGATCCCGTCGGCGCGGCCGGCGATGTCGAGGACCAGATCGACGTCGCGCAGGTCGGCGCCGATCCAGCGCGCATTCGCGGTGGTGACTTGATAGACGACCTGCGGCTCGGTCACTCGGACGAGTCGCGCGCCTTCGAGCCGAAACCCGGCGACCGACCACGTGCGCGCGGTCGGCTCGTCGACGCGCGACACGACGTAAACCTCGTCGCGGCCATCCGGAGCCCGCAGCGCGGCCGCGAACACCGCGCCGTGGACCGGCACCGACGCCAACATCCGATCGTCTTGCGTCCGCACCGACAGCTCGTCGCCGTCGAGCGAGACGACATCGCCGTTGCCCGACATGCACGCGCCGAAGCGCAGCCGCGTCCCATCGCTGCCGGTCGTTTCGATCGCGGGTCGGGTGCACGCATCGGCGGGCGCTTTGTCTTTCGACGCCGGCGCGACGACGAGCCCGATCACGCGATCGCCATCGAGCACCGCGCGCAGCTCGGGCATCTGCGCCGGCACGATGATGTGCGGATCGCGCGCATGATCGAGGTCGACGAGCGGTGCACCGAGCGCCTGCACGAGCTCGGCGCGGGTCGAGCCGACGTGAACGCCCGATTCGGTGCGAGCGACGAGCGCGCCGACGACCGACACGAACGCGGCTTTGCCCTGTGGCTCGCCGCCGATCAGGACCGCGCCGTCCTCGGCGCGCAGCACGCTGACGCGGATGACGTTCGCGATGTCGATCTGCGCGATGTGCGGCCCCGACGGCAACAGATCGTTGAGCTCCGACAGCGACGCGCCGAGCTTGTACGGGCCGACGCCGTCGGCGCGGATCGCGTGCGGCGGCAGCGCGCGCACCGCTTTCGCCGGTGGCTCGACGAGCCGCGAGTGCCGCTCGGTGTCTTCGAGCTTGGGCTCATCGCTCGAGCCGCGGCAAGCGGCGATCGACAACAGCGCGAGCAAGACCGCGAGCTTCACTTCACGACGATATACGCGATGAGCACGACGACCGCCAATGCGAGCGCGAGCGCGACGAGCCACGGCAGCCGCGACGGCGACTTGCGCTGCAGGTACGCCGCGCCGATCGACGGCTTGTCGACGACCATCTGTGGCGCGGCCGACATCTGCGAGGCGAGCTGATTGCTTTGGCGAACCGGCGCGAGGTCGCGGCGCGGCGGCATCGGCGCGAGCGGCGGCGGAATCGTCGGTTTGCGGCTCGGCGGAACGAGCGGCGCCATCGTCGCGGGCGGCGTCGGCGTCGGCGGCAGCGGCAATGGCACGGCCGATTCAGGCTCGACCCGCTCGAGCGGATTGGTCGACTCGCTGCCGTCGGGGTGCGGCACCGAGCGCATCGGCACCGGCGTACGCAGCGCACGCAACTCGGAGAGCTCGAGCTGCAGCGCGGCCGCGACGTCGGTATCGGGCTGCTCGACGTCTTCCCATTGATCGGACTGGCCCGGCACGAACCCGTCGAACGCCTGGCTGTCGAAGTCGAGCTCCTTGTCGCCGATGCGCGAGTCGGCCTCGGAGATCAGCTCGGGCCGGCCCGGACCGCCGCCGGCGATCGACAGCAGATCGAGATAGCGCGCGATGCGCACCGGCCCCGAGTGCATCTTCTCGTCGCGCAGGAACGCCTCGAGATCGTCGGCCAGGTCGTACGCGCTCTGGTAACGGTCCTCGGCGTGCTTTTCGAGGGTGCGCATCACGATCGACTCGAGCGCCGGCGGAAAATTGCGACGCGCGAAGGTCGGCGGCTCGACCTCACCTTCGATCAGCTTGTGCACGACCTCGTGCGCCGGGCCGCGATAGAGCCGCTTGCCGACCGTGATCTCGTAGAGTACGATGCCGAGCGAGAACACGTCGCTCCTGTGATCGACCGGCTTGCGCGCCGCTTGCTCGGGCGACATGTAGCTCAGCTTGCCGGGCAGCACGTCGGTGCGCGCCTGCGCGCCGCGCGATTTCGCGATGCCGAAATCGATCACCTTCAAGAAGCCGTCTTGCGTGACGAGCAAGTTGGTCGGCGAGATGTCGAGATGCACGATGTCGAGCGCTTCGCCGGCGAGCGTCGTGCCTTCGGCGCCGCGCTTCGCGTGGAAGTAGCCCATCCCCGCGGCGGCTTGCCGGATCAGCTCGACCGCGTGCTCGAGCGGCAGGAATCGGCCATGCGACAGCCCGCGCCGGCACAGCTCGTTGAGCTCTTCGCCGACGATGTACTCCATCGCGATGTACGGGATGCCGTCGTGCTCGTCGACGTCGTAGACGTGGACGATGTTGGGATGGTTGAGCTGCGCGCCGATCTTGGCTTCGTCGAGGAACATCTCGACGATGCGCGGATCGTCGGCGAGCTCGCTGCGCAGCCGCTTGATGACGACTTCTTTCTCGAAGCCGGCCATCGCCGCTTGGCGCGCGAGAAAGATCTCGGCCATGCCGCCGACCGCGAGCTGGCGCAGCAGCGTGTAGCGGCCGCCGAAGAACGTCGGCTCGATCTCGGCCGAGACGTGACGCGTCACGATGACGCCTCCGGAATCGCCGAGCCGACCGCCGCGTGGGCGCGGAGCGTGCCGTCGATCGCGGCGCGCACGAGCGTGTCGGCGGCGGGCAGCGACGCGATCGGGCTGCTTTGATCAGGCGCGATCAACGCATCGAGCGTCGCGACCATGCCGCCGGCGAGCCCGTCGAGGTCGTAGCCGCCTTCGAGCACGGCGATGATGCGGCCGCCGCTCAGTTGTTCGGCGGCGTGGCGCAACCGTCGCGCCATCGCGGCGAAGCCTTGCCGCGTCACGCGCATGCCGGCGAGCGGGTCGTGCTCGAACGCGTCGAAGCCGGCCGAGATGAAGATCAGGTCGGGCCGAAATTTCGCGAGCGCCGGCAAGAACACGTGGTCGAACACGGCGGCGTAATCGGCATCCTTGCTCGCCGCCGGTAAGCCGACGTTGATCGTCGCGCCCTGCGCGTCGGGCCCACCGACCTCGGTCGGCGCGCCGCTGCCTGGATAGTACGGGTACTGGTGCGCCGACAGGTACAGCACGCTCGGGTCGTTCCAGAAGATGTCCTGCGTGCCGTTGCCGTGGTGGACGTCCCAATCGACGATCGCGACGCGCGCCGCACCGGCCGCGCGAGCTGCCGCCGCCGCCGCCGCGACGTTGTTGATCAGGCAGAAGCCCATCGCCTGATCGCGCGTCGCGTGGTGGCCGGGCGGCCGCACGACGGCGATCGCTTTATCCAGCTCGCCGCTGATCACACGCGTCGCGAGCTCGCACGCCGAGCCGGCGGCCGCGCGCACCGCGTCCCACGTGCCCGGCGAAAAGTACGTGTCGGGATCGAGCCAGCCGCTCTTGCCTGGAATCGCGCGCTCGAGCGCCGACAGGTACGCGGCGCCGTGCACACGCGCGAGCTCTTCGTCGGTCGCCGCCCGGATCGGCACGTGAACGCCCGCGTTCGCGATCCCTGCTTCGATCAGCGCGTCGCGCACCGCTTCGACACGCGCAGGCCGCTCCGGGTGCCCCGGCGGCGCGCGGTGCTGGACGAAGATCTCGTCGAGGACGTAGCCCAACATAGACATTGGGGCTAGTCGCGCTCGATCCCCACCGGGCGAGCGAGCAGCGCGTCGACTGCCTGTCGCATCGGCAAGCCTTCGTGGATGGCGGCGTGCATCACCGCCATGATCGGCGCCTCGACGCCGAGCTTGGTCGCGAGCGCGTGCGCGACTTTCGCCGTCTTCACGCCCTCGGCGACTTGCTTCATCTCGGCCAAGATGTCGGCCATCTTCTGGCCGCGGCCGAGCGCCAAGCCAACGCGCCGGTTGCGCGACGCGTCGCCCGAGCACGTCAGCACGAGGTCGCCCATGCCGGATAGGCCGGCGAACGTCAGCGGATGTGCGCCGAGCGCGACGCCGATGCGCGTGATCTCGGCCAAGCCGCGCGTCATCAGCGCGACGCGCGTGTTCGAGCCGAAGCCCAAGCCATCGCACACGCCGGCGCCGATCGCGACGACGTTCTTGAGCGCGCCGCCGACCAGCACGCCGATCACGTCGTCGGTGCGGTAGATGCGGAAGTGCAGCGAGGTCAGCGCGTCTTGCGCGGCCTTGAGCGAAGCCTCGTCGCGGCCGGCGAGCACGATCGCCGCCGGCATGCCCGCCGCGATCTCGTTCGCGAACGTCGGCCCCGACAAGAACGTCGCGCGCGCGGCGATCCGCGGCGGCAGCACGTCGGCGTAGACCGTGTCGATCGTCGCGAGCGAGCCTTCGTCGAGGCCTTTGCTCGCGTTGATCACGATCGCGTCGGGATCCATCGCCTTCGCCGCGCGCCCGAGCACGTCGCGGATGCCGTGCGATGGCGTCACGCCGACGACGAAGCTCGCGCCATGCACCGCGGCCTCGAGCTCCGAGGTCACCGTCACGGCCGCCGGCAACGTGTGGCCCGGCAAGTACGCCTCGGCCGATCGCGTCGTCTGCATGTGGTGCGCGGTCTCGGCGTTGCGAGCCCACAAATGCACGTCGTGGCCCGCTCGCCCGAATAGCATCGCGAGACAGGAGCCGTAGCTGCCTGCGCCGATCACCGCGATCTTCTTCACGGAGGCGGACCCTATCACGTGCTACGAGACGGGTGTGCGGCGCGCGTTGGCGGTCCTGGTCGTCGTCGGGTGCAGCCGGCCGCCGCCGCCCGTCGTTCGCCAGATCAAGTCGGCGCCGGAGCTGGCCGCCCCGACGGCGGTCGCGCCGTACGAGGTCGGCTCGGCCGAGATCCGCATCGATGGCCGCGTGATTGCCGTCGCAGGCGATGGGCCGCTCGACGGGATCGCGCGTGATTTCGCTCGCGTGCCGCGCCCGTTGCGCGACCTGCTGCAGACGCTCGCGATCAGCGCGGTGCCGAGCCCGAACGACGCGTACTTCGCCGCGAAGTACAAGCTGCCGGTCAACGCCGGGATGGCGACCGGTTCGCACGGCGACATCACGATCGCGAGCGATCCGAGCGCGCCGTCGGCGTACGCGCGGACGTCGTATCGGAGCTCGGGCGCGCCCGACGAGGATGCCGCCGAGGCGACCGCGCTGTACTTCCTCGTGCTCGGCACGCCGGCGTTCGACGCGTATCGCGCGGCGATGCCGAAACGCTTCGGGCTGATCGCAACGCGATTCGCTATCATCGAGCGATGAAGCGCGCAGGCGTGGTCGGCGTGCTGATCGCGAGCACGGTGTTCGCCGCGCCGTTTCCGGAGACGCTGCCGCAGGCCGACCTCGACGCGATCGTCGACGCGGTCCGCAAGGCGTTGCCGCCGGTCGACGGCACCAAGGTGAAGCAGTGCCAGGCGCTTTACGACGCGTACAACAAGAACCCCGACGCAGCCGACGCCGCGCAGCACATCCTCGACGGCAGCAAATGTTTTCGCGCCGCGGGTGCGCTCAGCACCGCGATCACGGGGTTCACCACAGCCGCGAAGTACGCCGGCGGCGATCTGAGGCATGCCGCGATCCGCGAGCTCGGTCCGGCATACGAAGCCGCGGCGATGTTCGATCGCGCGGCGCAGTACAACGAGCAGGTCGCGACCGACTACGCGAACGATCCCGATTCGAACGATCGCTTGCAGCGCGCGCTCTGCATTCGCCGCCAGCTCGGCGACGTGACGAACGCGAACCGCGACGCCGACGCGTGGAAGCGCGCGACCAAGCGCGATCCGAACCTCGCGTGCGACGGGCTGCGGCCGATCGCAATGCCGTGTCGCACCGACTGCTGGTGGGACAACGACAAGAAAGCCCGCACGTGCGAAAGCCACTGCACGTGAATCAGCCCACGGACGGCGTCGCGCCGAGCGCGTCGGTGTACAGCACGACGCGGTTGCGGCCGGCGCGTTTCGCCGCATAGAGCGCGGTGTCGGCGGCGCGCACGAGCGCTTCGGCGTCGCTGCCGTCGTCGGCGAACGTCGCGACGCCGAGCGAGACGCTCAGCGCGCTCGTGCTCGCGCGTTTCTGGAGCGACATCTCGGAGAAATCATGCGCGGTAACGCGCTCGCGGATCCGATCGGCGACCTTCGCGGCCGTGAACTTCGCGGTGTCGACGAGGATCACCGCGAATTCTTCGCCGCCGTAACGGGCGACCACGTCGTTGGCGCGGCGCGCATCGGCGAGCACGCGCGCGAGCTGGCGCAGCACTTCGTCGCCGGCCGGGTGGCCGTAGGCGTCGTTGAACTGCTTGAAGTGATCGACGTCGAGCATGAGCAGCGACAACGGCAGCCCGCTGCGCTGGCTGCGCTCGACCTCGAGCGCGAGCCGCTCGTGGAAGTGGCGGTGGTTGTAGAGCCCGGTGAGGCCGTCGGTGACGGCGAGCTGCGCGAGCCGCGTGTTGGCCTCGGCGAGCTCGTGCGTGCGCTCGTGGATCTTGGCTTCGAGCTCGCGGTTCATCTCGAGCAGCGCCTGGTTCTTCGCCGACAGCGACGCGATCAACTGCTGGTTCTCGTGCGCGAGCCGATATTGGCGCAGCAAATTCTCGACGCCGAGGAGCAACGCGGTCTCGTCCCACGGCTTCGAGATGTACTGGTTGAGGTGCGCGCGGTTGATCGCATCGATCACCGCGTCGAGGCCGGCCTGGCCGGTCAGCAGGATCTTCGTGGTGCCGGGCAAGCGGCGATCGACGATCTCGAGCAACTCGACGCCCTTCATGCCGGGCATGATCTGGTCGGCAACCACGAGCGCGATCGATTCACCGTCGCGCTCGAGCTCGTCGAACAACGCGACCGCTTCATCGCCGGAGCGCGCCGTGAGCACCTGGCACTCGTGGCCGAAGCGCGCGCCGAGCTGAGCGCGCAGCACGCGCAGGACGAGCTCTTCATCGTCGACGCAGACGATGACCTCGCGGCGCGCGCTCACGATCGGTCCTCTTCGGCGGGCGCGATCGGTAGCCGCACCTCGAAGCACGTGTAGCCGGGTCGCGATGTACAGCGCAGCTCGCCGCCGTGCTTGGCGACGATCTGACGCGCGATGCCCAAGCCCAAGCCGGTGCCCTCGCCTTTGGGTTTCGTCGTGAAGAACGGCTCGAAGATCCGCGGCAACACGTCGGCCGGCACACCGGGCCCGTCGTCGATCACGCGAACGATCGCGACGTCGGGTTCGCTGAGCGTCTCGATCGCGATCGTGCCCTTACCGGCAAGCGCGTGCTGCGCATTCGAGATCAGATTCGTCCACACCTGATTGAGCTCGTCGACAAATACCGCAACTCGCGGCACCACGCCGTAACGCCGCTCGATCACGATATCACGCAGCGCGTGGTGAAGTAGCGTGAGCGTCGTCTCGAGCCCATCGTGGAGATCGGCGTCGGTGCGAATCGCCTGTTGGTCGAGGTGCGAGTAGCTCTTCAAAGCACCCACGATGCGCTGGATCTGCGCGACCGCGTGGCGAACCGTCGACGCCGTGCGGTGCAAATACACGTGATCGGTAAGTGCAGCGACGACCTTCGGGGCGAGCTGCTTGTCACCGCCGAGCGACATTACAAAACGTTTCGCGTCGTCCGCCGATGCACCGAGATCCGCGAGCGCTCCCGCGATCGTCTCGACGTGGTGGAGCCCGGTGGTCTCGAGCGCGCCGGCGAGCTCGCGCGCGGCTTTGCGCGCGACCAGGCCGGTCGTCAGCGGACGGTCGGCGAGGATCGGCGCGACCTCTTCGATGAACGCATCGATCACGCGAGGCTCTTTGGCGTGCTGGGCGAGCTCGGCGCCGTGCGCGGCGACGCGCGCGACCGCGGCTTCGAGCGAATCGATCGAGCCGCGGATCGCGGCCGACGGCGAGTTGATCTCGTGCGCGACGCCGGCGACGAGCAAGCCGAGCCCGGCCATGCGCTCCGACAGCACGAGCTGCGCCTGGGTCTCGCGCAGATTCGCGATCGCGCGGCCGAGCTCGGAGTTCATCGCGGTGAGCTCCGAGGTGCGCAGCCTGACCTTGCGCTCGAGCTCTTCGCTCGCGTCGCGGACCTCGTGATAGAGCTGCGCGTTCTCGACCGCGGCGCCGGCTTGGTCGGCGAACGTGACGAGCAGGTTCAGGTCGGCGTCGGAGAACTCGCGTGATCCGGCCGCGCGCGCGACGGCGAGCACGCCGATCACGCGATTCGGGCGATCGAGCGGCAGCGCGACGATCGGGCCGGCGATCCCGGCCTCGACGATGTCGTCGTCGGCGCGGACCATCCGGATCGGCCCGCGCTCGCGCTGCACGCGCGCCGCGATCGGCCTCAGTGCATCGGCGGCGGCGAGCGAGTCGTCGCGGCCGCGCACCGCCGACGCGCGCAGATCGCCGGCATCGACGAGCCACAACGCGGCGAGCTGGACGTCGAACGTGCGCGCGACCGCATCGACGATCTTGCGCGCGACCTGATCGAGATCGATCACCGACGACACCGCGCGGCCGGCATCGTGCAGCGCGACGATCTCGCGCATGCGCGCGGCGAGGCGAGCTTGGTTGTCCTTCAGCGTCGACGTCATCTGGTTGAACGCCGATGCCAGATCGGTCAGCTCGTCACCGCCCGCGAGCTCGATGCGGTGATCGAGATCGCCGCGCGACACCGCGATCGCGCCGGTGTGTAGCCGGCCGATCGGCGCGCCGAGCCGGCGCGACCAGAACCGCGCGAGCGCGAGCGCGAACCCGATCGCGGCGAGCCCGCCGATCACGAGCGATCGAATCGCGAGCGCCTTGGTCGTGGCGAGCGGCGCGCGATCGACCGCAACGCCGACCACGCCGATCGCGACGTCGTGCGAGAGCAAGCCCGTGCCCGCGATCGTGAAGCGGCCCGACGGCGTGTCGACGTCGCGGATGATGCGCAGGCCGCGCTTGGCCTGCTGGAGATCGCGGTCTTCGAGCACGATGTCGGGTGCGCGCCGGCCGATCGACGAGCGGATCGTCGTCGCGAGGTGCCCGTTGGTGCCGCCGATCAGCACGTCGCCCGATAGCGCGCCCTTGATCGAATCGGCGAAGTCGCCGTCGAGTGGCATCGACAGCACGACGACGCCGCGCAGCACCAAGCCGGCATCGACGATCGGCGACGTCGCGCGCACGACCACGCGGTCGCCGACGGCGACGAGCATCACGCCGCGCGCCCATGGTCCGTCGGGCAACGCGACGCCGGCCGTGACGCCGACGCCGATGAACCGCACCGCGGCGCGACACTCCGGCCGATGCGCATCGGCCACGGCGCCCGGATCGCAGGTCAGCGCGCCGACGACCATGCGATCGAACACGAGCCCACCGCTCGCGTCGAGCACCTGCAGCCGCGCCGATGGCACGTGGCCGACCTCGCGCGCGAGCCAGGCTTCCATCGCGGGGCTCGGCTTCTGCAGCGCCGTCGTGAGGTCGTGCGACTCCGAGAGCTGCACGGCCTCATCACCGAAGCGCTCGATCGAGCGCAGGATCAGGTTCAGCCCGACGGTGAGCTGGCGGTCGGCGTCTTCGCGCAGGCCCTGATCGAGGTTGGACAAGATCACGCCGGTCGCGATCGCCGCGACCACGACGACCGGCACCAGCGCCGCGAGCACCATCGCGATCACGAGCTTGGTGCGAAGCCGCAAGCCGCTACCCGGCGGCAACGGCTCCGGCGGTTCGGGTTTAGGGATCGCGCCGAAGACGCCGCTCGCGTAGCGGCGACGCGGCTGCGACGTCGTGATGCCGAGCTCGTCGCTCATGATTAACCAACGCGTGACCGCGTCAATGCGACTCCATGCGCGAGATCAGCGGGAAGATCGGATGGCCCGTCGGCGAGATCTTGACGTGCTCGAGCTCGGCGCGGCCGGCGACCACGAGCTCGCTGTGCGCGATCGGCACCCACACGGCGTCGTCCGAGATCCGATCCTGCACGGTCGCGTAGAGCTCCGACCGCGCGTGCTCGTCGGATGTTGCCTGCGCTTCCGAAAGCAGCTTGTCGACCTCGGGCTGCTCGTAGAACGCGATGTTCTGCGGCTCGGCCGCGTGCGCGTTTTGCGAGTCGAACAACACGTACAAAAAGTTGTCGGGATCGCCGGTGTCGCCGATCCAACCGAACAGCGCCATGTCGTGATCGCCGCGCGAGACCGCGTCGTTGTGCTCTTGATACGGCTGCACGACGAGATCGGTCTTGAGGCCGACCTGCTCGAGCGAGCCCTGCAACAGTCGCGCGACGCGCTCGGGCGACGGCACGTACGGCCGCGGGGTCGACAACGCGTACAGCGTGTACGTGCGATTCGGATCGAATTTTCCGTCGGCCGCCGCCTCGGCGAGGAGCTGCTTCGCCTTCGCCGGATCGTAGGGATACCGCGTCTTGGGCGCGTGATAGCCCCACTGCGTCGGCGGCAGCGGGCCATCCGCTGCGATCGCACGGCCCGAGTAACCGAGCTTGATGATCGGGTCTTTGTTGATCGCGTAGTTCGCGGCGCGCCGCACGCGGATGTCGTCGAACGGCGGGTGGCGCTCGTTGAACGCGAGATAGCAAATGTCGTTGCCCGGCGTGTTGTGCACGTACAGATCGGGGTGAAGCTCGACGAACGCGGTCTCGTCGGGGAGGATCGCCGTCGCGAGGTCGACCGAGCCGGCCTCGAGATCGATCAGCCGCTGGCGCGCGTCGACGACGACGAGGAACACGAGCCGCTCCATCGCCGGGGCCTCGCCCCAGTAGCCATCGAACCGCTTGACCACGACGCGCTCGCCCGGCGTCCAATCTTCGAGCTCGTACGGTCCGGTGCCGACCGGATGGTTGCCGAACTCGGTGCCCCAGATGTGCACCGCGCTCGGCGACACGATCGGGTACTTCGCGAGATCGCCGAGCAGCGGCGCGTACGGCCGCGCGACGTGGATCTCGACCGTGAGCGGATCGACGACGACGACGCGCGACACGTCTTGCAACAGATTCCGCCAATAGCCGCCGGCGTCGGCGAGATAGAACGGGTTCTTCGGATCGAGCAGGCGCTCGAACGAGAACGCGACGGCCGAGGCATCGAGCGGCGTGCCGTCGTGAAACGCGACGTGGTCGCGCAGGTGGAACGTCCAGGTCATGCCGTCGCGCGAGACGTCCCAGCTCGTCGCGAGCAGCGGCTCGATGTCGGTCGTGCCGGCTTTCCAGCCGACGAGCCCTTCGAACAGGACCTCGCCGAGCTGGATCGATTCGCTATCGGTGACGCGCGCCGGATCGAGCGAGATGACATCCGCCGCCTCGGCGACCACGAGCGAGCCCGGATCGCGATGGCGGTGCAGAGTCCCCTGCCCGGCGTCGCATCCGAGCAACCAACTCATGAACACGGTCATGAAGACGGCCGCCTTCATCGCGGTCTTAGTCTAGCACTCAGGCGTTTGACTCGTACGATTCGCTGACTTAGCGTCGCGGCAATGCGAAATCGTGTTGCGTTGGGGTTGTTCATGGTCGCCGGCTGCGGCGGCGTCATCCGTCATCAGGCGGCCGGAACGACCGCCGAGATCCTCGCGATGGCTCAGCCGGCGCTCAACGAAGAGTCCGACTACGAGCTCGCGTCGCGCGCCGTGCCCGGCGCGCTCAAGACGATCGAAGGGTTCTACGTCGCCGACGAGCAGCCCGTGTTGCGCACGGTCCTCACCGAAGGCTACTGCCAGTACGCGACCGCCTTCGTCGAGGACGAGTGGGAGCTCGCGGCGTTCGCGAAGAACCTCGACGAAGAGCACAACCAGAACGAGCGCGCGAGCAAGATGTTCGCGCGCTGCATGAACTACGCGTTCGTCGACCTACCGAGCGGCTTCGAGAAGGCGCTGTTCGGTCCGCCCGACGCCGCGAAGCAGGCGATCGACGCCATCGGGCTCGATCACAGAACGGCGTTGATGTGGGCCGGCGTCGGCCTCGGCGGCATGGTCAATCACAACCTCACGCGCGTCGAGATGCTGTCGATGCTGCCGACGGTGAAGACGCTGCTCGAGCACGTGATCGACATCGACACCAAGCAGCGCGGTCAGATCGATGGCACCAAGGCCGTGCCGTGCGATTCGGGCTGCGTCGTTCGGCTCGCGCTGCCGCACGTCGCGATGGGCCTCGTGTACAGCTCGGCGAGCACGCAGTTCGGCGGCGATCCGAAAAAGGCGACCGAAGAGTTCCAGACCGCGCTGCGGATCTCGGCCGACGCCGCGCATCCCGACGGCAAGTTGCTGCTCGCGCGCGTGCTGTGGGCGTACAAGGTCGGCAAGCAGACCAACGACCGGAAGCTGTTCCATGACCAGCTCGTCAAAGTGCTCGAGACCGATCCCGCGATCTGGCCCGAGCAGCGCCTCGCCAACGAAGTCGCGCAGCGCCGCGCGCGCCGCTATCTCTCGCACGAAAAAGACTGGTTCGGCTCGTGAGCTGCTAGACCAGCAGCGCCGCGTCGATCCAGCCGTAGATCTGCTCGCCGCCGCCGTCGATGACGTAGCCGTACGCGTGGCCGTCGCGTTGCTCGACCGCGGTGTCGACGAAGAACTCGTCGAACTCGTCGAGTGGCACCGCCTCGACCTCGGTTTTGCCGTCGTCGGGCCATTCGATCAGCAGGTGATCCGCGTCGTCGTCGTCGCCGCGCTTGCGCTTGCGAATCGCGCGTCGCGACTCGTGCGCGATCGGCCCGGCGTTGCCACCGCGCGGCGTCCTCGCGAGCTCGCGCGTCGCGACCGACGGCAGACAGCTCGTCTGCATCCAGCCCGAGCGCCCGTCGTAGCTCGCGAGCACGCAGTCGCCGCGCAGCGCGATCGCCCGTAGCTTGCCCATGACGACGACCGGCTTGTGCGCCGGCACATCGCCGGCGACGATGGGCGCGCCGTCGTCGGTGTACAGCGCGCCTGCGCGAATCGTGTGGAACTGCTGGCGCTGCGCCGGCGCGGCGACGTCGTCGTGGCCGCCGACGCGGTCGGTCAATGTCGCTTTGCCCGGCTGCGTGACGTCGATCGTCGGTTTCGCGACGGCATTGCGCTTCGCGTCGTCGCGGTCGCGCATGCGATCAGGATATCTGAATACCGGCGGATTTCCGACGTCGTCTTACAGCACACCGCCTCCGGCGGCGCTGCGCGCCCCGCGGTCGCCGGGCTTGCTGTTTCACACCCGCTCGGTTTATCAAGCGTTCAAGGAGCTCCATGACTCGCACCTCGTTCACCGTTCTTGCCGCGCTCGCGTTCGTCGCGTCCGTGGCGTCGCGTCCCGCCCGCGCCGACAACGTCGAGCTGCGCATCGCCACGCTCGCGCCGTCGGGCAGCCCGTGGATGGAAGTGCTCGACAAGGCCGCGGCCGAGACCAAGGACAAGACCGGTGGTCGCGTCACCCTCAAGTACTTCGAAGGTGGCCAGCAGGGCGACGAGCGCGACTTCGTCCGCAAGATCAAGCTCGGTCAGCTCGACGGCGCCGCCGTGACGTCGATCGGCCTCGCGATGATCGACGAGTCGATCCGCGTGCTCGAGCTGCCGATGATCTTCAACTCGCCCGAAGAGGTCGACTACGTCGCCGACAAGATGTGGCCCCACTTCCAAGACAAGTTCGCGAAGAAGGGCTTCCTGCTCCAGGATCGCGGCGAGGTCGGCTGGGTCTACTTCCTGTCGAAGAATCAGATCCAGACGCTCAACGATCTGAAGGGCCAGAAGCTGTGGATGTGGGGCGACGACCAGCTCGTCGCCGCGATGTTCAAGAAGATGTCGCTCAACGGCGTGCCGCTCGGCGTGCCGGAGGTCGACGCGGCGCTGACGTCGGGCAAGATCGACACGTGCTACGGCTCGCCCGTCGCTGCGGTCGCGCTGCAGTGGTACTCGAAGATCAAGTACATGACGTCGATGCCGATGAGCTTCGCGATCGGCGCGACGGTCGTGTCGCTCGACTCGCTCAAGAAGATCTCCGCCGAGGATCAGAAGATCGTCGCGGATATCGCGAAGGCGAACGCCAAGAAGCTGCGCAAGGTGATCCGCAAGGCGAACGAGGACGCGAAGTCGACGATGACGCGCAAGGGCATCACGATCGTGCAGACGCCGACCGCGATGGTCGACGAGTTCACCAAGCAGTCGCACGACGTTTGGAACGACCTCGTCGGCAAGATCTACTCGAAGGAAGAGCTCGACCTCGTCCTCAAGTACCGCGACGAGTACCGCGCGAAGCACCCGAGCTAAACCCGGGGGGTCGGTTCGGTTGATCCGACGTGCACGCGTGACACGTGCACGACTACGAGAACGCGACATCGATTTCCGCGCCGACGCGAGGCGTCGGAGTAGCGGAGTGAGGATCGGACGCGAAAAATAACTGCGGGCTGGCCCTGACGGACCGCGCGCAGCGATACGATGCCCGGGTGAGCGAGGAGCTACCGGGTGAAAAGGCGGAGGACCCGCCGGTACGCGAGAGCCACGTCTCGCTGGACGTTCCCGAGGACAGCCTGGCGTCGCACCCCGACGACGGACCATTCTCGAGGACGCTCCGCAAGGTCGACGCTGCCGTCGGTACGGTCGAGCTGACGCTGCTCGTCGTGATCTTCGCGTCGGTCGTGCTCGTCGCGTCGTTGTCGGCGCTGTCGGGTCATATCGCGCACCACCAGATCGGCCAGTGGTGGAACTTCGTCGTTCGCAAGGGCACGTTCGCGATCGCGATGCTCGGCGCCGCCTACGCGACGCACCAGCAACGCCTGCTCGCGATGGACTTGGTATCGCGCAGGATCTCGGCGCGCGGTCGGCTCGCGCTCGGCATGGTGTTGAAGCTGTTCACGGTCGTGATCGCCGGCGTGCTGTTCTACATCGGCATGTACATGCACGACCACGCCGACGGAAGCGTCGGCCCGACGCTCGACCTCGTGATCGGCGTGCTGACCGAGAAGAAGGTGCTGCTCGTCCTGCCGATCGGCATGGCTCTGATCATCTTCCACTCGCTCGTCCACGCGGCGACCGACGCCGACTACCTGGTCCGCAACAAGTTGCCGCCCGAGCGGGCGAGGTCGGGGCACTGAGATGGCGGCCAAACGCAGTCCCGTCGGCTGGGCGATCCTCGCCGTCGTCATCCTCGCCCTCGCGTACTTCGTGAGCTTTCCGATCGCGCTGCTCACACTCGCGTTCGTCAGCGGCGCGCCGCTCTTCACGATCATGGTCGGCGCGGCGGTCCTCGGCGCGTTCAGCCTGCCGCGCGTGTTCGACGCCGAGTTCGGTGGCATGTCGGCATCGATGCTCCCGCTCGGCTTCGGCGATCAAGCCGAGGTCATGTCGACGATCCCGCTGTTCATCTTCGCGGGATATCTGCTCGCCGAGTCGGGCACCGCGGATCGGCTCGTGCGGTTCGCGAATGCGGCGCTCGGCTGGGTGCCGGGCGGGCTCGCGATCGTCACGATCGGCACGTGCGCGTTGTTCACGGTGTTCACCGGCGCCTCGGGCGTCACGATCATCGCGCTCGGCGGCGTGCTGATGCCCGCGCTCGTGCGCGCCGGCTACCCCGAACGGTTCTCGATGGGCTTGATCGCCGGCACCGGCTCGGT
This sequence comes from Kofleriaceae bacterium, assembly GCA_036271395.1. Lineage (GTDB taxonomy): Bacteria > Myxococcota_A > Polyangia > Haliangiales > Haliangiaceae > JABFXX01. The sequence continues at coordinate 20,747 of DATBAS010000182.1, forward strand.
CGGTCTGCTGTTCCCGCCGGCGCTCCCACTGTTCATCTACGGCACGATCTGCGGGCTCAACGTCGTCCCCGACTGGGGCAAGACCGATCCGCACTGGAACTGGAATACGGGCCGCTTCATCTTCAGCGGCATCGTCCCCGGCCTCGTGCTGATCGGCATGCTCGGAGCGGTCGCGGTCACGGTCGCGCTGATCCGCAAGCTGCCGCGCACGACGTTCAACGCGAGCGAGCTCGGCAAGAGCTTCGTGCTCGCCCTGCCCGAGCTCGCGATCCCGTTCGGCGTGATCATCGCGCTCGCGCATGGCTTCCAGCTCTCGGAGGTCGCGGCGCTGACCGTGCTCTACGCGCTCGTCCTCGAGCTCGGCGTTGCCCGCGTGCTGCAGCGCGCGAACGTCGGTTGGGGCAAGCCGCTCCAGCATCGCGTGCTGTGGGCGATGAGCCGCGAGGCGATGGCGATGATCGGCGCGATCTTCATCATCATCTTCACGTCGCAGATCCTGACCAACTACATGGTCACGGCCAACATCCCGCAAAAGCTCGTCGCGTGGACGCAAGATCACGTCGATTCGAAGATCGTGTTCCTGCTCGCGATCAACGTGATCCTGCTGATCGTCGGCACGGTGATGGATATCTTCTCGGCCATCGTCGTGGTCGTGCCGTTGCTGCTGCGGATCGCGTACGCCTATCACATCGACCCGTATCACCTCGGCGTGATCTTCCTGCTCAACCTCGAGGTCGGCTACTTGCATCCGCCGGTCGGCCTCAACTTGTTCATCACGAGCGTGAAGTTCCAGCGACCGATCACCGAGGTGATGTGGGCGACGATCCCGTTCCTCATCACCATGATCGTCGCGTTGATGGTCATCACGTACGTCCCGCAGATCACCGCGCTGTCGACCCCCGAAGAGGAGCGCACCGAACCGATCGCGAACCTCGTCGCGCTGGTCCACGAGAGCGCCGAGGAGCTCACGGTGGTGAAGGAGATCACGCTCGTCGATGCGGCGGGCGTGCCGCTCACCAGAGCCGGCAAGCCGATCGTCCGGCACCTCGCCGAGTGCGACGCGATCACCGAAGAGATCGCGAAGGGCGGCTGCGAGAAGCTGTTCTTCGACGTCAAGGCGTGCAAGACCGACCAGACCTGCGCGCACAAGGCGATCGCGGCGTGGGTCGTCGCGAACCTCAACGGCGGCGACGATCCGGCACAGCAGTTCGTGCTGGTCAGTGACGTGCCGTTGATCTCGACCGACGGCACACCGGTGAAAGACAAGAAATCGGGCCAGCCGATCACGAAGCACCTCGCCGATTGCGACAAAGCCACCGACGTCGATACCTGCCGCGAGCTATTCCTCGACGTGTCGAACTGCAAGATCGCGCCGCCGGCAAACGGCGTCGACGCGTGCATCAAAGACAAGGTGGGCGGCTGGGTAGACTCGAACGCCGGCTCCGAGTAACGCTCGGCCCGTGCTCGCGCTGCTGCGCACGATCCGGCCCCACCAGTGGGTCAAGAACGCGTTCGTCGCGGCACCACTCGTGTTCTCGCGCCACCTCGAGGATCGCGCGTATCTGGCGCGCGAGGCGCTCGCGGTCCTCGCGTTCTGCATGCTGTCGGGCGCGGTCTACGCGTTCAACGACGTCCGCGACGTCGAGGCGGATCGCCGCCACCCGACGAAGAAGTATCGGCCGATCGCCGCCGGCGAGCTGTCGGAGCGCACGGCTCTCGTGGCTTCCGCGATCCTCGCGATCGTCGCGATCGCCGGCTGTCTCGCGCTGCACTGGCAGCTCGCGGTGTGGGCCGGGCTGTATTTCGCGCAGAACATCGCGTACAGCGTGCGGCTCAAGCACGTCGCGTTCGTCGACGTCACGCTGCTCGCGAGCGGCTTCATCCTGCGCGTGCTCGCGGGCGCCGCCGCGATCGCGGTGCCGCCATCGGCGTGGCTGCTCGCGTGCACGGCCTTGCTCGCGCTGTTCTTCGGCCTCGGCAAGCGCGCGCACGAGCTCGCGTGGGCAAACGCGAGCTCCGGCGCGGCCGGCAGCACCGCGACCCGCGCCGCGCTCTCGGGCTATCGGCTGTCGGTGGTCAAGCCGGTGATCTACGTGCTCGCCGTGGCGACGTGCGCGGCGTACGTCGCGTACACGCTCGACGTCGGGCCGCACGCGCTGGTCTACAGCGCGCCGTTCGTCGCGATCGGCATCGTCCGGTTTTTATCGCTCGCGCTGTGGCGGCCGCGCATCGATTCGCCGACCGACGCGATGCTGCGCGATCCGTGGTTCTTGCTCGATCTCGTCGCCGCGACTGCGACGGTCCTGTACATCATCTACCGCTAACGGTAAGAATCCGGTCGTGCCAGCCGACGAGCCCGCGATCGCGCGCCGCAAGGCCGATCACCTCGAGGTCGCGGCGTCGGGCCGCGCCGAGGCCAAGCGCGGCACGCTGCTCGACGAAGTCCACCTCGTGCACCAAGCCCTGCCCGAGCTCGCGATCGACGAGGTCGATCTGTCGACCGAGCTGCTCGGCAAGCAGCTGCGCGCGCCGCTGCTCATCACGGGCATGACCGGCGGCACCGCCGACGCCGCCGCGATCAACCGCGACCTCGCGCGCGCGGCGCAGGCGGCCGGCGTCGCGTTCGGCGTCGGCAGCCAGCGCGCGATGGCCGAGCACCCCGAGCTGCTCGCGACGTATCAGGTCCGCGACGTCGCCCCCGACGTCACGTTGATCGGCAATGTCGGCGCGGTGCAGGCGCTCGCGATGGGCGCGGATCGCGTCGTCGATCTCGCCAGACAGATCGGCGCCGACGCGCTCGCGATCCACTTGAACCCCGGCCAAGAGCTGATCCAGGAGCGCGGCGATCGCGATTTCCGCGGGCTCGTTGCCGGCATCGCGCACATCGTCGCGACCGCGAAGATTCCGATCATCGTCAAGGAGACCGGCTGCGGCCTGTCACCCGAGGCCGCCCGCCAGCTCGTCGGCGCCGGCGTGACCACCGTCGACGTCGCCGGCGCGGGCGGCACGAGCTGGGTCGCGGTCGAGCAGCTGCGCGCACCCGAAGGCAGCGACGCCGCATCGCTCGGCGCCGAGCTGTGGGATTGGGGCGTGCCGACCGCGGTCTCGGTCGCCGCGTGTCGTCACGCGGGCCTCGTGACCGTCGCGTCGGGCGGCATTCGCTCCGGCTACGACATCGCGCGCGCACTCGCGCTCGGCGCGCGCTGCGGCGGCATGGCCGCACCGATGTTGCGCGCGCAACGCGCCGGCGGCGAAGCCGCGGTGCGCCAGCTGATCGATCGCACCGTCGGCGCGATCCGCGCGGTGTGCGTGCTCACCGGCTCGCGATCGGCGGCCCAGCTCGCGCGCGCGCCGCGTCACCTCGGCGGCGAGCTGCGCGCGTTCCTGAGCGATTTGCACCTCACATGAGCTTCTTCGGTCTCGGCAAGATCATCCTGCTCGGCGAGCATTCCGTCGTGTACGGATTCCCGGCGCTCGCGGCGGCGCTCGATCGCGGCGTGCGGATCGGCGCCGTGCCGACGCCGGCAGGCGGCACGCTTCGCGTCGATCTGCCGTCGTGGAATTGCAAGCTCACCGCCGCCGACGATCACCCGTTCGCGTCGGCGCTCGCGGCGATCGCCGACAACCTCGAGCTCGGCCGGCCGCCGCTCACGCTCGTCGGCGACGCGCAGATTCCGCCCGGCGCCGGCTTGGGCGCATCGGCCGCGTTCGCCGTCGCGATCTCGCGCGCGCTGCTCGATTACCGCGCGCGCCGCGTCCTGCCGAAAGGCAGCGACGTGCCGCCGCCGTTGCACGCCGACGTGATCGCCGCGGCGAACGCGAGCGAAGCGATCGTCCACGGCCGCGCGTCCGGCGTCGACGTCGCGCTCGCCACGCACGGCGGTGTCGGCGTGTTTCGCAAATCGACGGGCCTCGTGCCGATGCAGATCCCCGCGCTACGCGTGCTCGTCGGTCCAAGCGGCGCGCCGCGCTCGACGTCCGCGATGGTCGAGCGGGTCGCGCAGCTGACGTCGTCCAGCTCCGACGACGCGCGGCTGGGCGAGCTCGGTAGCCTCACCGATCTGGGCACGAGCGCGTTGGTCGCGCGCGATCTCGCCGGCGTCGGTCACGCGATGGACCGCGCGCACGCGCTGCTCGGCGAGCTCGGCGTATCGACGCCATTGCTCGACGCGTTGTGCGAATCGGCGCGCCGCGTCGGCGCGTTCGGGTCGAAGCTCACCGGCGCCGGCGGCGGCGGCGCCGTGATCGCACTCGCGCCGCGCGACAAAGAAGCCGCCGTGCTCACCGCGTGGCGTGCGGCCAAGGTCGAGGGCTTCGTCGCGACGATCGGAGGCCGCTGATGTCGCCGATCTCTGGGAACGTCGGCTGCGCCTCCGCGTGCGCGAACATCGCGCTCGTCAAGTACTGGGGCAAGCGCCCCGGCCCCGGCAACCTGCCCGCGGAAGGCTCGCTCTCGCTCGCCCTCGACGCGCTGCGAACCGAAACCCGCGTGACGTTCGACGCCACGCTGGCGGCGGACGAGCTCGAGCTCGACGGCGAGCCCGCCGACGGCAAGCGCGTCACCGGCTTTCTCGATCTCGTCCGCGAGCGCGCGAAGATCGCGGTGCGCGCTCGCGTGGTCACGCGCAATCACTTTCCGACCGCGTCGGGCTTGGCATCGTCGGCGAGCGGGTTCGCGGCGCTCGCCGCGGCCGCGACGCGCGCAGCCGGGCTCGAGATCGCGCCGCGCGAGCTCTCGAGACTCGCCCGGCAAGGCTCCGGCTCGGCGGCGCGCTCGATCTTCGGCGGCTTCGTCCGCATGTACGCCGGCGCGCGCGACGTGGACGCCTACGCCGAGCCCGTCGCATCGCCGCTGGCCGCGCGGGTGCGCATGGTGGTCGCGATCGTCGGCGGCGGCGTGCCCAAGACGCACGGCTCGCGCGACGCGATGGAGCACGTCGCCGCGACGTCGCCGTTGTATCAAGCGTGGCTCGAGCTCGTGCCGCGCGATCTGCACGCCGCGCATACCGCGCTCGCCGCCGGCGATCTGACCGCGCTCGGCGAGCTCGCCGAAGCCAACGCGCTCGCGATGCACGCGTCCGCGATCGCCGCGCGCCCGGCGATCATCTATTGGCAACCCGCGACGCTCGCCGCGCTCGCCGCGATCCGCGAGCTGCGCGCCGCGGGTACGCCCGCGTGGGGGACGATGGACGCCGGGCCGCACGTCAAAGTGCTCACCGATGCCGACCACGCCGAAGCCATCGCAGCCGCGATGCGCGAGGTTCCCGGCGTCACCGACGCCATCATCAGCCGCGCCGGTACCGGCGTCGAGGTCTCGCCATGATCGCCACCGCGCCAGGCAAGCTCATCCTCACCGGCGAGTACGCCGTCCTCGACGGTGCATCCGCGCTCGTCGTCGCCGTCGATCGCCGCGTCACCGCGCGCCGCCACACCGGCCCGCGCGGCTCTTCGCCGTTTTTGATCGCGGTCGCCGACGAGCTCGCCGCGCGCTTCGGCGCCGATCATCCTGCGACGCGCGCCGCGATGGAGATCGTCGTCGATAGCCGCGCGTTCTTTCTCGGCACGACAAAGCTCGGCCTCGGCTCGAGCGCGGCGGTCACCGTCGCCGCGACGGCGCTCGCGCTCGCCGTGCCCAACGACAAGGTCCCGGTGATCGATCGCGACGTCGTGCTCGCCGTCGCCGCGGCCGCACACGCCGCCGCGCAGAGCGCCAAGCCGCGCCACGCCGCCGAGCTATCGCGACGCACCCGCACGCCGTCGCGATCGGATCTCAGCGCGCAGCTCGAGGCCGAAGCGCTCGAGCAAAGCGGCGTACGCGGCTCCGGCGCCGACATCGCGTCGGCGGTGCACGGCGGCGTGATCGCGTTTCAACGGAGCGCGGTCACGCGGCTGGTGTGGCCGCGCGGCGTGATCCTGCTGCCGTTCTTCACCGGCTCGGCTGCCGACACGGCGGAGCTCGTCGCGAGCGTCAACGCCGCGCGCGTGCGCAACCGCGAGCCGGTCGAGGCCGCGCTCGACGCGATCGCGAAGGCGTCGCGAGCCGCGTGCCAGGCTTGCGAGTCGCGCGCACCCGAGATCGCCGCGAACGCGCTCATGACCGCACTCGGGATGGCCGCGACGGCAACCGACCGGCTCGCCGCCGCGACCGGGCTGTCGCTCGTGCCACCGTGTGTCGTGGACGCACGCGCGGTGCTCGCCAAGTGCAACGGCACGGCCAAAACGACCGGTGCAGGCGGCGGAGACGTGGCAATTGCCGTGATTCCCGACACGGAAGATGTATCGCGGGCCCGGCGTTTGCTCATCGAAGTCGGGTGTCAGCCACTAGATCTGGCCGTGGATACGACCGGCGTGGACTTGCAGCCCGACGCGCAGTAAACAGGGCTCGCGTGACTAGAAGCAGTCGTCTTTCGGGATTCTACCGGTTAGGCATCGCCGAGCGCCGCCGGCGACTCGGCCACCCCGGTAGCTTCGCGGCCATCGATCCCGGCGGCCTGCCGCTCGATGCCGCCGACGGCATGATCGAGAACGTGATCGGCACCTACGCGCTGCCGTTCGCGGTCGCCGTCAACTTCGTGATCGACGGCGCCGAGATCCTCGTGCCGATGGCGATCGAAGAGCCTTCCGTCGTCGCCGCGTCGTCGAACGCCGCCCGCATGGCACGCCCCAGTGGCTTTTCGACGAAATGCTCCGCGCCGGTGATGATCGGCCAGATCCAGGTCACGCAGATCCGCGATGTCGACGCGGCCGCGCACGCGCTGCGCGCAGCGGCGCCCGAGCTGTTGGCCGCGGCGCGCACGCTGGTGCCTCGGCTCGCCGAGCGCGGCGGCGGTCCCGTCGGGCTCGAGCCGCGCATCCTCGCGCGCAGCGGTGTCGACGGCGGCGTCGTCGTCGCGCACTTGCACGTCGACTGCCGCGACGCGATGGGTGCGAACCTCGTCAACACGCTGTGCGAAGCGCTCGCCGATCGCGTCGCCGCGATCGCGAACGGCGCGCCCGGCCTGCGCATCTTGTCGAACCTCACCGATGGCCGCACCGTCACCGTGCGCTGCTTCGCGCCCGATGCGAACCTCGCATCCGACGATGTCGACGGCATCGAGGTCCGCAAGGCGATCGCCGCGGCGTCGCGGTTCGCCGAGCTCGACCCGTATCGCGCGTGCACGCACAACAAAGGCATCATGAACGGCCTCGACGCCGTGCTGCTCGCGACCGGCCAGGACTGGCGCGCGGTCGAAGCCGGTGCACACGCGTTCGCCGCGCGCTCCGGCACGTACAAGCCGCTCGCGGTCTGGCGCGAGGCCGACGGCGGGCTCGCCGGCGAGCTCTTGATGCCGCTCGCGGTCGGGACCGTCGGCGGCGCGCTGCACGTTCACCCGGCGGCGCGGCTCGCACTCGAGCTCGCCGACGTCACGACGGCAGATCAGCTCGCCGCCGTCGCCGGCGCGGCCGGGCTCGCGACGAACCTCGCGGCGCTGCGCGCGCTCGCGACCGAAGGCATCCAACGCGGCCACATGGCGCTGCACGCACGCGGCCTCGCACGCGCCGCCGGCGCGACCGGCGAGCTCGTCGATCGCGTCGCCGCCGAGCTGTCGGCGTGTGGCGAAGTCAAAGCCGACCGCGCGCGTGAAGTGCTCGCTCGGCTAAAGGAGTCACCGTGATCCATCGCATCGGAGCGCAACGCTCGCCCGTCCTCGCCGTCCCGCTGCCGCCGACGCTCGAGCTGGCGGCCTGCTACCGGTACTGCGAGGCGCTCGTCCACGCCAAGCACCACAACTATCCGGTCGGCTCGTGGTTCGCGCG
>DATBAS010000183.1:0-3134 GCA_036271395.1 Kofleriaceae bacterium
CGGCGCTCGAGCTGCGTCGCGATGTTCTCGGCGACGAGCTGCGCGTTGGTCTCGGCCTTGCGGACCTCGATGATGTTCAGGAACACCTCGTTCTCGGTCAGCGCCTGGACTTCCTTCTTCAGCGTCTCGACGCCCGCGCCACGCTTGCCGATCACGATGCCGGGACGCGCGGTGTGGATGTTGATCTTCGCCTTGTTCGCGGCGCGCTCGATCTCGATGTACGAGACGCCCGCGTGCTTGAGCTTGCTCTTGATGAAGTCCTTGAGCTTGAGGTCTTCATGCAGCCACTTGGCGTAGTTCTTCTCCTCGTACCAGCGAGACGACCACGTCTTGATGATGCCGAGGCGGAAGCCGATCGGATGTGTTTTCTGACCCATCTTAGTACCTAGTCCTTGCCGTCGCTGACGACCACCGTGAGGTGAGACGTGCGGTGGTTGATGCGGTTGGCCCGGCCCTGCGCGCGCGGCATGAACCGCTTCTGGATCGTGCCGCCGTCGACCGCGATCGAATGGATCATCAGGGTCTCGACCGAGGCGTCGCCGCCCGAGCGGTCTTCCGCGTTTGCCGCGGCGCTCTTGATCGCCTTCGAGATGATCGCGGCCGCCTTCTTCGGCATCAGATCGAGCAGGCCGACGGCCTCCTCGACCTTCTTGTTGCGGACGATGTTCGCGACGACGCGCATCTTGCGCGGCGACATCGAAATTCCACGGACGAGTGCACGTGCCTGCATGGTTATTTCTTCCGCTCGCCGGTGTGACCGTGGAACGTGCGCGTGTGCGAGAACTCGCCGAGCTTGTGGCCGACCATCTGCTCGGTGATGAACACCGGGATGAACTTGCGGCCGTTGTAGACGGCGAACGTGATGCCGACCATGTCGGGAATGACCATCGAGCGGCGCGAGTACGTCGTGACGACGCGCTTGGCGGGGTTCGCTTCCTTCGCCGCGACCTGCATCTTCTTCGTCAGGTACTTGTCGACGAACGGACCTTTTTTGAGTGAACGCGGCATCGTTACTTGCTCCTGGCGGCGCCGATAATGGAGGTGGTCGAATTCACTTCGACCGCCGGCGACGATGTGGAGGCGGTCGAATTCACTTCGACCGCCGGCGGATGATGAATTGCTCGGTCCGCTTGTTGTGGCGGGTCTTGAGGCCCTTGGTCTTGACGCCCCATGGCGTGCACGGGTGGCGACCACCGGAGCTGCGGCCTTCGCCGCCGCCCATCGGGTGATCGACCGGGTTCATCGACACGCCGCGGTTGTGCGGGCGGATGCCGAGCCAGCGCCGGCGACCGGCCTTGCCCCACTGAATGTTGCCGTGCTCGGTGTTGCCGATCTGACCGATCGTCGCGCGGCAGTCGATGTGGACGCGGCGCATCTCGCCCGAAGGCATGCGCAGCGTGGCCCAATCGCCCTCTTTCGCCATCAGCGTGACCTTCGTGCCCGCCGAGCGGCCGACTTGCGCGCCCGAGCCGACTTTGAGCTCGACGGCGTGAACGTCGGTGCCGACCGGGATGTAGCGGAGCGGCAGCGCGTTGCCCGGCTTGATGTCCGCCGAGTTCGCCGCGATCACCTGATCGCCGACCACGAGCTTCGACGGCGCCAGGATGTACGCCTTCTCGCCATCGAGATACTGGATCAGCGCGAGCCGAGCCGTGCGGTTCGGATCGTACTCGATGCCGATCACGATCGCGGGCACGCCGGTCTTGGTCCGCCGGAAGTCGACCTTGCGGTAGCGCTTCTTGTGACCCGCCGAGCGAAAGCGCGACGTGATGCGGCCGTAGTTGTTACGGCCGCTCTGCGCCGGCTTGGCCTCGAGCAGGCTCTTCTCGGGCGTGCCCTTGGTGATCTCGCCGAAATCCTGCGTGGACATGCCACGGCGGCCGGGAGACGTTGGCTTGTAAAAACGGATCGCCATCTTAGACGCCCTCGAAGAACTCGATGTTGTCGCCGGGCTTGAGCGTGACGAACGCCTTCTTCCACGACGGGCGCCGGCCGGCGAACCGACCGATGCGCTTCTCTTTGCCGCGCACGACGAGCGTGCGGACGTGCGTGACGGAAACGTTGAACAATTCCTGCACCGCGTGGCGAACGTCGACTTTGTTCGCGTCGCGAGCGACCTCGAACACGACCTTCTGCGCGTAGCTGTCGCCCTCAGCGGGCGCCGACGCGGCGCCACCGGTCTCGCGAAGCCGCGCGCTCTTCTCGGTGAGCAACGGGCGCTTGATGATCGATTGCGCGCTACGCATGGGCCTTGGTCTCCTTCAGCGCGGTCGTGATCGCGTCGACAGCTTCCTGCGTGAGCACGAGCGTGCCGTGGCGCAGGATGTCGTAGACATTGACGCCTTCAGGCGCGATCCACTGCGACGCCGACAGATTGCGGGCGCCGCGCACGAGGTTCGTGTTGGTCTTGCCGTCGACGATCAGCGCCTTGTTGCCCGTGCCGAGCGTCGCGAGCGCGGCGGCGACCGTCTTGGTCTTGCCGTCGGTCGTGAAGTTATCGAGCACGATGATCTTGTTCTCGTGTGCGCGCAGCGACAGCGCGGCGCGAAGCGCGGCCTTCTTGACCTGGCGCGGCAGCTTGTAGTCGTAGCTGCGCGGCTTGGGCCCCTTGACCGAGCCACCGCCGACCCACTGCACGGCCTGACGGCTGCCCTGGCGCGCTTGGCCCGTGCCCTTTTGCTTCCAGACTTTCTTCGACGAGCCGCGGACCTCGCCCAGGCGCTTGGTCGACGCCGTGCCGGCGCGCCGGCGCGCGAGCTGCCACTTCACGGCTTCCCACAGCAAGTGCTCGTGAACTTCGGCACCGAACACCGAGTCGTCGAGATCGATCGATCCGACGCTCTTACCGGTGAGGTTTTTGACTTCGATCTTCATATTGTTCTCGCAGGGCTCAGGTCTTGATCTCGACGTCGACACCGGCAGACAGATCGAGCTTCATCAGCGCGTCCAACGTCTGTTGCGTCGGCTCGAGGATGTCGAGCAGGCGCTTGTGGGTGCGGATCTCGAACTGCTCGCGCGACTTCTTGTCGGTGTGCGGCGACCGCAGCACGCAGTACTTGTTGATCTTGGTCGGCAGCGGAATCGGACCGGCGATCTTGGCGCCGGTGCGCTTCGCGGTCTCGACGATCTCACCC
>DATBAS010000184.1:0-11998 GCA_036271395.1 Kofleriaceae bacterium
CGGATGCGGACACGCAAGTTGACGTCCGGATCCGACGACGAAGTAATTTCGACGAGTTGCTCGCCACAAGTTGTCTTAGTGGACACCGTCCCTTTCGCGGACGGAGTACTCGAGCTTCCAGCGACCGCCGGCAACGTCGCGCGCGACACACCACAGCTCGAGCGTGCCGACCTCGGTGACGTGCGCCTCGAGCCGCACCGGCACGAGCTGACCAGCGGCGCGATCGCCTTCGACCTCGACGAGCTTCTCGACGGGATCGAGCTCGACGAGCCCGTCTTCGTCGGCGTCGATCAAGTCACCGGCGCGGTCGTCCGCGCGGCTCGCCGCGGCGAAGAACCGAAACGCCGACATCTCGCCGACCACGAGGCCGAGCTCGTCATCGGGCAGCTCGACGGCCTGTCCTTCTTCGAGCCCTTGCGGCGCCACGCACAGCGCCTTCACCGGCGGTGCGAACCCCGGAATCGCCGGCATCGCGCTCTCGATGCCGATGTAATACGCGCGCGCGGTGCCGCCGCGAATGCGGATGCCTTTGCCGCGTCGCACGTGCCCGTAGTGCGCCGCGCCGAGCGCGACTGCGAGATCGAGATCGGCGCCGGCGAGCACGCGCACGGCCCGGCCGGCCCACTGTTCGAGCAACTCGACGACGCGCGTGCGCAGCGGCGCCGCCTTCATCACACCGCCGTTGAACAACACGGCCGTCGGCATCTTGTTAAAGCGCCCGAGGAACTCGGCGAGGTGACGCGTGATCGCGGGATCGTGTGCGTACGGAAGGCCCATCTCGCGCAAGCCGCCGGTGCGGCGTCGCTCGGCCTTCGCGTCCGCGCCGACGCGCGGAAAAAACCCGTCGACGAGCATCGCGAGCGCGGCGTCACGCGCGACGCTCGCCTTTACGGTGCCGCTGATCAGCTTGCTGCCACGGCCCAAGATCGAGATCCCGACGGTCTCCGGCGCAGCATCGCCGAGCAGCTGCTCTTTCGCACCTCGCGCGACATGCACGAGCGCGCGCTGTTGCACGGCGTCGAGCTCGAGCCCCTTGCCGATCAGCGCGGCGACCGCGAGATCCATGTTGTCGCCGCCGAGCAAGATGTGATTGCCGACCGCGATCCGATCGAGCGCGAGCGCGCCGCCATCGTCGCGAACTTCGATCAATGAAAAATCCGTGGTGCCGCCGCCGATGTCGCACACGAGCACGACGTCGCCGGGTTTCAGATCGTCGCGCCAGCCTTCGCCGCGCGTCGCGAGATAGGCGTAAAACGCCGCCTGCGGTTCTTCGAGCAGCGTGAGCTTTTCGAAGCCGGCTTCGCGCGCGGCCGCGACCGTGAGCTCGCGCGCGACCGGATCGAAGCTCGCGGGCACGGTGACCAGCACGTCTTGCTCGTCGGCGGGATCGTCGGGATGCGCGTCGTCCCACGCGGCGCGCAGGTGCGCCAAGTAGCGCGCCGAGGCGTTGACCGGCGACACGCGTTCGCCGCCTTGCATCGCGGAATCGAGCTCGCGCTGCGCGCCGCGAAACGGCAACACCTGCTGCGTGCGATCGATCGACGGGTTGCACAGCCACGACTTCGCGGACGCGACGAGCCGGTGCGGCAACTCCGCGCCGCGCTCGCGCGCGAACGTGCCGACGGCGTAGCGCATCGTCCCGGACCACGGCAGCTGGAGCTGCGCCGTCGCGACCTCGTGCTCGGTCGGCAGCAGCAGAAACGACGGCAGCGTCGGCCGCTCGGCGATCTCGCCGGGCCCGACGATCTGCGTGATCGCATGCGCCGTCGCCGGCGCGTCGTCGCTCGCCGTCGCCAGCGCCGAGTTCGTCGTGCCCAGATCGATGCCGAGGATCTTCGTCATACTTCGACTTCCGCCGGCGCGATCACGGTGCGATCGACGCCTTCGGCGAGCGTCGGCAGCTTGACCTCGGTCGCGCGCCAGCCGCGGTGGCGCAGCGTGCCGCGATACGGTGGCTCGCCTTTCGCTTCGCCGATCAACCGGATCTCGGCGGGGTCGAAGCCTTTCGGCACCGACACTTTGGCGTCTTCTTCACCCGGCATCACGGGCTCGAGCGTCACGTGTTGCGCGATCACTTTGGCGGCGTTGCGATGCACGGCGCGCGTCGCGGCACCGAGCTGCGCGTCGTCGACGCCGTCGATCGACTCGCGCACGAAGTCGACGAGCTGCGCTTCGCGCTGCAACAGCGCGAGCAGCGCGAGCGCGCCGTCGCGGTGATATTGCGCCGCCGAGACTTTCGGCTTGTCGCGCTCGTTCGGCACGACGACCGGTGGCAGTGCCAGCTTCGGTGCTTCCGGCAAGAACTTCGCGACCTCCGCAGGCAGCTTGCCGCCGAACAAGAGCTTCCAGAAGCTGACGAACGCGAGCCAGGGATGCATCGGCCGCGATCTAATGAGGTGACGTGCCGCGGCACAAGCAAGCGCACGCCGAAAACCTCCGTGAAAACCTCCCCAATCCGTCAGTTTTTCGAGATCGAAGCTTCCAGGATCAACTGGTTGCAATGGCGCGTGGCTTGCTGAACCGACCCACATGCAGCGCTTCATCTTGCTCGCGACCGTCGTGCTCGCCGGCTGTAACTTGTTCACCGGCGACGATCAGCACACGTGCTCGCCAGTCGCCGTGGCGGGCATCGACGAAGCGCCGCTGCGCGATCCCGAGACCGGCATTTGCGATCTGACGCAGCCGACCGAACCGACGTGCGATCCCGATTGCCCGTGCGCCGAGAGCAACGGAACGGCCGAGGGAACGTCCGAGCCCGCGATCATCGGCGGCGAATGCTCCGGCCCATGCGAAGGGCTCGACGAGCAAGACTGCGTCAGCAACGGCGCATGCCACGCCGCGTACACCGAGATCGGCATGGGTACGCAGTTCTGGACCTGCTTCGACATCGCGCCGCAAGAGCCGCAACCGCAGCCGTGCAGCGGGCTCGACGCGTACGGATGCTTCTTCGATCCGTCGTGCGGCAGCGTCTACAGCGGCGACTCGCAAGAGGGCACCACCGAGTTCGAGTCGTGCATCGACGTCGGCTCGGGCGCGTGCAACTGCGGCTCGGGCGAGACCTGCGTGACGGAGTGCCCGGCGTGCCTCGAAAATGGCAGCGGTTGCACGTGCACGCCGACGTGCGTGCCGACGGCGAGCGACTGCGCGCTGCAATGCCCGAGCGGCGAAACCTGCCAGCTGCAATGCGATAGCTTGCAAGGCGGCTGTCAGCAGGAGTGCGTGAGCGACACGCTCGATCCCGGTCAGTGCAGCGGCCAGGTGACGTGCAACATCGCGGGGCCGCAGTGTCCCGCGGGCACGACCGCCGGTATCGAAAACGGCTGCTACACCGGCTACTGCATCCCGCTCGCAGACTGCGGTCCATCCGACTGCGCCACGCTCACCGACGAGACAAGTTGCACCGCGCGCTCCGATTGCGAGGCCGTCTACACCGGCTCGAACTGCACGTGTGACGACAGCGGCTGCACGTGCACGACGCTCGCGTTCGAGCGCTGCGAGGATCAGAGCGGCGGCGGCTCGGGTAACGGCTCGGGAATCTAAGTGGCCGTTTGCCGTCCGGGACGGCTAAACTCCCGAGGTGGCCGTCCGGCATCCGGGTGATGACGATCGCGCGACCGTCGACCTGGGCCCGCGCCCGGAGTTACGGCCCGGCGACGAGGATCCAGGCGACCTCGGCGACGAGCCGGCGACGGCAACGCACACGGTCACGCCGAACGCGCTCCACGCGCAGTCGACGCAGCGACTTCCGCCGCGCGGCCACGCGCAGACCGAATCGAGCCGCTACACGACCACGACCTCGCCGAGCGAGGCGATGCGGCTCGAGGAGCTGTCGCGCTCCGAGATCTTTCTGCGGATCGCGATCGTCACGGCCATCGCCGGCTTGTTCGTCGCGATGCTCACCGACGGCGACCCGATCGCGTTTCGCCTGCTCGCGCTCGGCTGCGGCGTCAACGTGCTCGGCGCGATCTGGATGCTGCGCATCGTGCGCCGGCCCGACACGTACTCCGGCCGCAAGATCTTGGCGCCCGCGCTCGTGATCGCGCTCGGTGCGTTCGGCGGCGTCTACTACTGGGGCGTCGCATCGCCCGTCGCCGCGATGATCACCTACGGCATCTACTTCTTCAGCCTCGGTTCGCTCGCCGGCGTGATCGGCGGCATGTACGTGCTCGTCGCGATCGTCCACGCCGCGCTCGGCTTCGCGATCATGGGCGGCGTGATCGAGGACCGCGGCATCATCAGCATGGCGCACGTCAGCCGGCTCGATCAGCTCGGCGTGATCAGCGTGATCGAGTTCTTGTACTTCATCACGTTCTACACCGCGCGCACGAGTCAGCGCGTCACGCTCGACGCGATGCAGCGGCTCGAGCAAGCGGTGCGCGGTGTCGCGCAACGCGAGGCGCTGCTCGCCGAAGCGCGCGCCGAGCTCGATCGCGCGCTCAAGATCGGCGGGCCCGGTCGCTTCACCGACCAGACCGTCGGCGCCTACAAGCTCGGCGTGCTGATCGGTCGCGGCGGGATGGGCGAGGTCTACGAAGCGCACTCGACCGCTGATGATCACGACGCAGCTGTGAAGCTCTTGCACGCCGGCACGCTGGCCGAGCCGACACACGTCGCGCGCTTCATCCGCGAAGCCGAAACCGCATCGAAGCTGACCAGCGCCAACATCGTCCGCGTGCTGCAAGTCGGCACGACGTCGGGCGAAGTGCCGTTCTTGGCGATGGAACGGCTGCGCGGCTACGACCTCGCGCAACAGCTGCGCCGGTCGCGCCGGCTCGCGCTACCCGAGGCCGCGATCTTCGCGCGCGAGGTAGCCGCCGGGCTCGACGCCGCACGTGCGGCCGGGATCGTCCATCGCGATCTCAAGCCCCATAACGTGTTCTCCGCCGAGGTCGGCGACGCGCGCGTCTGGAAGATCCTCGACTTCGGCGTCAGCAAGAGCGGCGGCACCGGCACTCTCACCAAAGGTCACGTCATCGGCACACCGGCGTACATGGCGCCCGAACAAGCCAAAGGCGAAGACGTCGATCACCGCGCCGATGTCTATTCGCTCGCCGCGATCTTGTACCGCGCGATCACCGGCCATCCCGCGTTCACCGGCAAAGACGTCCCGACGACGCTCTACGACGTCGTGTTCCGAATCCCGACGCAGCCTTCGATGCTCGCCCCGCTGCCCGCCGACGTCGATCGCGTGCTCGGCCTCGGGCTCGCGAAGCACGCGGCCGATCGCTTCGCGACCGCGACCGAGCTCGCCGCGTGGTTCACCGCCGCGATTCGCGACGGGCTCGATCACGACCAGCGCCGCCGCGCCGACGATCTCCTCGGCCGTCATCCATGGGGCACGCGGCAGACGTGAGATCTCGCATCGACATCTCGCTTCGCAAATGGTACTCGTGAATAAAGCGCCGTTTGCATGAAGCGTGCACGCGTACTGATCTTGTGGAACCAGGTCGACGATGACGTCGTCGATCTGTGGCGCCGCGACGGCCGCAGGACGCCCGACTGGGATCCGACCAAGATCGTCGAGCCGTGGGACACGGTCGCCGAAGAGATCGAGCTGATCGCGAAGTCGCTCGAAGAGGCCGGCCACGAGGTCGTCGCGCTCAACATCGAAGATCGCTTCGACATGCTGCTCGGCGCGCTCGAGCGCGAACGGCCCGATGCCGTGATGAACCTCGTCGAGTGGTTCCACGATGATCTCGAGCACGAGACCCACGTGCCCGCGCTGTTCGAGCTGCTCGGCATCTCGTACACCGGCAATCGTCCGCTCGCGCTGTCGCTCTGCCAGAAGAAGCCACACGCGAAGGCGCTGCTCGCCGCCGCCGGCTTGCCCGTACCGCGCGGCGTCGTGGTCGACACGCGGGATGGCGTCGCGCCGCCCGAGTCCAAGCTCGGCTTGCGCTATCCGCTGATCGTCAAGCCCGCGTTCGACGATGCGTCCGGCGGCATCGATGCCGGCTCGGTCGTGCGCACGCGCGCCGAGCTCGATGCCCGCGTCGCGATGGTCGTCGGCGAGCACAAGATGCCCGCGCTGGTCGAAGAATTCATCGAAGGCCGCGAGATCCACTGCGCGCTGATCGGCAACGATCCGCCGCGAACGCTGCCGCTCTACGAGATGCAGTTCAAGCACGGCACCACCGACAACGAAGGTCGGACCCTGCCCGGGATCATCACGTACCGCGCGAAGTGGGATCCGTACAGCCGCGATTACTACGCGATGGAGAGCAAGTGCCCGGTCGAGGATCTACCGGCCCCGCTCGTCGAGCACATCCAATCGATCGCGGCTCGCGCATTTCAAACGCTCGGTTGTCGCGACTACGCGCGCGTCGACATGCGCGTCGATCCCAAGACCAACGAGCCGTTCATCCTCGAGGTCAATCCCAACCCCGACCTCGCCGACGGCTGCGCATTCGCGCAGTGCGTGCGAGCCAGCGGCCATACCTACGAACAAGCGATCCAGCAGATCGTCGGCTTCGCGCTCGAGCGCGCGAACACGCGTACCAAACGCGAACCGGCTCCGTCGGAGACGCTACTTCGCGAGTACCTCGCCCAACGCAACCGCTCCGCGCGCTGACTCGCGATCGATTTTTCCTACCACTAGGGAAAACTTGCGGGAGGTTTCGCGTTAAAGGGATGATCCGTTCGTCAAACCCTTCAGGAGACGTGCATGAGACGAGAGGTATGGATTCTGGCCGCGAGTCTGTTCGCCGCGAGCCCCGCGTTCGCCCAAGCAGACCCCGACCAACCGGCAACGCCGACGACTGGCGGTGATGACGCGAACGGCGCGGGCTCAGGCGCCCCATCGACCGCCGCGCCCGCCGCGATGGCCGCCGGCACGCTGGGAGGCGCGCCGATCATCGATCGCCCGTTGACGCTCAACGCCGGCAAGGTCGGCGCGTACGCGGACCTCGACATCTTGCGCACGAGCGTCGAGACCGTCACGGTCGTCAACGGCACCGCGACGACGACGTCCGCGAGCAACACCGGGCTCGGCCTTCACCTCGGCGCCGGCTACGGCGTCAACAACGATCTCACCGTCGGTCTCGAGTATGCGTTCTCGCTCGCCAACGACTTCGAGATCAAAGGCCCGCTGTCGCTCTACGGTTCCTACTCGCTCTTCCACAAGGACAAGCTGACCGTCGGCGTCAGCGGCGTATTGATCTTCGACTTCGACGGCGAAAGCGTCGACACGATGGGTAACGTGTCGAGCACCGTCGATGTCAGCCTCTCCCTCGGCGCCGGCGTTCGCTACGCGATCACCCCGTCGATCGCGATCTACACCGGCAACGGCCAAGAGTACGGCCCGTCGGGCGACGCCGGCCTCGTCGCACCAGGGATCCTCGGCAGCCAACTCTTGCTCGGCTTCAACAACGGTGCGCCGATCGTCTTCTCGGTACCCGTCGGTGTCGCGTGGCAGGCCACGCCGCAGGTCTACGCGTTCGCGCAGACCGAGCTCTTCGACGTGGTCCACGTCTCCGAAACCGTCGGCAACACGACCGTCTCGAATACGGCGAGCAATTTCTTGTTCGCCGATTACATCCCGCTCGAGATCGGTGGCTTCTACACGGTGAACCACAACCTCGATCTCGGCGCCGCGCTGAACTTCGGCGACCTCGAGAACGGCGTGGACGCGCTCGCGTTCACACTCGCCGCTCGCTACTACAACTAGCGCGCGCGCAAGCTGATCGACGCGACGCCCGGCTTGACAGCAGCGGGCGTCGTACGTCATCTATTACTCCCCATTCCGGAGTAGCTCAGGGGTAGAGCAGGCGGCTGTTAACCGCCGGGTCGGGGGTTCGAAGCCCTCCTCCGGAGCCAGAAGGCTCGAAAATTCGAACTCGTCGCGCTGAGGTTAACGGCGGAGAAAAGCTCCATCGTTACCTCGGCGTCGGTGCCGCGGAAGACGATGCGCTTGATCAGGAGCTTCAGCAGCCGCGAGCGTTCGTCGTCGTTGGCCACGGCGAACAGGGCATCGAAGTCCTTGAGGACGTGGCGAAGCTTGTCCGCATCGACCGGCTCGCCGGCCATGCGATCGATCTCGGTCTTCACGCGCGTGAGGTCGTGCTCAAGCAGCCTGAGGTTTCGCTCTTCCAAGGTGAGCTTGGAGCGAATCGCTTGGAACCCGGAGCCACCGTCAGCGATGGCATCGACCAAGCGCTCCACCTTCTTGCGCGTCTCTTCGATGCGAGCGAGCAGCTCGGTTTGTTCGCGTCGCAGCGGCTCGGTGCGATGATCGTCGGCCACGTTGGCAGCGGCGACCGCGGCGTCGAGTAGTTCTCCTTCGGCTGCGAGCTTCGCGATCTGGTCCCGCGTCCATTGCTCGATGTGGTCTGCGTTGACTTCCTTGACCGGGCACTCACGCCAGCCGCGTTGGAACGTCGTGGTGCAGCGATAGCGTGCGTACTTCCGGCCGTTCTTCTTGCTGACGTAGTGCAAGGTCATCCGCGCGTTGCACGCACCACATTCGAGCAGCTCCGCGAGCGGAAACGGTCGAGCGATCTTTGTGAGAAGTCGCGTGCGTGTAGGTTTCGCGGCTTGAACGCGATCCCATAGTGCGCTGGTGATGATCGGCTCGTGGATCCCGGGACGTGTGTCGCCGTCGGGCGCGCGGACCTCGCCCTTGTAGATCGGGTTGCGCAGGATCGCCTCGATCGACGAGCTGCTCCACGGCCTGCTGCTCCGGTCGGTAATGCCAAGCGCCTTGAGGCGCGCACGAACCGCCACCGCCGATGGGTGTTCGAGGAATAGTTCGAACATCCGGCGCGCAGTAGCAGCTTCGGTCTCGACGACGAAGAGCTTGCCGGCGACCGACGTGTAGCCATACGGACGTCGCCCTCCGTTCCACTCGCCCTTGTCCGCGCGTTGAGCGCGCTTGATCTTCACCTTCTTGGAGATGTTCCGGCACTGGTTCACAACGGCGATGTTCGATTCGAGGAACTCGCCCTCCGCGTCGTCGGTGAATTCTTGCGTCGCGCTGATGAAGCGGACCCCGGTCTCGCGCTCGATGCGCTTCAGCATCGTATGGACGTCGAGCGAGCGGCACCAACGGTCCGCGTTGTAGGCCACCGCCTCGTCGAACTTCAGCTCGTTTGCATCGCGCACGAGTGCCAGCAGTCCCGGCCGTTCCTCGAACTTGGTACCGCTCGCGGTGTCCTCATACTTGGCAACGACTTCGCCGCCTTTACGGATGACCCAGTCAACCAGGAAGTCCTGCTGGCTCGCGATCGAGTGGTACTCGCGACCCGCGAGTTGCTGCTCGGTGGAGACACGCACGTAGAGCGCATATCGCTTGGCTTCGCGAGCTACCGATGCAGGTCGTGGATTAGCCACGGCGATGTTCCTCTCGGCAACGAATCTGTCCACTCCGTCGAGCAGACGTCAGCACCATCATCCGGTAGTGCCACGCCGGCACGGACTCACCGCGCCGAACGCGTTCGTAGGTCGAGAGCCAGCCCCACGAACCCGCGCGGCGCGCGAGCTTTCCGAGTAGGTCGCCGATCATCGCGTCTCGCGACTTGAGCTCGGCCGGCGCGGCGACGTTGGTTGCGATTCCATCGCGATTCTTGCTAGGCGGCATTTTCAACTCCTGGGGTGGACGTCGGCCCACCCCCCGTCACGCTCGTGTTCCGAAGGAACAGCGGCGCACGTCCGAGGCCATGGGTTGTTCGACCAGTGCTGTCACCGCGCACGCCAGACACATCCGGGCGCGCGCCGTTCGGAACGGTTCTGCACCCCAGTGCGGAGGGGCAGCGTTCATACGCTCGCTCGGGCCGGTTCGAGCACAGCCCGAACGCGTTGCCGTTCCAGCCGCATCCGTTCGAGGTTCAGTGCGCCTGTGGCTCGACGAGTGGTCGGCGGCACGAAGCGTCCCGGTTCGGATGCGGCGGCGCCGTCGCTCTCTAGAGGGAGCGGCGACGCTGCCGGCGCGACTCGATAGACGTGTTTCTTGCCGCCGGTCGCGATGACTTCGTCGAGACGTTCGACACGTCCGGCCGCCTCAAGATACTTGAGTGCCGCGGATGCTCGCTTCTCCGGAACGTGCAGGCTCTTGCACAGCGCGACGATCTGAACGCGCGCCATCTTCTCTGATGAACCCGACAGCACACGGATTACGACTTCGCCGTCGTCCGCGAGCTGTGCTTCGGCATCGCCATCCTTCGTCTTCCCCGTCCACCGGACGGTCGTGCTCGCCTTCTCCGGGACTTCGCGGTCCTGATCTTCAAGCTCGACTTCAAACGGCTCGACCTCGGGTGCGAACCGACTCTTCCGGTGTTCGACGACGAGCGCACCGTCTTTCGTGCGCCGGACGAGCAGGACCTGGTCCTGGATGGCAGCCTTCTCCGTCGAGCCGCGAGTATCCGACTCGCCAAGAGCGTTCGGTTTCCGCTGGTGGTCCGCGAACAAGAAACTGCAGCCGAGATCCTGGATGAGTTTCGCGATGACCCGGGACACCTTCGCCATCTCGGTCGCGTCGTTCTCTTTCTCGCGATGGACTCGGATGAAGCTATCCACGATGACGAGGCGCGGCTGCAACTCGCGTAGGCGCGCAGTGAACCGCGCGACATTCCCTGGGTCGGAGAGGTTGAGCCCGCCCATCACGATGAAGCGAAGATCGAGCTGGTCTGTTGGAACTCCCTTTGCCCGGAGAAGGCGTTCGAGGCGGAGTACGAGCAGAGGATCGCGCGATTCCTCATCGACGTACACGACGCGTCCCCCACCGCAGGAGAAATGGTTCATCCACTTCCCGCCGCCGCGCGCCATCTCGATGGCGAGGTCGAGCAGCAGCCACGTCTTGCCCGCGCCGGCGAGCCCCGACAGGCTAGTCCCGGTGGCGCGCGCGATGAGGGGCTCGACGTCCCACTCGACTGGCTTCGAGCCGGCGCGAGCTATGAGTTCTCCGATCGAGATGGTTGGGAATGTCGGCGCCGCCGCTTCCCCTATAGACGGCGGCAGCGCCGCCGAGTGCGCAAGCATCCTGATCGCACCGTCGACGTCGCCACGGATGATCGCTTTCGTGGCTCGGTCCATAAGCTTCACCAGTTCGTTGCGCCGGTGGTGATCGATCAACGTCGCACAATCGGTCGCGATGCTTGCCGACGGCGCCGCCGTCCAGACCTCGTCAACGACTTCGAGCAAGATCGGCTGCGCATCCTCACCTTCTGTCTGCGCGAGTGATTTCAACGTCGTTAAGCTGGGCGTTTCGTCTGCTCCCGCTATCGAGCAGAACTCCCTCCAAACCCATTGCAGCTCGGTGCTGCGAAACGCGTAGTCGCCGAGCCGGCTAACGACGTCGCGGATCGTCGCTGCGTTGGTCTTGCACGACGCAAGAACGCCTAACTCAATCTCTCGTTGGATGGTCACCCCAACCTATTTGGGATCGGTGCCGTAGGACTTGGCCGTCTCGGCGCCAAGTGTCGAAAAAGATACGACATGAACTTTTGTTACGGATGCCCTGTCGCGAAAAAGCTCCCCATCCCACGAATCGACCGAAGCACAAGCCCGCAGCCGCACCGCGCTGTGGAACCCGATGAAGTTGCGCCGGCGAATAAGCGCGATGGGCACGAGAATCCCGATATTCATCCCCAAGCCCTCGCGGCGTTCACCACCGCTTCTGCACTTCGCTCCACCGTCGAGTGGAGATACCTGGCGGTCGTTGCGATCGAGGAGTGGCCGAGGATCACGCGGACCGTTTCGAGATCAGCGCCGGCGCGGAGCAGCGCCGTCGCGCAGGTATGTCGGAGCGAGTGAGGCGTCACGCGCTTCGTGATTCCGGCGAGCCGGACCGCGCGCGACACGATGCCGTCAACCGCCTTCGGGGTGAGCGCTGGGATCGCGCGTGGGCTCGGTGTTCGGTTGCGCGAGCTATTCGAGAGCCTCTGAATGCGACGCAGCTAGGTTCGAGGCAACTTGCTGCTTCTCGGATGACGGTCTTTCCACGGACGACTTGTGACCGATTCGGGTACGAGTTGGGTAGTGCCGTTCGGTGATCGCAGCGTTGTGA
>DATBAS010000185.1:0-10312 GCA_036271395.1 Kofleriaceae bacterium
CAAGCGCGGCACCGCGCGCAGCAAGGCGCGGCGGGCTCGTCGCGGCCAGAAGAAGAAGTAGCGAAGTAGTTAGCCGATCGCCATCGCGATCAGTAGCTGGCCGGCGTAGTACGCGGGCAAGCCCCACGCGCGGTTGATCACGCCAGGCGCGACGAACTTGTCGCGCGCGACGGCGAGGTCGCTCGCAAAGAACAATACGGCGCCGATCAAAAAGCGCGAATCGCCGAGCGCGATCGCGGCGATCACCATCGCGACGATCGCGACGACGTAGGCCGCGACCGGCACCTTCATCGCGCCGGCGTGCGGCCACAGCCATACAAGCGCGATCGCCGCGGCCGCGATCGGCGCGAGCGCGAGCGGGCTCGCCCAGCGATCGACCGGCACGACCCGCGCGACTCCGACCGCGTAGGCGAGATGGCCGAGCAGGAACGCGACGAGGCCGGCGATGAACCCGCGCTCGAACAACAGCGCGATGTCGCCGATCGCGCCGAGCACGAGCCCGGCGACGATGCACGTCGCGAAGCGGCCGGGCGTGTACGCGGCGAGCCCGGTGACGAGAAAGCCGGCCGACGCGATCGGCTTGCCGGCGAAGCGCAGCACGTCGCGGTGCGTGAATTCGCCGGCGAGCAAGATCGCCAAGCCGGCGGCGCAGATCGCGACGCCGATCATGCGCCCGGGCTCCAACCGGCGAGCATGCGGATCACGTGGTCGGCGCGATCTTGGCCCCACACGAGATGATCTCCGTCGACGACGAACGTCGGCACGCCGAACACGCTCGCGGCTCTGGCGCGAACGCCGTTGTCGATCAGTTGCTGCTTGATCGCCGGATCCTGCGTGCGCGCGAGCCACTCGGCGGGTTTGCCGGCGCGCGCCAAGATCTCGGCGAGCACGGCCGGCTGCTCGAGATCCTGCTGCTCGGCCCACATCGCCCGGCCGAGCGCGAGCGCCAGCGCCGGATCGTCGCCGGCGAGCACGCACAGCCGCTGCGCTGCGATCGTGCGCTGCGGAAACTTGTGCGGCCACGCCAGCGGCACGCCCCACCACCGCGACCACCGGCCGAGCTCGCGCTGGGTGTACTGCTGCTTCGCGCGCGACATCTGCGCGATCGGCACGTCGACCTGGCCGATGTCGCGGAACAGCGCGCCGAGCAAGATCGGCGTCAGCTTCGGGGTGATGCCGGCAACCTCGCCGAGCGCGGCGATCTGCGCGAGGGCAAAGTAGGCGTACGGGCTCGCGACGTCGAAGAAGAGCTCGAGCGATCGAGGCGTGCGAAACGGCTGGACGTCCGTGGCGACGGAGCGCGGTCCGCCGGGCGGCGATGCGGCGTCGGGATCCCAGCCGGCGAGCACGGCGTCGACCCACGGCATGCGATCTTGGCCCCAGATCAAGATCGGCTCGCGATCGGGTTGGCGAATCACCCATGCGGGCGCGCCGAAAATGCCGAGCGCGATCGCTTCGTCGGTGCGGGCGTGCAGCTCGGCCTTGATCGCGTCGTCGTCGGCACGGGCGAGCGCGGTAGCTGCTTCCGGAATGCTCGCCAGCGCGGACAAGATCACGTCGTCGCGCGTGATGTCCTCGCCGCGCTGCCAGTACGCGGCGTACAGCCCGTCGATCGCGGCGGCCCAGCGCGATTCGGGCAATCCGAGCAGCGTGCGCAGCGCCTTGACCGTGCGCATCGGGTGCGCCGCCGGGATCTTCAGCGGTACGCCGAGCACCTCGGCCCAGCGCTGCATCTCGCGAACGTTGTTCGCAGCCTTCGCGGGGCCGAGCGTCGCGAGCGGTCCGGCGCCGGCATCGACGGCCGGGACCGGCGCCCGGCCGGCAGCACCGCCGAATGGCGGTGCGGTTCGATCGATCCCGCGAAACACGCCGCCGAGCAACATCGGCTTCCACGTCAGCTGCACGCCAGCGGCCGCCGCGATCGCCGGGGCCTTGCGCGACGCGAGATAGGCGTACGGACACGAAACGTCGAACCACAGCTCGAGCGTAGCCACGCCCTAAGGTACGCCACGGTAAGTGACATGAGCGATCGGCTAGGGACTTTCGCCGCCACCGCAGTCCCGCTAGACTGCCGGAGTTCCAAATGGCTAAGCTGGTCGACGGCTTCAAAGACGGGCGACCGGAGCTCGGCCGGCGGACATTTCTCGTGCCCGAAAATCACTCCGAAGTGCTGGCGCTCCTGTACCACGAGCAGACCGGCATCGTCGGTGGCCTGCCGGTTGGCCCGGTGACGACCGACCCATTCGGCGCCCACGGCATTCGCATGTATCCCGATCAAGATCCGGTCGTGCTAGAAGAGACGCGTCGCTACTTCGAGAAGCTCGCGGAGCGATTCTCGAATGATCTTCCGAAGGCGTAGGCTGGCGGCACTGGTTTTGGTGGTGAGTGCAGCGTGCTCGGGCTCGCAGGTGCGCGAGGCCGGCTGCTCCAAAGACACCGACTGCCGCAATCCGCGCGTGTGCAACGCCGGCGCGTGCGTCGATCCGCGGGCGATTTCAGCGGCCGGCAGCGCCGTCATGCCCACGCCATCATCCACACCGGTCGCCGGCCCGCCGCCATTCGCGATGTTCGGCGGCGATGCGCGCCACACCGGCCGGCGCGGCGGGCCCGCGTCCGCGAAAGAGCCCAAAGAGCTGTGGAGCACCGACGTGCACGGCGTCGTTGCGGGCTCGCCGACGATCGGGCCCGACGGCCGCGTCTACGTCACCTCGCACGACGGCGCGCTGTACGCGATCGAGCCATCGGGACAGCTCGCGTGGTCGTTCAAGACCGGCGATCGCTCGTGGTCGACCCCGGCGATCGCCAAGGACGGCACGATCTACATCGGCTCCGACGACGATCATCTCTACGCGATCAGTCAGGCCGGCAAGCTCGAGTGGAAGCTGCGGCTCGGCGACTGCGATCCGAAAGGTTTCGGCCCGGAATCGAGCCGCTGCGACGTCGACGGCGGGCCGACGATCGGCCCCGATGGCACGATCTACGTCGGCGGCGACGGCATCCACGCGATCTGGCCCGACGGCACGTTGCGGTGGAAGCTCGCGACCGCCGAGCACGTCGCGTCGACACCCGCGCTCGCGACCGACGGCACGGTCTACGCCGGCTCGCAAGACAACGCGCTCTACGCGGTGTCGCCCGACGGCAAGCTCGAGTGGCAGGTCCGCACCGGCGACGACGTCGATAGCTCGCCCGCGATCGGCAGCGACGGGACGATCTACGTCGGCAGCGACGATCACGATCTCTATGCGATCTCGCCGGCGGGGCAGGTCGTGTGGAAAGTCATCACCGGCGGCGACATCGCCGGCGGTCCCGCGATCGGCGCCGACGGCACGATCTACGTCGGCAGCTACGACGCGTCGCTCTACGCGATCGCGCCGAACGGCCAGGTGCGATGGAAATTGGCCGCGGCCGACAAGATCCAGAGCACGCCGGGCATCGCCACCGACGGCACCATTTTATTCGGCTCGCAAGACGAGCACGTCTATGCAGTTTCACCCGACGGCACGCTGCGCTGGTTAGTCCAGCTCGGCGACGACGTCGATACCACCCCCGCGATCGCCAGCGACGGCACGATGTACGTCGCCGGCGATGACGGGCACGTTCACGCGTTCAAGTAAGTAAGAGAAAGAAAATCATGTCTACGATCGATCCAAATCTGGATCGACAGGCCATCATCGATTGCCTGTCACGCCTGGTCACACCGGGCATCAAGCTCACCGCGCTCGCCGACGAGCTCGGCGTGCGCAAACACGAATACGCGGCGCTGCGCGCCGAGATGTTCGACCTCGTCGAAGACGGCACGGTCATCGTGCTGTCGGGCGGTGCGTTCGCGCTCGCGCCATCGGGTCGCCCGGCCGATCCGCACGCCAAGCCGCCGCCGCCGCTGCCGAAGCAAAAACCGGCACCGGCCGCGCCGAAGCTCGTCGCGAAGCCGAAACCCGCGAAGCCGGCCAAGCATCAGCCGGGCCTGCCGTGGCGGCCGCCCGCGAAGGCCAAGCCGGCGCATCCGAGCGAAGAATACGATCCGGAGACCGGCGAGATCCGCGCGGTCGCGCCGCCGATCGGCGCCGCGGCGAAGCCCGCGCCGAAACCGGTGACGGATCCGGCAACGACGGGACGGATCACGGTGCATCCGGCCGGCTACGGCTTTGTCACGACCGATAACAAAGACACCGTGTTCGTGCCCGCGAAGTATCGCAACCACTCGCTCGACGGCGACCGCGTCGTCGTCGAGACCTGGCCGGGCGTGCGCGGCATCGAAGGCCGCGTCACGTCGATCTTGCAGCGCGGCCGTGCGCGGCTGACCGGCATCCTGCGCCGCGTCGGGCGCGCGATTTATCTCGAGCCCGACGATCCGCGCATCGCCGCCGACTACGGCCGCGTCCAGCTCGATTCGGCGCCAGCCGGCAAAGACGGCGAAGCGGTGGTCGTGGAGATCACGCGCTATCCCGATGCGATCCGCCGCGAGCTCGCCGGCAACGTGCTCAAGGTCCTCGGTGATCCTGAAGATCCACGCACCGAGATCGAAAAGATCCTCGCGGTGTCGATGATCCCGATCGAATTCCCCGACGAGGCCACCGCGCAAGCCGCGCGCACGCCGAGCGAGCTCACGTCGGCCGACCTCGCGGACCGCATCGATCTGCGCGAGCGCCGGTTTTGCACGATCGATCCGGAGACCGCACGCGACTTCGACGACGCGCTGTGCATCGAGACCGGCCCGCATGGTGGCCCGCGCGTGTGGGTCGCGGTCGCCGACGTCTCGCACTACGTGCGGTGGAACGACGCGCTCGATCGCGAGGCGGCGATCCGCGGCGTGTCGGTGTACTTGCCCGACCGCGTGATCGCGATGCTGCCGCACCAGCTGTCGGCCGGCATCTGCTCGCTCAACCCCAACGTCGACCGCTGCGCGATGGTCGTGCGGCTCGACTACTCCGCCGAAGGCGAGCTTCTCGATACGACCTATTCCGCCGCCGTGATCCGCAGCAAGGGCCGGCTCGACTATCCCGGCGTCGCCGCCGCGCTCGAAGGCGATTTCCGCGGCCGCCGCGAGCAATATCGCGAGTGGCAGGTCGAGCTCGAGCGGCTCAATGCGCTCGCGCGGCACCTGCGCGACAAACGCATGGCGCGCGGCGCGCTCGATCTCGAGATCGCCGAGCCCAAGGTCGTGCTCGACGCCGACGATCCGCGGCTCGTCCGCGACGTCGTCCGCGCCAAGGGCGATCCCGCCGTGAAAGTCGCGTATCAGCTCGTCGAAGAATTCATGATCGCGGCAAACGAAGCGGTCGGCAGCTTCTTCCGCAAGCGCGACGTACCGACGGTGTGGCGCGTGCACGCGCCGCCCGATCGCGATCGCGTCGCGCAGCTCGCCGAGCTGCTCGGTGCGTATGGCATCAAGGTCGATGTCGATCGCGCGATCACGCCGCGCGGCATGAAGGACGTGCTCGACGAGATCAACGCGAAGCCGGGCGCGCAAGCGCTGTCGTTCTTGCTGTTGCGCACGTTGACGCAAGCGGTGTGGGACACGGTCCCGATCGGTCACTTCGGCCTGGCGTCGGGCGATTACCTGCACTTCACGTCGCCGATCCGGCGCTATCCCGACTTGCTCGTGCATCGCCTGCTCAAGCACCAGCTGCACCGGGACGGCGCCGCATCGGGCGGTGGCTACGCGAAGCCGCCGCCGACCGCCGAGACGCTCGCCGAGCTCGGCGCCGCCTCGAGCACACACGAGCGCCGCGCGATGGAGGCCGAGCGCGAAGCGGTCGCGATGTATCGCTGCTACTTGATGCGCGACCAGGTCGGCGAGCAGTTCCCGGGCACGGTGTCCGCGGTGACGAGCTTCGGCGCGTTCGTCGAGCTCGACGAGCCGTTCGTCGAGGGCCTGATCAAGCTCGACTCGCTCGGCGAGCCGATGAGCTACGACAGCGTCCACATGCGGCTATCGGCCCAGCGTTCCGGCCGCGCGATCGAGCTCGGCGACAAAGTCATCGTCGAGATCAACAACGTCTCGGTCGTGCGACGCCGCATCGACTTCACGCTCGTCCAGGGCGCGGCGCACGCCGCCTCCGCCGCGCCGCCGGCGAAGCTCGAGACCAACCCGCGCGCGTCGTTCAAGCAGAAGCGCAAGGCCGGCCGCGAGGTCGAACGGGCAGCTCGCCCGCGCGCGAGCGCGACCGGCGACGGCAAGGTCCGCTTCGGCGTGTCGCATCGCGGGCTCAAGACCAACAAGTCGCGGAAGAAGCACTGATCGAGGCCGCTCGATGGCACGACGGGCGCAAACCGCGATGCCAACGCGCTAGTTGTTGGCGACGCGACGGCGAAAGTACTCGCGCATGTGCGTCAGATCGGCAGCGATCTTTTGCTCGCGCTCGTTGCGCACGCGGCCCTCGTGGATGACGAGGCGGGCGACGCCGTGGATCTTTGCGTAGAGCAGGATGTGGACGCGCGTACTACCGGTCTGTCCCGTCGGTAACAACGTGATTTGCGCCCAGACGTCGGCGCGGCCACCGTTGCCGGTGTCCTCGAACCACACGGCGCGGGACGCCGGCAGGTTGCGGAAGTGCAGGTTGTCGCGGTGACCCGACGGCGAGACCAAGGTGACTTGCGCCTCGTTGCCGTTCCGGCTGT
Organism: Kofleriaceae bacterium; assembly: GCA_036271395.1. Lineage (GTDB taxonomy): Bacteria > Myxococcota_A > Polyangia > Haliangiales > Haliangiaceae > JABFXX01. Next base: position 6,622 of record DATBAS010000185.1, read on the forward strand.
GAATCTCGACGGTCGCGACATCGGGCATGATCTGCGCCCACTTGCGGAAGTCGCTCACCTCGGCGAACACGTCGGCCGGATCGCCGTCGATGACGGTCTCCCCGATGGTGACCGCCGGATCGCTATCTTGCGTGATCGCGATGCCAGGTGCTGCCACCGCCGACGAGGCGGCGAGCACGAGCGCAACCGAGACGACCAACCAACGCATGAAACCACGATGCAGCAAGGGATGTGCCGTGGCTACTTTGTTGCTGTTCCGCGGATCTAGGTTGCCTGGAAAACCGGCAGCTGTCGGAACTGCGGCGAGTTCACGACAGCCCTGTCGCGTTTCAAACACCTGACCGACGAGGCAGGGCGCCGAGTTAGCCCATCGGCTCGCGCGCCGACAACGCCTCGAGCAGCTTGCGCCGCGTGATCGGCTTGGCGACCAGCGCGCGTACGTTCAGGTCGCGTGCCCGTTTACGGTGTTCGGGATTTGCACGGCTCGTGATGATGACGATCGGCGTGGCCTTGAAGCGGTCGTCGGCGCGCAGCCGTTCGATCAGGGCGAAGCCGTCGAGCTCGGGCATCTCGAGGTCGGTGACGACGAGGTCGTAGCGGAGCTGGCGCGTCATCGCGAGCGCGCGGGCGCCGTCCTCGGCGACGTCGACGATCCAACCCTCGCGCCCGAGCATCGACGTCATCGCCTCGCGAATCGCGCGCGAATCATCGACGACGAGCGCGCGGCCCGCGAGCACGAGCGGCGTCGACGCCATCTCGCCGAGAGCCTCGTGTGGCGCGTCGGGATACGCGCGGCGGACGAGCTGCGCGGGATCGAGGATGAGCTGGACCTTGCCCGAGCCGCTGATGGTCGCGGCGGCGTAGAGCGTTAGCGACGCGAGCAGCGGACCGAGCGGCTTGATGATGATCTCGCGCGGCCCGACGATCTTGTCGACGGTGCCGACGAAGCTCTTGCCGGCGAAGCTCACGACCACACCGGGCCGGCGCTCGCTGCTCGGGCCGTGGCCGAGCAGCGTCTCGAGCCGCAGCACCGGCAGCTGCTCGTGGCGCACGACCGTCGATGTTGCGCCGGCCTCGACGAGGCACGTGTCGACGACGTGCACGGCCGGAATCGCGTAGACCTGGCCGCCGACCTTGAACAGCATCGCGTGCGCGAGCGAGGTCGACAGCGGCAGCCGCAAGCTGAACGTCGTGCCGCGGCCCGGCACCGAGCTGACTTTGACCTCGCCGCCGAGCCGCGCGACGGTCTGGCGCACGACGTCGAGGCCGATGCCGCGGCCGGCGAGCTCGTCGGCGTCGCCGCGGATCGACACGCCGGTACCGAGCGCGTCGAGCACGTCGGCGTCGCTCGCGAGCTGGGCGCGCGCCTCGGACCACCGGCCGGTCGCGACCAGGCGATCGCGCAGCGTGACGATGGCGACGCCGCGGCCATCGTCCGACAGCTCGAGCACCAGCAGATTGCCGTCCTGGCGCGCGCGGATCGTGACCGTCGCGGCCTCGGGCTTGCCGCGCGCGAGGCGTTCGTCGGGCGGCTCGATGCCGTGCGCGACCGCGTTGCGAAGCAGCTGTGTGATCGGATCGACGAGCTGCTCGGCGACGGACTTGTCGAACTCGGTGTCCTCGCCGAGCGTGCGCAGCTCGACGACCAAGCCGGTCGCGCGCCGCAACGCGCGCAGCGTCCGCGCGGCGTGCAGGAATAAGTTGCGCGCGGTGTCCATGCGGATGCGCGTGAGCCCGCGCTGCAATTCGCCGATCGTGCGGCGCAGCGCTTCGATCTCGTCGAGCAGCGCCGCGGTCGTCTGCGACAGCAACGCCGCTTGGCCGGCGAGCTCGCCTTCTGCTTCGGCGAGGCGATGTCCGGCGGCCGGACCGATCGCATCGCGCAGGTTCTGCCGCGTGCGTGCGAGGTCGCGCGACAGCGTGCGCAAGAGCTGCACGCGGCGCTCGATGCGCGTGCGATCGAACAGCAGCTCGCCCGCGCTCGACATCAGATCGTCGATGCGCTCGGGCTCGACGCGCAAATATCGCGACGCCTCGCCGGGTGACGTTTGCGCTCGCGAGTCGACGCCCGACCGGCTCGACGGCGCGTCGATCAGCCCTTCGGGCACGCCGGCTTCGACGATCGTCGGGATCGCGATCGTCTCGGTCGTCGTGAAGCTCGGCCGCTCCGGCGGCTCGACGATCGCCGCCATCATCTGCGACGGCCGCTCCGGCGGCACATCGGCGATCCGCGCGATCTGCGCGCGCAACGCCGCGAGGCTCGCGTCGCTCGGCTCGCCCGCCACGAGCTGGTCGACGAAGCCGTGCATGCCGTCGGTGATCTCGACGACGAGATCCGCGATCGCGCGCGTCCACGCGCCTCGGTCGCGGCCGACCTGCGCGAACGCGCTCTCGAGCCGGTGCGCGAGCTCGACCATCGCGGTCAGGCCGACGGTGCCGGCCGCGCCCTTGATCGTGTGGGTCACGCGCATCATCTCGGCGAGCGCGTCGGGCGGCGGGGCGGCGGAGCCCGATGACAGAATTCGCGTCGTGACCTGCTCGAGCGCGTCGTGCGCTTCGTCACGGAACAGCTGGCGCAGCATCACCAGCTCGTCCTCCTCGAAGTCGAGGTCCATCGTCATGACACCGCGCTCGCGGTCGCCAACAGCTCGAGCGCGCGCCGGACCATCCGCACCGGGTCGAGCAGGGTGAGCGGCCGGCCCGACGCGTCGACGACCGCGCCCTCGGTCTCGAGCAGCGACGCGACGTGATCGACTTGATCGACGCGGAGCGCGCACGTCGTCGCTTCGGCCTCGAGCACGAGCGCACCATCGCCCTGTCGCGCGGGAGGCCCGGCCGGTAAATCGACGAGTACGGCGACATCGAGCACCGGCAGGATCGCCCCATGCAAGTTGCACAATCCGCCTAACACTGGCGGCGCGGTCGGAACCGACGTCACGAAGCCCAGGGTCACGACTTCTCGGACCCAGCGCAGCTCGATCGCGTAACGGGCGGCACCGATCGCGAACACGATGACGTTGCGCAGCTCCGGCACGCTGCGAGCATAGCGCGCAGAAAGTGCTTCCAAGCCGGAGCGAATGGTTATACTGGCTCTTGCGATGCGACTCCCCGGCGTAGGGCTTGGCGTGCTGTTGCTCGGGGCATGCGGGGGGCATGCGGGCGACGGTCCGCCGATCGGCGACGGACCGCAGCGCATGATCGATGCGCCGAGCTCGATCGATTCGACCACGCCCACTGCCGACGCATGGCAATGGCAGACGCTGATCACGAACGATTGGTCGGGAACCGGTCCCGCGATTTCGTGCGCATCGATGATCGTGCACCAGGACATGTGGATCGACGGGCTTCGTTCGTCGGCGATGACCGAAGAGAACGATCACCAGTTCCTGATCCTCACGACCGATCAAACGTTCATGACCAGCTCGACGTGCACCTCCGGCCGGCCGCTCGGTCCCGACGACGAGTTGCTCTACGGCGCGGGTCTCGGGCAAAACGAAGTCGATCTACCGACGGGCATGGCGGTCCACATCACGCCGGCGGCGAACAACCACCTCGGCGTGCTCTCGCAAACGTACTTGGTGCTCTACGACCATCTCGCGGGCGCCGGCAGTGGCACGAGCAGCATCGACGTCCACGCCGCGGAGCAAGCAGACGTCCAGCACGACGTCGACCTGGTGCTCGCCGGCCAAGC
>DATBAS010000186.1:0-48225 GCA_036271395.1 Kofleriaceae bacterium
ACGCCGTCACGAGCGAGGTCGACACCAGCCAGCTCGTTCCGCTCGCCCTGAGCGCACCGATGGGCGACACGATCGGCGTGCGGTCGTGGACCAGCCCCGATGGCGCGGCGCTGCCGACGTTGCTCCACGATTCGACGACGAACACCGATTGCACGCCGCAGTACTACGGCGACAGCGCGACGACCGCGGCGTGCGCACCGAGCGACGCGTTGGACGCCTACCTCGACCGCGACATGACGTGCACGCAGCCGACCCTCGACATCGCGAGCACGTGCTCGCCGCCGCCGTACGCGTACACGTACCCGTCGGGGACGTCGTGCCCGGAGGATCTCGCGAGCTATCACGCGGTCGGCACCAAGATGACGACGCCGGCGACGGTGTACGAGCCGTTCGGCTCGCTGTGCTTGATGGATGGCGTCGACATGACCGAGAGCTACTACTCGCTCGGTTCGAACGTTTCGCTGTCGCAGCTCCAGCGCACGCCCGACACGCTCGCGAGCCACCGCGTCCAGCTCATCCACTACGGCGATGGCGGGTCGCTGCACTACCGCGATCCGACCTACTTGTACGACTCGCAAGAGATGGCGGTGTGCGTGCCCGAGCAGCTGTCCGACAACTCGATCCGCTGCGTGCCCGACAGCGGCATCCAGGTCACGACCGGCTTTTTCTACTCCGACTCGACCTGCAGGACGGCGATCGACGTCGTCGATCTCTACACCGGCCCGACGAGCTGCGCGCCGGTGACGCTGCCGCAATACGTCCGCAAGTACCTCGCCACGACCGGCTGCACCGAGAGCTTCGAGCTCCACCAGCCGACCACCGAGCTCGGCACGCTCTACTACGAGAACGGCAGCGCGTGCACGAAGTACGCGCCCTCCGAAGAAGTCATCTACGGAGTCGGCCCGGCGATCTCGACGAGCAACTTCGTGACTGCCGCGATCACGACCGACAACTGACCGCGCGTGATACTTTCGGGGCTTCGATGGCACGCGTGATCAGGCTCCCCGATCGTGGCCGCCTGCTCGTGTGCACCGACTTGCAGGGCTGCATGCGCGACTTCCAGCGCATGGTCGAGGTCTACGAGCAAGCGCTGCTCGAGACCGGCGGCGAGTGCCATCTCATCTTCACCGGCGACCTGATCCACGGCCCGCACATCGAGCCCGAGGACTGGCCCGATTTCTTGGGCGAGTATTACCGCGACGCGTCGGGCGACGTGATGATCGCGTACGCCGGGCTCGCCGCGCAGTATCCCGGCCGCATCCACGCGCTGCTCGGCAACCACGAGCACGGTCACATCGGCGGCCCACACACCGCGAAGTTCGCCGCCGATGAGGTCGCGCTGCTCGAGCACATCCTGGGCGCGGCCGGCACCGCGCGCATGCGCGGCATCATCCACACGTTCGCGCTGGCGGCCGTTTCGAAGTGCGGCGCCGTCTTCACGCACGGCGCACCGGCTGCGCAGATCGACTCGGTCGCCGATCTCGAGAACGCAGATTTATCGGGCGCCGGCTTCGAGAGCCCGCTCGACCTGCTCGACACGCCGGTCGTCGGCAAGGTCCTGTGGGCGCGCTCGGCGACCGAAGCGGAAGCGCGGCGGTTTCTGAGAGCGACGCATGGCACGATGGCGATCTACGGCCACGACGTGATCCCCGAAGGCTTCGAGAAGATCGGCGACGAGCAGATCATCGTGTCCACGAGCTTCGGGCTCTTCGATCAGAACAAGGTGTTCTTGAGCCTCGATCTGTCCGCGCGCTACCGCAACGTCCACGACCTCCGCATCGGCCGCGAGATCATCCCGCTCTATCCCGACAAGGCGCCGAAACGGCTCGGCGGTCGGGCGAAAACCCAGGGATCCTGACTAACTAGCCAGGTAAACGGCGCTCTTGCGCCGGGCTCGATAAAGCCTTACATCTACCCGCCCTATGAAGGACACCGCTGGTCATCCCCATTACCGCCCGGCTCACATCACTTGTGCGTGCGGAGCGGTCCACGACACGTTCTCGACGCGCGGCGACTTCGGCATCGATATCTGCTCGAACTGCCACCCGTTCTTCACGGGCAAGCAGAAGCTGCTCGACACTGCCGGCCGCATCGATCGCTTCAACAAGAAGTACGCGAAGGCACAAGCGCCGAAGTCGTGAGAGCGTCTCTCGCTCGATAGCGCTGAGATGGCCAGTCAGCTGCGGCGCGTCGCGCTGTCGATCAGTCTAAATATTGCCGATGCACGGGGCGTGGAGGTCGGGACGAGCTGAAGTACTTCACGACGCGCGCGGCTCGGCATTCGAGTGTGCGGCGCTGGAGTCAGTCGGCGTCCGCGATCCTCGGATCGAGGAGGCGCGACAGCTCCTGTTCCGAGTCGTGTCCATGCTAACCAAGGTGACGACCTGATCGCCTAGGCTCACGCCCACGCCTACGACCCCATGCTCGATACTCCGAATTTCAGAGAGAAGATGGCGACGCTCACCCGTCGCCACGAAGAAGTCGCAGCGCTGCTCGGCACGCCCGAGGTCATCAACAAGCGCGCCGAGTTCATGAAGCTCTCGCGCGAGCACGCGGAGCTCGAGCCGTTGGTCCGCGCATGGCGTGACTTGGAGAAGCTGCGCGATGATCTCGCGCAGGCCAAGCAGCTCGCCGATAACGAAGCCGATGGCGAGCTGCGCGATCTAGCGCGCGGCGAGCTCGCCGAGCTCGACGCCAAACGCGACCGGGCCGAGCAAGACCTCAAGGTCCTGCTGCTGCCCAAAGATCCGAGCGACGGCAAGAACGCGATCCTCGAGATCCGCGCCGGCACCGGCGGCGACGAAGCCGCGCTGTTCGCCGGCGACCTCTACCGCATGTTCTCGCGCTACGCCGAGCGCAACGGCTGGAAGGTCGAGACGATGTCGATGTCGGAGGGCACGGCCGGCGGCATGAAGGAAATCATCTGCCTGATCGAAGGCAAAGATGTCTTCAGCAAGCTCAAGTTCGAGTCGGGCGTGCATCGCGTCCAGCGCGTGCCGGCGACCGAAGCGCAGGGCCGGATTCACACGTCGGCGGCGACCGTCGCGGTGCTGCCCGAAGCCGAAGAGGTCGACGTCAAGATCGACGAGAAAGATCTCAAGATCGACACGTACCGCTCGAGCGGCGCCGGTGGCCAGCACGTCAACACGACCGACTCGGCGGTGCGCATCACGCACTTGCCGACGATGACGATCGTCGCGTGTCAGGACGAGCGCTCGCAGATCAAGAACCGCGCGAAGGCGATGAAGGTCCTGCGCTCGCGCATCCTCGAGCACGAGCGCGAGAAGCAGATGGCGGCGGAGGCGGCGAATCGCAAGTCACAGGTCGGCTCCGGCGATCGCTCCGAGAAGATTCGCACATACAACTTTCCGCAGGACCGCGTGACCGACCATCGCATCGGGCTCACCAAGCACAACCTGCCGGCCGTGATGGACGGCCAGATCGACGACATCGTCGACGCTCTGCGCGCACACGACCAAGCCGAGGCGCTCAAGGCGCAAGCCGGGCTGTCGTGAAGCGACTGATGCTGATCGCGATCGTCGCGATCGTTGCGTGTACGAGCCCCGAGCGTCAAGTCAACGACGGGCTCGCCGCGTTTCGCAAATCGATCTACGACATGAACGTCGACGCGACGGTCGCGTTACTGGCGCCGAGCGCTTCGATCTCGCACGCCGATCAACCGCCGGTGATCGGCGCCGCCGCGATCGCCGCGTTCCTGCGCACGTTCGCCGGCTATCACGTGACCGACTACCAGATGACCGGCGTGAGCACGCGAGTCAACGGCGACGCGGCGGAGCAACACGGCCACTATCACCAAGCGGTGACGACGCCGGATGGCAAACCCGTCGAGGTGAACGGCGTGTTCGAAGCCGACTGGCGCAAGCACGACGGGCACTGGCGCATCGAGCGCATGCACACGGCGCCGCAGTAACGCGTCTAGCCCTGCGCGCTGATGCGCGGCGGAGGTGGCGCCGGCGAGATGTTCGGCAATGGCTGCGGACGGCTCGCGTCCGGCGCGCCTTGGCCGCTCTCTTGGAGCGGGCGCGAGCGCGAATCGGTGCCGATCGGCTTCTCGTTGGGCTGTTTCATGCCCCGAATGCCGCCGACGACGCATTCGAGCTCGGGAACGGTTAGCTCGGTCATGCCGGCTGGTTGTGCACGGCCGATGCCACCGGTTGACGCCGCTGGTTTCACTCGGTTGGCCGATCGCCAACGACTACTGCAGGATGCGATCGACCGTCACTTCACGAGCTTTTCGATCTGCTCGCGCATCTTCTTCACTTCGCCGTCGACGTCGCCCTTCTCGAACCCGCCGCGGACGTAGCGAATCACGCCGTCGGGATCGGCGAGCACGGTCGTCGGCATGTGGTCCGAGCCGTACTTCGCGGCGACCGCCGAATCCGGCGACAAGTACACGAGCGCCATGTGCGAGAGCTTGAGCTTCTTGTGGAAGCTCTTGCCGTTGTCTTTGTCGCTGTCGAGATCGACCGCGACGAACGAGACCTTGCCCGAGTAATCGGGCGCGATCTTGTCCCACGCCGGAAGCTCCTTCGCGCACGGCACGCACCACGACGCGCCGAACGTGATCATCTTCCAGCCTTTGACGGCCTTGACGTGAAACGGCTTGCCACCGACATCGACGCTGCCGTCGAGCTCGGCGAGCCGATCGCCAACCTTGAGCTCGTCGGCGGCTGCGGTTCCTGCGAGGAGAACGAGAATTGCTGCGGCAAGCGCGCGCATACCCATGAGACGGATAGTAGCGCTAACGATTCACCGCGAGCTCTTCTTCGATCCACAGCTCGATGTACTTCGGATGCATCGGGCCGTCGTACTTGCGGTTGTTGAAGAACAAGGTGGGCGTAGCGTCGACACCGGCCTTCTCGCCCTGCGCGAGATCCGACGCGACATGCGCGGCGGTCGCGGGATCGTTGTAGACCTGCTCGAACTTGGCCATGTCGAGGCCGAGCGACTTCGCCATGTCGTCGACGTGCGCGTGATCTTGCTCGGGCTGCTTGGAGAACAGCAGCTCGTGCATCTCCTTGAACTTGCCCTGCGCCGCGGCGGCGAACGCGGCCTGCGCCGCGCTCTTCGAGTCGACGTGCTTCTCGAGCGGGAACATCATGAAGTACTCGACGACCTTGCCCTGCTCGTCCTTGACGATCTGCTCCATCATCGGGCGGAACGCGGCGCAGTGCGGGCAACCGTAGTCGTAGAACTCGGTGAGTCGCACCGGCGCGTCGTCGGGACCGTCGTGCGGCGCCTTCGACGTATCGAGCATCACGCTGCCCTCGGTCGACTTGTACTTCTTGTCGTATTCGTCGCGAACCTGCGGGTCGGTCGCTTCGTCCTCGACGAGCGACATCACGTAGCGCACCGCGAAGGGCGCGCGTTTGCACGACGTATCCGACGTGAACGACGTGCGCAGGCTATGCGCTTTGCCGCACGGCGAGCTCAGCGAGCCGACGAGCTTGTAGAACAGCGCCTGCTTGTCCTCGTTGAGCTTGCCGACGTCGACGCCGGGCAACGGCGTCGTGTCGACCGGTCCCGTGTCGGCGACCGCGGAACTACTGCCGGGGTTTCCCGAGTTCTCGAGCGCGGTCATCGCGCCGGTGTCGGAGTTCGGAGACTTCTTCCCGCACGCTCCACCCATCAAGAGCGGCGCGCAGAATAGAGTGACGAGCCAATACGCCTTTGACACGCGCAGGTTGTACGGCACGCGCGAGAAGCTTTCAACGCTTGTCTTGACGAGGCGCGTCACGGCGGGTATCAACCCGACTGAATGACGGTTCATTCAGCGGCGAACCGCAAGGGCGACGGGGCGACCGACAAGCGCGAACGCATCCTGGATGCGGCCGAGCAGATCTTCGCGCGCCACGGCTTCTATGCGGCGAAAGTCTCCGACGTCGCGAAAGAAGCCGGCGTCGCCGACGGCACGATCTATCTCTACTTCAAGAGCAAAGACGAGCTGCTCATCTCGCTGTTCGAGCGGCGCATGCACCAGCTCAACGCCGCGCTCAAGGCCGCGATCGCCGGCAAGCAGGGCCGCGCCGCGCTCGAGGCATTCATCCGCTGCTACGTGCAGCTCTTGCACGACGAGCCGGCCGCGACGGAAGTCCTCACGATCGAGCTGCGCCAGAGCAGCAAGTTCATGAAGGAGTACGACAACCCCGAGTTCATAGATTTTCTGCGTACGCTCGGCGGCATCATCGCCGCGGCGCAGGAAGCCGGCGAGCTCGATGGCAACGTGCCGTCGCACATCGCGGCGCGCATGATCTTCGGCATCCTCGACGAGCTCGCGCTCGCGTGGGTGCTGGCCCGCGCGCGGCCGACAAACGGCGGCGCGACCGCTGGTTCTCGCCCGAAGAAGTTCGATATCGTGCGCGCCGCCGATTGGATCGTCGCGCTCGTCACCACGGGCCTGGTTCTCGACAAGGAGTCCGCATGAAGATTCTCGTTCCCGTAAAGCGGGTCCCCGACCCGACGCAGAAGGCCAAGATCAAAGACGGCCACATCGACCTCTCCGGCGCGTCCTGGATCGTCAACACGTTCGACGAGTACGCGGTCGAGACCGCGCTGCGTCTGCTCGAGAACGGCGAATCCAACACGCGCACCGCCGGCTCGGAGATCGTCGTGGTCACCATCGGCCCCGAAGATGCCGGCAAGGAGCTGCGCACGACGCTCGCGATGGGCGCCGATCGCGCGATCCACATCGTCGCGAAAGACGACGAGATCGATTCGCTCGTCGTGGTGAAAGTCCTGCAGGGCATCATCGCGACCGAGAAGCCCGACCTCGTCGTGATGGGCAAACAAGCCGTCGACGGCGACGCCAACCAAGTCGGCCAGATGCTCGCCGGCAAGCTCGGCTGGCCGCAGGCCACATTCGCCGCGTCGATCGAGACGACCGACGGCGGCAAGAGCTTGGTCGTCGGCCGTGAAGTCGACGGCGGCGTCGAGTACAAGCGCGTGCCGTCGCCGTCGGTGATCACGGTCGACCTCCGCATCGTCGCGTCGCATGCCGTGCGCAACGGCGTCACGCCGGCGACGTTCGCGTACTCGGGTGAAGGCGCCCGGTTGCCATCGCTCAAGGGCATCATGGCCGCTAAAAAGAAGCCGATGGTCGTGGCCAAGCTCGCCGATTACGGCGCCGAGGCCAAGCCGATGATCCGCGAGGTCCACGTGTCGCTGCCGCCGCCGCGCGCCGCCGGCCAGATCGTCGCGGATATCCCCACGCTCGTGAAAAAGCTCGCCGAAGAAGCGAAGGTGATCTGATGGGCAACGTCATCGCACTGTGTGAATTCGCCGACGGCGCGCTGCGCTCGAGCGCGCTGTCCAACCTGGCGTTTGCCCGCGAAGCGGCGAAAGCCCACGGCGGCGAGGTCGTGATCGCGCTGATGGGCCATGGCGCCCAGGCCGCGAGCGCGTCCGCCGCCAAGTACGCGCCGAAAGTCGTCGTGATCGACGATGCGAAGCTCGAGCACTACCTGGCCGAGACGTTCGCGCCGGCGCTCGCCCAGCTCGCGCGGGATCAGGGCGCGACCGTGGTTTCCGCGACGGCCACCTCGATGGGCAAGGATCTGATGCCACGCGTCGCGGCGCTGCTCGACGCCGGCATGGCATCGGACATCGCGAAGCTGACCAGCAAGAACCAGTTTCAGCGCCCGGTCTTGGCCGGCAACGCGATCTCGACCGTCGAAGTCGACACGCCGATCATCTGCGTGACCGTGCGCCAGTCCGAGTTCGAGCCGGCGGCCGAGCTCGGCAGCGCCGGGGCCGTGTCGACCGGCTCGGCCGGCGCCGCCGATCCGCTGGGCGCGGCGTTCGAAAAGCTCGATGCGCAAAAGTCGGATCGCCCCGACCTCGGCGACGCCAAGGTCGTCGTTTCCGGCGGACGCGGCATGAAAAACGGCGAAAACTTCAAAGTCCTCGAGCAGCTCGCGGACTTGCTCGGCGCCGCGATGGGCGCGTCGCGCGCCGCGACCGATGCCGGCATGGTCCCGGCCGACTGGCAGGTCGGCCAGACCGGCAAGATCGTCGCGCCGAACCTGTACTTCGCCGTCGCGATCTCCGGAGCGATCCAGCACCTCGCCGGGATGAAGGGCTCCAAGACGATCGTCGCCATCAACAAGAACAAAGACGAGCCGATCTTCCAGGTCGCCGACTACGGCATCGTCCAGGAATGGGAGAAGGCCGTCCCCGAGTTGATCAGTGAGATCAAGAAGCTCAAGGCCACGCGCTAGGCGACGTGGTACAAGTGCATCACTTGGAGGGTAATGGATATGGCCTTCGCACAATCGGTTCGTAACGCACGTCCGATCGAGGGCGCCGTCGCCACGCTCGGCGTCAGCGACCGCGTCGACTTTCTACGCAAGACGTACGGCTTGCTCGGCATCTCGTTGATCGCGTTCGCCGCGTTCACGGCCGGCATGCTCAAATACATGACCGGCACGAGCCTTCGGTTCTCCGAGTTCGCGCTGCACGGTCAGCTCAACTGGCTGCTGGTGATCGGCCTGTTCATGGTCGTCGGCTTCGTCGCCCAGAAGCTGGCGCTGTCGCAGACCTCGCGCGGCCTGCAGTTCTTCGGCCTCGCCGTCGGCGTCGTGGCGTATGCGGTGCTGTTCCAGCCGCTGCTCTGGGTGTTGATGGTGAAGTTCGGCAGCGAGGGGATGCTCACCGGCACGATCGCTCAACCCGCGATGTCGGGTGAAGCGTCGCGCATCCTCGGCGAAGCCGTCGTGATCACGCTCGCGATCTTCATCGGGCTCACGGCGACCGTGTTCATCACGAAGAAAGACTTCTCGTTCATGCGCGGCGCGCTGACGATGGCGTCGTTCGGCATGCTCGGGATGATCATCGCGTCGGCGATCTTCGGCTTCCACCTCGGCGCGATCTTCAGCGGCTTCGGCATCCTCGTGCTGGGCGGCTACGTGCTCTACCAGACGAGCATGGTGATGAGCCAGTTCCCGCCGACGGCCTTCGTCGCGGCGGCGCTCATGCTGTTCTCGACGATCGCCACGCTGTTCTGGTACGTGCTGCAGCTGCTCATGCAGCTCAACCGCCGCTAGCTAGCGCGTTCGCTTCGCAGCAGCACGCGGCCTCGCAGCGATGCGGGGCCGTTTTGGTTTGGTGCTAGCTTCGCGTGCGGTGGCGGATGAGCGCGATCTGGTAGCCGCGATCATCGCGAGCCGCGAGGCAAACCGGTTTCACCCTCGTCGACGAAGACGTCGACAGCGAATCCGCCGCCGAAGCCGCGCTGCTCGGCGCGGTAACCCGGTGGTAGACGTGCCCGGTCGTTACCCGACGCGCGGCCCTATTCGCAGCTATACTGGTGCGGATGCTCGCCGTCCCGGCGCCTGCCCCGCTGTCGTCCACGGAAATCGGGGCGGTTCGCAAGCTCGAAGACGCGATCGCGAGCGTGATCCGCGGCAAGCCCGAAGCGATCCGCGCGGCGGTCGTCAGCTTGCTGGCGCGCGGCCACTTGCTCGTCGAGGATATCCCCGGCGTCGGCAAGACCACGCTCGCGCGCGCACTCGCCGCGGCGCTCGGCGGCACGTTCCGCCGCGTGCAGTTCACCAGCGATCTGTTGCCGTCCGACATCGTCGGCGTCTCGGTCTACGACCAGGCCGGCAAGGCGTTCGAGCTCAAGCGCGGCCCGATCTTCGCGAACGTGGTGCTCGCCGACGAGATCAACCGCACGACGCCGCGCACGCAATCGGCCCTGCTCGAGGCGATGAGCGAGGGCCAGGTCTCGATCGACGACGCGACCCACGAGCTGCCGCGGCCGTTCATGGTGATCGCGACGCAAAATCCCGCCGAGCACTACGGCACGTATCCGCTGCCCGAATCGCAGATGGATCGCTTTCTGTTGCGGATCTCGCTCGGCTATCCGCAGCCATCGGTCGAGCGCGCACTGCTCAAAGAGCGCGGCGGTAGCGATCCGGTCGCGAACCTCGCGCCGGTGGTCGATCTCGCGCGCGTGCAGATCCTGCAAGACGGCGTCGAGACGATCCGCGTCGACGATGCGCTCGTCGACTACGCGATGCACGTGGTCGAAGAGACCCGGCGCCATCCCGCGATCACCGTCGGCGTTTCGACGCGCGGCGCGCTCGCGTGGTATCGCGCGTCGCAGGCCGGTGCGCTCGCGGCCGGCCGCGAGTTCGTCGTGCCCGACGATCTCAAAGGCCTCGCCGTGGCCTGCCTCGCGCACCGGCTCGTGCTCGCGAATAGCCACGACTCGCTCGGGCGCGCGCGCGCCGACGCCGAGCGGTTGATCGCCGAGATCGTCGGGCGCGTCCCGGTTCCGACGTGAAGCCCACCGGCCGGCGGGAGGAGCGAGGCGCAGCCGGCCGAAAAAGATGGCGGTGGCGACCGCCGCGGCGGCTATCGTTCACGCGCGAAGGCCGCATCGCGGTGTTCCTGTCGATCGGCGTCGGCTTCGCCGCGATCAACACCGGCAACAATCTGCTCTACCTGCTGCTCGGCTGGATCTTGAGCTTCATCATCGCGTCGGGCCTGCTGTCCGAAGCGACGCTCAAAGGGCTCGTCGTGTCGCGCCGGCCACCGCCGCGGATCTACGCGAGCGAGCCGTTCTTGATGGAGGTCGTGATCACCAACGAGAAGCCGAGGCGCGCGTCGTATTCGATCGAGGTCGAAGATCTGCAAGGCAAGACGCCGATCGACAAGCGCTGCTACTTCCTGAAAATCCCCGAGGCCAAGCAGCAGCGCACGTCGTATCGCCACACGTTCGTGCGCCGCGGCCTGTACACGTTCAGCGGCTATCGCCTCGCGACGAAGTTTCCGTTCGCGCTGTTCCGCAAGTCGCGCGACGTCGACGCGCCGCTCGAAGTGCTGGTCTATCCAGCCAAGGTGCCATCGATCCGGCCACCGCCGCGCGCCGCCGATCGCGGCGAAGCGCTCGCCGATCGCTTGGGTCGTCGCGGCGAGTTTCACGGCCTGCGCGAGCATCGCGCGGGCGACGATCGCCGCGACGTGCACTGGAAGTCATCGGCACGCACCGGCCGCTTGCTCGTGCGCGAGTACGAAGACGAGCTCGCGCGCCGGCTCGTGATCGGCGTCGACAACGCGCTGCCCGACGAGGTTCGCGACGCGGTGACCGCGAACGTCGAAGAAGCGGGCCCGGTGGGACCGTGGTCGCGCGGCTTCGGCGCGATGACGCCGGCCCTCGATGCGCAGGTGGCCGCGCTCGAGCGCGCGATCAGCACGGCGGCGAGCCTCGCGGCGTCGTATCTCGCGGCGGGCTGGACCGTCGAGCTCGTCGCGCGCGGCTCGCGCGTGCCGCCGGGTACCGGCAAGCTGCACGAGGCGGCGATCGCGAAGGCGCTCGCGCTGTTGCCATACGTCTCGCAAGACGTGGCGTTCGCGCCACTGCCGCCGCGGATCGAGAGCGTGCTCGTGCAACCGCGCGGCGTGATCGCCGCCAATCGACCCGTGATGGCGACGGTGATCGAGGCCTGATGCGATTCGCGATCGCCCACAAGACCGCGACGTACTTGCTCGTCGGCTTCGCATATCTCGCGATGATCGCCGGCGGCGGCGTCGCGCCGCTGATCGCGCTCGCCGGCGCGATCGGGCTCGTCGGCTCGTGGTGGTGGGAGCCGCCGCTCGTGAAGTTCGAGCGCTGGTCGTGGGTGTGGACGATCGCGTCGCTGTTCGCGCTGGTCTACAGCGTGCTCACCGCGATCGTCACCGGCGACTTCTTGGGCATCGGCGCCCAATTCCTGGTCTGGCTCGTCGTCGCGAAGGCGTACAACCGCCGCGCCGCGCGCGACTGGCAGCAGATGTACTTGCTGTCGTTCTTGATGCTCGTCGCGGGATCGGTGCTCAACGCCGACCTCACGTACGGCGTGTGCTTCTTGGGCTACGTGATCGCGGCGACCTGGGCGCTCACGCTGTTTCACCTGCGCCGCGAGATGGAAGACAACTTGCTCGTCAAGCACGCGGCCGATCGCGCGTCCGAGCGCGTCGAAGTGCGCCGCATCTTGGATAGCAAGCGCATCGTCGGCGCGCGGTTCTTCGCCGGCACCGGCGCGCTGTCGCTCGGCGTGTTCTTGATCTCCGCCGTCGTGTTCTTGGCGCTGCCGCGCGTCGGCTTCGGGTTCTTCTTGAAGAACAAGAACAGCCTGATGATGCGCGGCTTCGCCGATACCGTGAAGCTCGGCGGTCACGGCGTGCTCAAGGACGATCCGACGGTCGTGATGCGCGTCGAGATCGCGCCCGCGATCGGCAGCCGCAACGCGCCCGAGATTCACTGGCGCGGCGTCGCGTTCGATCACTATCGCGGCGGTACGTGGCGAGTGTCGCGCGAGGCGCCGAACACGCTCGACATCGTCGATGCGCCGCGCGCCGGCGTCGAGCGCCACACGCTGAGCTGGATCTGGGCGCGGCCGGCGGAGGCCGAGGCCGTCGAGCGCGTCGGCACGCGGCAAGACATCTGGCTCGAGCCGCTCGACTCCGATGTCATGTTCGGCGCGTCGATCCCGCGGGTGTTCGAGCGCGCCGGGCAACTGCGCAGGCCGCCGCGCAACCCGATGCAGAACGACGAGCTGCGACTCGATCACAGCGGCACCGTGCACTACACCGTGTACTCGCAGCTCGCGTCGCCGTCGCCCGATGTGTTGCGCGCCGCGAGCGGGCCGTTGCCGCCGAGCTATCAGGTGTATTTGCAGCTGCCGTTCGAGGAGCTGTCCAAGCGCACGATCGCGCTCGCGCATCAGATCGCCGACAAGCAGCCGACCGCCTACGACAAGGCGCTCGCGATCAAGAGCTGGCTCGACACCAACCTGACCTACACGCTCGAGCTCGAAGAGCCGCACCGTGGCCAA
The DNA here is from genome assembly GCA_036271395.1 of Kofleriaceae bacterium. Lineage (GTDB taxonomy): Bacteria > Myxococcota_A > Polyangia > Haliangiales > Haliangiaceae > JABFXX01. The sequence continues at coordinate 12,840 of DATBAS010000186.1, forward strand.
GAGCCGCTCGACTTCTTCTTGTTCGATCGCAAGAAGGGCCATTGCGAATACTTCGCGTCGGCGTTCGCGATCCTCGCGCGCATCGTCGGCATCCCGACGCGCGAAGTCGATGGCTTCCTCGGCGGCGAGTGGAACGAATATCAAGGCTACGTCGCGGTTCGCGCCGGCGATGCGCACGCGTGGGACGAAGTCTTCTTTCCCGGTGCGGGTTGGGTCACGTTCGATCCGACGCCGCCCGATCGCGACGATCCGCTCGGCCGCGGCGGCGATGGCTGGCGCGCGAAGATGTCGCGCTTGATGGACACGTTGCGCTTCCAATGGACGAAGTGGGTGATCGAGTACGACCTGGTCGCGCAGCTCGGCCTGTTCAAAGATCTCGGTTCGTTGCTCAAGCGCGGCGCGACGAGCGTGCGCGACGCGCTGGTCGGGTTGGTCGCGTACTGGCCCGTCGCGGTCGGGATCGCCGCGGTGATCGTCGCCGCGATCATCCTGCGCCGCCGCCGTGCGATCGCGCTCGCCCCGAACGCACCCGGCGCGCCGCGCCGCCGGACCACGATCGGCCGGGTCTACGACGCGGTCGGCCGCAAGCTCGCGAAGGCCGGGTTCGCGCGCGCTCCCGCGCAGACGCCGCGAGAGCTCGCCGACCGCGTACCGACGACGATCGCGGACGCCGTGCGCGAGCTCACGGAGCTGTACTACTCCGCCGAGTGGGGCGGCCGGCTCGATCCAGCGGCAGAGCGCCGCGCCGGCGAGCTCGCCGATGCGATCGCCGCCGCGCTGACGTAACGCACGCCGCGCGTTTGCCAGATTGGCAGCCGAGACCGGCCGAGCTGCGAAGTTGATGCGGCGATCCGCGCGTGATATCGACGGGCTACGAGGCGCCGTTCGGGGCCTCGCCTTTGCAGAAGGTGACCGCGCCGTTATGAAGCGATTGCTGCTGATCTTCGGGCTGCTCTGCATCGCCGGTGTCGCTCATGCCCAGACCTCGGCGCTGCCCGACGGTTCGACGCTGAGCTTCGTGCGGCTCTATCTCCACGAGGGCAACAGCATGACGCTCGTGCAGCCCAAGCAGCTGCCGAACTCGCTGTGGAACTACTTCAACTACGCGCACTGCGTATGCTCGGACCCGGCGGTCGCGCACACCGTGACGCCGTTTTACGAGACGACGTTCGGTTACTTGATCCAGCTCGTCGGTGTCACCAACGCGGGCGAGCTCCAGGCGCTGCAGGGCCAGGTCTGGGTCGGCACCGACTGTGCCGACGCCACCGCGACGAACTCGCGCCAGCTCTACTGTCACCAGATCTCGAGCGATACGGTCTCGATCGCCGACGTCAACCGCCTCAACGGCGTCACGCCGGAGATCCCGGTCTACGACATGATGGAGCCCGAGACCGGCGACGTCACCGGCAGCACGTTCGTGCCGAAGTCGTGCGAGCAACGCGTGTTCGCCTCGAACGAGTGGGTCGGCGTGATCACGATGGGCGGCAGCACGCCCGATTATTGGGTCAATCAAGAAGTCGATACCGATTCGCAGCCGCCGCCGACTCCGACGAGCATCACCGCGAACGGCTCGGAGAACGGCATCGCGCTGTCATGGGCGGCGCCTTCGGGCAACGTCTCCGACATCGCGTACTACCAAGCACTCTGCGTCGACGATCAAGGCAATGCACCGTTCACGAGCCCGAACGCCGCGAAGTATCTGACGCCGCGCACGCTGTGCGGTGCGACCGGCAGTGGCGCCGACCCGGTGGTCACCGGCTGCTTCTTCACCGATTCGCAGACCACGTGCTCCGCGCAACCGACCCAATCGACCGCCGACGCGGGCGTCGAAGATGCCCCCGATGCCGCGACCGGCGATCTGGTGCGGCCGCTGCCGGACATGGACGCCGGAACGACGATCGACTCGGCCGTCGACACCACGCCCGACGGCGCGGTGCCGATCAACCTCGCGCCGCTGATGCAGCTCGATCCGAAGTACATCTGCGGCGAAAACGACGACGCGACCGCGACAGGCCTGCAGATCAGCGGCCTGCAAAACAACGTCAACTACACCGTCGTGTTGCTCGCGATCGACAAGTACGGCAACGCGGGGGGTGTCTACATCAACAAGGTGCTCACGCCGAAGCCGGTCACCGACTTCTGGCAAGACATCCACGACAAGGGCAGCAAGGTCGAAGGCGGCTTCTGTCTGATCGCGGAGACCTACGGCGACGACAATCCGCTCACCAACGCGCTGCGCGGCTTCCGCGATCACACGCTCGCCGACACCGTGCTCGGCCGCGCGGTCACCGATGCGTACTACGCCTCGCTCGGCAAGCTCGGCGGCATCGTCCACGGCCACTGGCCGCTACGGATCTTGAGCGGCATCTTGCTCGCGCCGCTCGTGCTGTTCGCGCTGCTGTGGCACTGGCTCACCCTGCCCGGCCTCATCATCGTCACGGTCGGCTTGGCGCTGCGCCGTCGCATGATGCGCTCGCGCATGCTCGCGAAGACGGTCGCCGCCGGCACGCTCGGCTTCATCCTGCTCGCCGCGCCATCGCGCGCCCACGCGCAATCGCCGTACTGGGAAAATCAGGCGACCGGCTCGACCGAAACCAGCACGGGCTTCGCCGAGGATTTCGGCACCGCGAAGTGGCACCTCGGCGTCGGCGTCGGCCCGTACACGCCGGGAATCGACTCGCAGTCGACGATGCGTAACTCGGCGGGCCAAGGCCCGTATCAAGCGATGTTCGGCGGCTACGAGATCATGCCGATGCTCACCGTCGATCGCTATCTGTGGAGCGGCTTCGGCGATCTCGGCGTCGGGATCAGCGTGTCGTACATGGGCAAGTCGGCGAACGCGTACGTCATCCCGAGCGATCCGAGCGATCCGAATCGGCCGCGCTCGCCCGGCGACACCACCGCGTTTCGGTTGATCCCGGTGCAGCTCACCGCGGTCTATCGGTTCAGCGTGCTCGACGACGACTACGGGATCCCGATCGTACCGTACGTGCGCGGCGGCTTCGGCTACTACGTGTGGTGGTCGACGATCGACGGTCGGCTGTCGACCGATGACATGGTCAGCGGCAAGGCGCTCGGTGCCAGCGCGGGGCTCGTCGGAGCGGTCGGCATCGCGATCCGCGCGGAGCGCATCGACACCCAAGCCGCGCGCGCGATGCGCGAGAGCGGGATCCAGCACGCCGGCTTCTTCGCCGAGATCAACGCCGGCTGGATCGACGGCTTCGGCCACTCGACCAAGCTCGACGTCGGCGCCACGACATGGTTCGCCGGCATCGAGCTCGAGTTCTGACGATATACTCGGTCGGTGCGCTGGCCGGTCATGGTGCTGATGGTCGCGGTCGCCTGTGGACGCGTCGGCTTCGAGCCGGTCATCGATGGCAATGCCGCGACGAGCGGCGGTGATAGCGGCAGCAACGGCGGCCCGCCGAACGACGGCCGCTCGATGGTCGCCGACGGTTCAGCGGCCAACGACGCGCCTGCATCGGCATGCGCGATGGCGCTCGATGCGGTGGTCGGCACGCCGCTGACGACGAGCACGTGCGCCCTCGGCGATCACCTCGAAGGCTGCGGGCCGAACGGCACGCAGGAGGTGATCTTCAAGTTCGTCGCGCCGATCACGAGCGGCTACAACTTCGCGGCGTACGACCACGGCACGATGAACGTGTCGGACTCGACCGCCGAGCTCGATCCCGGCTGTACGATGACCGAGACGTGCTCGGGCATCCTCGGGCTCACGATGAATCAGAACGACGTGCTGTACTTCATCGTCGAGTCGTCGTCGGGCGGATGCGACACGATCGACTTCACGGTGACGGCGTCGTAGTCGCGAGTAGCTGCGCGGCAAGCTCGGGCCGCGCGACCAGCCGAGCGACCGCGACATCGAGCCCGGCGTCTGCGATGCGCGGTTCCTTGAGCGCGCGCTCGACCGCGATGTAGTTCTTGGCGAGCCGGCGGTCCTCGCGCCGGATCGCGCGGCGGCGGTCCTGCTCTTCGGCTTCGACCTCTTCTTCGGTCGGCTGCTGGATCATCACGGCCTCTTCCTGCGTGAGGCCCGACGTCAAGATCCAGTCGACGAGCGGACCGCCGGTCACGTCGGCGAGCTTGACGAAGTTGCGGTCGTTGGCAGTCGCGTCGACGAGGGCGTCGTTGCCCGAGCGATGGACGAGCGTCGCGATCGCGCACAGATGCCCGTCGTAGTCTTTCCAGATGTTGAGCTGGCCCGGCGCGTAGTTGTTGTGCGGGTAGACGCGCTTGCGCCGGTACTCGTCGAAGCGCTTGAGGTTGGTCGCGCGTTGTTTGACGAGCGCGGCTCGAAGCGCGTCGGTGTCGAGTTGGTTGGTAGCATCTTCGGCGACAGCGACTCCGCTGGATGCGACGAAGACAGCGAAAATGACGGCGGCTGTTGTGCGCATGTCGACGCGAACGCACGTCGTCGCGCGTCTATTTCAGGTGACGGTTGCGCAGATTGCGCGCGCGCCGCGCGTTGGCTCCTCTAGCCACCATGGCAACCGACCCGGCCGCCGCGTTCGGCCCGAGGCCCGCGCACGCGAGCATTCCGGCTGGCATCGCCGGTGCAATCACGACGACCATGCTCCCAACGATCCGCACAACCGAGCTCGAACACGTCACCGGCGCCGGCGGCAGCAGCGGCATCAAGCACCCGCTGAGTCAGGCGCCTGCGATCACCGGCACCGCATCGCCGTCGCTGATCAAGGAGCTCGAAGGCATCAAGCGGCCTGGCTTCGACTTCGCGATCGCGAAGTAGTCCCGCGGTCGCTTCAGACCTTCGGGCCGCCGGCACGAACCTCGACCGACGCTTGCCCCTCGTACTTCTTGAAGTTGTCGACGAACAGCTTCGCGAGCTTCTTGGCCTGCGCGTCGTAGGCGGCCTTGTCGGCCCACGTGTTGCGCGGCGTCAACATCTCGCTCGGGACGTCGGGGCAGCTGGTCGGAACCTGGAGCCCGAAGATCGGATCCTCGGTCGTCGCGACGCTCGACATCGCGCCCGAGTGAATCGCGTCGACGATCGCGCGCGTGAACTTGAGCTTGATGCGCGCGCCGGTGCCGTACGCGCCGCCCGACCACCCGGTGTTGATGAGCCAGGTCTGCGCGTTGTGCTGCCTGAGCTTGTCGGCGAGCATCTCGGCGTACTTCGTCGGGTGCCAGACGAGGAACGGGCCGCCGAAGCACGGCGAGAACGTCGGCTCGGGATCCTTCACGCCGACCTCGGTGCCCGCGACCTTCGCGGTGTAGCCCGAGATGTAGTGATACATCGCCTGCGCCGGCGTCAGCTTCGCGACGGGCGGCAGTACGCCGAACGCATCGGCCGTCAAGAAGATGACGTTCTTCGGGTGGCCGCCGACGGCCGGCAGCTTCGCGTTCGGGATGGTGTCGAGGATGTAGCTGCCGCGCGTGTTCTCGGTGAACGAGACGTCGTTGTAGTCGACGATCCGCGAGTACGGATCGAACTTGACGTTCTCGAGCACGGCGCCGAACGCGATCGAGTTCCAGATGTCGGGCTCGTTCTCCTTCGAGAGCTTGATCATCTTCGCGTAGCAACCGCCCTCGATGTTGAACAGGCCGTGGTCGCTCCAGCAGTGCTCGTCATCGCCGATCAGCAGGCGCTTCGGATCGGCCGACAACGTCGTCTTGCCGGTGCCCGACAAGCCGAACAAGATCGACGTGTCGTTCGATTCGCGCGCCTGCGTGGCCGAGCAGTGCATCGACAGCACGCCTTGCTTCGGCATCAGGTAGTTCATGATCGTGAACACGCCCTTTTTCATCTCGCCCGCGTAATCCGAGCCGAGGATCACGAACTCGCGGCGGCCGAGCGACAGATCGATCGACGTCGCCGATGACATGCCCGCCGTGTGCTTGTTCGCGGGGAACGCGCCGGCGTTGTAGATCACGTAGTCGGGCTCGCCGAAGTGCTCGAGCTCGGCATCGGTCGGCCGGATCAGCATGTTGTGCATGAACAGCGCGTGGTACGCGCGCGAGGTGATCACGCGGATCTTGAGCCGATACTTCGGATCCCAGCCGGCGAACGCGTCGATGACGAACAGCCGCTCGCGCGTGTTCAAGTAGTCGATCGCGCGCTCGCGGTTGATCGTGAAGCTCTGCGAGTCGAGCTTGATGTTGACGTTGCCCCACCACACGTCCTCCCGGCTCTCGGGCTCGTCGACGACGCGCTTGTCGGTCGGGCTGCGGCCCGTCTTCTTGCCCGAGTACGCGATGAGCGCGCCGGTCGACGAGATCGTCGAGCCCTTCTCGAACTTCAGCGCGGCCTCGTACAGATACGCCGGGGTCGCGTTGCGGTGAACTTCAGAAACCGTGATGCCCTGTTTCTCGAGCGAGAACGCCATGAACCAGCTCCGGTTGGAAAGCAGGCGTTATAGCAGATCGGCGATCCTCCGGTCTTCGTACCAAGAAGGGGCGTCGATCTGCCGCACCGGCGCGCGGACAGACGTCCGTTCTATTAGAGAGCGGGTCGCTTCGCGCACGCGCCGAACTTCTTCCACGTCGTCGAGAATGCCGGCACGCCGCGACAGCCGTCGGAGATGCAGCGCGCCTTGTTCGCGTAGTACGGGCCGTCGTCGTACCAGACAACGTCGCCCCGCTCGTAGGTCTTGGCGTAGCTCCATCGCGACAACCTGGAGCAATCGACGGTCGAATCCGTCCCGGCGACCCGGCACAGCGAGCTCGTGATGACGAGCGCGAGCGCGACCGCAAGCAGGGCCTGCATCGCGAGCTTCGTTTGAGCGTCCATGCGAGCGCCAGACGGCGCGGCTCGGTCGGCTGCACGAAGAATCTGCGCGGAAATAGCCGCCCGGATCCGCCGCGCGCTGGTCGGTGCGGGCGGCCCGGCGCGCACCTCAAAACGATATCGGCGATTTCAAATGTCGCGCGTTTGATTTCGCCGAGGTCGCAGCGCGCGGCCGCGGTACTCGCTCACCGATCGGCGCCGCGAGCGACATCGGCGAAATCAAACGTTTGAGCTGGTCGAAGCTCGTGCTGGGCGATCGCCGCTCGGTCGGTCGTGGCTTTGATATCGCCGATATCGCCGCGGTCGCGCGGTTGCCGTCGGCGTCGCGCAAATGGACGTCGCGCGTGCGCTCGTCAGTCCGACGCGTCGATCACGCGCGCGGACGGCAGCGCGACGGCGACCTGCGATGCAGCGACCGCGGTGCGATGACCACGTGCGCGCTGCACGGTCTCGCTGGCGGCGACAAGCACGAGCCCGATCGCGGCGTACATCACGAGCGTGACGCGGCGGGCGATGACGAGCGTCACGCCGCGCGCCGGATTCTCGCCGAGCGCTTTGAAGAGCTCCCAGTTGCCGCCTTCGGACACGCCAAGGCCCATCGGCACGAGCGTCGACAGCATGTAGATGATGAAGCCGCCGACCGTGTATGCGGCGACGAAGCCGACCGTGATCGGCTCGCCGACGGCGTGCAGGATGAGCAGCGACAGCGTCATCGACGTGGCGCGTGACATCACGACCGCGCCGATGCCCAGCCACCGATCGCGTGCGCGGGCACCAGCTTGCAGGCGCATCTTCTGATCGACGCCCTCGAGCGAGGCGTGCCATTTTTCGAACCGCGCCTGCGAGAGCACGCGCATGCCGCGGAACAGGCGCGCGATGCTCGACAGCACGCCGCGGTGCACGAGCCAGTACAAGCCGATGGTGAGCACGAGGCAAACACCGCCGGCGACGAACATCAGATCGCGCAGCGGCGTCGGCATCGGCACGAGCAGCGCGACGATCGGCGCCGCGCCGGCGACCATGCCGAGCTCGACGCAGAAGCTGACGACGTTGTAGAGCAGGATCGTCGCGACCGCGCGCGACTGGCTGACGTGCTCGGTGAGCACGGAGATCTTGACGGCCTCGCCGAGGTTGCCGCTCGGCGTGACCGCGTTGACCGAGCGGCCGGCGAGCTGGGAGAGCAGCGCCGAGCGCAACTTGACCAGACCCTGCTCGGGCGAGCAGAACGCGCGGATCGCGACGGCATCGAGCGACGTGATCGCGATCTCGAGCGCGAGCACCGCGAACCACCACCAGCCGATGCGCCGGAAGTAGCGCACGATCGTGCCGACGCCGGTGTTGCGGATCGTGATCGCGAGCGCGACGAGCGCGATGACCAGGCTGATCCTGGTCACCCAGCGTGCCCACGTCGGCCTGCTCATGTCGCTAAGCTATAGCGCGGCTGGGGCACTGTTTGGAGCCAAAACGCGTCCGGCTAATCGAGTGGTTGGTCCAGGCTGTCGGCCACGAACCCCATCACCTCTTCGAGCATCTGCCCGAAGTCATCGTAGAACTGCTGGTCGAGTGCGTTGTCGCGCGCGTCGAACATCAGCACCGGGTATTCGCCCTTCGCGTCCTCGCGGCTGACGTCGAGACAGAACCATTCCTGCGACTGCGCGCCGAGCCCGACGACGACGAGGTGCTCGGCGAGCTTGCGCTCCTCGCGCGCGGCGAGCGTGCGGCCGACCACGTCGGCCCCGACGCCGTCTCCCGCGTGCACGCCGACAAAGTCGTGGACGATGCCGAGGTGCGTGGGCAGCGCGATGCCTCCGAACGTACGCAAGAACGTGCGGTACGACGGCGGGAACGTGCAGCCGAGCGCTTCTTCGGCGGCCGTGATCGCAGCTTCGGACACGGGTCCCGAGATCCGCACCGGATGATCTTGTTCATCCAAGCGGTGACGGATGCGTTCGACGAGCTCGATGGTTCCGGACGTCATGGCAGAGCTAATTATGCACGTTCGCGAGCCGGATGGAGACGACGACGAACATCACGAGGGCCTTGGCATCGCGGCGGGAAATGTCAAGGCATCGACAACCGCGAGCTCCATATCGGTGTCGACGATCTGAAATGCCGCTTGCATCACGCCGATGAATGGGATCACGCGCCACGTCGGCACGATCGCCGGAACTTCCGCGACGAGAGCGTAGACGAGCATCCAGTAGCGATCGACCGGATCGGGCAACGACTGCGCGACGCGCTCGAGCTCGGTGAACACCTGTGCGTCCGGCGCGCGCGGCCGGCGAAACGCGCGATAGAGCTCGGTGTCGAGCTGGTCGGCGGTCATCGCGAGATCCGGAATCGCGGCGAAAAAATCGCGGACCTGGAATCGCTGCTCGTCGGTCGCCATGCCGCGGGCGAGCGCGCGCAGCGCGAACACTTCGGCGACGAGCGAGATCATCGACTTGATCCGCAAGTAACGATCGTCGATGAACGGGCCGAGCTCGCCCGCCTGCGCCGCGGCGACGATCGATTCGGCTTCGAGCGGCGAGATCCGCAGCGCGAGCCGCAGGCCTTCGAGGTAGGTCAGCTCGCTGTCTTCGAGCCTCTGATCGGCGACCGCAACCTCGGCGGCCATGCCGAACGCCGCGGTGCGATGGATGCGCGCCGGCAAACCCTTCGCGATCGCCGGCACGCGGCCGAGCGCGCCGCCGGCGAATCGGATCGCGTCCATCGACAGATCGATCAGCGTGCGCGCGGCCGGCAAGCCGAGCCCGGCGAACAGCGGATGGCGCGTGACCGTGGCCTCGATGGTCGCCTGCTCGCTCGGCGACACCACGCCGTCGGCAGTCATCGCGCCGACCATCGCTTCGATCAAGAAGCGGCGCGGATCGTTCGGGCGCAACGCGCCGCCGAGCAGGCTCACAGTAAATAGCTTAGCGCGATGACGCCGCCGATCGAGATCGCCGCGGCGATTGCCGCACGGCGCATCGCCAGGGCGTACGGCACCTCGGCGAGCGGCGAACGGCGCGCGCCGGCGAGCGCCGCGAGCGCCGTACATGCAGCGAGCAGCAGCGCGAACGGGAACGTCTTGTGCTCCTCTTCGAGCTTCGCGCGCTGCTCCGCGATCGCCGGCTCGGTGACCGCCGAGCCCTGTTCCGCCTGCCACGCACCGAGCTCGCGCGCGACGATGCGCTCGCGCTCCGGCGCCATGACTTGTGCGTAGGCGCGGTCGCGGCGCACGTGGAGCTCACCGACGGCGAGCACGACGTGCACGGCGGCGGCGAGCGCCATCGCGACGATCGTCCAACCGGTCCGCCTGCGCGTGATCGACGCGGCGAGCGCACCGAACGCCTGCTTCGCGCCGAAATACGCCGCGTCGCACGTCACCGCGCCGGCCGCGATCGCGACGGCGTAGCGCCAGTCGCCGAGCACGCGATAGAGCAGCTGGCCATCGCCGGAGCCGGACCACGCGCCGGTCGCCAGGTACCAGCTGGCGTGCAGCACGAGCGCGGCGCCGATCGCGCGCACGATGCGGCCGCGCGTGAAGGCGACGATCGCCGCGCCCGCGACCAGCTCGACGGCGATCCCGCCCATCGCGATCGCGAGGAACTTCGCGAGCGTCGCCGATTCGAGCTGGTAGTGGATCCAGCCGCCGGCGAACCAGAACAGCCGGACCTCATCGACGTGGCCGCCGACCACGAGCGCGGTGCCGCCGTGGCCGACGAGCTCGTGTGCGACGAGGCCGATGCGGCTCGTCGCCAGCGCGACGCACGTCAAATACGCGGCCAAGCGCACGACATTGAATACGTCCCGCGGGCTTCGCTCCGCTCCTCCCGCCCGCGGGTTGGCAATTCGCGACTGCGGCATGGAACGCGTTATCATTATTATATGAGATGGGTCGCGCTGTTGCTCGCCGCGTTTTGCGGCGTGGCCTCGGCCGACTCGACGCGCAAGGTCGAGGTCGTGACCGATCCGCCGGGCGCGACGATCTATCTCAACGATCTCGACGCGGGCGAAGCGTGCTCGCCGACGCCGTGCAGCGTGCAGGCACCGGCCGGCCGGAAGACCGCCGTGATCGCGCGCAAAGACGGCTACGCCGAAGAGTACGGCGTGATCGATCTGCGCAAAGGCAGCGTGAAGACGCTCACGCTGAAGCTCACCGCGACGACCGCGACGCTGGTCGCCGATGATCCCGGGCTCGCCGGCGGCACGATCCTCGTCGACGACGTCGACAAGGGCAAAGCGCCCGCGCACGTGCCGATCGAAACCGCGGGCCATCACGTCGTCGTGATCGTCAAAGGCCGCGCGGTCTACGACGACTACATCAAGGTCGATCCGAACGAGGAGTACACGATCAAGCCGAACAAGGCCGAGCCGGCGCCGCTGCCGCCGAAGCCGGTCGCGACGCCGAAAGTCGAGGCGCTCGCCGGCACCGGTGCGAGCAGTGGCGACGACGACACGCTCGGCACCGGTTCGGCGGCGAAGGTCGACAAGCCCGACGACGATCATCGCCGCGAGATGTGGATCGCGGCCGGCGGCATCTTCGCGGTCGGGTTTCGTCAGTTCAAGTACGACCACCCCGCGAACATCGCGCCGACCGAGGACGAAGGTGGCCAGGTCCTCGTCGGTCCGTCGCTGCAGATCTGGCCGATGCGCGTGCTCGGGCTCTCGCACCTGCGCGGCTTGTCGCTCTACGGCAAGGTCGGCTTCGGCGTGAATCACAAGCCGGTGCTGCAAGACCCGAATGCGATGCCGACGGGCGCGTCGACGTACTGGGGCAACATCGAGGTCGATCTGCAGCAGCGCTGGGACATCGGCGACTCCGGCGCGATCGAGCTCGGCGGCGGCTTCGTGCGCGACCAACTCGAGTACACCGCGATGACCACCGACGAGCTCGACGCGGTGCCGTACGTCGACTACGAGTCGCTGCGGCTCGGCGTCAAAGGGATCTTGCGGCTCGGCGCGGTCGAGCCGTACTTGCAGATCGAAGGTCGCATCCCACTGTCGGAAGGCGCGCTCGCGACGCGATTCGCGAAGGCCGATGTCACCGGCGCCGCGGGCGCGGTCGGGCTCGCCGCGACGTTCGGTCCCGTGGTCGCCAAGCTCGAAGCCGCGGCCGTCTATTACAGCTGGTCGATCACGAGCAATCCGGCCGGCACCGGCGTGCCCGCCGCCGACGGCGCGACCGACATCATCGAGACGCTCACCGTGATGTTGGGGCTGTCGTACTGACGATCACCAGACCGAGCACGCCTTCTGCGGGTGCATCGGCGTGCCGAGCGGGCAGCTGAACGCGGTCGCGAACTCGGGCAAGTTGCGTAGCGCGCCGTAGACGCGGAACCGCGGCGGCGAGTGCGGATCGACGGCGAGCCGGCGCTGGATCTCGGCCGGCCGATCTTTATCGCACCACGCCTGCGCGATGCCGATGAAGAACTGCTGATCTTCGGTGAAGCCGTCGGCGACGTACTGCTTCTCCGCGGTCTTGCGCAGCGCGCGATACGCCATGAACGCCATCTTGGCGCCGCCGAGATCCGCGATGTTCTCGCCCAGCGTCAGCCGGCCCTGCACGAAGCCTTTCGGGATCGCTTCGAACGACGAGTATTGATCGGCGACGCACGTGCCCTTCGCGTCGAACTTGGTCTTGTCGTCGGCTTGCCACCAGTTCGCGAGGTTACCGTCGGCGTCGAACTGCGCACCCTGATCGTCGAAGCCGTGGGTGAGCTCGTGGCCGATCACGAGACCGATGCCGCCCATGTTCGCCGCGACGCCGCGATCGACGGCGAAGAACGGCACCTGCAAGATGCCGGCGGGCAGCGCGATGTTGTTCGCCGAGCCGCTGTAGTACGCGTTGACCGTGAACGACTGCATGCCCCACTCGCTGCGGTCGAACGGCTTGCCCGACTTGGCGCGCTCGCGATGCGCCGCGAACACGCGGGCGCGCAGCGCGTTGCCTGCGTAGTCGTCGCGCTTGACCGCAAAGTCGTACGTCTTCCATTTGTCGGGGTAGCCGACGCGGCGGACGATCTTCGCCAGCTTGGCGACCGCGATGTCGCGCGTCTTCGGCGACATCCAATCGAGGCTCGCGAGATCGTCGTGCATCGCCTGCACGATCGCGTCGACGAGCGAGCCCGCCGCCTGCTTCGCCGCGGCCGGAAAATACTTGTCGGCGTATTGCTTGCCGAGCAGCTCGCCGAGCCCTTGCGTCGTCGCGTCGATACAGCGCTTGAAGCGCTCGGGCCGCTGCTCGACGCCGGTCAAGATCTTCGTCAGCTCGAAGTGTTCGTCGTCGTAGACCTTCGGCAGCGTCGGCGCGAGCTCGTCGAGCGCGTGATAGGTGAAGTACGTCGCCCACTGCGCCGGCTTGAATTGCGTGCGAAGCGCGTCGATCGCCGCGAAGTATTTCGGCGTGCCGATGTCGAGCTTGCCGCTCGGTGCGAAATTGAGGCCCTTGAAGTACGCCGCCCAATCGACCGATTTGGTCTGTTTCGCGAGCCCCTTGAGATCGGTCGGGTTGTACGCGGCTTGGACGTCGCGAGCTTCGATCGGGGTCTTGGTGACTTTGGCGAGCTCGGTCTCGATCGCGATCACATCGGCTGCGCTGCCCGGCGATTTTGCCAGCGCGAGCATCTTGCCGACGTGCGCGGTGTACGCGTCGAGCTTGTCCTTGAACTTCGCGTCCAAGTAGTAGCCGCGCTCGGGCAGGCCGAGCCCGCCGCTGTCGAGCTGCGTGATCACCTTCGTCGAATCTTTGAAGTCAGCGCCCGCGCCGACGCCGAACAACACGTCGATTCCGGCCTTGTGCAGCTCGATCACCGCCGTCGTCCACGACTTCGCGTCTCTCACTTTGGCCGCTTTGTCGAGCAGCGGCTGCACGCTCGCGAGGCCGGCCTTCTCGATGCCGGCTTCGTCCATGCACGACGCGAAGAAGTCGCCGAGCTTCTTCGCCGACGCATCGGCGGCGCCGCCTTTCACATCGTCTTCGAGCAGCCCCTCGAGCTCGGTCTTGTTGCGCTCGTCGATCTCGGCGAGCCGGCCCCAGCGCGCGCGGTCGGCGGGGATCTGATTCTTCGACATCCAGCCGCCGCACGCGAACTGATAGAAATCGACGCACGGATCAGCGGTGCGATCGAGCGAGCTCGCCTCGAGCCCGACCTCTTGCAGCGACACGTCGAGCGCGGGCGGGCCCGGCGGCGGCTCGAGCTTCGCGGGCGCGACGGCAACCGCCGCATCGACCGTCGTGGCGACGGCAGCGGAGCCCACCGGCGCCGGCGCGGCCGGCGGCGGCGTCGCGTTGCCCGAGCACGCCGCCGCGAATACGAGGACCGAGAGTCGCTTCATCGTCGGGCAACCTATCAGCGCCGGGCGAGCCGGTCGAGCGCCCAGCAGTGCCGGCCGTGGGGGCCCGGTTTACGGCAATGCGCGAGCAGCTCGTCGTCGGTACAGCCAGCGTCGTCGAGCGCGTCGCCGAGGATGCCGAGCTGCGCTTCGGGATCGTCGATCGATGCGGCAACGGCGCGCACGCGATCGGTGGCCCACGCCGCGTTCGCGTCGAGGCCGCGCAACGTGCCGATCGCGATGCGACCCTCACTCGGCAGCGCGGCGAATTGCTTGGCGCCCGCGTGATAGCGCGCGAAGCGATGCGGCGATCGCAGCAAGCCGCCGCCGCGCTCGACGTCCCAGACCGTCGTCGCCTCGCCGAGCGAGAACAGCACGCGATCGAACGCGAGCTCGGCCGCATCCGGCCCGGCGAACCAGCGCACGAGCTTGCCGGTGCGCGCGTCGACGATGTCGATCGCGGTTGGAAACGAGCGATCCATGTCGCCGTGCCCGGCAATGGCCAGCCGCGTATCGTCGAGCCAGCACAGCGGCACGTCCCAGTCCTCGCGCCAATCGAGGTCTCGTCGCGACAGACCGTCTTCGGATTCCCACACGTTGTCGTCGAGCCAGCGCTCGAGGTTCCACGTCGCGATCACGCCGAGCGGCTGCCAGACCCAGCCGTTGTCGGCGATCATCGTGCCGCCGGGCGACACGTCTAGACCGCAGTGAAAGTAGTCGATGTAGTGCCGATCGCCGCTCGCCGGCGTCGGCCGTGCGGTCAGCGCTTCACCGGTTCGCAGGTCGAACGCGGCAAGCCGATTCCACTCGGGCGCGAAGATCGCGACGTCGCGACCGCGGTGGGCTACGAACGCGAACGGGAACCGGCACACGTCCTCGTGGTAGCCGGCGCGGTCGACGGCGATGCGCCGATCGGTCGCGAGCTCGACGATCTCGCCGCGCGTCCCGTGCTTCGCGACGACGGCGACGAACTCGCCGCGCGACGACACGTGCAGCTCTAGCGGCGCTGGAATCGCGACGCGCGCGAGCTCGCGAGCTTCGCGGCGATCGAGATCGAGCTCGACCACGCGGCCGTCTGCCGTCAGCCCGAGCCAGCGCGAGCGATCGCCCGCGCCGAACGGCTTCAGATCGGTGAGCGCGGGACACGCGATCTCGACATCGTGCAGCTCCAGCGCGAGCTCGCTCGCCAGCTCGATCACCTGTGGGGCGCCCTCGAAGCGCACGCGCGCATCGCGCACTCTGGCGACCAGCTCGTCGTTCGCGTCGAGCGTCGCGGCGGCGCCGTTCGCCGCACAGGCTTCGCACAACAACTCGGACTCGACGCCCGCGCCGGTGAATCGTTCGATGAAACCGTGGCCGGCCGGCACGTGCTCGCAAACCCGCGTCACCCGCCGAGCTTAGCGTCTACGCAACCGCCGCGCGCGCGGGCCGATACACCGGCTCATGCGTGACTACCAGGCGGCGATCGGCGCCATGTTCGAGCGCAGCATCACCGAAGCACGGCCGTCGTTGCGCGAGCCGCAGTGCGAGCATCGCGGCAACGATGCGCGCCGCGTCGTCGACATGCTCGTCGAGACGCTCGCCGGCTTCGCGGTCGGCATCGTCACGCGCGACTTCGCGCGCGCGGTCAATGCGTGGTTCGGCGCCGGCGCGGGCGCGCTCGTTCACGCCGCGATTCCAGCATCCAAGCCGCTGCGCCGCCGCGCGACGACCGACGAGATCATCGACTTGCCGGTGAAGACGGTGCGCGAGCACTTCGCCGGCGACTTGCGCGAACGGCTCGCGCGAACGGCGACGGAGCTGTGCGCGACGATCGACGTGGTGGCGGCGCGGCTGCTGAAGGGGGAACGCAGCCGCGCCGCCGAGGCGATGTTCGGCGAGCTCGCGCGGGGCGCCGAATACGATGATCGGCTTGCGCGAGAGCTGTCGATCGGTTGGGGGTGTGCGTGTGCGGCGATCGAGCACACGCCGATGCCGTCGATCGATGCGTCGCCACGATCGCGAGATCTCTGGCGGATCTGGTCGGAGCTGGCCGGAAATCCGTCACCGTCGGAAAGCCGACAGGGCGAGCAGCGTGATGGCTACATCGCGCTGGTAAGCTAGTTTTGTGAGTTGCGCGCACAATAAAATGAGTCTAGATTCATCTTCGTGAGTCCGCGTTCCAATCCACGTAAGCCGGTCATGCGGCTGCGTGCGCGAGAAGCCGCCTCGACGGTGATTCTCGAAGCCGCCGAAGCCGTCGCGTCGCAGCGCGGCCTCGAGGCGACCTCGACCGCGGCGATCGCGGAGCGCGCCGGCGTTGCTGTCGGAACCCTCTACAATTACTTTCCGGATCGCGATTCACTCATCGCCGCGCTGTTCAAGGCGCGACGCGACGAGCTGGTGCCGCGCATCGCATCGGCGGCGACCGATTCGAAGCACTTGCCATTCGAACAGCGCCTGCGCGCGTACATCGCGAGCGTCTCGCGCGCGTTCGACGCGTTCCGGCCGTTCTGCCGGATCGCGATCTCGAGCGATCCGAAGCCGCGGATCAAATCACCGCTCTTACAAATCGTCACCGACGAGCTCGCCGAGATCCTGCGGCCCACGATGCGCAGCCGAGCCGAGGCGTTCGCACTCATGATCTTCGGAGCGTTCAAGGCGCTCATGCAATTTCACTTCGAGCGCGACGAAGCGGTCGAACCTTCGAGCGGGTTGATCGTGGATACGTTTTTGCAAGGCATGGCGGCGCGATGAGCACGATTGCTTTACCGATGGCTCCGGCCCAGCCCGTCAATAAGTGGCTGGTCGCAGTCTCGATCGCGTTCGGCTCGCTGATGGCGACGATCGACTCGTCGATCGTCAACGTCGCGTTGCCCAACATTCGCGGCGAGCTCGGCGCGAGCATTCAGGAGATCACGTGGATCTCGACCGCGTACATGATCGCGATGGTCCTCGTCATGCCGCTGACGGGGTTTCTCGGCGGCTTTTTCGGTCAGAAGCGCGTCTATCTGGCGTCGATGGTGTTGTTCGTGGTCGGTTCCGCGCTGTGCGGCACCGCGCGCACGCTGCCCGCGCTCGTGTTCTATCGGATCCTGCAGGGCTTCGGCGGCGGCGCGTTGCAGCCGACGCAGCAGGCGATCTTGCGCCAGACGTTCCCGCCCGAAGAGCAGGGCATCGCGATGGCGATGTTCTCGATGGTGATCATGATCGGCCCGGCGATCGGGCCGGTGCTCGGCGGTTTCATCACCGACAACTACGCGTGGCCGTGGATTTTCTACATCAACCTGCCGGTCGGCATCGTCGGCATCATGATGACGCTGCAGAACGTGCACGAGCCCGACGACGTTCGCGTCGCGAACCGCGCGCGTGCCGAGACCGCGCGCAAGAACCTCGACATCGCCGGCATCGTGCTGATGGTCATCGGCGTCGGCGCGCTGCAGTACCTGTTCGAAGAAGGCCCGCAGGATGACTGGTTCGCTTCGATGGAGATTCGCATCGCCGGGTTCTTGGCGGCGGTCGGCATCCTCGGCTTCATCATCCGCGAGCTCACCGCGACCGCGCCGGTCGTGAACCTGCGCATGTTCAAGGACTCGACGTTCGCGTCGGCGACGGTGATCGCCATGATCATGTTCGCCATGCTGATGGGCAGCATGTTCCTGTTGCCGGTGTTCGCGCAGGAGTCGCTGCACTACACCGCGACGCTGTCGGGCATCGTGCTGATGCCGCGCACGCTCGCGATGATGGCGATCGCGCCGATCGTCGGCAAGCTCTACAACAAAGTGCAACCGGCGTTCATCGTCGGCGTCGGCGTGATCTTCTTCGCGGTGGGCTCGTATCAGCTGTCGACGATCACGCTCGACACCTCGGCGCGCGAGCTGATCTTGCCGCTCGTGATCACCGGCTTCGGGTTCGCGTGCTTGTTCGTGCCGCTGACGACGGCGGCGCTCAGCCGCACGCCGCGCCACTTGATGGCCGACGCCGCCGGCCTCAACTCGTTCTTGCGCCAGATCGGCGGCTCGATCGGTCTGACCATCTTCGCGACCATGTTCACCAACTACGCCGTCGAAGCCCGCGCAGGTCTCGCGCCGAGCCTCACGACGCTGCGTCCCGAAGTCGTCGCGCACCTCGCGATGGTTCGCACCGGCCTCGTCGAGCATGGCGCCACCGCCGTCAACGCGGCGATGGGCGCGGGTCGTGCCGTCGCGATGAGCTGGTACGCGCAAAGCAGCGTGCTTAGCTTCGACCGTGTGTTTATCTTCCAGGGCATCTTGTTCCTGGGTGTCATCCCCCTGTTGTTCTTCCTGCGCGTGCCTCGGTTCACCAATGGCGGCGCCGCGCACGTCGAAATCTCGCTGGAGTAACTATGGCCACCGCAGAAACTCGCCCCACGAATGGAAGCCCCGAAGCGCCGAAGGCAACGGTCGTCGCGCCCGTGCCGAAGAAGAAGAAGGCCACGCGCGCCTACTTGCTGCTCGGTGGCCTCGCCGTCGCCGCGGTCGGCATCTACTTCATCCACGGCTACATCACGCGCGACGAGGTCGACACCGACGACGCGCAGGTCGATGCCGACGTCGTGCCGATCTCGACGCGCGTCACCGGCGTGATCTTGAAGATGGGCGTGCAGGACAACCAGCACGTCGACGCCGGCCAGGTGATCGCGCAGATCGACGATGCCGACTACAAAGCGAAAGTCGCCGCGGCTCAGGCCGACCTCGACGCCGCGGGCGCGCAAGCGCAATCTGCCGACGCGCAGGTCGACATCACGAAGTCGACGTCGGGCGGCGCGCTGTCATCGGCGCGCGCGATGCTCGCCGGTCAAGGCGCATCCGTCCGCTCGGCGGCCGCGCAAACCGACGCCGCGCAGGCCCAAGTCGCACGCGCCAAGGCCGAGCTGATCAAAGCGCAGGCCGATCTCGACCGCGCGAAGAAGCTCCACGATGCCGGCGCGGTCAGTGGCCAGTCGCTCGAGAGCGCGCAGGCGATGCGAGACTCGTCGCAAGCCGCGCTCGATGCCGCGAACGCGAACCTCGCGGGCGCGCGCGACGCCCAGTCGCAAGCCGCATCGCGCGTCACCGAGGCGCAAGGCCGCGTCGAGCAGTCGACGCCGGTCGATCGCCTGATCGCGTCGGCGACGGCCGCCGCCGCGCTGGCTCACGCACGCGTCGATAGCGCGAAGGCCGCGCTCGACATCGCGAAGCTGCAGCTCGGCTACACCAAGATCGTCGCGCCGACCGCCGGCACCGTGTCGCGCCTCGGCGCCCACGAAGGCCAGATGGTGCAGACCGGCTCGACGCTCGTCATGATCGTGCCATCGACGACGTACGTCGTCGCGAACTTCAAGGAGACGCAGCTCGACCGAATTCGCCCCGGCGATCCCGTCGACGTCGAAGTCGACGCGTTCGGCGGCGGCAAGCTCCACGGCAAGGTCACGAGCGTGTCCGCCGGCACCGGCGCACGGTTCTCGATGATGCCGCCCGACAACGCCACCGGTAACTTCGTCAAGGTCGTCCAGCGCGTTCCCGTCAAGATCGCGTGGGACGCTAACCAAGATCTCTCGCAGCTCCACGCTGGACTGTCGGTCGAGGTCAAGGTTCATTTGCAGCACTAGGTTACGTATGAAAAAGCTCGCGATTTTTATCTGGCTGGTTAGCCAGGCCGCCGTAGTGCGCGCCGACGAACCCGCAAAACAAACGCTCACCTTCGAGAGCGCGATCCAGCTCGCGCTCGGCCGCAACCCCGACATCGCCGCCGCCAAGCAAGCGCTCGACAGCTCCGAGGCAAAATCGGCGGCCGCGCGCGCGAACCGCTGGATCCAGCTCAACGTCAACGAAGCGATCGACGAGTACAAGGATCCGTACATCCTCGCGTTCGGCGCGCTCGGCTCGTTCGAGCTCCACAAGCGGTTCACGACGGCGACGGTCGTGCAGCTCAGCCAGCCGCTGACCGGCCTCGCGTATCTCAGCGAGCTCGTCGACGCGAGCGAGCACCAGACCAACGCGACGATGCACGACTACGATCGCACGCGGCTCGACACCGCGTACCGCACGGCCGACTCGTACATCCGCTTGCTCGAGGCGCGCGCGAACGCCGACGTCGCACACAAGTCCGTCGACGACATTCAGAGCGAGCTCGATCGCGCGAAGCAGCTGCGCGCCGCCGACACGTACACCGATATCGACGTGCTTCGCTTTCAATCGGCGAAGGCGGCGGCCGATCAAATCGCGCTCAAAGCCGACAGCGGGATCCAGAGCGCGCTCGGCGGGCTCGTCGTGCAGATCGGCTTGCCCGATGGCGCGCCGGTCGAGATCTCCGACGACCTGCCGACATCGCCGCCCGCGCTGGCCGTCTCACTCGACACCGCGCAGCACCGCGCACTGCAAGCGCGACCCGAGCTCGCATCGGCGCGCGAGCAGATCGCGGCCGCGGAAGCGAACGCGACCGCGGCGTGGGAGCGCTATGTGCCCGACGTCCGCGGCGTCGCGCAGTGGAACCATTTGACCGGCGTGCAGCCGTTCGAGCCCGAGGACGAGTACTTCATCGGCCTCACCGCGACGTGGAACGTGTGGAACTGGGGCTCGACGCAAGATCAGTACAACTCGGCGAAGGCCGATCAGGCGCGAGCTCAAACCGCGTCGTTCGCGCTCGTCGATCAGGTCAAGCTCGACGTCCGCGACCACTGGCTCGACGCGAAGACCGCGTACGACAGCCTCGCCGTCGCGCAGACGCAGCAGCAGACCGCCGAAGAAGCGCTCCGTTTGCAAAAGGTCCGCTTCGACAACGCGGCGGCGACGACCACCGACGTGCTCGACGCGCAGACCGACGCGGCGCGCGCCCGCCTCGCGTTCGCGACCGCACGCTACGACTACTACCGCGCGCTCGTCGCGCTCGCGCGTTCGGTCGGTGACCTGCCGAGCGCTACGCCGAAGTGATCCGCAACAGCTCGGCGACCGACCACGCCTGAAACGGACAACCGACCGGGCGATGCGGCGGATCGCCATCGCAGATCTCGGAGATGTGGCCGAGCCCCGCGATGTCTGTCCGCGCCAGCAGCGGTTGCACGAACTTCGCGTGCGCGGCCACGCGGTCGCCGTAGACGCGGAGCCATGCGTCGTGGAACGCGCCGGCGAGCCACGGCCACACCGTGCCCTGGTGATACGCGCGATCGCGCGACGCGACGCCGCCAAAATAGCGGCCGCGATATTTCGGATCGTGCTCGTCGAGCGTGCGCGGCCCCGCCGGCGTCCACAACGCGCGCTCGCAGGTGTCGACGACGGCGCGCGCGATGTCGCC
The DNA here is from genome assembly GCA_036271395.1 of Kofleriaceae bacterium. GTDB lineage: Bacteria > Myxococcota_A > Polyangia > Haliangiales > Haliangiaceae > JABFXX01. Next base: position 34,192 of record DATBAS010000186.1, read on the forward strand.
ATCGACGAGCGCGAGCGGCAAGCCGCCGACCGCGAACAGCTGATTCGGCCGCAACGAGCCATCGATCGCACCGGCGACGTGATCGCAATCGACGACGTCGGCGAGGTGGCCGCGCGCGGGGTCCCAGAACCGCGCGACGAACGCGGCTTTCGCGCCCGCAATGTTGTGACCGGCGATCGCGAGCGCGTTCAGCCACAACGCCTGCACTTCGACCGGCTTGCCGATGCGCGGCGTGATGCACTCGTCGCCGAGCTTCGCGTCCATCCACGTCAGCTGCACGCCCGGCTCGCCGCACGCGAGCAAGCCATCGGGCGCCGCGCCGATGCGGTGGCGCGTGCCGTTCGTGTAACCGCCGACGATCGCCGCGATCGCCTCGTCGAGGACGGGGTCGCGCGCGTTGCCCATATACGCGTCCGCGGCGATCACGAACCACAGCGCCGAATCGACCGAGTTGTACTCGGCGACGCCGTCGCGATCGCCGAACCGGTTCGGCAGCATGCCGCGATCGATCGCACGCGCCCACGAATGCAAGATGCGCTTTGCGACGTCGGCGTGGCCCGTCGCGAGGCACAGCCCACGCAGCGAGATGAACGTGTCGCGGCCCCAGCAACCGAACCACGGATAGCCGGCCATCACCGTGGTACCGCACGCGATGTACTGCGATGCCGCTCGCGCCGGCTCGCTCGGAAACGCCGCGCGCCGCGCTTGCTCGCGCGGCCAGGGCTCGAGCTCGAGCTCGGCGGTGCGGGTCGCGAACGCGAGCTTCGCCGGCTGCGCGAGGTCGAATATGAACATGCCCGGCGTCGCGAGATCCTCTTCGAAGTCCAGGCCGCGGTCGCGCTCGTCGGCGTAGACGAAGTTGCGGTACCAGTCGGGCTGGTGAACGTAGCTGCCGTTCGAGCGCGCGGCGATCGTGACGTCGTGCGGCTGCCACGACACGTCGCCGCCGGAGATCTCGGCGTCGAACCGCCAGCTCGCGTGCTCGCGCTGCAGCTCGTGATAGCCGCGTGACGCGAGCAGCGGCCGCACGAACATCCGCGCGCTGCCACCGGTGAGCTTGGTCCAGCGCAGCGCGACGCGCGCCGCGCCCGGCTCGACCACGATCTCGCCGGCGATCGTCACGTCGCCGAATTTCCACTGCCACGTCGGCCATGGCACGTGCGTGAAGTCGCCGCGCTCTTTCGGATAGATCACGTCGCCGCGGTAGCGATGGCTCGACAGCGGGAACTTGCCGGCCGCGGTCTCGAGGAACACCTCGAGATCGGCGACGAGCACCCGGCGATCGTCGGGCGGCTGCATCGCCGCGCACAGCAGCGCGTGATAGCGCCGCGTGCGGATGCCATCGGCGGCGCCCATCGCGAAGCCGCCCTGCCCGTCGGCCTCGAGCCATTCGCGCGTCACCGCTCGGTCCGCGCCACGGCGACGCGCTCGATCAGGTTTGCCGCCAGCGCGGTCCAGCCGGTCTGGTGGCTCGCGCCGAGCCCGCGGCCGTTGTCGCCGTGGAAGTACTCGTAGAACAAGACGAGGTCCTTGAAGTACGGATCGCTGGCGTAGCGCTCGGCGGCGCCGTGACACGGGCGGCGGCCGGCAGCGTCGGGCAAGAACAGCGATGACAGCCGGCTCTCGAGCTCTTCGGCGACCTGCTCCAGGTTCATCCGCTTGCCCGAGCCGGTCGGGCACTCGACGGTGAGCGAGTCGCCGTAGAAGTGGTGATAGCGCTTGAGCGCCTCGATGAGCAGATAGTTCATCGGCATCCAGATCGGGCCGCGCCAGTTCGAGTTGCCGCCGAAGATCGCGCTGTCGGATTCGCCGGGCGCGTAGTGCACCTCGTAGTCTTGGCCGTCGAGGTGCAGCACGAACGGATGATCTTTGTGATAGCGCGACAGCGATCGAATGCCGTGCGGCGATAGGAATTCCTTCTCGTCGAGCATGACTTGAAGCACGCGCTCGAGGCGCTCGCGGCTCGGGATCGCGAGCAGGCGGTTCTGATGATCGATGTCGAGCTGGATCGAGATCGTGCGCGCGAGCTCGGGCCGATTGTCGAAGAACCACCACAGGCGATCGGCGAAGATCGGCAGCGCGTGCAAGAGCTCGTCGTCGAGCGCTTCGACCGCGAACAGCGGCACGAGCCCGACCATCGAGCGGATCGGCAGCACGCGCGGCCCGTCGGGCGTCTGCATGTGATCGTAGTAAAACCCGTCTTTGTTCGACCACAAGCCGTCGCCGCCGAGCGTGTTGGTCGCGCGCGCGATCGCGACGAAGTGCTCGAAGAACTTGAGCGCGAGATCGGCGTACGCGCTCTCGGCTTTCGCGAGCTCGCACGCCATCGCGAGCATCGTCGTGCAGTAGAACGCCATCCACGCGGTCGCGTCGGCTTGGATCAGCTCGCCGCCGCCGGGCAGCGGCTGGCTCCGATCGAACACGCCGATGTTGTCGAGCCCGAGGAATCCGCCGGAGAACAAGTTGTCGCCGCCGGCGTCCTCGCGATTGACCCACCACGTGAAGTTGATGAGGCACTTGTCGAACGCGCGCTCGAGGAACTCGCGGTCGTAGCCGTAGCCCGCTTCGCCGGCGAGCTGATAGATCCGCCACACGGCCCACGCGTGCACCGGCGGGTTGACATCGCCGAACGCGAACTCGTACGCGGGCAGCTGACCGTTCGGGTGCATGTACCACTCGCGCATGAGCAACAGCAGCTGTTGCTTCGCGAACGTCGGATCGAACCGCGCCTGCGCGACGCAGTGAAACGCGAGATCCCACGCCGCGAACCACGGATATTCCCAGCCGTCGGGCATCGCGATCACGTCGCGCGCCCACAGCTGCTCCCAGCCGCGGTTACGCACGAACTTGCGGCTCGGCGGTGGCGGGGGTTGTGCCGGATCGCCGTCCTGCCAGTGCTCGACGATGTAGTGATAGAACTTGCGGGACCACACGAGCCCGGCATCGGCTTGGCGCACGACGTTGCGTTCCTCGTCGGTCATCGGCGACGGCCGGACCTCGCGGTGATACGCCTCGGACTCGGTGCGGCGCAGCTTCATGATCGCGTCGAAGTCGCCGAACGGTGCGCGCGTCGCGAGATTGTCGGCGGTGAGCCGTAGCCGCACGTGGCGCTCTTCACGCGGACCGAGCTCGAGCACCTGCCACGCGGCGCACTTGGTGCCGTGCAGTTGCGGGTTGACCGCCGCGCCGATGCCGTCGATCACGCGGCGGTGAAACGCGTCCTTGGTGTACGGGCTCGCGCTCGGCGCGCCGAACAACCGCTCGCCGTTGGTCTCGTTGTCGGTGAACAACCAGTCGGCTTGGCCTTCGCACTCCAGGCGAAAGTGGCCGAGCGTCGGTTGGCCGACGCGCACTGCCGACGCCGTGACGAGCTCGATCGAGCCGGCCTTGTCGTAGCCTTCGCCGGTGCGGCCCCACGACCACGTGTTGCGCAGCCACAGCTGTGGCAGCACGTGGATCGTCGCGGCGACGTCGGCGCGATTCGCGACGGTGATGTCGATCAAGGTGTCGTCGGGGCCGGCCTTCGCGTACTCGACGAACACGTCCCAGTAGCGGCGATCGTCGAACACGCCGGTGTCTTCGATCTCGTATTCGAGCTCGGCTTTGCCGCGGCGCGCGTTGCCGTCGACGAGCTGCGCGTACGGAAACGCCGCGTGCGGATACTTGTAGAGCGCGCGCAGGTACGAGCTCGTCGGCGTCGCCTCGAGAAAGTAGTACAGCTCCTTGACGTCTTCGCCGTGGTTGCCTTCGGGCCCGGTGAGGCCGAACAGCCGCTCTTTCAAGATCGGATCGACGCCGTTCCACAGCCCGATCGAGAAGCACAGCCGGCACTCGCGATCGCAGATGCCGAGCAAGCCGTCTTCGCCCCAGCGATACGCGCGGCTGCGCGCGTGATCGTGCGGCAGATACGTCCAGCACTCGCCGGTCGCCGAGTAGTCCTCGCGCACCGTGCCCCATTGGCGATCCGCGAGGTACGGGCCCCAGCGGCGCCAATTACGCACTCGTCGGAGGTCGTCGGCGATCCGATCGTGCTCTGCCGTCACCTTCGCGCACGTTAACGCGAATCGGCTCAGCGATCGCGGCCGCGCTCGGACTGATGCGCGACCGCCGCCCATTCGATGCGCTGCGGGGTCGCGAGGCCGAGCGTCACGATCGCGGTCGACAGCTGGACTCTCATCGAGCGCTGATACGCCTGCGCGGCGCGCAAGCGCTCGCGCGTGAGGATGCCGGTCTCGACGAGGTAATCGCCGAATCCGGGCAGCTCGGGGACCGGCCGTTTGACGAACGCGCGTTGCACCGGTTGGCCGCGCAACGTCGTCGGCTCGCCGCAGGAGTCGCGCTCGGAGCCGAGCCTCGTGTTGCGCTGCGAGCCGCGCGCGGGTGGTGCGGCCGCGTACGGCGCGGTCGGGCGCTCGAGCTCGAAGTCCGGCGACGCGGTTCCCTTCGCCAGTCGCGTCGGAAACCGACCAGCCGCAGCAGCGTGTGCCGGGAGTTGATGGACTGCTGCGGCTGGTCGAGCTGGTCTCTCGACGATCGCGAGCCAATCGGCGGCGTCGCGGTCGTCGGGCGAGAGGCGAAGTGCCTCCCGAAAAAAGATGGCGGCGGATTCGTTCTCGTTGCGGCGCGCCGATAGCTCGCCGAGCAAGCGGTACGCGGAACCGCAGTGCGGATCGATCCTGATGATGTCGCGGAGGTCGCCCTGCGCGTCGAGATCGCGGCGCAGCGCGATCCGAGCCTTCGCGCGGACCAGGAGCAACGGCACGCACTCGGGTTCTTCGTCGAGCGCGTCGGAGACCAGCGCGACGACCCCGGGATAGTGCCGGGCCTCGAACAGCTCGTTGGCTGTCGCGATGACTCCTCGATCCACGATCGGTAGCTGCAGCAAGGGATGGGCCAGCGCGGCGATGCCGCAACTGCGTACGATCACGCGCGATCCGCGCGATCTCGTCGGGGCCTCGATGCACCGACACGTGGGAGCCGCATCCCCCAGATTGCCTTGCGCCCGGAGATTTCGCGGCATACTTGCAGCGTGCGACGCGCCGCGCTGCTCGGGCTCGCGATTGCCGCGGCGACCGCGCACGCGGACGACAAGCCGCAGCCGAAGTCGGAGGCGACGTTCTGGCGCGACGTGCTTTATCCGCACCGCGACGAGGTCGACACCGTGCTCGATCGCTGTCGCACGGCGCTCGACGAGCTCGATACCGCCGAGCTGGCCGATGCGGCACCACCCGCGGCCGCGCGCCGCCAGCTCGCGGTCGAGCTCGAAGGCGCGCTGCGCTACGCCCGCAAGCTCGAGCCCGACAACGCCGACGTCCTGCAGCTACTCGGCCGCGTTGCCGACGACGCCGGCGATGCTCGGGTCGCCCGCGACGCGCTGAGCGACCTCGTGACTCGCGTCGGCGAAGACCATGCGGGCGCCGACGCCCTCGATCGCATCGGCGCGGCCGCGATCGACGCGGGCCGCTACGCCGACGCCATCCACGCGCTGCGGCTCGCGCAGGTCTCGGTCTACACGAGCGTGCCCGCCGGCGCGCATGCGCTCGTCCATCTCGCCACCGCGCTCGCGCTCGACGGCCACAGCACCGCCGCGATCGACGTGCTCGACGACGCGCTGCCGCCGCAGGCGTCGTTCGAGCCCAACGAGCTCGCGCTCGTCGGGTTCGCGCTCGCGGTCCAGTACGACCGCGACGAAGAGCGCAGCGCCGCGTTCGACATCCTCGATCGCATGAAGCAGCAGCTCGGCGATCAGCTCGCGCCCGCGCTGCAAAACGCGCTCGCGCGCATGAGGTTCGCGCCGGCCGAGGACGAGCTGTATTATCGGGCCTTGATGGCAGAGGTCATCGGCGACTGGTCCGAGGCGCGCACCGAGTGGTTGCTCTATGCAGCCGACGATGCCGCGCCGTATCGCCGCCGCGCGATCGATCACGCGCGCGCGCTCGATCGGCTGCCGCGCGAGTCCAAGTCGACGCCGCAGATCACGCTGCCACAAATCCAATCGCTGTTCGCGCCGCCGCCACCACCGCCACAGCCACCGCAGCAAGGAACGCCGTGACGCGGGCCGGATTGCTCGCGCTGCTCGTGATGTCCGCGACCGCGACCGCGAACGCGAGCGTGTGGCAGCACGCGATCGACACCGGCTCACCCGATCCGAAGCGCGACGTTTACACGAGCGAGATGCAATCCGGCGACGAGCTCGCCGAGCAAGCGACCACGCAGGCGGCGTCGCGCGACGCGATCCGCACGCTCGTACAGCACGCCGTGCTGTCGTATCGCAACGCCGCCGCCGCCGAGCCGACCGAAGGCGAGCCGTTATACCGGATCGGCCGCCTGTTGTTCTCGTTCTACTTCGAGTGCGAGGCGCTGTCGCAGAACGCGTCGTCGCTGTGCATCAACGACCCGAGCTATTTCGATCGCACGCACGCGCAAGAAGTGCTCGACGCGTGGACCGAGTTCGAACAGCGCTCGCCGCTCGATCCGCGCCTCGGCGTGATGCGCGAGGATCAGTCGCAGCTCGCGACCGACTTCGGCTTGCTGTTTCGCCGCGCGCTGCTCCACACGCGCATGGCCGATCGCAAGAACCTCGAGCTCGCGACCAAAGACTACGAGCTGATCGTGCAGCGCACCGATCAGCCCGACGAGACCGTGCTCGGCAACCTCGCCGAGACATACATGATGCTCGACCGGCTCGACGACGCGATCGAGATGTATCGCCGCGCTCTGCGCTTCGCGCTGCGCTCCGAGACGGTCTTCGGGCTCGCCGTCGCGCTCGACCGCGACGAGCGCGGCAGCCAGGCGCGCGAGCTGATCTTGTCGCAGGGCCCGCAGGCGGTGACCGACTTCGAGAAGAACGTGCACAGCGGCCGCAGCTTCTACGTGCCGTCCGGCGAGGAGTACTACTACTTCGCGCTGATCTACGAATCGTACGGGATGACCGAGATCGCGATCGAAGACTGGCAAAAATACATCGCGTCGGGCGCGCATCCCGAGTTCCAACCGCGCGCGAAAGCGCACCTCGAACCGCTGCTCGCGACCAAGCAGCGCAAAGCGCTCCAGCTCGAGACGCCGTGGCACGAGCTCATTCGCTGATCGCGTTCGTCGCGGCGACGATCCTGCCGATCGCCGCGCACGCCCAATCGGCGCGCTATCCGCCCGACGCGCACGATGTCGACGAAGAAGCCGAGCAGCGCTCGGCGCTGTGGGAATCGGCCCTCGATCCCGAGCGCGCGCCGTACGAAGATCTCGTGCGCGACGGCCAACGCGCGCTGCAAGACCAGAGCGAGCGCGGTGCGCGACTCGCCGTCGACAAGCTCACCGACGCGATCGCGCGAATCCCGAGCGACCCGCGCGCGTACGGCTACCGCGGCGAGGCGTATCTGGAGCTGCGCGATTGGACGCATTGCGCCGACGATCTCGCGATTTCGCAGGCGCACGAGGCACCGGCAACGCCGCCTGCGGCCGAACGCGACAAACGCGAGATCGAGCTCGGCATCTGTCAGGCGCGCGCCGGCCATCTCGCCGATGCCGAGCGCACGCTCGTCCATGCCGCCGAGCACGGTCCGCGCGGCGAGGCGTGGATGCGGCTCGGCGAGGTGCGCATCGCGCTCGGCAAGCTGGACGAGGCGATCGACGCGCTCGACAGCGCGCTCGACACGATCGAGGGCCGCTCCGCGACGACGCACTGGCTGCTCGCGCTCGCCTACGATCGCGCGAAGCGGCCGACCAACGCCGAGCAAGACGGTCAGATCGCGCTCGCCGCCGACGCCCAGCTCGGCATGATCGTCAACCCGACGTATCCGTGGCTCGGCGTGGGCGAAGGCGATTACATGCTCGGTCTCGCCCACTCGTTCAGCCCGCTGTCCGGTCCGATGACCGCGACGCCCGAATACGCGCTGATCTATTTTCGCCATTACCTGGCGCTCGCAGCCGAAAGCCCGTGGCGCCGGCGCGCGCAGGAGCACGTCAAGGCGCTGAGCGCGCTCGACTGGCCGCAAGCGATCGCGCGCAACCCGGGATCGAGCGCGATCCTCGAGATCCCGGTGCTGCGTGCGGCGATCGCACCATCGATCGGCGCGATGCGCTCGTGCGTCGCGCAACAGCCGACCGCGGCGTACGAGATCTCGATCATCAAGGTCGGCCCGCGCTCCGAGCCGGCGCTCGACCAAGTCCACTACGCGCTAAAAAAGCCGAGCGTCGACGTCCAGCTCAAGCTCGACATCGCCCGCGACTCCAAGCCCGTTCCGGCCCAGGCGATCGAGACCACCCGCACGTGCCTTCAGGCGATCGCGGCGCGCATCGCGATGCCCGCGGCAAAAGAAGACACGTGGTACGGCGTCTCGTTCTATGTCATCGCGCCGTAACCTATTACATTCCGATTTCACGCAGTCTCGTCGCTGGTGAGCACCTGCTCCAGACTGGGAACTGTGGTCGGGGATGTTTCGCGCCAAGCTCGCGAAGCGCGCTCGCCCGCGCTGGCACCCGCGCTGCAATCACCGAGTAACGTGAGACAGCTGTGTGTCATCGCGCTGATCGCCGCGTGTAACTCACACTCGTCATCGTCGGCAAACGGCGGTAGTGCGCGTGCAACGCCGCTGTCACAACGCGACATTTCGTTACAGCGCGATGCCAACGGCGCCTACTGGGACGCGACCGAGCACGCGCTCTACCTCACCGAAGGCAACGCGCTGGTCCGCTGGACCGATGCCGGCAATTTTACCGAGGTCGCGCAGCTCGGCTCGGCCGGGGTCGAGCTCGGCGGGCTCGTCCGCCTGCCCGATGGCTCGTTCGCGATCACCTCGTTCGGGTTCGGCAGCGATGGCGGCGTGTTCGTGGTCGATCCGAGCCACCAGGTCCGCGCGGTCGCGAACCTCGATCCGATCCGGCGCCGGATCGGCATCGCGCGCGCGCCCGACGGTGCGATCTACGACACGTACTTCGTGGTGAATGGCCACGATCATCACGGCGGCGTGGCCGCGCTCGATCTCGGCAGCGGCGGCGAGACCGAGATGGTCGGCAGCGGCCTCGCGAAGCCCGTCGGCATCGCGGCGCTCGCCAACGAGCTCATCGTCTCCGATCAAGACGGCAACGCGATCGAGTCGATCGCCCGCGGAAGTAACGCCGCGGTCGCACCGATCGCGGCAAACTTGCCGAGCGTCGATCTGCTGACCGTGTTGCCCGACGGCTCGCTCGTCACCGGCGGCCGCGCGGGCTCGATCACCGAGGTCACGCGCGGTGGCACGCAACACCCGCTCGCGGCCGGCTTCGATCAAGTGCGCGGCACCGCGTACGACGCGGCCGGCAAGCGGTTGTTCGTCGTCGAGCACGGCAAGGCCAAGCACGTGCTTCACATCTTGTCGCTCGCGGATTCGACGTGATGTCGTCGAGCGTGACGCCTTCGGGACTGACGCCCGCGGCCGAGATTCGCGACTTGCTCGGCAAGGCCGACGGCGCCGCACGCGCCAACGATCACGCCGCCGCGCGCCGCGGGTTCGTCGAGGCCGCCGTCTGCGCGCAGTCGCACGGCATGTGGCGCGCCGCGATGCGCTGCTATCGCCGCGCGCTCGAGCTCGATCTCTGCGACCGCGAGCTGGTCGGCCGCATCGCGACGATCGCCGGCAAGCTCGGCGGCGATTGGCTCGACTACAGCCGCGCGCTCGATGCACACGCCTGGCCGAGCTTCGGCTGCCGCACCGCGCAGATCGTGGTCGGCGACCTCGGCGGCGTCGTGACCTGTTCCAACGTCGGAGCCGTGCTCGAGGTCATGATGGGCCGCGACGATCACGTCGACGCGCAACCCGACGGGCGCTTCGCCGGCATGCCGTTCGCGATGGCGATGCTGATCTTGCGCCGCGCGCTGTGGCCGTCGCCGCGCGAGCTCGCGACCGAGCCGATGTCGATCGGCGTGACGTTCGCGGCAGGACGCCGCGTCCGGCTCGACGAGCACGGCGAGTGGCACGCCGCGACGTGATTGGCTACGCTGCCACCATGCGGGTTGCGTTGTTCGCGGTCGTGCTCGGCGCGTGCTCGTCGTCGCCACCGGCGCCCGCGCCGACCGTGCAGCACGCGCTCGGCATGAACGATCTGTCGATGCTGCTGCCGCTGCCAACCGACGCCGGCACGCCCGTGCTGTCGCAAGTCGATCCGCTCGTGCAGACCGATTGGTTTACCAACTTCATCATCGGCCGCGGCGACCTCGGCCCGCGCAACGGCACGACCTACACCGACGCGCAGTTCCAGGTCGTCGCGCTGCGCTTCGACGTATGCGATCGCTCGACGGTCGGGCCATGTCCTGGCAACGTCGACGGCCGCCTGCGCTTGATCGTGCAGCCCGTGCAAGACGCCGACGGCACGATCACGACGGTCGACGTCGCCGGCCACTTGTTCTATCCGATTCCCGCCGCCGATCTGCCGAGCGTCGTCGATCAGCTGCGCGATCTCGCCGCGCTGCAAGACGCCGACGCCGATCCGCTCGAAGTGCTTCCCGGTGCCGATCACGCCGACTACATGGCGAAGCTCAAAACACTCGTGCTCGCCTACGCGCGGCCCGACAACCTCGTGCGCATCACGACCGCGGGCCAAGTCGCGAACGCGACGCCGTTCGAGTGGAACTTTCGCGAGATCGATTGGGACGGCAGCGAATTCAACGAGACGCCGATCCCCGAAGTCGGCCTCGTCCAGCAGAGCATCCAGCTCACCGACGGCGACACGACGTACGAGACCGGCCCCGGCGATCTCGCCGACGAGCCGGCCGGCATCGCGCTCGCGATGCAAGGCGCGAACTTCGCAACGGCGACGCAAGCGAACCGGATGCTCGCCGGCGACGCGCTCGCGCAGGTGCTCAACCCGACGCTCAACGACGCCGTGAACACGCAGTGCATCACGTGCCACGTCAGCAACTACCTCGGCGTGTACCGCAGCCAAGAGCTCGGCGTGGATCCGACGGCCCTGCCGAGCTGGTACCAGTCAGCGCGCAACATCGCGACGATGAAGTTCGACGTCAACGAGCCGACCCAGATCCGGAACTTCGGCTACGTCGACGCGCTTCCGGTGATCTCGCAGCGAGTCGCGAACGACACGGCCCACGCGCTCGACGACGTCGACCGGCTGTTCCCGGCACGTTAGCGGTATTACAGTTCAAGACCCTCGGCGTTACATTTGTGTACTCGTGACGGGCCGGGTCACGTGCGAAGACGTCGCGCATGCGAACGATGTTTCTTGCGCTAACTGCCTCGCTGATCGCGTGTGGCAGCAACAACAACACGACGAGCGATGCCCCGATCGCGGACGCGGCTCACGACGCCACCGGCAGTGGTAGCGGCAGCGGCAGCGGTAGCAGCAACGGCAGCTCGTTCATGATCACGGGCTTCGCGAACGGCCTCTACTGGGATGGCAGCGCGAGCGCGTTGTACTTCACCGAGAAGGTCGGCAGCGCGGGCGGCAATGCATTCTGCAAATGGACCGATGCGAAGGGCATCGAGGTGATCGCTTCGCTCGACGGCATCACGGGCGTCGATCCCGGCCAGATCGTGAAGCTCTCCGACGGCTCGTTCATCACGCCGCAGTTCAGCACCGCGACCGCAGGCGCGAACAACGGAGTTATCCAAATCAGCGGCTCGGACGTCACGCTCTATCTCGAAGCCGCCGGCTCGAACAACGCGCAGGTCGGTAACTGGCGGTCGGTCGGCCTTGTGCTCGGCTCGGACGGCCAGACGATCTACCAAACGGCGTTCGTGAAGGGCACGACGTTCATCGGCGACATCCTGGAGACCACGCTCGGCAGTGGTAGTGGTAGCGACACGGCGGCGCAGGGCGTGTTCTTTGACAACAGCACCACTCCGACGCCGACCGGCAAAGTAATCGGGCTGGTAGCGAACGCCGATGGCACGTTCATTCTCGGCGATCAGACAAACAACACGTTCTTGAAGATCAGCGCCGACGGCCTGACCTCGACGACGTTCGTCGCGAGCTACACGAAGCCCGACATGCTGCTCCAGCTGCCCAACGGCGACATGCTCGACGGCGGCGGCGCCGGCGGCTCGGGTCGCGCGCAGGCGATCAACCACATCGCGCTCGCCGACGGCACCGTCACCGCGCTGACGTTCACCGGCTTCACGTTCACGTACGTGGCCGGCATGGCGTACGACCCGGTCGGTCACCGCCTGTTCGTCGACGATCAGACGGGCGGCTCGAACGATACGTTCGACATCGTGCCGTACAACCCGTAGCTAGCCTTTCAGGAACGCGACGGTCACGCCGTCGCCGCCCTCGTTGGGCTCGCCGGCCCGAAACGTCTGAATGCCTTGGTGCCGGCCGAGGTGCGAGCGCACGGCCGTGCGCAGCGCGCCGGTGCCGTGGCCGTGCACCACGAACGCCGTGTCGCGGCTCGCGAGCAGGCTCTCGTCGATGAATCGATCGACGTTCGCGACGGCTTCGTCGGCGCGCTGACCGCGGACGTCGATCGTCGAGTCGATCGTGCGCGCCGTCGCCCGGCCGCCCGCGGGCATGCCATCGACGAGCACGACGCCGGGCTCGGGCTTGGCGTCGGGAGCTTCGCGCTCGCGCTCGCGCTCGGCGGCGCGTGCGGCGCGATGCGAATCCATCAGCACGTCGGCGACCGGCACGAGCGCGCGCATCTGACCGAGCCGCACTTCGACTTTGCCATCGTGGGGCACGGCGACGACCTCGCAACGGCCGAGCTTGGGCACGATCACGGGTGCGCCGACCACGAGTGACTCGACCGTCGCCGGCGTGCCGGGCGGCAGCTTGCGACGCGGCTCGTGTTGCGCGACCGCGGCGCCGGGTGCGACGAGCTTGCGGGTCGCCGCGCGCGCATCATCGACGGTGACCTGCTGCCTCGCGCGCAGCTCCTTGCGGATGTCGTCGATGTCGCGACGAGCCGAGCGCAGCGCCGACAGGGCGTCGCCGTGGGCCGCGCGCGCTTCCTTCTCGAACCGCGCGTTCGTGCGCTCGCGTTGCGTGCGCATCGCCGCGCGCTCGGCCTCGACGGCTTCGAGCTCGGCGAGTAGTGCCGCGCGCTCGAGCTCGATCCGGCGGCGTTGATCGGCCACGCTCGCGAGCAAATCTTCGACGCGCGCGCCGGCCGCGCCGAGCAATTCGCGCGCGCGCTCGACGACGCCGTTCGGCAAGCCCATGCGCTTGGCGACCGCGAGCGCACCGGAGCTGCCGGGCGAGCCGAGATGGAGCTTGAACGTCGGCTCGAGCCGCTCGAGATCGAAGCCCACCGACGCGTTCGCGAAGTGAACATCGGCCGAGCCGAGCGTCTTGAGCCGCTCGTAGTGCGTGGTCACGATCGCGGTCGCGCCCTTCGCGGCGAGCGCCTCGAGGGTCGCTTGCGCGAGCGCGGCGCCTTGATCCGGATCGGTGCCGACCGCGATCTCGTCGATCAGCACGAGCATGCCCGGTGCGGCGTCGACGAGCAGCGCGCGCAGGTTGACCATGTGGCCCGAGAACGTCGACAGATCCTTCTCGAGGTTTTGCGCGTCGCCGATGTCGGTGACGATGTCGCGGAACCAGCCGATCGCGCTGCCGCTCTCGGCACACAGGTGCAGGCCGGCGCGGGCCATCAGCGCGCACAACCCGACGGTCTTGAGCGCGACCGTCTTGCCGCCGGCGTTCGGACCCGAGACGAGCAGCGTCTGGCCGGCCGCGACGGTGATGTCGTTCGCGACGACGCGCTTCTCGGCGAGCAGCATCAGCGGATGGCGCGCGTGCAAGAGCGCGATGCGCGGCGCGTCGTCGAGGACCGGCTCGGCTGCGACGGTGTCGTCGGCGACGAGCGCCGCCGCGGCGATGATGTCGAGCGTTTCGGCGGCGGCGAGCGAGCGCGCGAAGCCATCGGCTTCTTCGCCGACCCAGTTCGAGAACTTGACGAAGATCCGGCGCTCTTCGGCCTGCACGTCGGCCTCGGCGAGCTTGAGCCGGTTGTTGAGATCGACGATCTCTTCGGGCTCGATGAACAGCGTCTGGCCGCTCTGCGATGCGCCGTGCACGATGCCGCGCACGAAGCCCTTGCCGTCG